>CAYRYU010000007.1:0-115706 GCA_964428355.1 uncultured bacterium
GAAACGGTCCAGGGATCCTCAAGGGAGGTCCCACTGACCTCACTAACCCCGAGAAGCGAAGGTGGAGCCGATGTGAGCTTCGTCCTGGTCCTGGATCGGAGTGGAAGCATGGCCGGGACTCCCCTGGCAGATCTGAAGACTGCCAGCAAGGCCTTTGTAGATAACATTCAACCTGGAGATGAGGTTGAATTGATCGCTTTTGATTCATCCGTATCTACTCTTCAAGGTTTCACAGCCAATAAGCAAGCGCTGAAATCTGCCATCGACGGAATGAGTACGGGAGGATCGACCGCGATGTACGACGCTCTTGATCGGGCCATCACCACTCTGACCACGGGTCAAAGGAATGGAATCAAGTGCGTGATACTGATGACGGATGGGGTGAGTAACGCGGGGCAGACCCAAGCCCAGGTTTTGCCCAGGGTTGTCGCGGCAAACATTCCCGTGTACACTATCGGGCTGGGGAGCGGGGTCAGGGAAACCGACCTCCGAAAGATAGCGGATGACTCCCACGCGGGGAAAAACGGAACCGGGTATTTCCACGCCCCCACTTCCGCACAACTGGCTTCCCTGTGTGCCCAGATCGCCAACGTCATCAGCCAGATCTATGTACTGGAATGGGCTTCATCGGCCAATGCCGGCCAAGTTGTCGACGTGGATATCGCGGTGCGCTATACTGCGGCCCGGGGGACTTTCACCGACCACTTCTCGACGTCCTTTACCTGTCCCGCCGGAACGACACGGCGGGTTGGCCTGTTTCCCTGATCTTCCTCGAGAACCGGGGAAAGCGCCCCTTTCCCCGGGGCAGGCGATAACCGAAAAGAGCGCGAACCCTTCTGGGTCCGCGCTCTTTTCATTAACTCTGGATTACTTTCCGGCGACCTTCCTGAAGTGACCTTTCACGTGGGTTCCATCACTGGTGTAGTGACCGCTCACGAAGGTCTTGCCTTTCTTCCCGGTGACGGCCTTCTTGACCGCAACCCCACCGTCCATGACCTTGTTCTGGATCTTGTCACCGGCGGTGACGACGGCTTTCTTCGCGTTTCCGATCATTCCGGGACCGCTGACGGGGTTGGGCAGCTTGCGGAAATGGCCTTTAACGTGGGTCCCGGTCTGGGTGTAGTGGCCCGAAACGAAAGTGGTATTCTGTTTTCCGGTGACCTTTTTCTTGGCTTTGAGGGCGGCATCCATGGCTCCGTTCTGTGCACCATCGACGACCTTCACGACGGCTTTTTTCGCTTTCGAAACCGGGCATGTTCCCTGGTTGGATGATCCTGCAAAAACCGGAGAAACCAACAGGGCACCAGCCACCACCACCGAAGCCAGAATTCCACTTTTCATTTTTTTCCCTCCGCTTTCATTTTTTGTTTTGCGGGGGATAGCGCAATACCCGTGCCAAACCCGGCAATCTCTCGAAACCCTTTCCAGAAGCGATTTTCCAAGACCCTGCGGGAAATTCAGAATTTTCAGATGCCGAAACCCTATCAGTTTCACTGCCCAACTTTCGTCATCCGATTCCCCTTTTCACCGAGAACCACGACCTCAAAGAAGACGCCCTCTTCGTCGCCTTTCTTGGCTTCTCCCTTGACCGTGGCGGTGAGTGGCCGCCAATGAGGTCGGAATCATTTCTTGCGGATGACGATGGGGCTGTATGATCCTTGGGTGCTGTTCCGATCCCAGGAGGAGGTCGTTCCGTTGTCGAGTCGATACACCTGGACCTGCGAAGCGTCAAAAGGGACGAGTTCCGACGAGAGGACACGGTAGGCATAGGTATTGAAAACACCGCTTTCCAGAGGTGTTCCCAGGGTTCCCAGCTCCGCCATCGTCGCCATTCTCCATCCCCCTCCATCGACGTTCAGGTTCCCAGCCCAGGTGACGCTCTGATCCCAGGTCATACCCATGGTGCCGAAGTATCCTTCATACCATTGCCAGGTCGTGTCTTGATCGGTGATCACCCCAGTCTTGGGGTCCTTGGTGAACTTCCCCGGCCGGCCGGAAACCTCCGCGGATGCCCTGGATTCGAGATTTCCCTGGAACCCGCTCACGATGAAATAATACGTGGTGTAGTTCGTGAGATTCGTTACGGTGTGGGATGTGCCGGTCACGCTGACGACATTCGGATTCAGCATGCCCATATTCGCTTCAGTACCCCACCAGACATGGTAGCCGGTAGCTCCGGTGAGGGGGCTCCAGGACAAGGTCACCTGTTCCTTGCCGGGAACGGCCACCAGGTTTTCCGGACCGCTGCCGGGCATGCCGAAAACCTCTTGAGAGGGTTTCGATTCAGCCTGGATGGTCCCCTGGGGGGTGGTGAGATCCGGGCCGAGGGTGGTAACGACGAAGTAGGTGTCCTCCGTCGTTGACATCCCGGGAATGATCGCCGATGAAGTCGCGGCGGAAACGGTCTTGCGGTTCGGTCCGGTTGCGATCACCCCTGGGGATTCGTTCCAATAGACGTTGTAGCCCGTCGCCCCTGGGATGGGATCCCAACTGACCTGAACCCCTCCCAGAGCCCCGGCGGCCGTCGCGTTGATCGGTCGCGGAACGACGGCGATCTGATAGGGGGCACTGGCAGCGATGGTCTTGTCCCTCAAGATTGTCAAGCGGCAATCACAGTTGGTCAAGGACACCTCTCTGGCATCCGGGGCGGTGAATCGGTAAGGTTCGACATAGAAGTAGACCTCATCAGAATAGGGGAACTGGTAGAGAATCGTGGTGACCGAGGTCGCTGGGGCGATGACGACTTCTTGCAGGCTGCTGTCGGGCATGGTCATCCTCGCGATAACGGGGGAAAAGAAAACCGTTCCCGAAGTTTCGACGGGGATGAAGGATTCTCCGGGCTCAAGGACGGCAGGGGGCAGTACCACATTCTCGAACCTGCCCACCGGAAAAACGTCCTTCCATCGGGCGGAATCCGGGAAGACGATCTTGTTCGGGCTGTACATGAGGGCCTCGGCAATCTTGACGAGGTCCACGGTGCGATAAGCCAGCTCGGCCACCGCCACGGGTGTGGCAAGCTTTCGCAACCAGATCATAATGGTGGCCTTGAGATAGGACTTTTCGAAGTTCCGGTAAATGGCATGGTTGAGGGCTCTGATCAGGTTATAACTGGAAGCGGCACCCTCCACTCCCAGGGCGAATAGCCTTCCGAAAAGCTTGCGTGGCTCGACCGAACTTCCGGCAACATAGTTGGAGAAGATATTTTGGCAGGCTTCCACCAGTTCCACCGTGTCATTGTTGAAACGAGGTTTGGCGATGCCCAACGCAGCCACTGCGACTCCCAAAAGCCCGTCCGCCACCGAGATACCCACATCTTTTGTGAAAGTGAACCGTTGGTATCCCGATCGATTTTCGAACTCCTTGTCACCGAGGGCAGACCCCGCGATCCACCCCCACACAGTGGTCAAAGGAGAGAGGATGAATCCGCAGGTATCCTCACCATAACCCGCCCGTCGCACAAGGACATTGTTGGTGGTTCTGAGCGACAGGTTTTCCATCTTCGCATTATAGAAGCAGTTGGCACTGTTTTCGATCACGATTATGTCGCGGGACTTGGAGTTCAAAGTGATCGGACATGCGGGGGTGCTGGAATTGCGAATTGAGCCCAGGGGTCTCACCTGGTTGATGATCTCGGCGGAAATCTCGGCGGCCAGGTCATGGGGAACCTCATGTTTCTCGGGGTTGAGGGGGTCGGCGGGATCCTCGCGTATCGCGTCCCCAAGGGCGGTCAAGAGCTGTGGATACTTTGCGTGCTGGGGCAGAAGTGTACGAACCTGGGCGATCTGGGCACTGGTAAGGGTTGGGAGAAGCGGATCGATGAGGATGAATGCTTCCGCCGTGCTCTCGAGCGAAATCGCCTGGTGCCCGCCGCCGGACTCGGGATGATGGATCCGGAGAAGGACCGCGTTCTCCGAGCTGTTGGCGCAGACATCCACGGAAAAGGGAGTGGACGCCGGATCGGCGGACCGGCGGACAGTGGCGGACCCCGTTTCGCTTACCAAGCTTTCCCCGAACGCGTTCAGCACCTTCAGACTGGCTGTGGCAAGGCCGGTTCCCTGGGGGACGACGACGGCAATGCTTCCTGTGGCTGTGGGAAGGGGAAAACCAGTATCGAAGGAATCTTGGAGGGCGGAAAAAGCCAAATCAAGGATTCCGGGGTTCTTCAGATCGAACCTGGTAAGGAGAAGTCTGATCCAAGCCGTGAAATCCTGGGGAAGGCGTGCGAAAACCGCTTTTTCGGCAAGAACCCGCAAAACCAGCCTGACTGCGACATCCTCATCCATCGCCGTGTCTTTTGGGACTATTACAAGGGTCGTGGGCTCCGTTGCCCGAAGTTCCGCCAGGCCGTGAAAATCGCTGAAAGAGCCGACCTTGCCTCCCGACAAACGCAGATCGCCGATGCAGGGAAGGGCCGGAACGCCCGTAAAGGTCACCTCCGCCGTGCCGGATGCGTCCACGGGCACTGTCTTGGACAACGTCGTGGTCGGCTGGTCGGGTTGCCCCAAATGGATCAGCACCAGATTGGCCGTCAGGGTCGGGGAAGCCGCCTCTGCGGCCCGGATTCCTGCCAGAGGCCGGTGAACTGCATCCATGAGCGAGGAAAACGGTTGATCGGGAAGCCGGATCAGAAAGGTGACCTTCCCGGAAATTCCCGGTGAAGGAGGACGAGAAGCACTCCCCGGATCTGCGGCCCCATCCGGAGCCAGTTCTGGCCCCCCGGGGTTGCCGTTGAAAAGGCGGCAACCTGCAGCCAGAAAGCAGACAAGGGCAAGGATGAAAAGAACTGAAAAAAGGGAATAAGAAAATCGCGTCATGGGGCGCTCCTCATTTGGGGGTTGCTTAACGGTCCCATTTCCAAACGGAATTGTCAACCCTTGAGCTCTGTCCAAGGGGAAATCCATTCGATTATCCAGGCGGACTTGGGGGGGGTCCGATCTCGGTCCGAGCCTGACTTGCCGGTAGTTTTTTTCTTTGGGGGAGTGTGTTTTGAGGGAGACATCTTTCCGGGCCATGAACCCGAAAAGAACTTGATGATGGACCACGAAAGCAGGTTCCCGTTAAAAATGGCGGAAACAACAAACCGGGGGGCTGGAAACCAGCCCCCCGGTGATTGAAAACCAGATCAGAACTCGATTTTCTGGTCGACGACCGGAACCAGGTCGGCGCCGGTGACGGTCACGTAGGTGTTGCCCTTGGCGGCGAAGGTGGCGGCAGCTTCACCCTGGTCATTGGTGAAAGCGGTGGCCGAGGTTTCGACCTTCTCAGTGTAGATGCAGACGCGGGCGCTGGGAACGGCTTTCCCCTCGGCGTCGAGGACGACGACCTTGAAGGAGACGCTCTCATCGTCGGCTTTCTTGGCTTCGGCCTTGACGGTGACGGTGGTGGGAGCCTTGAAGCGGGCGAGGAGGGTGCCGTCGCCGAACAGGTGCCACTGCTCGAGCATCATGACGCCGCTGCCCTTGGGCTCGGTTCCGTATACTTCGAGACCTTTGATGATCCCGTTCATCGCGAGTCCGCCGACGGTTTTGTAGGTTTCTTTAACGATGTATTCCTTGGAGATCTCGGCCTGGACGATGCAGGGGGGAACCCATTCCTGGTTGGTGGAGGCGCCGAAGATGGCGACCGCACCGCGGGGTTTCTCGATGTCGCCGGAGCGCATCCAGGCTTCGCAGAAGCAGGTCTTGCCGACGAACGCGCCGTTCACGCAGGCGACGCTCCAGATGATGGGCATCTTCCAGCCGTTGGTGAGGGCTGCGCAGTCGGTGTTGCTGAAGTAGGTGGTTCCCCAGCTGGTGGTGGAACCATGGCCGATGTAGTTGATAAGGCTGCGGCCTTCGTTGACGGCGGCGGCAACCATGGCCTTGTTGGCGGTGGGATCATAGATCTTGTCGGTGTTGACGAATTTCCAGGCTTCGAGAGCCACGCGGAGTTCCTCGCAGCGGGCGAAGTCGGTGGGATTGCCCTGGTTGCTGGCGATTCCGACGGCGCGGTGATACCACTTGGCATCGTCGCCGGTCGAGGGGAATTGCTCGTAGTTCACGAACTTGGCGACCTGGTAGGCCACTTCGGTGGGGGTGGTGGCGGAAAGCCGGCTGATGATGCAGTCGGGAACGTGGTCGTTTCCGGCGAGCTTGGTGTAGCAAGGATCGGAATCGGCGTTTTCCTTCACGCCCTTGAGGGTGGGAACCTGCTCGGCATCGCCCACGATCATGATGTGGGTAAGTCCGCCCTTGTCGTATTCCTTCTGGATGAAAGCGAGGATGTCCTTGTTGGTTGCGCCGGCTTCGCTCGATTTGGCGACGACGACGGCGATTCCGCATTTCTGCTTCCAGGCGACGAAGGGACCGATGGCTTCGAGAAGGCTGTCATGGCAGATGATCAGGAGACGGCCGTTCTCTTCGAGGCGGGGAAGCCGCTTGGCGGCTCCGGCGAAGTTCACGAACGCTTTCCGATAGATGGGTTCGTACACTTTGCTGATTCCCTGGGGTTTGGAAATGGTGTTGACACCCTTGCCGTCAACGTATTCGACGGTGACGGTGAAGTTCCGGTGGATCCGGATCTTGTTCTGGACGGGATTGTACTGGACCGGGTTGACCAGGAGGCGGACGCCGCGGATATCGCGGAAGATGAAGGGGGAATCCATCGCGACGAGCTTGTCGTCCGAGGGATACCAGGCATCCTTGGTGTAGGTTTCCCCGTAGGTGTAGGGAACGCTGCTGGGATCGACATCACGAGTGAAATTGCCCTTGCTGGGGGCAACCGGCATGTCGAGGGGGATGACTTCCGCTTCGCTGCGGGAGACTTTGAAGGAAACGTTCTTCTTGGGGTCGATCATGACGAGGGCGGTGAAATACGGGAGGGCGGGGGCGCCCTTCTCGAAGCTCACCTGGCCGTTTGGAAGGGAAAGGCTGAGGGCGGGTTTTCCCAAGACGTCGATCTGGTCAGTCTTCAGCTCCGGGGCGTTCACTTCGAGCTCGGTGTTGAAGCCCTTCGAGGCCTTCACCGAAATTCCCGAAGCTGCGAAAACGGCCCCGGTCGTACAAACCAGAACCGCCAGGACGAAGGGGAGAATAAAACGCTTCACAATCATTCCTCCTTGTGAATTTATTTCCTTATTATGAGGGAGAGAATTTCCTTAATTATAACCCATGGAGGATTTTCCCACAACCCCCTGGTGGATTCAATTCACCCGTGGCCGGAGGGGCTCCAAATGCGGGGAAAGCCATCGAACCTGCCTTTGGGAAGTTCCATGGAATATGCGCAAAAATCCTCTCAGGGAGGAAGGCGGGTGGGAATTTTTTCTGGGAATCCCGAAACCTGGAAGGGGGGCCAGACCGCGGGTAGATTTGAGCGCCACGGCATCAGGAACAGCACCAGCGAATCTCCCCCCCCGGTAAGGTTCCGCTGTACGGAGCGTTGCATGACCGGCTTGAAGGCTTCGGGGCGCGCCACGATCTCGGGGTACCAATACGGGAAAATCACGAGCAGATCGGGTTTGACCAACTCGAGGAATTTGTCCACCTTCCCGCCTCTTCGCCAGGGTACCGCTTCAGGAGTCGCCAACCCCTCGACATCGATGATCTTTTGTCGGCCAAAATACGAAAAGGCGCCGATATCGTGGGTGGCGACGACAAGCGAGGGGGAAAGGGACTCCCCCATCCATCTTCCCAGGCTTACCTGAAGGTCATTGATGTTCTTGACCTCTTTTCCGAAGTCGTCGATCAGGCTTGCTTGTCGGTCGAAAACGAAAAGGGCGGAAATGAAGACGGGAATCAAAACCCAATTAGGACGCCCATTGGAAGCCCACCCCGCCAAGAAAGCCCCGACCCCGAAAATCGAGGAAAGAAGCACAGGAGCCGCAAGATAGCGCCCGTGAAAAAGGATCAGGGATTCAGGGCCGGCCACCCAACCCACGGCCACTGAATAGAGGAAGACTCCAGCACCACCCCAACCGAGGGTTTTCCCCAGACCGATGGGAAGGGATCCGGGCCAGAAGATAACGACCAACAGGGGACCCAACAGGATCAGCGGGCTCAGGGGATTCTCCCCAAAAACGAACCAGGCGGTCTCGGAGACATCTTTCGCCGCCGACGAAACCATGGCTCCAGGTAAAGTAGCCAACCCCGCTTCGGTGATGACGCGAGGAATCGCCCTTTCTGTCATCTTCGCGGTGAATGTTCCCGGGAGCGGGTGACCAGCCAACCCCACTTCGACAACCATTCCCGAGACGATGACCAACCCCGCAACCCCCAAAAACATGAAAGCCCTTTTGGGGGAAAACCCAGCGCGCCCACTTTGCCATCCGGAAGAAACCGCTGCGACGAGAAGGAACAATCCGTTCTCGGGGCGGCAGAGGACCGCCCCCCCCCAGAAAAGGGGTGGCAACAGCGCACCGCTCCTTTCGCCCAAGAAGCTTTCGATCGAGAAGACGGTAGCCCAGAGGCAGACTCCGATGGTCAGGGGGACCTCCATTCCGGACAGGGCTCCCCAGACCACCGGAAAGGCGGACCAGGCGACCAAGGCCCCCAAAAAAACGGGGACCGCCTCGGGAACAAAGCGCCGGAAGATTCTTATGGATGCCCAGACGGCCCAGAGGGTCAGCAGGATTCCGCATCCTTTGACCGCCAGAACCAGGGCTTTCAGCCCAAGGGGCTTGAAAAGAACGTGAAGAAGGGCAATCCAAAGTGTCCAGGGAAGGCTCGTCGAAACGTTTACCGGAACCCCCGGGTTGATCCCGAACCCGGACCCCTCCGCAAGGTTCCTTCCCAGTGCCATGTGGATCCACGAATCGTCGAGCGGGAATCCCCAGACATGGCCGTTTTCAAGGAATTCGGCGCGCAGGGCAAGACCGGCACCTGTCAGGAAAACAGCTGCCATCCCTAGAAAGACCCGGAATCCGGCACCCCCGATTCCCCTTGAGGAATCTGCGAGGCCTGGATTCGAGGCAAACCCCAAGTTCACCCCCCGATGAGAACGAAGTTGAGGATGGTCCAGAGGATGCTCAAAACCACGCTTCCAACAAGGGCATCCTTGAAGCTGTCCACGGAAACCCCTTCAACCAGATCGGCCCCGAAATCGAGGACGATGGCGTTGAAGACGATGTAGGCGAGCCCGAGGGTGAGAAAGAAGGTGATCCCGAGCAGGAAACCGAGGACAAGATCCAGGACTCCCCTGATCAGGAACATTGCGATCACCAGCTTTGCCGAGGAGCGCATGTCCTTGACGTGGATCCCCTTCACGATCCAGGGAAGAGCAAGGACCGCGACGGCACCGATGGCATTGCTCATCAGAAAGTGGATCAAACCGGTTGACCTCCCGATTCCCATGACCCCGGCCCCGGAACCACCCTCGAAACAGGGGTCATATCACCGGCTCCGTCCGGTGGTGTCTCCTGCGGCGCCTTTTCCGAGGGTACGAGTTGGGGGGAGGTTCCCGGGTAAGCAGAGGCAGGATGGTTTTCCCGAACAACTCCGCCTGCCATTTCCTGAGAAAACCCCTCTCCACAAGCTCGACGGTGGATTCCGGTCGGGAGTGGGCCATCTCGGCAAGGACATGAGGGGAAGCGATGGTAGAGGCGGGAAGCCCTGTCTGCATGGCAATGTTGTCCCGGGCTTCGCGCAACAACTTTACGAGCTCGACCTCGTAACCCGAAAGGCGTATGGCATACTCCGACCGCCGGGGTTGCCGGGGAACCTGGATCGGATCACCCGCGCAACCGTTTCGGATGGCTTCCTGCAACTCCTTGCCGTACCGGGCAAGGAAATCATGAGGTAGCCCCCTTATGGTGTTCAATCCTGCGATAGTCCGGGGGGCTTTCTGGGCAATTTCGAGAAGGGCGGGATTTCCGAGAACCATGAAGGGGGCCCGGTCGATCTTCCGGGAAATCCTGTCCCGGAGTGTCCAGACTTCCTTCAGCACGGCGAGTGCCCGCGGGGAAAGCGTGGCACTTCCCTTGATCAGGAATGCGAGAGGATTCTCGCGCCGCTCCTGAGGCTTCCGGCACTCCTCCGAAAGGGCCGCGCACTCCTCCATCACCCACTCGAGGCGGTTCTGCCGCTGCAACTCTTCCTTGAGGCCATCCCGGACCGGGATCAGGCAGATTGCATCGAGGAGCGCGTACTTTCGCATCCCCTCCGTCAGCGGTCGCCTCGACCAATCACATCGCTGGAGCTTTTTGTCGAGGGGGAAGCCCAGGAACCGTTCCGTGAGGGCGCTCAGGCCAAGTTCCTGGATGCCCAGGAAAACCGAAGCGATACGGGTATCGAAGATCCGTGAAATCCCCACTCCAAGCTCCCGGGCCAGGACCGCGGCATCGTAATCCGCACCGTGGAAGATCCATTCCGTTTCGGATGTCCGGGCGAATTCGCGCAGAGGAGTGAAGTCTTGGACTGCCTGGGGATCTACAAGCGCAGCGCAGGTACGGGTGGCGACCTGGATCAGGTTTACCGTTGCCCGGTATTTGAAGAACCCCGCCGATTCCGTGTCAACGGCTATGACGTCGGTTCCGCTGATCCCGGAGAGGAACTTCTCGAGGTCCCCGGTGTGCTCTATCAACACGGAAGTATCAAGAAAAGGTTGTGGTGTGAATGGTGGTGTCCCGTGCATTGTTATCGTTCAAACATCCTTCGAAAAATCGGATCGGCCCGGAAACCAACCCGCGGGGGCCGGTTTTCCGCCTATTTGTGCGTCAGGTGATAGCTGAGGTCCCATTTGTCGGGCGGCGGATTTTCCTTGTACTCGTGGCATCTCTTGATATAGGTCTTGGACGGACCGTCTTCGGGGAAGTTCGCGAGCAGGGTCTCGAACGTTTCGATCGCATCGTCCCAGCGCCGCTGGTTGTGGAACTCGATCGCCTTGTCGTAGAGTTCGAGCTTGTTGAAGAAGCCCGGCGGCTCTTCCCCGCGAATCGCGACGAGCTCGTGAACCTTCACCGGTTCCGTCTTCCCTTTGACCGCGAGGAAATCGAGGAACCGGCCTGTGATTCGGTGCTTGGCTTTCTGGAACGTGGCGTCGCTGGCCATCATCAGGGTCCCGTATTCCTTGTTCGCGCCTTCCAGACGCGAGGCCAGGTTGACCCCGTCCCCAAGACACGTGTAGTTCATTCTCTCCGAAGCACCCATGAACCCGACGACGACCTTCGCGGTGTTCAGGCCGGCGCGTGCGTAGGCTTTCGGGAGACCGCGGGCGGCCCACCCCTTCTGGAGTTCCTTGATCACGACCTGCATTTCGAGGGCATACATGCAGGCCCTTACCGCGTGGTCTTCCTGCTCGCGGGGACAGTTCCAGAAAGCCATGACCGCATCGCCGATGTATTTGTCGAGGGTCCCGCCGTGCTTGAACAGGAGTTCCGTCATCGCCCCGAGATACTCGTTCATCAGGACGACCAGGTCTTCCGGCGAGAGCATTTCCGATATCGTGGTGAAGCCCGCGACATCCGAAAAGAAGATGGTCATTTCGATCTTCTGGCCGCCAGGCCGGATCATGTCGGGATGTTCGATCATGTACTGGACGACATCGCCCGCCACGAACCGCGAGAACATCGCCTTGGTGGTATTCGCCCTCGCCCGCTGCCTCAAATAGTTGGTCAGGGTGGTCCCCAGGAAGGTCATGGGGAAGCTGAAAAGGGTCGGGGAAAACAGGAGTCCCTGGAGCCGGTAATGATAGCTGTAGTAGCTGAACCAGAAAACCAGGACATGGGCGCCAACCGTTATCAACCCGCCCAGAAGGGGCGGAACCCGGTCGAGGAACCATCCCAGAATCAACGTCCCCAGCACCAGAAGCAGCAGGGTGTGGGCGACCTGGGCGGGTTTCAGGAACCGCCGCTCGAGGATCGTGAGAAGGGCGTTCGCGTGAAGCTCCACCCCCATCTGGGTCGTTCCCTTGAAGGAACACATCGGGGTTTGCAGCGTCAGGGGTGTGGAGTAGAAATCGAAGTCGCTCAGTTCGTAGGTTCCCACCAGGCAGATCTTGTTCCCGATATTCTGGCTGAAATATGCCGAGGGTTGGTATGCCTTCGCGGGATCGACTTCCTTCAGGGCCGAGGATCTCCAGATGGTGGGATCGGTCAGCAGGTCCTCACCGAAACAGTTGTAGAGCGAAACCGACGGGAGCACAGGTCGGAAGGAACCCGCCAGGGTCTGGGTCGAACCGAAGAACCAGATCATCATGAATCCGTTGTTGTCGGTCGGGATGTAGATATCGTTGATCTGGATCCCTCCCATGAACTCCCCTTTTCCGGAATCACCCTCCATGGCCCTGGTCGCGGATGCGATCCTTTCCTCGACGGAGGCTTTCATCAGCTTGTATTCCTCGAAAGAGGAGGTTTTGATCCTCATATCCTCGCTCATGCTCTGCGACTCGTGATAATCCTGGATCAACCTGTCGACCCTCGCGAGTTCACGCTGCAGGGCTTCGATCCGTCTTCGTTGTCCTAGGGAGTTCCCGATCCGGGTTAGTTCCCTTCCGAGGGCATCGCAATATGTTGCCCCCGGGGGTCTTGGGTTCTCCAGATCGAGGACTTTGCATGCGGTGATGAGCGAAAACGACGGCTCGAGGTGGAAATCTTCCCCCCCTTTCCCCGAAATCTCCACGAACATGGGAATACGTGTAACGTGGGATTTCTGTCCCGCGCCGACGTTGATGAACCCTTTCCAGGTGGCGGGAGTGAGAAACCGTTCAAGGGGAAGCACGGTCACCAGGTTTCCCTCCGTCTTCCTGCTCTGAGTGGTCGATTGCACACCTGAAGGGGAGCTTTCGACGTCCGCCCCCCTGACCTCCCGCGGTCCCCCTTCCTCGATCACCTGCTGGCAAGCCAGGACGACCGGAGCCTGTACATCCTTGAGGGCAGCTTCCAGTCTCTCGTCATCGCTGGCGATTTTCTCCCCCTCGAGAACGATATCGAAGGAAACAACCTTGGCGGAAGGAAAGGAAAAGGACTCCGGCGGGGGCGGAACGAAAATGTCGAAGCTCAACTGAAGGGGAACGTTGTCCTTGGGAAAGACCCTCACCTGGACGACCCCCCAGCACCGCAGCAGGTTCAAGAAAAAGACGTCCCAGGAAGCCTGAAGTTGGGGGGAAGGTTGTCCGGCCGACTTCCCATCGGGCCCTAGGACCTCGCTAATTGAGGCCAATAGCGCACGTTCCGGGTCATCGTCCGGAGAAATCATCTTTCCGATTACCGAGTCGTGGAAATAATCGATGATGTTCTCATTGAAGGAGAAGAAAGCAAGCCGATCAGGGGAAGGCTGTTGCACGGCCCCGGGGGTTTCACCCACCGAAGGCTGTTCCCCCGAGGGATAGAAGGACGGCCCCGCAACCCATACGGTCAAAAAGACGACGCCCACGGCAACGGAAATGACCCCGGGCCGGTTCCTTTTCC
Source organism: uncultured bacterium (assembly GCA_964428355.1). Classification (GTDB taxonomy): domain Bacteria; phylum Muiribacteriota; class Ozemobacteria; order Ozemobacterales; family Ozemobacteraceae; genus CAYRYU01. The sequence goes on from CAYRYU010000007.1 coordinate 13,379, forward strand.
GGAAGAACATGAATCCTCCGACCCCGAAACCCGCCAGAGTTCCGATTCCGAAAACGAATCCAAGGAATCCCCCCATCGACGAGGGCCCCGGCTTCCCGGCTTTCATCTCCCATTTCGAAACCACCCGGTCGAACTGCGCAAGGGAATGGGAAAGGATCTTCCCCTTTTTTGCGGGCATGGTTCCGAACTTCAATTCCAGGCATCTCTGGCGGATCTCGGAAGACTCGAACGGGAACTTCCGCGTGTGGGGGGAGCCCAGGAAACGCATCAGGGAGGCGTATTCCGTCCGGCCGATGGGACGTCGCAGCATCGAGGAGGTACGGGAATCCTTTTTCACGATGACGATGTTCTCACGGGTCTTTTCCCGGGAGGGGCCCATCTGGAAGACCATCGCCTGAAAGTAGTCGTCAAGCCCTTCGAAGGCCCCGGCGAAAAAGGGAAAGGCGAAGAGAAGAGCCGTGATTAAGGCAAAAACGAGTCCGGGATGTTGATCGAACATCTTCAGGAGAAGATGACGAAGCTCCCTGCCCTTCTGCAAAATGCTGTCTACGAACTTGTACAATCGGTCGATTTTCTGGGAATCCATCGTCGGGGTTTACCGTCGGTTGCGGTAGATCCGGAAATCGATTTCCGGGAAAATGTTGTCACGCCATTCGACTTCCTTCAACCAGGTTTCGTCCAGATGACCGGAGACGATGTCGTTGTAGAGCCGGTCGAAGCGGATGCAATGGTCCTTGGTCCGCTTCACCGCGTATGGAACGGTCGTTCCGGTTTTCATGATGAAAGCCCAATCGGAGGACTGGGCGAGAAGGAGTTCACGGGCGGCCTGGTTCAATGCCCTCAATCGGAGCCCATCGGCTTCGGGGAATCTTTCGGCGAGCTCGATCATTCGCTCGGCGCATTTGTGGAGATGCCTGTAGGCCCAATCGTTGCTTCCCTCGAGCCAGACTTCGTGATAGCCCTTGTATCCCCAGGATGACATCGAAGGCATCGCGACCTGGTTCTTGGGATGCTTCGCCAGATACTCCGATGGGGTCAACAACTGAAGGGAGCGGCTGTCGCACGCGATCTTGCGAAGGAGGAAATGGATGAAGTCAGGCCCCTCATACCACCAATGGCCGAACAGTTCGGCATCGTACGGGGAAACGACCATCGGAGGGCGGTCTCCCATGAGCCCCGCAAGATGGTTGGCCTGCTGTTCGCGACACCACATGAAATGACCGGCGTGGGAGGCGGCTTTTTCCATGGCAACCCTGTGGTTGTACGGTTCCTTGTTGTTTCCCTGGCGGGTGGTTATCCGGTAATACTTGATCCCGGTGTTCAGGCGGATCCCGGATTCGTGGATGTGGGGCCGGATGTACTCCAGGTCGAGGTCGAATCCTACATCCCGGTAGAATTCGCGGTAGTCGAAATCGCCGGGATACCCTTCCTCTGCCGACCAGACCTGCTTGCTGCTTTCGAGGTCACGCCCGAAGGCGGCCACTCCCGAGGGGCAGAACAGGGGGGCGAAAACCCCGTACCGGGGCCGGGGATGGGCATGCAGTATCCCGTGGGCGTCGGTGAAGAAGAAACGGATTCCGTGGTCAGCGAGAACCTTGTCATCACCCGGATTGAAGGCGCATTCCGCGAGCCAGATACCCCGCGGCCTCCGGCCGAAATGCTTCTCGTAATCGATGACCGCCATCTCGATCTGTGCCCGGACGGCTGGACGGTAGAGTTCCATCAGGGGGAGGTACCCGTGGGTCGCGCAACACGTGATGATTTCGAGGTTTCCGAGATCCTGGAATTTCCGGAAAGCCTGGACGATGTTTCGTCCGTACCTGTTCGTGAAAACATCCTTTGCCCGCGTCAGTTTCTCCTGGTACATCAACGCGGTTTCGTGGAACTCGGGCATCCAACGCGTCCGGTTGACTTCCTTTCCCGCCAGCTCGATCAGGTTGTTGAGATGGGATTCATATCTCTCCTGAAGAAGCGGATCGGCAAGCATTCCGACCAGGGGCGGGGTCAGGGACATCGTGATCCGGAAATCGACTCCGTCCCGAATCATGGCCTCGTAGACTTCGATCAGGGGAATGTAGGTTTCGGTGATCGCTTCGAACAGCCACCTTTCCTCCATCATGTCCGTGTGCTCGGGATGCCTGACGAACGGGAGATGTGCATGAAGGACGAGACAGACGTAACCTTTCTTCATCGGAGGGACCTCGATAGTTTCATGGCCGCGGACTTCTCAACGCGTGAACTTCTTGACGATGGGGGTGATGGTCCGCTCCATGTCTCCATCACTGTTGACGGCATGGACCGGGATGTGCTGGTCGCCGTCGGGAAGAGCATACCTGAGGCTGAATGTCCCGTCGGGCCGTAACCGCACGGGCTTGCCCTGGACCGTGAGGGTAGCGTCGGGTTCGGTGGCACCGTAAACGATCAGCTCGGTGTTCACCACAAGCCAGAAATCCTTGCCCTGCTCCCGGCCCCGGTCTGCCCGAACGGGAGAGCTGAGCGAACTGATCGCTCCCGAACTGGTCTCCTGCATTAGCCTTTGTATCATGGCCTGCTTGAGCTCGCCGGAACTGGCACCGACATTGAAACCTCCGGAAAGCCTGTAGAGCTCCTGGAACTTTTCGTCCACCACCATCCATTGGTCGTCGACGGTGTCGGAATAGGTGTCGCGAGGGGTGGAGACGCGGTTGCTCCGGGCGATCAGGACGAATTTGCCCTGGGGGGTGATGATCCCGAGATCAACGATATAAGCCCTGTTGGGCCTGGGAAGATGAAGGTACCAGTTGTTGGCGCCCTCGAAGACATGGATATCCTGGAATCCGTGGGAGTTCGTCCCCGAGAATTCACCAATGTTGGTGACGTCGTGGATCCTCAGGACGAAGGCCGATTTGGCATACCCTTCCTCGCCGACCTGCTTGCGGAGGTTGCTCTTGGTCAGTTCGCTGATTTCCCAATAGGAATGCGCCCAATAGGGGTCCCTGACCTGAACCACGATTTTCGTGTCCCCGTAACCAAGAGGGAGTTCCCCGGTCAATCTCCCCTCACTTATCCTCGATGTGTCGGGTGCCTTTACGGGCTTGAAGGAGGAAGGGATGTTGGGGGACTCGGTTTCGGGGGTGGGAAGAGGCTCCTGCCGGGCAGACGACTTTTCCCGCTTCTGGGGTTTCCCCCGGGGGATTGGGGAAAGTGTGGACGTTGGCGGTTTGGTCGCCTTCCTGGACTTCTCGGAAAGATTCTCCCTGGCTTGATTGATATTTGCGATCAACTGCTCTTTCGACAGAGTCGAACGGCCCTTGATGTTCAGCTCTTTTGCGATCTTGTACAGCTCCTCCCGAGTCATTTTTTTCAGATCCTTCACCGAATACTGGGAATTCATGTTTCTCTCCTCAGAATAGGAATTTGGCTCGATGGGCCGCAAAAGTTCCTCGGCGATGAAAACCGGAAGTAATGATACGCCAAGGAGGCAGGCAGGTCAATCACCGCCATCCCAAACCCCCGGCAAAAAAGAGATGGCTTCACAGTTTCCCGGAAAAACGAGGAGTCAGTCCTCTTCCAGAAACCGTTCGAGAAGAGCGGGAAGAAAAATCAGGAAAAAGTAATAGTGGACCGCCATCACCAGACCGAAGCCGTATCCGAACAACTGGTAGAACATGCCCCCCCCCGAAACCGGACTCAGGGCACCATTCGGTGCACCGCCCCAGAATTCTCCGCCCCCAGGAAACCCGCGGGGAAATGCTTCATTTCCTGCGGATGGTCAAACCGATCCTGATTCCACGAAAGAGTTGCGCAGTCCGGTTGCCTTCCCCGTAGATGTCCTGGATATAGGCGGTCGTGACATCGACCTCCTTGAACTCGACAAGGTAGACTAGTCTTCCATCGTCATGTTCGATCTTTTTGTCGGGTATCCCCTCGTCAGCGCGGAAAAGGAACTCGCGCTGGTTTTCGCCCTTCCCGAGAACCGCCATGAAGACCTCGAACCGGTTGTCCGGGACGTTCCCCTGCTCGTTGGAGGCCCGGAAGGTATACGCACAGTCCTTGAGCTCCTTCGAGGCGACGCCCGGATCCCTGAACTCGAGTTCCGTTTCGAGAACCACGTCGTTCTGACTTGGAAGAACCTCTTCCAGGGCACTTTTCGGGGGCTTGAACTCGACGTAGGTATTCCTTTTCTGGGTGTAGAACTCGACCTTTTCCTCGACCTCCCGTGCGAGAGGGGAATCGGGGTAGATGATGAGGATCTGTTTGAGCGTTTCGATCGCCTTTTCCGTATCACCCCTCAATTCCAGGAGGGTGGCAAGTTTCAGCAACCGCGAGGGCTCCTTCTCCTTGCTTTCCGAAAGAAATGTCAGATACTGGATCGAATCCTCCAGAAGGCCTGAGGTATCCTGGCCCATCAACGAGGGTTCGAGTTTCAGGCTCTGAAGATAATCGTCGATGCAGTTCCGGATGTCTTTCCGGCGATAAGCCCCCATCGCGCGGTTGTAGAGCCTCACCGCCTCCTCGTGCTGGGCGAGTTTTGGAAGATGTTTCAGCTTCATGAGGGCACGGCTGGATAGAACCTCGGGCAGGTTTCCCGAGAGGGCCTGCTTGTAATGGAAAGCGGCGAAATCGAACCTTCTGACCCCCTCCAGGCATTCCCCTATCCGGAAATGGACCTTGGCTCTCAGAACCGGATCGGGAACGAGCTCCAGCGACTCGAAATAGAAGATCACGGCTTCGCGAAAGTTGTTCTCCTTGAACAACTCTTCCGCGCGGTTCAGGACCGAGTTGAGGTCATACGGCCTTGTGATGGGCTTCGGAGGCAACTCGGCGGCATTTACAGAATGAAGCCCGGGGCAAGACAGTCCGAGGAACGCTAGAAGGAGAAAAAGCCTCAGCCTCATTTTTCCAGGAATCGCACCGGCCCCGCCCACGACTTATTCAGAAAGGGGTGGAAAGCCCGTCGGAAAGGAGGAACTTGGCGAGAAACTCGGCATTCTTGAGGCTTGGAACCGCTTCGATAACCAGGAACTTCTCCTTTCCGGCCTCGAGATCACTCTTCAGTGCCCGAAGAAGGGGCACGAAGTTGATATCACCATTCTGAAAAACTCCGAGATTGATCGAGGGATTCCTGAGGGAATCTCCGTAACTCCGGTATGCTTCATAAACCTTTTGCTGGTAGAGGGGAAGGTCATGGGTATCGTTTCGGGCGAGTGCCGCGGAATACTCCGACCAGCGGGAAAAGAACTCGCGGGAAGCCCTCTCTATTCCGTCTTTTCGTGCCTGGAGCTTGTCCAGCCCGGGAAGAACCTGATGGAGGAATAGGATCGATATCCTATCTCTCAGCGACGAGTACCAATCGAGGATATTGTTCCTCTCGATATGCGCGGTCCCCACATTGAAGGCCAGACCGCAACCGGTTTCCTTGCTCAACTTCTCGAAGAAGGTTCGGGTCAATCCTCCGTTCCTGAGGTGGCATTTTATCCCGCGGGTCGAACACACTTTCGCGATGGCTTGGAACTTCGCCTTGAACTCTTCTCCCGCTGCGGGATCGAGAAAAACCCCCGGTTCGGAAACGGGGATGACGATGTGGGCGACTCCGTTGGCAGCACCCAATTCAACGATCTCGAGCGATTCCTCGATCGTGAGGGAATGGAAAGAATCGGGATTGGGAACCGTGCGAGGGACGCCGAGATAGCAGGGCCGGAAGAAAACCGCGCGGTGTTGGATGTTCCGAACCCTGGAGGAGATCTCCCTGATCCCTGGTTTTGGGGGCGAAGGAGGAGGGGTTGGAATCTCGTAAACGGTGGGAACCGCTTCCGGAAGTGTCAGAACGACCTCGACACCAACGCTCCGTGCCTTGGCAAGGAGTTCCCGGAAAGGGGCACCGTAGCTCTTCAACCCGGGATCGTTAACGCGGATATCGAGGAAATGGATCTTGTCCCGCCATTTTGCCAGGCTCCCGTTCCGACTGACCGAGATGGCAGGGGAGACCGGGTCCGCTCCCCCGGGAATGGCCTGCTCGACAGCCCCGATGAAAAAACGCTGTTCCGGAACGTTCATGACGCATCATCCTACCACATTTCCACCTAGGGCACAAACCTTCCTCGAAGGGAACCCGGATCCAAAAAATGCCCTAATGTTCGTGGGGAAATTTGTCGATCTATATTTTAGAAAAGAAAATCACGCATCTGGAGGTAGGAAAATGAAGTTGAACCGCGATGAAGCCTATTTGATCCTTACGAACCTCGACATGTTCGTCACCCATTTCGAAGCCGCCACCAAACGCAAGGTCACTCCCGGTGCCCTCCAGATCATCCAGGAGATACTGACGGAAGCTTCATTTCCGATGGGACCCGAATCGGAAAACCTGCACTGACCTGAGAAAAAAAGACGGGGGTGGAATTTCTCCACCCCCGTTTCGTCATTCCCGTTCCCCGGGGGGGGTAAATCCCCCCGGGAAGAATCATCAGAGATGCCGGAAAATCTGGATTCCCGTGTCGTCCGGGACCAGAATCCAGAATGAGCGGAAGTCATCGCCGGAGGGCTTGTACTCGCTGAGGAAAACCGCCACACCGCGGGGATTGGCCAACCGCCCGCGAATCGTCCCGCCGGGAGCTTCGCTTCCCGTGATCCAGTTTCGGGTGGTGGTGGTCTGGTAGAAGAGGGTATTGGCCGAAGTGTTGGTGAGAAGATACTCTTGCGGCCGGTCGAGGATCGAATTCATCCAGAGCATGCACCCGGTCGATGAGAAGCCCGTCGACATCGTGAAGGAGGCAGTGATCGTGATGGCTCCGGCCGCACTAAGGTTATACTCGTAAAGCTGTCCGTTCGAATCAAGGAACACCGACGAAGCCTTGTTTTCGGTTTCGAACCCGGTGTCAAAGGCGACGGGCATCACTCCACCCGCCATCGAAGGGTAGGTGGCAATACCGGTGTATCCCGTCGTTTCATCGAGGGTCCTTGCCAGATCGCCCCAATTGAGGTTCAAGACGTAGGATTCGCTGCCGTTGTAGGGAATATTCCACCGTTCGAACCAGGAATCTGCGGGAAGGGCACCCTCGTTAACCCCAAGGTTTGAAACGATCGTGGGATAGGTCTTGTCGATATCGCGTTCGGCGATGAACAGCTCTCCGGATACCGAATCCCGTATCAGGGCGGTGATGGTTGCCAGGACATCCGATGTGTCGAACTCGAAGTTGATATCGCAGAACTCGTAGTTGGAGGCAAGATCATCGAACAGGAGGCGCCGGGAAGGATTGATCACGAGATTGCTTCCGGAAGCCCCCTCCGAAAGCGGAACCGCGGCCACGTGATCCCGGTACATCAGGAACATTTCTCCCTGATCCTCGTCGGGCATCTTGAAATGTAGGGGGCTTGTGGTCTCACCGAAGGTTCCCCAGGGGAAATAATTGAAGCAGTGGATGGTATTGCCCAATCTGACCGGAGTGGGGTCGGAAACATACCAAGCACCTGAACCCACAATGTTAAAGGCTTGCATATACAGGGTGGATGGGGTCAGAGAGCTGGATACGGTGAGAGTGTAGGTCGCCCCCGTTCCAGTGATGAGAGCGTTGATCGACAAGGGGACGGGAGTCGAAACGCTCGTCGTCTTGTTGGTCTGCTCATCGAACAGGTTGTAGTTGGAGGGGTTCCGTGCAGAGAGAAGGGTGACATCCAGTGGGGCATCGAAAAGATCACGGAATCCGACGGAAACCTGGTTTGGCCCGGATTTCCACGCCAGAACCTTCGCCGGCTTGGGGGGAACGATGTTGATGACGAGGTTCTGATCGACGAAGACCGGGGCGGAAGCCCGGTCCGTTGCCCTGACGGTAACGGGGAAGGTGCCTGTCGCTGTGGGAGTTCCCGTCAGCCGGCCGATAGTACTGTCAAGCGTCCACCCCGTGGGAAGGGCTCCGGCCTCGATCGACCAGTCGTACGCGACCTGGCTTATCAGGAGGGGCTGACCGCCGGTTGCCGTCAGGTCGAAGGAGCAGTCGAATCCGATGCAACCTGTCGCCACCGCGGAAGAGGTGATTTGCAACGGCGGAAGATCGGCAATTGAAAGGGAGAGGGTCTGGGTTACGGTCGCAGGCGCATCTGCGGAATCCATTACGCTGACGGTGACTCCGAAAGCCCCGAAAACCATCGGGATTCCGATGATCGATTTCGACGCCGGATCGAAGCCCAACCCGTTGGGGAGACTGGAAAATGTATAGGTGTAAGGGGGAATCCCACCGGTCGCCGAAAGCGGATGGGAAAAGAAGTTTCGCCTGGTCCCGGCCGCGTTGCCGGTCGCCGCGATAAGGAAGTTGAGGTCGACGAGGGAGAAAGTCAGGGTCTGGGTGATCGTCGCGGGCATATCGGCGGAATCGCAAACGCTCACGGTCACAGTCGGGGAGCCCGTTGTCATAGGTATCCCCGAGATCGTCAGGTTGGCGGGATTGAAGGCCAATCCGCTCGGAAGGTTTGATAGGGTCCATATGTAGGGGCCGACCCCTCCGTTTACGCCCAGGACGTGGGAGAATTGCATCCGTCCCGTGCCGTTGGCGAGGTTCGGAGAGGTGAAATTGAATCCGAGATCAGCAATCGAAAGTACCAGGGGCTGGGATACCATGGCTGCCGGAGAAGCGGAATCAACCACAGTGACAAGAGCCGTGAAGGATCCGGAAACCACAGGAATCCCCGTAATCGTGGAATTCGCGGTATTGAAGCTGACCCCCGACGGCAAACCGGTCACCGTCCAGGTGTAGGGTGCCTGCCCGCCTGTGGCGGCCAACCCGTGAGAGATGTTGGTCCGGATGGTTCCGGGGACCAGGTTGGCGGACGAGATCTGGAGGCTGGAAACCCTGATCGTCAAGACCTGATTCGCGGTCGTCGATGCGGAATCGGTGACCTTGACGTCGACCTGGAAGTTTCCCGCAGCTTGCGGGGTTCCGGTGATCCTTGCCGAATTGGGGGCAAGGCCCAACCCCGTTGGAAGTGTCGCCACCGTCCAGATATATGGGGGGGTTCCGCCCGTTACGGTCAGATCGTGGGAAAACGAAGCCCCGATGGTGCCAAAGGCAAATTGGGGAGAGGAAACGCTCATGATCTGAGGGGGAGCGATCATCAAGCTGATGGTTCTGGTCGCAACCTGCCTGACCGGACTGCTGGAATCCGTCAACCGGATGGTCACGGTGGCCGGACCGGCGGATGTAGGAACTCCACTCAGGACCGCCAAAGGCTGGTTGGGGGGGAAAATGGTCATCCCCCAGGGTGGGGCGGAGTCGATCGACCAGGTGTAGGATGGGACTCCACCTACGGCCGCGATCTCCTGCCGGAACATGACCCCGGCAGTACCAGTAGCTGACAGCGGGGCAACGATTCTGAAGTAGAGCTCTGCCTGGATCTCGGTGATTTCCTGGATGTACCAGACATCCTCGATCTTCAGGAGGTCGAAAACCACCCAGATCTCCTGAAGCTTTCCACCCGTGAAACGGGCGGTTACCTTGGCGATGGAGGGTGAAAGAATCGAGATTCCCCGGGTGCCCTCGAGAATTTCGAGGGTGAAAGATGCGCCCGAGCTCGCCACGTTGAAGCCCTGGCTGAAGTCCGGGAAGAAGATCTTCCTGACGTTCTGGCTTGTCTGGCCAAGAATGCGGGCATCGGGGGAGAAGAATTTGAGACAGGCTTCCTGGTTTCCGCTCGACAGCGCCATCGAAAAACCCTGGAGAATTCCGGAAATCGATTCGGATTCGATCGAAACGGGGATGGAATTCGCGCCTCCACCCCCGCCACCGCCCCCCAGGCATCCCCCCAAAACCGCGGCCCCCACGAGAAGGGCCAGGAGAACCAACCGAACACTGCTTTCTTTCATGTCACCCTCTCATCAAAAATCGTATTCCAGACCACCATAGAACTCGGTGATGGTCATGGGGCGGGTGAAATCCCAAAGGAGTTCCTGGGACTGGCTTTCGAAGGTCTTGTAATAGGTCTTCTCGCGGGACGCGAGGAATTTGAGCTTCAGATCACGGGAAATGTAATAGTTCAATTTCCCCAGGGAAAAGGGATGGGTCTGGGTTCGATTCAACAGGTTGGCCTGATAGGTTCCGGTGGTGTTGGTGAACCACCGGAACGACTGTTCAAGCTGCCAGTCGTACTTCTTCGGCTTGGCATAGGTGGCCAGGACCCCGGTCAGGAAGTAATGGTAATCCGGATAGAAGGAAGCACTATATTCCCGGACGAGATAGTCGTTTCTCCAGGAGAGCTCGATCTTGCTGGGAAGCTTCCACGTGGCCTTGGCGGAAATGAGGTTTTCCTTGTAATCGAGGGTGTCCCCGACCATGCCGTCGCGAATGTGGTAGTTGTCTTCCACCTTCAGCTTGAAACGGTCGGTGTATCTCCGTTCCCACATTCCGAAGAAGTCGTGGTTCGTGTGGGCCTTGTTCCGGGTGCGCTCGATGTTCTTCGTGTAGATATGCCCTGCCTTCCCGCGGGTTTTCTTGTCCAATGTGATGTTGGCCTGCGTCCGGAGCTTGAGCTGCCCGTATCCCCGGAGGGAATCGCTGGGATAGGCGCGGTACTGGTATTCATCCTCGAATACCCAACTGAAGGTCTTGCTGACGGGAAGAGAGTAGTTGAATCGGAAGTAGTTGTCCCAATAGCTGGTCCGGAAGAGGTTGATCGACTCGTTCCCGAACCTGCGTGTGTCGTAGGTGTCGGAAACGCTGAAGTCGCTCTTGTTGCCGGAGTAGCTCCGGTTGAACTCCCCGTACAGGGTCAGGTTGCTGTAGTCGAGAACGGAGGAGTTCTTGTAGCTCCGCCAGTTTCCGGTTCCCTGGCCGAAAAGGGTTCCGCTCGGAACGAAGTACGTGGTCTGGGAGTCGAAATTCAACTGCGTGAAATCAGACCGTGAATAGTTGCGATAGACCCGGTCTTCATAACCGACGGTATTGAGGTGTTCCCATTTGTTGACCTTCCGGTTCCAGAAGAATTCGGCAAGGTTGTACCGGTATTCCTTCTGGGTGTTGTCGGGATACCAGACATGGTGCAAGGTGTCCTTGAGAGTGAAGATCGTTTTGGGGGAACGGGTGTGGACCCAGGCCAGGGTAAGGACGTTTTCCTTGACCAGTTCGTTCCTCTTTCTCTGAAGATATTTGTCTTCGAGTACAAGGCGGTTTCTCTGGTCCATTTTGTACATGAGGGTGAGCTTTCCCTGGGAAAGGTTGTTCGGTAGGGCCTTGTTCTCGGCAGTGTATTTTTCGTTGCGATTCCTCAAATCCAGGCGGAGGTTGCCTGAAAGGTGAACCTGCCTCTGCTCCGGCTCGGGTTTGGCGGACCCCGTCGTGGTGGGCGCGGGAAGTGCGGGCATCACCGCGGCGGGGCTATCCTTCTTCTCCTTTGAATCCTGGGAAAGCTCCTTGGACGGTTCTTTCACAGCTTCAGTCGAGGCGGGTTTCGCCGCGGCCTGTCCGGAAGTCGCGGGCTTGGTTTCCGGAGCGACATTGCTGGCTTCCCCACGGTTCTCGAACTGTTCTAGGAAATAATCCCGGCATTTCCGGTACAAATCGTCGATCCGGTTGAAACCGTCGAAAAGAGCCGCCTTGTCGTCGGGGTAGTCGCCACAGAGCGATTTGAAAAGGTCTTCCATCAGATCGTAACGTTTTTGGACGAAATCCATCAAGTCCTGGGCTTCATCCTTTATTGCCTGGAATCTTTCCGTGTCAGGCGCGATCTTTTCCTGGCTGATTTTCCGGCCGAGATCCTGGAGTTTCATGAATGAATTGAGGAAATCCGGTTCGTACCGGCGAAAAGCCTCAAGCCCCTTTTGGGCTGCTCCCGAAACGGCGAACGCGGTCGATCCGGTTACCAGAGCGAGAATGATTGTCAGGAAAACTGCTCGTTTCATGTATCTTTCCTCCATAGTATCCCGTTATCAAAGGTGATCCCGGAGCTGGTCTTCCAGGTTCGCGAGGCTGGCACTGAGCTGGTCGACGACCTCGATGCCCTGATAACTGTCGCTGATTCTCTGATAGGTATCCAGGAAGTCTTGTTGCTCGGAGGTGATGAACTTGCCTTTCGAAATTTCCCGCTTCACGTTGTTGAACAGGCGTTCGGCCTTCTGGAAGGTTCGGCGGGCCTTCGTGAAGGCGCTCATGACGTGAACCGCCGCGGTCAGTCGGACTTCCGGAGTTGCCGATTTGACGGTGGCATCGTAGCTGTGGATGAGGTCCCTCAGGCTGGTGATGTAGTTCCCGATGGCCGATTCGTAGTCCTCCAGTTCGGTCAAGGAACCGGCGGGGACGTCAAAGATGTTGACATCCCGGAGCAGGGTTTCGATCTTGACCTGGTAGACGGCGATGAGTTTCATGTTCTCCTGGGCACCGACATCTTGCGGGTTCTTCTCGAGAATCTGGGCGTTCTTGGCGGCAAGGCCATTGAGGAGGCCAGTGGCGTCCGTTCCATCCCGGATGGCGTCCATGAACCAGGAAAAGGGTTGGTTTCCAGGCTGGTATGTCGAAAGCTCCCTGAGCAGGTTGTCGATCGGCTCCCAGACTCCGGCCACTTCATCTCGGATCATTTGGGCTTCTTCCGAGGAGGCGGCTTTCACAAATTGGGTGGTCAGGAGCTTCGCGGCTTCCCCCTGGTTGGTCTGAATCGTCGTCCTGGCTTCCCCGATCCATTTGGAGTAGTTTCCGAGTTTGACCCGATCGGCATTCGAAAGGCCCTCGGTCCCCTGTGCCTTGTCGACCTTGGCTGCCATTCCGCCGAGAATCGCGAGATCTTCAACGATCACTCCCAAGAAACGGTCGACACTTTTCCGGAATGAAAAAATCGAATCTTCTGACTGGGTCTCCGCCCCCAGAAGGTCGTTCAGTTCCTCTTTGAGCCCCTTCAAGGCGGCCATTTCGGAGTCCTTGATCCCCCTGAGGAGTTCGGGGATTTCGTTCATTTCGATCTTGTCACCGAGGTCCTGGAGGTTTTCCTTCCATTCCTGCTGGATTTCCTGAACATCGACCTCCTGCCGCTCGACCTTTCCCCCCGCGGAGATTTTGATCATCTCACCCTCGTTGAGGGCAAGCTTCTCGGCGGTCTCACGGATCATGATCTCAGCCTGGCCTCGAAGACAGGCGATCTCGTTTTCGGTACCTTCCTTGTTGGATTCGCAGGTGATGTTGGTGCCCTTGATTCCAGCCACCGCCTGGCTCATCTGGACCTCCATGGTCCCGTCCTTCATCATTTTCTTTACGTTGACCCAGACCTTTCCCATTACCAGCTTGACTTTGCTGTCCTTTTCGGGGGGGGTGTCAATGATGACTTCCGATTCCGGCTTCATGACGAAGGTCGTCATGTCGGCAAAGCTGAGGATGGCTGACGAGTCTTCCGCCGTCTTGACGTGGTCATAAAGGTTGATGACGCTCTTGAGACCCGCTCCACGCCACGCTTCCTCGTCCGCTTCGGGACGGATGGAAACCTGCCCGGTCAGGCCGGAAAAGCGGACTCCGGAATCGGCAGCCCAGACTGCCCCGGCAGAAAGAACGAGAAGGAGGACAAGGGTGAGGGAAAAATACTTCATGATTCACTCCTCTTATTTGGTACCCTCTGGAAGGACGTTTCAAACCGAACGAAACGTCAAATGCTAGCATACCCTGTAGGGAGAGTCAACGAGGCCGGAAATCCGACAACCCCTCCATTACCGCAATCAGGGGTAAGCCGCATTCACCGTTTCTCGGAAATCTCCCGGACGTTCCCGGCACCGTCCGGAACCCGGATTTCGACAACGCGCCTGGCTTTCCCCGGTGGAAAAGAAACATAGACTTCCCCTTTGTCTGGGTCGGAATCAGCCGGAACCGGCTTTCCGTCCAAAGTGGCAGTGACTTCCCCGTAAGCGACACCCTCCCCGGAATCAGAAACCCGGTAAACGAGGCATTTGCCCATCCGTTTCACCGAACGTTTCCCCTCAAAACCGCATTCAGGGGGCGAAAGGTCCTCCAGGATCGTGAACCGACCGCCAGTCCTTGATGCGAGCGAAATCTTCCCCCCTTTTACCTCACCCCCGCAGAAATCGTAACCCGTGGAGTTCACTTCGTAAAAACCAAGTCTCCGTGGATCCGGAGACGATGGGAGGGGAACCTCGACCTCGAAGCTCTTGTCTGTCAACAAGTTGGGCGGGAACATTTCCCAGACCGGGGCCTTTCCGATCAGACTCCCCGTCCGCGTGGGAACGACCTTTCCCTCGGATGTGGAAACCGAATTGAAACTCACCAGGGCGGGTAGATTGAGTGCTCCTTTCGGAAAGGTGACCCGAACACCTTTTTCCGCCAGCACTTCCCCCCCCTTTTCGTCGAGGTACTTCAGCCCCTCACCGAAAGAAGTTCCATTCAGTCTGTATCCTGACTGGCTACCGGGAGAAATCGGGATTGCGAGCTGGTAGGAGTTGGGGGTCCGACAGGCAGGAAGCTTGCATTCCTGGCCGTTCCCTGCAAGACAGTCGGCAAGACCGGCGGTCACCCCGGGAAGGTCCTTCCGGGTTCCGGTTTCGAACTCGGCAACGACGGAAAAAGCCGTGGGGATGATCCTCCTCAGCCGCAAGTCCCCGACTTGGAGGGACTTGGAAGATGGTGACACCTCCTGCCGAAATGAACCTTCCGCCACGATGGTGTTTCCGCTGAAGTCGCGGGCTTCGATCGAAAGGGCATGCTCGCCAGGGCCTTGCTTCCCCAGTGTCCCGGCCCATGGTCCAAATCCCGGACTGAATTTGAGCGTTTCGAACGGCCAACGGAACAGATTGTAAACGTATCCCGTTCCCTTCATGTTCGACATCTCGTAATCATAGACATAAGGGCACTGTTTCATCTCGTCGTAGGAGAATTCCGAAAAAACCCTTTTAAAAGAGGTCTTTCCATCCACTTTCAGTTCAATGGATTCCACCCCGAACCGGTTTCCTCCTGGCCCGAGGTCGGCAATGCCAATTTCCAGGCCCACCCGTCCTTGAGTTATGATCGGGTTCGCCCATGAATACCGATTCGGGGATCTCTTCACGAGAGGAATGCTCTTCCGGAGAAATCCCCCGTCAATCCTGGAATCCGGCCCCAAGGGCACGACATGCAGGGAATATGCTGTCGGGACCGTTGAATCTGGGATCCGATATCCGACCAACGTTGGGGAAACCGGGTCGTCATTGAGCCGGCGAAGCTCGAAATGGAGATGGGCGGGGCCGATTCCGGTCTCCCCGGAAAAAGCTATGACCTGGCCCTTTTTCACCGGGAACCTCCCTTCCGGAAAGGAGTCGTCTATCCCGTAGCGCTTCCCGATCTTCTTAAGCTTTTCAGACGCATACGAGGCCATCGGTTCGGCATAGTCGTCCAGGTGGCCGAACACCGACCGCAATTTCAGCCCAGGATGGTCGACGTACAGGGCATACCCGAATCCCCGGTGCTGGATTTTCATACGGGAAACATAGCCGTCGGCGATGGCGACCACGGGGAAACCGGTCGTCTGACGGGTCCGGAGATCCACTCCGCCATGGAAGCGGAGCCCCCGGAACTCGGCGAAACTCGAACTTGGGCTGATCTCGATCTTCAATGGCCAGATCAGGTCCTGGCCTGAACAAACCATTCCCGAGAAAAGAAAAAGGACCAACAGCGTTTTTCTCATGTCAACCTCATTTTCGCGGCTTCTTTGGGGAGACTTGACCCGTCGACACCTTGGGCTTCCTCTACATCGTAAATTCTTGCCGAATAATCAATACCTGGGAGGTCTAAAATTTCGGTCCCGTTGTGTCGATACAGATAATGGGACAGTTTTTTCATTTTGAACGAAAGGAGGTGAAAACATGAAGGCCGCAACCAACCTCGACCAGGATCTGATTCTTGGAGGTCTCATTCCGCTGCTGGCTCGATCACAGGGAACGGCTTCCGGTTCCGAAGGCTTCTCCGACATCCTCAAGAACCTGTGTTCGAAACAGTCCGCCGTCGACCGGAAAGCCACGGAATCGAAGGAAGAGCCCCGGCGCACCAGGCCAAATGCCAACCATTCACGGTCCCAACGACCAACCTCAAAATCGATCGGAAAAACCGAAATCGGGCCGCACCGTAAGGCTGAGAATGCTGGCTCCCCGAGCAGCCCCGAAGGCGCCCAGGAAGCCCTCGCAGAAACGGACGGTCAGGAGACGATCAACAAAGCTTCCTCCAATGGTTTGACCGACGAAAAGAAAGCCGAGCTCCTCGAGAAGCTGGAGAAACTCTTCGCGGAATGCGACCAGGAAACCCTCTCCCAACTTCCCGATGGAAACGAACTCCTTGCTTTCCTCGAGTCACTCGAGGACAAGATCCCGGATGACCTGAAAAACCTGCTCGCGGGCAATCCCGATACACTTCTGCTTCTGGCAACCCTCTCGAAGGTCATGGAATCCAAGCCCACGGAAACTGATCCAGTCGAGGTTTTGGAGGACCTTCGCAAGGACGCGACCATTGGACAGCTATTCTCAGGGGCCGATGTCAAGCTCCTTCAGAAAGTCCTGACCGTGTTGGAAACAGCTTCGGTCACGGACGATCAGGATTCCCGGGATCGAATCGCCCCGATTTCCCGGGATAACAAACACCATGGTGCGAAGCCTGGAAAGGCAGACGGGAAAAAGGAGACCGAGGATGGTACAGGTGATGACCCCGACTCGTCATCGGTTTCAAACCCCGGTTCCGAAGAAACCCGGGAGACCCGCCGGGGAACGGGAAAGAAGCTGGAAGTGAACGCTCCACAAGCTGCAACCAACCAGGAGACGGAAGAAGTCACAAAGAATCCGGACAAGATCTCCTTCTACCCCAGGGAAAAATCGGAGTTCCTCCAAGCCCTAACCCAGGCCGCCCACAGCTCAACGGAAAGCGGGAACGTGCTTCCCCAGGGAAGCCAGGTCAGTTCCTCCCAACCATCAACGTCCTTCACGGACCAGGGGACACGGGCCCCCCTTCGGGATCTTCAGCTCCTTCGGGTACTGGCCAATTCCGGAGCCCCTTCGGGCCAGGGAAGTGAATCCGGCCAGAACCAGAAGGAAAACGGCTCGAAAAATCCGCTTTTTTCCGCTCTGCGAGCCCAGTTCCGGACCGAAGGATTCGTCGGGGATGGAAACCCGAAGTCCTCTTCATCCGCCCCAAGGTTCACTGACCCGATCAGGGCGACGTTGTATTCCCAGATAATAGAAAAGGCCGATTTCTTCAAAGGAAGCGAACAAACCAAGGTGATGTCGATCCAGCTCAAGCCGGAAACCCTCGGAAAACTCGACCTCGAATTGTCCTCGAAAAACGGCACGGTGACCGCTCATATCTGCGCGGAATCAGCAATGGTCAAGGAAAAGCTCGAACAGATCCTTCCCCAGATCCGGGAGAATCTGGCTTCACAGGGGGTGGATATCCAGCAAATTGTCGTGGATATTTCCTCCCAAAATCCCGATGACAGGAAAGGACATTCTTTCCATGGTGAAACCCCGCGTTTCAAGGGCCATAACGACTCCATCGAGTCCGAAAGTGCCGAGACCTCGACAGACATCCTTCCGGAAATCAGAAATCTTGCGCTGAACATCAGATCCGTCGACATCACTATCTAGGAGGCAGAACAATGTCCATAGAAGTAACCGAAACCCCCGTAACAGGTCTCTACGGAACCGGCACCAAGAAGACCGCCTCCAGTTCACTGGGAAAGGATGACTTCCTTACCCTTCTGACCAAACAGCTCCAATACCAGGATCCTTTGCAGCCGATGGACAACCTGGAAGTCACCAACCAGATGGCCACCTTCAGCACCCTCGAACAGATCACCAACATGAACACGACGCTCACGAACTATCTTCAGAACAGCAGCAACAACTATCGCATCGAGGCTATGAACATGCTTGGATTGACCGTAACCGCCCAGACCGGCGAAATGTCCGAACCCGTCACCGGCACGGTCTCCTCGGTCCGGTTCGAGGATGGGGTCGCGATCTTCAAGGTCGACGGCGGAGACACGGAGTTCAAGATCGATGACATCAAGAAGATGGAACCGATGAACATCTGGTCGGGCCTCGACGGATACTCGAACACGGAAGGAACGGAAACCTCCACGGAAGCATCTGCAAAGGCTGTTGAAGGAAGAAAGGCGACATGAACTCTTCTCTTCTGATCGGCCGCCTTGGTGTAGCCCAGACCGTCAGGCCTGGAACAGCCGGTTCCGCCCTGGGAACCGCCGGTTCCGCCCTGGGAACCGCGGGTTCCGCACTGGGAGGGGTACCAGGAACGGCAGTCCCAAACCTCTTCGGCCAGGTTCTCCAGAAGGCACTCGACAGGTCGGCCTCTCCGGAAATCAGGATCTCCGCCCACGCAGAAAAACGTCTTGTCGAGCGGCAGATCGCACTCGACGGGGAGTTGCGAAGCACCCTTTCGCAGGCAATCGACGAACTGGGCCGGAAAGGGGCAAGGGATTCCCTGGTGATTACAGGGAAAGGGGCCTTCGTGGTCAACATCCCCAGCCGGACGCTGGTCACCGCGATGAATGTCCAGGAGATGGAGGACCGGATCGTAACCCAGATCGACAGCGTCAGTTTCAAGGGGAACTGACCCGGGAATTCCGCCAGGAATCGCCCCGGACGCGGAAACCTGTTCTTAACGAAACTCTCGGGAACGAAAGGAACGACACAGGACGGCAGCAAATCCAAGGCAATAGGCGAGGCCGGCCCCAAAACGGGAAGCCTCCATCGCCCGAACGACAGAAGGCGATGATTCTCCAGCCGATCCTCTCGATCCCGAACCGGTTGGCCGCCGGGGGCGCCACAAGATGTGTAACGCCCCCGGCGGCTCCCCGCCCCACCTCGGGGCAGGCTGACAGTGCCAGGGAACGGACTGAAGGCCAGAAAGGCAGCCATTTGCCGCACAATAGGGGAATCGGCTTATGATGAGATCGCTGTTCACGGGAGTTACGGGACTCAAACAGCATCAAACCCGGATGGACGTCCTCAGCAACAACATCGCCAACGTCAACACGACCGGGTTCAAACGTGGACGTGCGCTGTTCCAAGACCTGTTCTGCGAAACCCTCCGAAATGCGCAGCAGGCGTTCGGGAACTACGGTGGATTGAACCCGATGCAGGTCGGTCTTGGCGTGAAGCTTGCCTCGATCGACACCCTCATGGAACAGGGTGCCATCGAAACCACCGACAAGAACACCGACCTCGCAATCGAGGGAAACGGGTTCTTCGTGGTCAAGGCCACGAACGGGAACAACTATTACACCCGGGACGGAAACTTCAACATCAACCCCAACTACGATCTGGTTTCAGCCAACACGGGCTTCCAGATCCAAGGCTGGCTTTCGACGCAGAACCCGGTGACGGGGAATCTGGAGCTGAACGACACGGGAACCATTCCCACTTCGATAAACATCGTCAAGTATCTGAAGAAGCATGCGCACCAGACCAACAACGTCACCTACGCATCTAACCTCGACAGCAGTTCTGACGAGCGCGACATCAAACTTGGAGTCGATTACCTGGCTTTCACCGACACCGCCGGAAACGGCCAGAAGCTCCAGTTCAAGTTCCAGAAGATCGATGCCCAGCATTGGGTGTGGTCAGCGATAGACGATACCCAGGGAAACGTCGCCAACGGCGCCTTTACGACCGATGCCGACGGAAACCTCATCGAAACCACCGTAGAACCTGCGGCCCCGGACTCCACCCCTGCAAACCCCGGTTTCATCTACGACCCTGACGGGACCTGGATTCCCGCAAACGCCACGACCCCGCTCGCGGCTTCGGCGAACACCGGGAACGGGAGCAGCACATCAGTCACCGCTTCGGGGAATCTCGTCAAGGACGAGAACATTTCGATCGTCTTCGACGGTGGAGATGAAGACAGGGCCACCACTTTCAGGGTGGTCGGGGAAAAACGCGGCTACATCGGGGGAGGCACCCTCGGCGGCACCACAGCATCTCTCCAGGGAAATGCCGTCAAGATCAACCTTGAAAATGGTTGGACCCCTTCCCAGGAGGTCGAATTCCAGATTACCGACGTCCAGAACCTCAACAACACATCTTCTTTGCAGACACGTGAAAAGAGGGCTACCATAACCTTCAACCAGGGCACCGAATACTCGATCGCGGACATAAAGAACGTCATGAACCGTGCTCTCGAGGATGCCGGCATATCCGCTATCGCCCAGTATGACTCCACAACGAAGAAGTTCGCGATCGTGGGCACCGCAGTTGGGTCGAACCATACCCTGATGATGGACAACATTTCCGGCCCCCTCGCCCAGATCGGATTCGATTCTGCTACCCAGACGGGAACGGAATTCCTTTCCAACTACAACGTTTCCTACAACCCCGAGCCGTTCGCAATAGCCACCACCGTCATCTTTCAGGTTTCGGACGATACCAACCACATCGCCACGGTCCGGTTCGACCCGGGAAGCTACACTCGCGCCGAGATCCAGACCAAGATCCAGGCCCAGTTGAACCAGAACGGTGTGACGGCCCAGGCATCCTTCATCGACAGCGACAACGACGCCGACACCATTCCCGACCGGCTCAGGATCGCGGCTAACGCTGGATCGACCATCCAGATCAACGATGTCCAGAACTTCCAGTCGATCATGGGAATGAACCCGATCACTATTGGAGCCAACTCTTTCAGCTCTGCCCTCGACCTGAGCGGCTTCATCTCCGGGACCGCCTCCTCCGGGATCGACTACGGCTCGAACTCGATCGCGATCAACAACGACGTGATTTTCCGGATCGAGGATCAGTATCTTTACGACAGCACCACCGCGACATCGGGCGACAACGACGATCCGGCGACCAACCAGATCACCATCCCCGCCCGGGCGGCCCCATATACCCGTGATGAGCTGAAAACCCTCATCCAGAACCGTCTGAACGCGCTCGAGCTGCCCGCCCAGGTCAGCTTCGTCGACACCAATGCCGATGGCACCCAGGACCAGCTCCAGCTCAACGGGCTCGTCGGAGAGAAGATCCGCATCACCGATGTCAACGGCAGGCTTGCTTCAACTCTGGGAATCACTCCCAGCAACCGCTGGCAGTCCGAGGAAGCCATCACTTTCAGGGTCGCCCGTCCCTATTACGACAGATACTGCGAAATCACGATCCCGGCCAATACCTCCTACAACTCCGAGCAACTCCAGACGGCAATCCAGACCCAGCTCAATACCAGGGCCAACTGGCGGAACAGCGACGGGACAGCCCTGGCCGCGGCTGCGCCCTTTACCGCCACCGACATGCAGGCAACCCTGATCGATGAGAATCAGGACGGGGTTCTCGAGAGACTCCAGATCAAGGCCACCAACAATGGAGAAAGGATCTGGATGGAGAACATCCAGAACATCTCCTTCATCGGTTTCAAGAGCGGTGTCAACAACACTGGAACAGGTGGAGCGGCCCCCCAGGTGTATTCGAACACGGGGATGATCAACACCTTCACCCGTGATGCCTGGAATCCCACACAAAGCGTCAACTTCCTCGTTTCCGATTCCTCCGGGCATCAGGCTGAAATCCAGCTTCCCGACATGGATGCCTCGAACAACCAGATCACCTATACGCGGTCGGACATCCTGAGCACCATCAACACCGAACTGATCAAAAACAATGTCAATGCATCCGCGACCTTCGTGGACACCAACAATGACAACATCGATGATTCACTCGTCTTCACGGGCAAGGAATCGGGTTCGGGCCAGAAGATCATCCTTTCCGGCGATGCGAGCATCGAACAGCTTGGGCTCAGGACAGGCACCTACTCCGGGACGGCGGCAACCGCAACCTTCAACCAGGGAGGTCTTTCCTTTGCCCTCAACGAGGGAAACATCGCATGGAAGCCGAACGAAGCCCTGAACTTCAAGACCATGGCGGAACAGGGCGCTTCCGAGAGCGTCAAGATCTCGCTCCCCAAGCCAAATTCCGACGGAAGCTTCGTCTTCCAGACGACGGTGGACGGCGAAACCTTCAAGACCACCGGCGCGATCAACAAAGGTGCCATCCACACCACGAGTATCACTGTCTACGACTCTCTTGGCCAGGGGCACGAGCTGACCACCTCATGGGAACACACGGACAAGGCCAAGCAGGAGTGGGTCTACAAACTCTCCCTGGGGAAGAATGATACTGAAATCCAAACATGGCTCAAGAATCCTGCCAACGGAGTCGTCGATCCCGCAAACCCGACCGACGCCGAGATTTCGAAAGCGAACGACGCGATAATCAAGAACCGGACAGGGTTGATCAAGTTCAGCAATAACGGAAAGATCGACCTTGCCGCTTCCACGATCAAGGAAATGGAGATGACCCCCAAGGGTTCGAACCCCGTTACGATCAAGCTTGACCAGGGACTCGTCACCCAGTTCGATTCGGCCTTCACCACAGCTGCACGCGACCAGGACGGTTACGAGATGGGACTCCTGGAATCGATCTATTTCGAAGCCGACGGAACCATCCGCGGGGTCTATTCGAACGGCCAGAAACAGCCCATCGGAATGGTCGCCCTTGCAAGTTTCAACAACCCGGGAGGGCTCGAGAAGAAGGGCAAGAACCTGTATGAGTTTTCGCCCAACTCGGGGTATCCCGTGATCGGAAAACCTCAGCAGGGAGACCGGGGGGCGATCGTGCCCGGTGCACTGGAAATGAGCAACGTCGACCTGTCCGAGGAGTTCACGAATATGATCGTGACGCAGAGAGCTTTCCAGGCCAACTCGCGGGTAATCACAACCTCGGACGAAATCTTACAGGAGGTCGTGAATCTGAAGAGATAACCGGTGCTGTCGTCCTGACAGCGAAGCTTCTTGGAGGCCTCTCTTCTGACAACATTGATCAATGATACCCTTGACCCGACTCAATGGAAGGCCCTTCTACCTCAACGCGGAGATCATCGAGACCGTCGAATCCACGCCCGATACGCTGATCACCCTTGTGGACGGAAAAACCTTCATGGTAAAGGAACCGGTTACGGCGGTAGTCCGGCTTGTCCGGAACTACCGCCGTCATCTTCATTCCCCCTTCCGCAAGTTCTCCCGGAAGACCCCCGAACCGTCAGGGGCCTGCCCCGGAAAACAGGAAAAGCCCGGTGGAATGCCTTAGAGGGCACGCTCCGTTGACTTGGCTTTTCCGGACATGATAGGATTTTAGAGCATGACACCGAGAATCAGATACTTGTTGATCGGCATCGCAATATTGGTTGTCCTCCTGGTTGCCTTCGGACTGGCCTACAGGACTTCCCTGAAAGCCAAGACCGGCCCGCAGGGAGAACCGGTCCCGGAAGCCGGGACCACCGAGATTCCGATGGCATCGAAGATCGGAAGGTTCAACCTCGGCGAGTTCGTCGCCACCTCCCGTGACGAAGACCTCCACTACATAAAGATCGAGGTGGAGGTCGGATACGTCGGGACCCTCGACAAAGAGCTCGAGGAGCGCAAGGGCGAGATGCGAGATGCCGTCACGACGATTCTCATGAAGCTTACGACGCAACGGGCAAAGGAAGACTACATCGACCACTTCCTCCACAAGGACATCGAAAACAAGCTGAATCAGGTTCTGGGCCGGACCACCTCCGAAAGCCGGATCATCAAGGTGTTCATTCCCGTATTCCTGATCAACTGATTTGCCTGTGCTGCCGATATCTATAGGTAAGGGGAACCCGTCCCCGTGGAATTCCCGCCCCCGTCCCCTTCTGGGTGCGTGCATTTCCGTGGAAACCCCGATCCGAACGGTTGGAAGTCCGAATGGTTGATACCCTTTCCCAGAACGAGATCGACGCCCTCCTCTCCGCTCTGAACACGACCACCGGCGGAGGGGAAAAGAACGCACCACCGCCTTCTTCCACCGCCACCTCAGGCGGTCCTGCCCCCGCATCCCCCGCCGCAGGGGGAAAACCCGAAGGGGAAAAAGGAAAGAAGGGAAAACTTTACGATTTCAAGCGCCAGACGAAGTTTTCCAAGGAACAACTGGGAACCATACAGCTCATCCATGAAACCTTCGCACGGTTGATCGGAACCGACCTTTCCACCCACCTGAGAGCTTACGCCCAGGCGACGATCATCTCCGTCGACCAGCTGACTTTCGAAGAGCTCATCCGGTCCATCTTCTCTCCCACCTTCATCTGCACCTTCCGATCAGACAAGCTGGACGGTAAGGCTCTTCTCGATATCAACCTGAACGTCGTATTCACGATTCTCGACAGGCTCCTGGGTGGGAACGGCACCCCCCTTGGGACTCTCCGCCAGTTGACCGATGTCGAGGCCCAGATCATGACCAGGGTCATCAACCGTATCCTCGAGCGCCTACGGGAAGCCTGGATCCACGTCATCGATTTTTCGCCGACTCTCGAACGCCTCGAATCCAATCCACAATTCGCCCAGATCGTTCCCCCCGGAGACATGGTTCTTTCCGTCGTAATCGAGATCAAGATCCACGACGTGACTGGAACCATGACGCTTTGTATTCCCTACAACACGGTGGAACCGATCGCCAACAAGTTCAATGCCGCCTCCTGGTTTGCCGCGGTCCGGAAAGAGCCTCTCCAAACCAATTACGACGCCATCAGCCAGAAGGTCAAGTCGGTTTTCCTGCCCATTGTCGCGGAACTCGGCTCAACCACCGTCACTCTCCAAGACATCCTGGGTCTTCAGGTGGGAGACATCCTCATGACGGACAGCGTTGTAAAGGAAGACCTCCTCATTCGGGTGGGAAACCTTTCGAAGTTCCGCGGAAGACCGGGAATATTGGGCAAGAAAATGGCCATTTCCATCACCCAGGTATTGGAAACCTTCCAGGAGGATGAACTGTGACCGATCTGCTTTCCCAGGAAGAAATCGATGCTCTGCTTCGTAGCGGCGGAGGCGGGGATGGTGGTGGTTCGGGAGACAAGACTCCCCCTGCCCCCCCCGACGGAGCCCCTCCCGCACCCCCCAGCGGAGGAGCGAAAGACCTTAGCGGGCTTCTTTCCGCTGAAGCTCTCGAACAGCTTTCCGAGGTCGGAAAACTCTCCCTGGGCGCCACCTCCTCGGTCGTCCAGATGCTCCTCAACCGACCGGTCGAGATCAATGCCCCCCAACTGAAGGTCCTCGACCTCCCTGCCCTTTCCTCCGAGGCCGGGGCAGAAGAGTACATCATTGCCAAGATTGCCTACGTCGAAGGTTTCGACGGTAATTCCTATCTTCTTCTCCGAAAGCCGATCTCGGCGATCATCGGCGACCTGATGATGGGAGGAGAGGGTAAGAACCCCGAATTCCAGGATATGCACAAATCCGCGGTCGGGGAAATGATGAACCAGATGATGGGAAAGACGACAACGACGCTTTCCGAGATCTTCAAGAAGCGCGTCGACATCGCTCCCCCCCAGGTCGAACTGGTCCAGTTCTCGGTCGCCCCTCCCACGATGCCGGATTTCAGCTCCGAAGCCGTTTTCCTTCGGATGGGGTTCAAGGTGAAGATCGGCGACATCGCCGAAACGGAGATGTTCCAACTCCTTCCCATCGATTTCGCGAAACTGATGGCAGGCCAGCTGGCGAAGCCGCAGAAGACAGAGCCCAAGAAGGCCCCCCCGCCTCCGCCTCCTTCAGGAGTCTTCCCCGGACAGCCCATGCCGGGGGCGCCCGCAATGCCGGGAGTCCAGCAAGGACCGGGCCCCATGCCCGGCCAGATGCCTGGAATGCCCGGAATGCCCGGAATGCCGGGAATGCCCGGGGGAATGCCCGGCCAGATGCCTGGAATGATGCCGGGGATGATGCCGGGAATGATGCCGGGGGCAATGCCGGGAATGATGCCGGGAATGATGCCGGGGATGATGCCGGGTGGAATGCCGATGCAAGGGAATCCGGCCGAGTTCGGAATGCTCCAGATGCCCATGGGAGTTGGGCTTCAATCGAACATCGACCTTCTCCTCGACGTCCCATTACAGATTACCGTCGAGTTGGGAAGAACTCGCTTGTTGATAAAAGAGGTACTTGAATTGGGAATAGGTTCTGTTGTAGAGTTGAATAAATTAGCCGGAGAAGCCGTCGAAGTTTTTGTCAACAACAAGCTGATCGCCAAAGGAGAGGTCGTTGTGATCGATGAGAACTTCGCGGTAAGGATAACCAATATCGTGAATCCCCAGGATAGGCTTCAGGCTCTCTAAGGAGGCACCGTAATACATGTCCAAAACCATCTTGATCGTTGATGATGCCGCATTCATGCGGATGATGATCAAAGATATCCTGACCAAGAATGGTTACCAGGTCCTTGGAGAGGCCCAAACCGGAAAAGAAGCCGTCGAGATGTACAAGAAGCTCAAACCCGATCTCGTCACAATGGATATCACCATGCCGGAAATGAACGGAATCGATGCGGTGAAGGCCATCAAGCAGATCGATCCGCAAGCCAGGATCATCATGTGCAGCGCCATGGGCCAGCAGGCAATGGTCATCGACGCCATCCAGGCGGGAGCGAGAGATTTCATCGTAAAACCCTTCCAACCCAACCGGGTCGTTGAAGCCGTTCAAAAAGCCCTCCGATGAACGGAAGGAAAAAAAAATAGGGTTCTTCCCGCTCCGGCCATTTCCAAACTTGGAACTATCCTCCTTATATTTTTCGTTTTCGGGAATTTTTCCCACCCGACACCCGCCGCTGCACAGGCGTTGAAGCCCGACGCGGTCGGAGGGTCCTTCCCGGAATCGGTCGCCTCCCAGGAACCCGTTCGCAAGCCAGCCGTCCTTTTCCAGTCCCCCACGGGCTCCGAACCCTTCCTGTTTCTTCCCGGTGAGACCGCTTCCGCGACCGTCCTTCCTGCCTTCCCCGATCCCCTGGCAACCACGATGAAGATCCTTACTTCTCTCGCGGTCGTGGTGGGCATTTTCCTCGCCACTTCCTGGTTGCTCCAGAATAAAGCCCGGCTCGGAAGCGCTTCATTCGGAAAGATCCTGGGAATCCTTCCCCTGGATAACCGAAGGTTCCTTTGCCTTGTCGATGTAATGGGAAAGGTCCTGGTTATCGGAGTCACGGAGCACCACATTTCCCTGCTGACGGAGATAACGGACAAGGCCATGATCGACGGCCTCCGGCTCCAGATGCAGAATTCCTCCATTCCGGGGCTTGAACGCATTTTCGGCTTCCTCAGAAAGAACCCCGACAACAAGGATCAGGAAATCCCGGAAGTCTCCGATTCTTTCGCCAGGCATACCCAGAAAGCCCAGCAACAGTTGAAAAGCATCGAGAATCTTCTCATCAGGAAAAGGGACACAGACCGGAAAGAAGATTGAGAAGCCAGTTGAGGGGCTCT
The DNA here is from genome assembly GCA_964428355.1 of uncultured bacterium. Taxonomy (GTDB): domain Bacteria; phylum Muiribacteriota; class Ozemobacteria; order Ozemobacterales; family Ozemobacteraceae; genus CAYRYU01. The sequence continues at coordinate 40,624 of CAYRYU010000007.1, forward strand.
TTCCCGCCTCCCCCTCCAAGGTTACTTGTTACCAGACAGATATTCCCCCCCAGGGTCTTTTGTCTCAACCCCAGATACCCCAACCCCGGAAATGGTGAGCGATTTTTCATCGCGAAGAGCCCGCTCGACGAGGCGATCCGATAAGCACTCGCGAGCAATCCGGGAAAGGGCCAAAATATCCTGTTGATTTTTCCGGGGGTATTGGATACCCTGATATCGTTTACGGGGTGCATTACTTTTTTGTGAGTGGTCAGTATGAAATTGGCATTGAACTATTTTTCCCGGTCATTTCCCCGGTTGAGTGAGAGATTCCCAGCATGGAAACCCATGGAGAAGGCTCCGGAATTCGCCAGTCTTCCAATCCAGGAAAATGTCTTACAAAGGGCATCAAGCACTTCCCCAGAAAGCACACAGGGATCCCGGACGGTGCATTCGCCTCCCGAGTTCTCCGAGTGTTCCCAGTGCCTTGCTTGTTCGAGGCACGCAATAGCCTCCGATTTGATCGAGGAGCGACCAGAACCTTCTCAGGATGAACCAGCCAGGTCTTTCGAGCGGGAAGAATGAAGGGCAGGCTGGTTCTTTCAGCTCTTCTGTTACTCGGTCTCTGGGTATGCAGTGCATCGGCTCAGACGGCCAAGGAAGCTTATCCGAGAGCCCGAATCGACACCGGGGATGCCACCAAGGTCGATAAGATCGAGCCCACCGACACCCCTTTTCCGATTCCCCGTATCCGGGTCGATATCGACCCGGCAAAGGAGCGTTCCCAGATCGGGACCAGCATCCAGATTCTGATCCTTTTGACAATCCTCAGCCTTTCCCCTTCGATACTTATCATGATGACGAGTTTCACGAGAATCCTCATCGTTCTCAACTTCGTTCGACGTGCTCTCACCACCAACCAGGAACCGAGCAATCAGATACTCATCGGACTCGCCCTCTTCCTGACCTTCTTCACGATGTCCCCGGTGATCCAACAGGTGCGGGAAAAGGCTGTCACGCCATTCCTGGAAAAGGATATCGACTACGTCGAGGCATACAACAGGGCGATCCATCCTATCCGGGAGTTCATGTTCGCACATACGCGCAAGACCGACCTAGCATTGTTCGCGGGGATGGAGGGAGGCGGAAAGCCTCTGAGCAAGGACGATTTCAGCACCCTTGCCCTGATTCCCGCGTTCATTACCAGCGAGATCCGCACCGCCTTCCAGATGGGAGTAATCATCTTCCTTCCGTTCCTGGTGATAGACCTCGTCGTCGCAAGCGTCCTGATGTCGATGGGAATGATCATGCTTCCCCCTGTCATGATCTCTCTTCCCTTCAAAATACTCCTTTTCGTCATGGTTGACGGATGGAACCTGGTTATCAAATCTCTGGTGGTGAGCTTCGGGGGGAATGCGTGACCGAGTTCACCCTTCTCCAGCTTCTCCGCGAGGCCATCTACCTGTCCTTCCTGATTTCATTTCCAATCCTCATCATCGGCACCCTGGTGGGGGTGTTGGTAAGCATCGTCCAGACCGCAACTTCGATCCAGGACCAAAGCCTCTCCTTCATTCCCAAGCTCCTGGCGACGATTCTGGGGGTAATCGCCTTCGGACCCTGGATGCTTCAACTCCTGATGACCTATACGGTCCGCCTTCTTTCCGGCCTTCAACAGTTCGCCCGTTAGCTCCGGGGAAACGCGGGCGGGCACGGCAAGATGACCGAAGCGAACTTTCTGAAGGCGGTGGGGTTGTTCCTGATTTCCCTGGTACGCTTTTCCGGATTTTTCATCAATCTTCCCGCATTCGGGGAAGGGACGATCCCCATGCGCGTGAAGGCAGGTTTGGCGGCTCTTTGCAGCCTAATCGTTCTTCCCCATCTGATGAAAACCCAGACTCTCCCGGAGCTCGGAATCATCGAATACGGGATAATGGGTGCCCGGGAGCTCGTTCTCGGACTGACAATGGGATTCGTCGTCCTGATGTCGATCGATTGTCTGAAGTTCGCCGGTGAGTTGATAGGCATGCAAGTGGGGTTCTCGTTCGTCCAGGTTGTCGATCCGGAATCCAGCCGCGGTCAGGCGATCATTGCCGAGTTTTTCCAGGTGCTGGGGGTCCTGATGTTTTTGGCGGTCAGCGGCCACATAATACTGATCCAGGCGTTCGTCCAGGGCTTCGACATGGTTCCTGTCGCCCAATTGAAGCTTCCCGACGGAGTCATTGCCGAGGTCGCCCGTTGCTCCGCCACGATATTCCTCGTGGGTCTGCAGGTTTCCCTTCCGGTCATTGCCGTGATCCTGATCGGCGATGTCGGGTTGGGAATCATCGCCAGAACAGTCCCCCGCCTGAACGTTTTCCAGGTGGGATTTTCGCTGAAGATCATCGGCGGGTTCCTGACGCTGATTTTCCTCTTCCCGTTCATGTCGGACCTGGTCAAATATCTCCTCAACAACGGCTACGGCTGCCTCAACACGCTCCTGAACCTTTTCGGCTGAGGAGGACTTTGATGAGGCTTCACCCCAGGGCCGTTTCCCGCCCCCACCGCCCAGAAGTAGACATCCCGGAGAAGCGGTTTTCCCAGATTCCGTTCGATCTTCAGCTGTTCGCCGGGGAGAAAACGGAACCTGCAACCGAGAAGAGACGCGAGGAGGCACGCGCACAAGGTAACGTTCCGAAATCCCAGGATCTCGATTCGGTGGTTGTCCTCCTTGCCGCGTTCCTCGTTCTCCGGTACTACGGCCCGGAAATGATCGGAATTCTCGGCCAGTTTCTTCGGTTCTCGATTCACCAATCCGCCACGGTCCAGTTCGACGTTCCCCAGGTCATGTCCGTCTTCGGCCAGGTGATCGTCGTTTTTCTCAAATGCCTTTCTCCCCTTTTCGTCGTTGTGGTCATTTCGGCAACGACGGTCAACATCCTGCAGACAGGTTTCATGCTGACCTTCGACCCCCTGATACCCGACCTCAACCGGATAAATCCGATCAGCGGCCTGGAAAATGTATTTTCCTGGAATGCGGTTGGGGAACTCGTCAAATCGATCTTCAAGATCCTCATCGTGGCTTACATCCCCTATTCAACACTTCGCGACCAGTTTCCTCTCCTTGTCAGATTCGTCCAGCTCGAGCCAATCCCAGCGATGATCGTTCTTGCCAAGATCATCTTCACGATGGCTATCAAGATCATCCTGATTCTTCTGGTCCTCGCAATTGGAGACTGGTTCTTCCAAAAATGGCGCTACGAAGAGAACATGAAGATGTCCAAGGAAGAGATCAAGGAAGAGTTCAAACAAAGGGAAGGGGATCCCAAGGTCAAGGCGAAGATCCGCGAAAGACAGCGGCGTCTTGCAACCCGCCGGATGATGGAAGAAGTCCCCAAGGCGACGGTTGTCGTTACCAACCCCACCCATATCGCTGTCGCCCTTAGATATGAGGAGGGGGAGGATACCGCACCCCGGGTTGTTGCAATGGGAACGGGGCTGATAGCGCAGAAGATCAGGGAAATTGCCGCTGAGCACGGCGTGCCCGTGCTGGAGAACAAACCACTTGCACAGGCCCTACACAAATCAGTGGATGTGGGTCAGGTGATTCCGCATGAGCTGTTCGAGGCGGTCGCGGAGATTCTGGCGCAGGTTTTCCGGCTCCGCGCCAGCACCCAACAGGCAATCTGATATTCCCGGGAATTTGGAACTTTTTTCATTGATTTTTTCTCCTAGGGAATCTATTCTGATTAAAAGTCGAGGGTATGGAATTGGCGGATGGCTGACGCACGGCCTGCTCCCAGTAGCATAATCCCGTTTGCGGAAGTAATGAAGAACAGGGATGTTCTTTTCGCTCTGGGATTGGTTTCAATCGTCATCATGATGGTCGTGCCCCTCCCTCCTGCTTTCCTGGACGTGCTTCTGGCGTTGAATATCGCGATGTCCCTGACCATCTTGCTGGTCTCAATCTATACGCACGAGGCACTTGAGTTTTCCGCTTTTCCGAGCCTCCTGCTGGTGGCCACACTTTTCCGGCTTGGTCTGAACGTAAGCTCAACCCGGATCATCCTGCTGGGCGAGGGCGCAAAAGTAAGCATCATCAAGGCATTCGGGAACTTCGTTGTCGGGGGCAACTACGTGGTGGGCCTCGTCGTCTTCTCGATCCTGGTGGTCATCCAGTTCATCGTGATCACCAAAGGTGCCGAGCGTGTCGCAGAAGTGGCGGCGAGATTCACCCTCGATGCGATGCCAGGGAAGCAGATGGCCATCGACGCGGACCTCAACGCCGGAGTGATCGACAACAACGAAGCCCGGGATCGCCGGAAAAACGTCCAGCGCGAAGCCGACTTCTACGGTTCCATGGACGGCGCCAGCAAGTTCGTCAAGGGCGATGCAATCGCGGGAATCATCATCACGGTAATCAACGTCCTGGGCGGCCTGTTCATCGGGGTCCTCCAACGGGGAGAAGGCGTGATGGACGCGCTCCAGGCATATACGCTGTTCACCGTCGGCGACGGCCTGGTCACCCAACTTCCCGCCCTTCTGATTGCAACCGCGACCGGTATCGTCGTAACCCGTGCCGGCTCTACATCCAATCTCGGAACCGAACTGTCTGAGCAGCTGGTTTCCCGACCCAAGGTTCTCGCCATCGCCTCCGTAATGATGGGCTTTCTGGGACTGATCCCGGGGCTCCCCAAGTTCAGCTTCCTTTTGCTCGGAATCGTGTTCGGGGCGCTGGCTTACATGATCCAGACCAACGAAGAAGACCAGGCGGCAAAAAAGGTGAAGGAAAAGCAGGCCAAGGAAGCGGCAACCCCGTCCAAGCCCGAGGACGTCTCATCGCTTCTTTCGATCGATCCTCTCGAGCTGGAAATCGGCTACAATCTGATCCCCCTCGTCGATGCGAACCAGGGCGGGGATCTCCTGAACCGGATTACCCTTATCAGGAGACAAATGGCGATCGACCTTGGCCTGGTAGTTCCCCCCATCCGTATCAGGGACAACATCCAGCTCCAGCCCTCCACCTACCTGATCAAGATCAAGGGAGTCGAGATCGATCGGTATGAAGTCCTTCCCGACCAGTTCCTGGCGATGAACCCGGGAACGGCGACCACCAAGATTTCAGGAGTCGAGGTCACCGAACCCGCATTCGGGCTCCCCGCGGTCTGGATCCAGCAAAGCATGAGGGAACGCGCGGAAATGGCGGGCTACACGGTAGTGGACCCCTCGACCGTTATCGCGACCCACCTTACGGAGACGATCCGAAAGAATGCCCACGAGATCCTTGGCCGTCAGGAAGTCCAATCCCTGCTTGATTCGGTTTCCGCGAACTACCCATTGATCGTGAAGGAGGTCGTCCCGACGATCGTTGGGCCCGCAGCGCTCTTGAAGATTCTCCAGAACCTGCTCAGGGAAGGGATTTCCATCCGGAACCTGGTGACCATCCTCGAATCCCTTTCCGACTGCAAAGGAATTTCCGAAGTGGAAACACTGACGGAGATTGTCCGGCAAGGACTTTCCCGGTACATCTGCAAGTCCCTGGTCGACTCAAAGGGCGTCCTGAACGTGATCTCGCTCGATCCCAGAATCGAGCAGACCCTGTCGAACTCCATCCAGAAAGTCGAGGGCTCGACTCAACTTGCACTCGATCCCAAGTTCGCCAGCGAGCTATTGGAAAAGATGCGGGCGAAGATCCAGGAAGTGATTCAGGCGGGCCATGATCCGATCCTTCTTTGTGCCTCCCCCATCCGGGCAAGCCTGAAAAGGCTTACCGAGCGGATGGCGCCACGCCTGAACGTCCTTTCCTACAACGAGGTTTCCAGTTCGGTCCAAGTTGAGTCGGTGGGGTTCATTTCCGTCTGAATCGAAGGTATAATTCATGATAATGAATGATCAAGCTTCCGCCTTGAGACAGTTGAAAAGGTTGGTTGAAATCTCCTCCCAGGAGCCGATTCCAACCCCGGAGGAGTTCCTCGCCTCGATCCAGAGGCCAACCCCCTTCCTTTCGGTAGCGGCCATCGTTCCAGACAAGATCGGCAGGGACATTCCTCCACTCCAAAGCTGGATCGACCATGTCCTCGCATCCCCACAACGGTCCTGCATCTGGGACCAGGCCGGAATCCTATCCGCGGCCACCCCACCCTTGGAAAACGCCAACTCCCTGCTTCCCGCGGCGCATTCGATAGAGGGAACACACGGCCCGTTGACCCTGATCGCCCGAAATCCCCTCATGCTCGAAATCCATCAAAAGCAGGTCCCAGACCGGATCCGCTTCGTGAGGCAGTTGAACCGCCTCCTGGTTCCCTTCCAGGAGTTCTGGATCACCCTGCAGGCTGGGGAGATCAATTTCCACCAGCCCGTCCTCCACGGCACGGACCTTGCCATCGTGATCGTCCCTGAAAGCCAGGATTCGGTCATCAGGGGATATGAAGCCGTGAAGAGCGTTCGTCTTTCCGGGTACTTCAGTCCGATTGCGCTGCTGCACCTGACGGAGCAGGAAGTCCCACCCCAGGACAACTGCCTCGAACGAATCCTTTCCGTCGCAAAACAGTTCCTGGCCCTTGACCTCCTTTCCAGCCGTCTGGTTCTGTCTCCCGGCGGGGCTGGTGATGAGAGTCGTCAATCCGTCCGGGCGATCCTCGATTCCACATCCCCCGAACAGCGTGACTTCCTTTTCTACCTTTCCGAAAGACTGATCTACCCCGCCCCGGGGGATAACCGCTGACCCATGAGCGAACCGATCCTGAAACCGGTTGAAAACATGATCGCCGAGACGAAACGGCAGATCCATCCATTCGTTTTCAAGCGCTTGGAATCGAGGAAGCCCAAACAACCAGGACAGAAAATTGCACGGACGATTACCATCACCTCAGGAAAAGGGGGTGTTGGGAAGACCAATTTCGTCGCGAACCTGGCCATCTGTCTCGGACAGGCCGGTCGGAAGGTGATCATCCTCGATGCGGATCTCGGGCTTGCCAACATCGATGTGGTCTTTGGAATCCGGCCCAAGAAGAATCTGATAAATGTCATCCAGGGAACGCACTCACTCGAGGAAATCCTGATTCCCGGCCCGTGTGGAATCCAGATCATCGCCGGAGGCTCGGGAATCTCCGAACTCGCGCAGATGGATCCGGCCGCCCTCCGAAAGATGTTCGACCAGCTGCGGTTCCTTGAGGACAAGACCGATTACCTTTTGATCGACACCGGCGCGGGAATCAGCAGCAACGTCATTTCGTTCTGCCTGGCGGCTGACCAGATCATTGTCGTGACTACTCCCGAACCTACCGCTCTCGCTGACGCCTACGGGATAATCAAGATCATATCCGGCTCCCGGCCCGGGGCATCCGTCTCCGTTCTGGTCAACAGGGCGGAAAGTCCCGAGGAAGCGGATTACGTCTTGGAGCGGCTTTCCAAGGTGGCCTTGGATTTCCTCAAGTTCGAAGTCCAGCGCCTGGGTTACCTTCCCCAGGACAAACAGATGTACCTCGCGGTCAGGCAACAGACACCGCTCATGCTCTTCTCCCCGATGTCCCCTGCCGCGGTCCGGCTTCGGGACATCGTTTCCACGGGTTTCCACGAAACCATGCCGGCCCTTCCCCCCGAGGGAATCGAGGGATTCCTTTCCAGGCTCTCGAGATTTTTCGGGAGGTCCACTCCGCCATGATGATGAAAAAGTTCGTGGCGGACAGCTACTATGAGGCATTCCTGAAGGCCCAGAGCGAGCTCGGTTCGGAGATGATCGTCATTACCTCGCGAACCTTCCCCCAATCGTCCTGGGCGGGGTTGTACAAGCAGGAGATGGTCGAGATCACTGCCGCAGTCCCCCGCTCCGCCCCCGGCAAACCACAGAAAGCCGCCCCGACAAGACCCGAACCCACGGAAGAGATCCTGCCTCCCCCCCAGCCGGTTGCACCCTCCCAATCGAAGCCCAGTCCGGAAGCCATTCTTCCTCCACATCCAGTCTCCAAGCCCACCCCACAGGAGTATGGGCCCTCGCTGCGGCCCCAACGGTTCACCCAGGCAAGGGTGCAATCGATGCGTCCCGTCCACGGCCTCCGGTCGAACCAGGAAGGGGAAGCGGCCCCGCAATCCCAGCGTTTCCAGGATGACGCGAAGAACGCCCAGCGGATCCAGGCACTTCTGGGGGACATCCTCAGCCAGAGGGCGAAAGGCCCCAAAAAAAGCGAGAGCGAAGTCTCACCACCTCCACCCCCACCTCCGCCGCCCGCATTCGACGCCCCAGTGGACAGAGCTTCCATCCAGGCGCTGGAGGCGAGGATGGCCGAGATTCTCGACATGGTCAAGAAGATGCAGGAGTTTTCGGGGAAGGCACTTGCAACGCCCAACCCTTCCGTTCCTGAGGGGCTCTTCCACCTCCGGAAGTTGTTCTCCGGTATCGAACTTCCCGCCGAGATCCTCGAAGGACTCCTGGAGATTCTCGGAACGTCCCTTCCTCCACAGGTCCTCAAGAATCCCGCCGAAACTGAGGAGGGAACGGCCCGATGGCTTCGGGAACACCTCCGCTTCTCGCCCCCGATCGAGTTCCATCCGCAATCGACCGGCCCGAAAATATTCATCCTTATCGGGCCGACGGGGGTTGGAAAGACCACCACCATCGCCAAACTGGCGGCGTCCTTTGCACTTGACCTCGAGGAACGAAAGAAAGTGGCACTTTTCACCCTGGATACGTTCCGGATCGGAGCCCCCGCCCAGCTGATGCAGTATGCACAGATAATCGAGGCGGAAATGGAGATAATCTTCGAACCCGACGATATCCCCCAGGTGCTGCAACGTCATATATCCAAGGATGTCATCCTTGTAGACACCGCGGGACGATGCCAGAAGAACGTTTGCGATCTCGACGAATTGAAGAGGTTTCTCAAGTATTTCCCGGGTGCCTCGAAGTATCTGGTTCTTTCCGCCACCACCAAATTTTCCGATCTCTGGGAATCGATCAGGAAGTTCGGGGAAATTGGTTTCGATGAGCTGATATTCACCAAGATCGATGAGACGAACTCGATCGGCCCTCTGCTTGGGGTTCTGCTTCAGTCCAAGCTCCCCCTGGCGTTCCTCACCCACGGCCAAAGCGTTCCCGACGATTTCAAGCCAGCGGATCCCGGGTTTTTCCTTGGGAGGATTTTCCCAAAGACCTGAACCCCCAGGTCGAAAGTCCCAATTTCCCTGCCAGGGGATCCCTTTTTTGGAAAAATTTCCCCCACCCTACCGATATATAGTTGGGGAATCTTCGGATTCCCCTGATCGATTTCGGGATATCCCAAGTCCGGGATGGGGAATTTCATCGCAAAAGCTCGACTTTTTATGTATACTTCAAGGTTAACCAGGGGCGGAAGGTCTCTTTCGCCTGTTCTGGTATGCTCTTCATTCGGGGTTTTCCGGTCCGAAGGGCCTGGAAGGGGTTTCCCCAGCACAGGAGCGGTCGTTTCGTGATTCGCGGGTCAGGGCTACAGGAGAATGTCCATGGATATTGACCTTTCCCAATACATGGGCATGTATGTCGATGGTTCGAAGGAGAACCTCGACATGATGGACAAGCAGCTCCTTGCCCTCGAACAGGATCCGAACAACGTCGAGGCTGTCGGTGAGATCTTCCGTGCCGCACACACACTCAAGGGGATGTCCGCCACCATGGGGTTCGAAAAGGTGGCCCATCTCACGCACGAGATGGAAAACATCCTCGACAAACTCCGCAACAAACAGGTTCCTGTGACATCCACCGTGGTGGACGTCCTGTTCGAAACCTTCGATGTCCTCCGGATCCTTGTTAACGACAGCATCTCCGCCACGGATTCAAACGTGAATCTGGAAGCGATATCCGGGAAGCTTGCCTCGGTGGCCTCTCCCGAAGGTGCCGCCAAGAAAGTTGAAGTCCAGCAGGCCTCGGTCGCAGCGTCCCCAACCGGCACCGCCCCCCCCGCCCCCGCTTCACCAGCAGGGGTGGGAGCCGGGATATTGATGAACGAGTTCGAGTATCAGGTCCTGCTCGAAGCTCAGCAGAAGAACTCCAACATCATCATGATGACGGTCTACCTGGTTCCCGACTGCCTGCTCAAAGCCCCCCGAGCTTTCATGGTCGTCCGGACCCTCGAAGAGCTTTCGGTCGAGATCATCAAGGCGATTCCGGAAACGAAGGACATCGAGGAGGAGAAGTTCGACCTTTCCTTCAAAATGCTGCTGCTGTCCCCCGTTCCCCCGGCCGATGTCAAGTCCGCCATCGAAGGGATCTCGGAAATAGAAAAGGTCGACGTCGTCCTCGCCAAACCGGAGGATTTCAAGGCGGCCCCCCCACAAACCATTGCCACCCCGGCCGCTGCCCCACCTCCTCCACCGCCCCCGCCGCCCCCACCGCCACCCCCGCCTCCCGCGGCCGCTTCGAAACCGGCCCCGGCCACCCCTGCGCGAGCGGCACCACCTCCACAGGCCGCCAAGCCCGTGCGGTCCGCTCCCCCGCCATCAGCCCAGCCCGCCCCTGGGGCCGCCCACCCTCCACCTCCCACACCCACACCCCCACCGCCACCGCCACCGCCTCCCGCCGCAGGGGGTGGAAAACCTTCCCAACCTGCAGCGAAAGCCGCTTCCGCCGAAAAGCGTGGAAGCCAGACGGTCCGCGTCGACATGCACCGTCTGGACGAGCTCATGAACCTCGTTGGAGAGCTGGTCATCAACCGGACCCGTCTCCAGGACATCGGGGCCGCCCACAAGCTCAAGGATCTCAACGAGACCCTCGCCCGGGTTACCCAGATCAGTTCTGCCCTGCAGAGCGTCGTCATGCAGGTCCGGATGGTTCCCATCGACCAGGTCTTCGACCGGTTCCCAAGGATGGTCCGCGACCTGTCCAAAAAGCTTAGCAAGAAGATCGACCTCGTCCTGGAGGGGAAGGAAACGGAAATGGACAGGACGGTCATCGACGAGATCGGGGATCCGATGGTCCACCTCATCCGGAATTCGATCGACCACGGGATCGAGAGCCCCCAGGACCGCCTCTCGAAGGGAAAACCCGAAACCGGAACGATATACCTGGTCGCCCGCCATGAGGGAAACAACGTGATAATCGAGGTCAAGGATGACGGGAAGGGTATCGATCCCCGCATCATTGGCCCGCTTGCGGTGAAAAAGGGGATGTTCACACAGGAACAGATCGACAAGATGCCTCCGGAGGAGATCGTAAAAATCATTTTCCTGCCGGGTTTTTCGACAGCGGATGTGGTCAGCGACCTTTCAGGACGTGGCGTGGGAATGGATGCGGTCAAGAGCAAGCTCGACGAACTGAACGGCAACCTCGATGTCGAATCGAAAGTGGGGGAAGGAACCCGAGTCATCATCAAGCTCCCCTTGACCCTGGCGATTCTCCCCGCCCTGATGGTAAAACTGGGGTCGGAGATCTTCGCCATCCCACTTGGTGCGGTTCAGGAAACGATCGACATCCGGAGGGCCGACATCTACATGGTCCAGAAGCAGGAAGTGACGCTGCTGCGGGGGGAGGAGGTCCTTCCCATCATCCGGCTCAAGACGCTCCTTTCCGTTCCGGTTCCGGCCGAAGAGAAGGAAAAGGAAGAGGAGATCTCGATCGTCGTTTGCGCATCCGGGGAAAGGCGGGCAGGATTCATGGTCGACGAGCTCCTGGGACAGACGGAAATCGTCATCAAGTCACTCGGGAACCTGCTCGGAGGACTCCCGGGAATCATGGGCGCAACGATGCGGGGCGATGGAACCATCGCCCTCATTCTCGACATTCCCTCATTCTTGCAGATGAAGGGACAAGCCATCTGAAAATGATCTTCTTCGCGAGGTGGAAAGGGTGGATCTAGACCTACAGCAATACATGGGTGCCTACATCGACGGTTCGCGAGAGAACCTCGATCTGATGGACCGAATGCTGCTCGCCCTCGAACAGAACCCGTCCAACCTCGAAGCGGTCGAGGAGATCTTCCGCGCAGCCCACACCCTCAAAGGCATGTCCGGGACTATGGGCTTCGAAAAGATCGCCCATCTAACGCACGAGATGGAGAACATCCTCGACAAACTCCGAAGCAAGCAGATGGCGGTTACTCCACAGATCATCGACGTCATCTTCGAGACCTTCGACGTCCTTCGGACACTTGTTGGGGACAGCATCAGCGGCACCGACTCGAACGTCGACCTTGCTGTGATCCAGGCGAAACTTCAGGCACTGGCCAGTGGTGGAGGGGCACCCCCCGGGGAAGCCCCCGAACAGGGGGAAGCCGGCCCCAGCGATGTTGCCGTCCCACCTCCCCCCCCAGGTGGCGGAGAAGGGGCACAGGAGTTGGCGGATCTCCCCCTTTCCGAGTTCGAGGTTTCGGGACTGATGGACAGCATGCAGCAGGGGTCGAATCCTTACCTTCTGAAGGTGACCCTCGTCCCCGATTGTCTCCTGAAGGGCCCCCGCATCTTCATGGTTCTCCGCACGCTCGATTCATGCCACGCCGAGATCATCAAGGCCCATCCCGAAGTTAAAGACCTGGAGAACGAAAAGTTCGAAAGGTCCTTCAAGATGATCGTGACCTGCGAGCGACCCGCAAACGAGATCGTCGATGGAATCGAATCCATTTCCGAAATCGAGAAGGCCGAAGTCTACCTTCTTACGCCCGACAACTTCACCGGAGGCGGCGGCGGAACCCTTTCCCCGGCATCCCCGCCCGCACCTCCACCACCACCCCCGATTGCCGAAACTCAGGTGGCTGCCCCTGTCCAGCCCCAGGCTCCGACAACCCCGGTTGCGGCCCCTCCGCCCGCAAGGGCTCCGGCAACGGCGACTGCGCCGCCGCAAGCCTCCCCCACCCCATCTCCCCGGCAAGCTGCCCCAGTCGCCCCTCCCGCGGCCCCGCCCGTTGCCCCTCCTTCGGGCTCTCCTCCCGCAGGGGGAGACCTCCCTCCAGCGGAGGAGGAAAAGGAGACTGTCGAAATCGTGCAGCTTGTGAGCTTCACGATGGGCTCGGAGACCTATGCACTGGACATCAGGCAGGTGGATGGAATAATCAACATGCACCCCATCACCCGGGTCCCTAAAGCACCCCATTATATCGAAGGAGTCATCAACCTCCGCGGGGAAATCATACCGGTATTGAGCCTGAGCAAACGTCTGAAGCTTCCCGAAACCCAAAGGGCACCAACGAACAAGATCATCATCCTTTCGTTCGAAAAAGAGAAGATAAAAGCCGGACTTCTCGTCGAGTTCGTCCAGAAGGTCCTCAAGCTTCCAAGTTCACTGATCGAGCCCCCGTCGCATGTCAGCGAAGGAGCAGCCAGCGAATATCTTGGGGGAGTGGGAAAGCTCGACAACCGGATTATCATCCTTCTGGACGCGCACCGTCTTGTCCTGGACAAATGAAGACCGCCGCAGGTCGTGCGGCGGCAAGGATCTTCCGGTATAGCTGAAACCCTCAATCGAAGAGGTTCTTGAAGAATCCTCCAATCGATTTCCCGAGATCGACCGTGGCATTCCCGACACGCTTTACCGAACTGTCGAGGGAAGACTTCTTGAGGGAGGTGTTCACATCGTTGATGGTGTTGGTGATCACATCCTCGTTCTTGTCGGGACCGGTGATTTCTGTCCAGACCGCCTTCACGTAGTTCCAGAGGTTCTTGAACATGTTTCCAAGGGATTTGAAGAATTCCTTGAAAGCTTCTCCCAGCCCGGAACCGGAGGACGCAGAGGAGGTTCCGGAGGGTGTGGAAGCGGAGGTTCCGCTTGTCCCGGAGCTCGATGATGATCCGGACGAAGAACCTGACCCTGAACCCTTCTTTCCCTTGAGATCCTGGAGGATCTTGTCGATCTGCTTGTCGAGTTTTTCCAGGGCGTCCTTTGCCTTTCCAAGGCCTTTGTCCACGGTTTTTTCGAAGTCGTCCATGGAAAAAGCGATCTTGTCCTCACCGTTGGAAGCCTGGACGGGTTTCGAGGAGTTGATCTTGATTTCGGAATCGGGATCGAAAGCCTTTGGGTCACCAAAGACCGCTCCCGGCAGGACCCCCGATATGCCGACAAGGACGACAACAAGCAGGAAAAAGCGTCTGGTCATCATTTTCCCTCCATATTATTCATTCTCATCCTAATTATACGCTGAGGGGTGGGGAAAGTTTTCGAAAAAGGGAGAAGAGAGCCGAGGGATGGGTCGGATGGAGAAAAACCCGGTCAAGAGTTCAGTTTGGCGATTATCCTGGAAGCGGCATTGACAACCATGTCGTTGGGATCGTGGAGTTTTTCTTCGGCCAGATGCATGAGATTCCCCGGATTCAGCTTGGCGATCGCCTCGAGGGCATTCAGCCGGTTGAACCAAATCGGATCCTTCAGGAAGGGTTCCAATGCGGGAGCAGCCTCCACAAACCCCAGATCCCCCACGGCGTCCAGGGAAAAGAAAAGGGTCGATCTCTCCTGGAGGGTTTTGAGCAAAGGCTGGAGGAAACTCCGGTCCCTGATCTGGCCAATGACCTTGATCAGGCCGATCTTCATCTCTTCCCCTCCGCTTTCGAGATTCTTCACCAACAAAGGGATGGCCAATGCCCCCACTTTTGTCAAAGCCTCTACCGAACTGGCCTGGACCTGGACTGAGGCATCGGTGAGTCCTTTGAGCAAAGGAACGGCAGCTTCGGCACATTTTGAGCTTCCCAGGGCTTCGGCAACCCGCTTCCGAAGGAACCACTCGGGGTGATCCATCACCGACTCCAGGATCTTGACGGCTTCGGGGTTCCCGATTTTCCCCAGGCCCCTGATCCCGAAAAGGCCCAGATCGAGAGGGCTTTTCTGGAGGGAATCGCGGAAAACGGGAATGCAACTCGGAGACCCGGTTTCGGCTAGGAATTTCAGGATCCAGGCCTGGCGAAACTTCTCAACGCGGGAAAACTTCTCGAGAAGGCTTGGGATGAGTTTTTCCGCGATCGGCATCAGAACCCGGAAAGAGGCAGAAAGTTTGACCTCGTCTGAGGAGTCAAGGAAGAAAGTGACGATCGCGTCGATCACCTCGGGATTTGGGAAACAGACGAGGGCTTTCATCGAAGCCATCACCACCGGCAAATGCCGGGACCGGATGAATTTCAGGAATCTGGGAACGGATTCGACCGAGTTGAGTTCCGAGAGGATGGAGGAAATCCATGTGAATCTGTCGGGAAAAGCGTCGTCGAGGAAGGGAACCAGGACCCCAGGTGCACGTGACCGTAAGGGACCTTTGAAATACTCGGCAACGGTCGTCTTCGCCCCGGCATTCTGGGAATCGAAAACCTTTACCAGTGCCTGGAAGGTTGCCTCCGGTTGTTGAACGAGGAAAGGGTTGATCCGATCATTGAAGCTTTCCGGGTGCGCAAACGCAGCTTCCAGCGCTTCGACAATGTCGTGACTGTTTTCGTGCATGGTCCGGGTAATGCTAATTTGTCACTTTTGGGGCAGGTTCGAATTTCTCGATCGAAAACGGTTCCCGCCCGATGCACTTGTCGTCGGCCCAGAACTCGAAGGTGTATGTGCCCTCCTTCGGGAAGAGAAAGCTGTTCAAAACGATCATCGACCGCGCCAAGACACCCGGTTGGCCTTGTATGAGCGCAGTCGGTTTAACCTTGGGGATGTTCACTCCATCGGGAGGCACGATGTTCAGGGTCAGGCTCGCCTTTCCGGAGATTTCACCCCATTCGATGAATAGACAGAATTTCGGAAACATCAGGGGGAACTCCTGGACGAACAGCTTTGAGCCGAGAATTCCCATCAGGCTGATCCGGCCTCCGGTTTCCTGCCGGATATCCTCGCAAAGCAGCACACAACGATATTTCAGATCAGACATCGGGATTCCCCTCCAAGAAAATTGGTCCCTTACGGGATTTCGATACTACCACAAAGTCCCAGCGGATACAAAGAGCAACATCCACCCCACAATGAGGAAGGCGGGGAAAAAATTCATGGCGGGGGGACGCCCTTTTCCCGCTCATGTCGCCTGCGATCCAAAAAGGATTGGAGTATCAGTGCAGCGGACACCGCGTCCCTGAGCTCTTTGCGCCGTTCGCGTCGGTATCCGGTTTCGATCAACGAAGCCTCTGCAATTTTCGTGGTCAGGCGCTCGTCCTGGATATCGATGGGAATCCCGACAAGTGGACGGAGCTTCTCGATGAACGCACGGACAAGAGCACAGGCTTCCCTTTCCTTTCCATCGAGGGAATAGGGCATCCCGAGAACGATGCCTTCGACTCCCTCCGCAGCTATGAGATCAACAACCGTTCGGGGCGCCCCGCGATCTGCCGGTATCACGGAATGAGGAGTCGCTGCAAGCTCCATGCGATCGCAGGTCGCAACCCCAATCCGCTTGGTCCCGATGTCCAGGGCAAGGAATTTCATCCCGGGTGAGGCCCCTCAGACCCGGAAGGCTTCCTGGAAGATCGCCTCCGCAACTTTGAGCGCTTCAGAAAGTTTTTCCGGGTTCTTTCCTCCTGCGGTTGCCATGTCGGAACGTCCCCCGCCGCTCCCACCTGCGACCTTGGCGATTTCTTTGACCAGTTTTCCGGCATTCTGGCCGCCCTCCACCAGGTCCCGGGTCAACTTGAGAACGAACGAGGCCTTTTCCCCGCCACTTGCCAGGAGAACGGCGGTGTGGGGGGCATTTGCGGTCAGTTCGTCCGCCATGGACTTCATTTCATCCACGGTCAGCCCGTCGACGGAAGAAACGATGACCGAAGCCCTCCCAACGGTTTTGGCCTTGGACCGAACATGGGCAATCACCTGTTTGACCTCGCCCTTCTTGAGCGCTTCCAGCTCCTTCTTCAACTCTTTCATCTCGGCCACAAGGCGGGAGGCTTTGTTGACCAGACTTCGGGAATCGCAGTCAAGAACCTGCGCGAGTGCCCGTTCCTCCCGCCTCATCTCCCGGATGTGCTCCAGGGCGCCTTCTCCCGTGAGGGCTTCGATCCGGCGGACCCCGGACGCGACACTCGATTCCGAGAGGATGGAGAAAGAACCGATCTCGGAGGCATTCGAGCAATGCGTTCCGCCGCAGAGCTCCTTGGAAAAGTCGCCAACCTCCACAAGACGCACTACATCCCCGTATTTTTCCCCGAAGAGGGCCATGGCCCCTCTGGAAACCGCCTCCTTGAAACTGGTCTGGGTGGTAATGACCGGATGGGAACGCAGAACCTCCTCGTTCACGCGGCGTTCGATCCTCTCGAGGGTTTCATGGTCGATGCCCTGAAAATGGGTGAAATCGAACCGGAGGCGATCCGGGGCGACCATGGACCCGGCCTGTTTTACGTGGTTTCCGAGGGCTTCCTGGAGAGCTTTGTGGAGGAGGTGGGTGGCGGTATGATTCCTCATCGTCGAACGGCGGGTCATTTCCTGGACCTCGAGGGTGACGGTATCGCCTGCCGCGAACCGGCCGGTTCCATCCCATACGCCTCGATGGAGGATTACCTCCTCGGTCTTTTCGGTGGACTTCACAGTGAATGTCGCCCCATCGGAGAAAATCCGGCCGACGTCGCCGACCTGGCCTCCCGAGGCCGCGTAAAACGGCGAAACATCGGTAATCACGACGGTTTCATCGCCTGCGGGAACGGTTCCAAGAACCTTTGCCTGTTCCTTCATCCGGTCGTAACCCACAAAACGGGTGGATGGAAAATCACTTGGATTGATCGCCTGGAAGTTCACGAACGCCGACACGACGTTCGCGCGGCCACGCTCCCGCTGCTTTTCGAGCTCGACATTGAAACCTGCCTCATCGACTTTGATGTTCTCTTCCTTGCAGATTTCCCGGGTGAGATCGAGGGGGAAACCGTAGGTGTCATGTAGCAGGAAGGCCTTTGCACCTTCGAGTGTTCTGTTTCCGGTTTTCCCGAGAGCCGCAACGAACTCCGTGAGCATCTCGCTGCCGGTCTTCAGGGTCTGGAGAAAGCGCTCCTCCTCGGAATTGACGATCTTCTGGATGTACTCACGGTTCTTTTCGATCTCGGGGTAGACCTCGAGACTCCGGGCAACCGCCGGCACCAGCCTGTGGAGGAATGCCTGTTCCTGGCCCAGATAACTGAAACCGAATCTGGATGCCCTGCGCAGGATCTTCCTGAGAACGTATCCGCGTCCTTCGTTTCCGGGCAGAGCTCCATCGGCGATGGCAAAGGAGAGTGCCCGGATGTGGTCGGAAACCACTTTCAGGGCGATCCGGGTTTTCCCGCCCTCGGAGAATCTGTGGTTGGTCAGTGCCTCCACCTCATGCACGATTCCCGCGAAAACGTCGTTCTCGAAATTGTCGTGCTTTCCCTGCAGGATGGCCGCCAACCGCTCGAGGCCCATCCCGGTGTCGATGTTCTTTTTTTCCAGAGGAGTAAGCGTGCCGTCTTCGGAACGATTGTACTGAGTGAAAACCAGGTTCCAGAATTCGAGATACCTGGCACAATCGCAACCGGGGGCGCAATCGGGGCTCCCACAGGAGAGCTCGGGCCCCTGATCGATGTAGATCTCGGAACATGGGCCGGAGGGACCGATCCCGATGGTCCAGAAGTTGTCCTTGTCGCCAAGTTTCACGATCCGGGAAATGGGAACGCCGACGTCCTTGTTCCAGATCTGGAGCGCCTCATCGTCGGAATGGTGCACCGAAACGAAAAGCCTTGAGCTGTCCAGACCGAGGTCACGGGTGATGAACTCCCATGCCCAGGCAATTGCATCCTTTTTGAAGTAATCCCCGAAGCTGAAGTTTCCGAGCATCTCGAAAAAGGTATGGTGGCGCGCTGTGTACCCGACGTTCTCGATATCGGTGGTACGGAAACATTTCTGGCAGGTCGCCGCCCGCTTCATGTCGGTCTTGGTGCCGAGAAAGTAGGGTTTCAAGGGCGCCATCCCGGCACTGATGAAGAGGAGCGTGGGGTCGTCCTGGGGGATGAGAGGGAAGGAATCCTTGACGGTGTGGCCCCTGCCCCGGAAAAAATCGAGGAATTTGCGGCGTATCTCTGCGGTTATCATGGTGTCTCCTTTGAATCCAGGGCTGGAACAGGGTTACGAAGGATCTCCTTGCCGCCACCGACGAAAAGGGCTCTGCGGCTCATTCGTATTTCGAGTTCAGCACCCGGGAATAGATTCGGGTATCGAAGGTTCGGATCTTGATGGACTCCCCTTTGTTATCCAGCATTTCGTGCATGCACAGACGGACCTGGACGCCCTTGACCCGGGCGAGATCCTTGAGACCGTTGGCGAAGGGATTGGTCGGGTTGTAATAATGGGGGGCGAGATAGTCGCGGTAGGTATCGATCGCTTCACCCACTTCCCTGTTTCTGAAGATCGTCCCATCGGTGCCCCATATCTTGATGTAGTTGAGCTGCTTCGAGATGAGGGCCTTTTTTACCTTTCCCTTTTCCTGTCTGTAGATTATCTTCTGGGAATTGGGCTTGTCTTTGTAGTCGGAGGGACCTTCATAAGAATATGTTACCGTGGTGAGGGCACCCGCCTGACGGTCGGGCACTTCCAGGACCATCGAGAAAAAGAGTGCATTCTCCTCATCGTAGAGATTGCTTTTGAAAACCGTATCCAGAGCTACGAGCCTCGTCATTTCCCTCAAGTCCCGTTCGACGTTTCCGAGGAAATCGCGGGCTTCATGGAGGGTATCGAGGGACTGTCTCTGGCGGTCCATGCTGATGAAGGTCCGGTTGAGGAAGATGTATCCGAGACCGAGCACGATTCCGAGAATCAGAAAGGCGATCAGCATTTCGACCAGGGTCACGCCGGCCCTGGAAAATCCGGACAGGCGGGAAGTCCCCGCCCGGTTTCCGTGGGCTGGCGAGGAATTGGTGGTTTTTTTCATCATCGTCTTTGGCCTCACGGTGTAATCGGAAGCGCCATCGAAGCGTTCAACCCGGAACCGAGGGTTTCGTCAGAAAGCATCGTCGAGAGCTCGAATGACTTCTCCCGTTTCTTGGCATCGTTGTATTCGATGAACTTCACTACCACCCGGATCCGGATCCGCCTTTTCTGGAGTTCATAATCGGGTTGTGTCGGGTCGGGATCGATGTTTGGAAAGAAGGAAAGAGCCGCTTCACGTGCATATTCGACTCCGGGGGTGTTCCATATCCCGTTCAGTTCCAGGGGAAGTTTGACCTCCACGAATGGCCCATCCACGGGATCGGCTGCAGAGGTTTCGATGATCTGGCGGAGCTCGGCGAAAGGTCGGCTCCTCAGCTCCTCGATTTTCTGCAAAGCCAGATTCGAGGCGACGACCTCATTGATGCTCTTGTAGGTGACCTTTTCGGAGATTCCGAAGTAAAGGATGAGGGGAAGCATAACGAGGGAGGCGACTGAAAGAGCCACCAGAATCTCCACGAGCGTGATACCCGAGATTTTCCCGCTGTCGGGAAATCGGTGCACAGTCGCTAAAGGTTTCATCCCCCTCCGCCGATAGCTTTCCATGGAACGAAGAAATTTTTGCGAGGTCGAAACCATGAAACTGAAGAAAAAGCACCTTGGACTGGTCCTGGCGTCATTCATTGCCTTGTCCTTCAATAGCCATTTCGCCCAGGCCGCGAAAAAGACCCAGGAACTTCTTCAACCCTCCAAGGTCTATGCGTTCAAGCGCGTTGGAAACAACCTTACCCCTCTTTCGGAGGTAAGCGAAGGCCCCGTACTGGTCAAGAAAACCGGGATCCGCATCGACCGGAACAACGTCTACATCGGGGGATACCTCGTCAACACCTCGGACAAGCCGGTTACCCAGGTGAGGATATTCCCGAGTTTTCTGCGGCTCCCGACAAATGCCATCCACCTTTCTGACCGGATGAACCATGATGAGCTCAATCTCTCCCCGAAGGAGACCCGCCGCTTCGTCATCATGCGGCCGATCGCGGATCTCAAATCGCTGCTCGAGTTCAACGTTCCGATTCACGACAATTGCGTCCTCAATTGCCGGGTCCTTTGACCACGGCTTTCTGAAATTCGGAGATAGCTTCGTCCCATTGGGGCCCCTGCTCGGCAGGGGCCCTTTCCTTCATGAGCTGGAAAGCGTGAAGATAGGCGCCTTTGGCTTTTTCCTGCATGTTCTTCTTTTTGTAGGTATCCCCGAGGTTCTGGAAAGCAAAAATCAGGACATCCAGGTTCTCCGATTTGCCGCCCGTTTTCATCAACTCTTCGTTGAGGAGGGTTTCGAGTTTCATTATCCCGAGGTTGTCCGAGTCGCTGAGGGCGTCGACGGCGTCCTTGAGCGCAAGGGCGGTCGGGGAGGACCGACGTTTCTGGAATTCCTTGATCCTCTCCTCCTTTTCCTCGGCCAGCTGCCGCGTTCCCTGATACTTCTGGAGCGCGAACAATCTTCGCTTGTCCCGGTAGTTTTCAACTTTTGCATTCGCGAAAATCTGGCTCGAGCTCGTTGGAATTCCGATCGCGGCCAGTTCGTCCATTTCCGAGTCGGGCGCTTTTTCCTTCCAGAGACCGGATTTTTTCACGAAGGAAAAAAAATCCCCGCCGGTCTTCCCCTGGGCGTTCTTTTGCCCGGGTTGGACCGTTCCCCGCTTCCCGGTGATGCCAAGGAAGTGGAGGGTGATCAGGGTGGCAAGAACGAAAATTCCGACTCCAGCGCTCAAAAGGTACGGGTTTTTCCAGAGGGAAGCTTCAGCATCCGGTTCCGATGCCCGCTTGCGAGGATAGAGAGGCCTGACCATTACTTTATCAAAGTCCTTTCGAAAAAGGAAAGGTCCGGGTTCCGGGCCATGGTTAACAACCGCATGAGTATAACAGAGAGAACCCAAGGTGTCTAGCAAGACAACCACAAAACAACACCACAAAACCCTTGCACCGCCAGTTGCCCTATGTTATAGTTGGCCCAATCATGCAGACGAACCTGAGGTGCAGTTCTGGTGATTTCCAGTGATTGATGCCAACCTGATCCAGCAGACCTATGACCGTTGTGCTTCTTTTTACGACCTTTTTTTCAAACCCTGGCTTGAAGCGGGAAGGCCTCTTGCAATCGATCAGCTTCACCTCGAGGGGGGCGAAACCATTCTCGAAATCGGTGTTGGGACCGGTCTGGGTTTCGAATTCTACCCTCCCGACGTCAATGTGGTCGGGTTCGATTACAGCCATGGGATGCTCAAGGAATCCAAGGAGAAAGCGCGCAACGAGGCCTCCTGCCCCATACAGTTGGTTCAGATGGACCTCCAGTCCCTCGCCTTTCCCCCGAGATCCTTCAGCCATATCCTTGCCTCCTACGTGATGACGGTCGTCCCCGATACCGAAAAGGCATTAAGGGAAATCCTGAGAGTTGCAAAACCGGGAGCCCGGGTCGTTTTCATCAATCATCTTCGAAGCCGGAACAGGTTCCTGGCCTGGTTCGAGGATACGTTCCACCCCGTCTTCTCGAAAGTCGGCCTTTTCACGCTGGATCGCGACCTTCTCAGGATCATGGAAACCTGCGGGATCACCGACTACGAAATCCACCCGACCTCCTTTCTGGGTCTCCATTACGTTATCTCTTTTTCCGTTCCCGGGTGAGGACCGGCTTTTTCCAGCTCTCTGCCGGTTTCACCAAGTTGAAGGGGTTCCTTTCTACACCCCCCGAGTGAAATCCCCTTGATGGCCCGTTTTTGAATCGAGGAAAAGAACCCGCTGAGCGGGATAATTTAGGCTGTTTTTCCACCAGCCGTGAGGAATCGGAGTTTACCGTGATCAAAAAACAACTTTCGAGCAGCGCTCCCCGACGTTCCGAAGAGGATATCGACCGGGAATTCCTGATGCTCAAGGAAGCCCTTCTGCGAAAGACGGACTTCCTCCAGGAGCTGCTTCAACAACGCTTCAGCAGCCCGAAACCCTGGAAATTCCAGACTGCGGACCTGGTACTCGTAGAGAAGGGGGTTACGATCGACCTGGTTTTCTCCCTTCCAGACCCCGAGGACAAAAGGTTCATCCTCGTCGACCTTTCCGTTCCCTACCTCCAGAAAGGCCAGAAATTCACCCTCGACACAAAGGCACGCCAGTTTCAGAAAGAGCAGGGGATCGCCCTTTCACGGATAAAGAAGGCGATCTTCCTCATCAGGAGAGAAAGCGAGACGATTGGAAAACCTCCCGCAAGGCTCCACTGCCCCATTATCGAAATCGAGCTCAACCAGATCATGGGAACCACCACACCGGTCCAGCCTGAAGCCGAAGCCGCGCCCCCTCCCGCCCCGGCCGAACCGCAGGTTTTCAGCGAAGATCTTCTTGGAGCCCTCCGCCAATCGATCGTCCAGGAATGCCTCACCACCATGCACAAAAGGAAGAACAAGTACATCCGGAAGGGCCTCTGGAGATGGATCGAGCGGGAAATCATGGACCCGAACGTTCATTTCTTTCTCGTGATCCTGTCGAGCATCTACCAGGGAAAAACCAGCGAGGTTCTGAGTCGCCGGTTCAAGAACATCGACGATTACGCAAATTCGGTAGACCCTCTCCTCGAAGCCCTTTTCTCGGAAGAAACCGGCCTTGCCCCCGAGATCGTGAAAAGCATGGATCGTCACAAGAAAGCGCTCCGGAAGTTCTTCGAGTGTTTCCTGCAGACTCCACCTTTCGAGTATCTCCGGTCCCTTTTCCTCAAGGAGTTCAGAACCACCAGGGACGGTGCGAAAGCCCGGATGGCGGTGTTCGACACCCTCAAGGAACTTCTCACCAGGTGCGGCTTCCAGGGGGAAAAGGAAACCCAGTATCCCCTCGAGATTCTCGATGAACTCGCCATCTTCCAAGGCCTGATAATGGGGGATTATTCGCAGTTGAGGGTCGAGAACGCCACGAAGAAGCTCAAGCACCTCGTTCCGGGAAAAGAATGGGAGCCCGCCGAGATCTATCGGCTTCGAGACGAGCTGGCACGGGTCCTCAACCTTCCGGGAAACGAATTCAACCTGAACGCTTTTCTTCCACAAGCATTCTGTTCCCCTTCGGTGCCCGGAAAGATCTCCGGCAGGGGCCGGAGTGCCCCCAGGGAGGCTTTCCAGCAGGGAGAAAACCGGGTTTCCCATGCCAGGCAACCGAGCCTGCCGATCCCTTCGCTCGAACCCAACCAGCCACTTTCGACAAAGCCCCCCTCGATCCACGCCCCGGAACTCCCCACCACGAATAACACGGAGCCCACCCAAGCTCTGCCCCACCACCCCTTCCATGAAGACCAGCCAGGAACGCCCATTTCGGGTAACGGTGAATCCTTCTCCCCTCCCCTGCGGCCTCCGCAGGCGAGTGTTTCGGGGACCCCTCCCCTGCGGCCTCCGCAGGCGAGTGTTTCGGGAACCCGACCGTCAGGAAGCGGGAATTGGGCGGCTGAAACCCCGGACGGCCCTCCGCAATCGACCTCTCCCAGGAAATTCCCCCCCGCGGAAACCCGCCCTCCCGATGCGGGCTTGCTCTCCCAGCCTCCCCGAAAGGTTTCTCCATCCGTGGCTCTTTCCGGGGATTCCCGGAATCCCACCGAGAACCCGGTGAGGACATCGGCACCTCCACCCCTCCCTGCGCACCCTCCCGCCTCATCCCACGTTCCGGCGAGAGAGGAAGCGTCAATGCCGCCCTCCACCCCGACCCCGTCACAACACCCAACCCCTCCGGGCGGAACCCACGGCGGGGCCCATTCCTTTCAGCCCAGGAATCCCCCACCCCAATCCCCTGCAAGACCCCCGCAGAATTTCCGACCCCCAACCCCGGAACTCGACGAATCACGTCACCGGTTCTTCGAAAATTTCGGCGGACATATCGAGGAAGAGGAGGAAGCCATCCGGTTCGCTTTGGATATGGCACGCAATAGGCCCGAGGCCGCCGTCATCAAGACAAAACCAGCCGATGAGGAAAGCGCCCTCGACCTGGACAGGGACCTCCCTCCCTCCAAAACTCCCCAGGGGCCTTCCAGAACACAGATGCCAAGGAATCCCCGGAACTTCGATGTCCCGCCGTCGCGATCCGGCCAGGGTCCGAAAAACCGGAACCCTCGGCGAAGGTCCGGAAAACCCAAATTCCGAAGCAGGCCGCCATCCCATAACAATCCCGGATTCCCGCAATGAAATGGTCCCCGACGGTAAAGAGGGCGGTCTTCATGGCCGCCACTCTTTTCCCTGCAATCCTGACCGCCCAGTATCTCGGTCATGATTCCGTTGCAGTTTCGGCGACGATGGCAGGCATCATTGGGGGAGTCTCGGTCATCCTTTTCCCCGATCCCAACCGGTGATTTTTCCCGAGCCAATACCCCTGCCCGGGAAGGGGCTTGAATGAAGATCCTGGGCCTTGACCTCGCCGACAGGGTTGGAATCTGCGTCCTTTCGGCGGGAGAGCGGGGAACCCCGCGGGAAGTGGAGATCATCTGGAGCGACAGCCTGGTCCTGGGGAGACGTGATCCGGAAAAGCGCCTTCTGGCACTTCGCGACCTGATTGCAGGAACCATCACCCGTTTCAAACCTTCCGAAATGGCGATCGAGGATCTTTTCCTCCCCGAAAAGACGAGCCGGAAGACCCCTATCTCCCTTGGAGAACTTCGGGGTGTCGCACGTTTGTGTGCCGCGGACGCCAATCTCGAAGTCCATTTCTATCCCCCTGCCAGGGTTAAGCTCGCGGTGACTGGATCCGGAAGGGCATCCAAGGAAGATGTGATCAGGTTCATCGAAGCCGAGTTCCAGATTTCCCTCAAGGATGACAACGAGGCCGATGCGGTCAGCATCGCCTATACCCATTGGCTTGTGAAAAGGTTTTCCCAGGCAGTTACCCAGGGAAGCCCCTCAAAGTGAGCTTTTTCACTATTTTTTCCTGATTTTTCTTGAAATCGGGTACAGGGTGTGGTATTTTTGCCCTCGCGAGGTTACTTCGATTTCGTCACCTTCCGTTTTTTTCAGGAACCGGCGGAACGTGGGAAACGGTCGCGTATTTCATCAGTTTTTCAAGGAGTACAAGATGCAGAGTCGTGTTAAGTGGTTCAACAATGCAAAGGGTTTCGGTTTCATCGAGAATCAGGACGGGGAAAAGGATATCTTCGTCCATTACAAACAGATCACCGGTGACGGTTACCGGGCTCTCGAAGAAGGCCAGACGGTTGAATTCGAGATCGAGCAGGGCCCCAAAGGTCCCCAGGCCGTCAACGTGAGAAAAGTCTGACCGGATTTTCCGCGAAGGGGCGACCGGAACCGGTCGCCCCTTTTCTTTTCCCCGGAATCGGTCTAGAATGCCGACCGGCGAAAACGATACTACCGCCGAGGAAATTGAACATGGACGATCTGCTTTCCCTGAACCTGGTCCAGCAACAACGTCTGGACGTCATCAACCAGATGCGAAACGAAGGGCTCGAGCCCTATGGCCGCAAGTATGACAGAACCCACCACACTTCGGATGCCCGGGAGAAGTTCGAGGATGAGGAGCGGAAAACCGAATCCAAGGAGCACTTCGAGTGGGGGCCTGCCCGGATAGCGGGAAGGCTCGTCTCCAAGCGTGAACAGGGGAAGACCGTTTTCGGGCACATCGAGGACCTCAAGGGAAAGCTCCAGATCTACTTCCGCAAGGACATCCTTGGCGACCAGGGATTCGCTCTCCTGAAGCGCGTTTACGCCGGGGACGTCCTGGGAATCGAAGGGATGATTTTCAGGACGCGGACCGGCGAAATCACCCTTCGGGCGACCGCCTTCACCGTTCTCTCGAAGTCAGTAAACCCGATGCCCGAGAAGTGGCACGGCTTGACCGACGTGGAAATCAGATACCGGCAACGTTATGTCGACCTGCTTTCGAACCCCGATGTCCGCGAGACCTTCATCAAGAGAAGCCGGATCGTCCACATGATCAGGGAATTCATGACCGGGAAGGGTTTCCTGGAGGTGGAAACCCCGATGATGCACCCGATCGCGGGCGGGGCCGCTGCAAGGCCCTTCGTGACTCACCACAACGCCCTCGACATGGATCTCTTCCTCCGGATCGCCCCCGAACTCTACCTGAAGCGATTGATCGTTGGAGGATTCGAGAAGGTCTTCGAAATCAACAGGAATTTCCGGAACGAAGGGATCTCGATCAAGCACAACCCCGAGTTCACTATGATGGAGGCTTATCAGGCTTTCGGAGACATGTTCACCATGATGGACCTTACCGAGGAGTTGATCACCCAGGTAACCTCTAAGTTTTTCCCCGAAATGAAGGTTCCCTACGACAAAACCGTACTCGATTTCAGTCGCCCCTGGAAGCGGGTCAAAATGGAGGATGCGGTCCGTGAATTCACGAACTGCCCTGAACTCTCGTTCAACTGCCCCCGGGAGTTGGCTTCCGCCAAAGCCCGGGAGCTGCATGTTCCGATCGAGCCTGGAGATTCCCCCGCAAAGATCATCGTGAAGATCTTCGAAGAGAAAGTGGAGGGAACTCTGATGAATCCAACGTTCATCACCCAGTATCCGAAGGAAACCTCTCCTCTGGCCAAAGCGAATGCGGAGGATCCGACCCGGGTCGACCGGTTCGAACTGTTCATCTACGGCCGGGAGATGGCAAACGCTTTCTCCGAGCTCAACGATCCGGAGGAGCAGCGGCAGCGTTTCGAGGACCAGCTCAGGCAGAGGGCCACGGGTGACGAAGAAGCCCACCAGATGGACGCCGACTACGTCAATGCCCTGCGATTTGGCATGCCCCCCGCGGGCGGGTTGGGAATCGGGGTGGACCGGCTGGTGATGATCCTGACCGACAGCCCCTCCATCCGGGACGTGATCCTGTTCCCAACCCTTCGGCGCCGGGATCAGGCCGCCGGGCAGATTGGCGACGAAGGTGAAGGCAAGGGCCCATCAACGGAGGCCGGGGAGATCGCACCCCCCAAATAGAGGAACCCACCCGCTTCCCCCAGTTTCCGTTTTTCCGGGAACCGGGGGAAGTATCATTTCCGGTGGATGGGAAAAGTCCGCCGCATCTGTTCCTTGTAAGAGTAGAGAACGACCTTGTCCTCCGTGATGTCCACGATCTTGAACACTCCCTTGTATTGAAAACCCGTTTCCAGGATTTCCGTCAGGTCCTCGAAAGCCACGTTCGCAAACCTGAACGAATCGTTGCCAAGTATTGCGAGGACATACATATATTGGAGTTCCCCATCCTTGCCAGGCCAATCGGATTCCCCTCCTCCGGGAATGACTTCGCGGTCGGGCCCAAATACCGCGGATTCTGAACCCGGCAAGGCGGTAACGATCACCCTTCTACCGGAGAATGCGACCGAATTGCCATTCGAACCGGCCAGCAAATGGAGAGCCGCATGGGGAGGAATGTCCTGAAGGCGAACCGTGATCCAGCCCAGCCTACCGGGAGGCAGGCTGATTTCCAACCCCGCCTGCCCTGCCACGAGCTCGAGGATGTCCCCGAGTTCGATTTCCCGAAAATCGATGGAAACCCTCTTTTCCCCGCCCGACAAATCGAGACCTTCGAGCAGCCTTTTCACGGCTGGAGCATTCTCCGTGGTGGTCAGGACTCCGATGCCCTTTTGGACAACCGCCCGCAGGTTTCCATATCGCGCGATCCTGGACAGGACCTCCTCGAAAGTTCTGCCCTCCACGTCACCGTCGATCAACCGGCCGGTACCCCGGGCCGCAACAAAACTTGTCAAAAAGACCTTTGAAGCCATTTTTCCAAGGTCACGGATGTCGGTCCTGACGAACAACCCTTTGACCAGATCTGGGTCTTGAGCCACAGCGGAAAGGGACAAGGAAAGGACGAAAGATGCCAGTGCCAGCGGGAAAAATGGGTTTCCGGATCCGATGCGAAACATTCCGACCTCCATGAGCCGAAGAAACCGAACAGAAGAAGAAGATCCAGGGCGGTCTTCCCTTCAATTCTCCGGAAGGTGAAGGCCCCATTTTAATCGCCTTCTTCAACGGAAGCAACCGCGGGAAAAAATCCGCGGAATTGTTCCCCTTTGACGTTTCGTGGAATCCGTCTATATTGCTTTTGGAAAGCGATACGGCCAGGGACTTTTTGGGGATGTTGTATCACCCCTCCGATCAGGAATCTCGCAAACCCCTGAAGCCTCGCTGGTTTCCATCGATTCAACGGGCCCCTCTCGAGGGGAAATCCTGCATTCTCTAGGCACTGCCCGTCGAACCTCGAAAATCCGGATTACCCGGAGAAGGAAGGGAAAATATGGATCTGATCAAATTCGTGGGCCTGGCAGTGGTCTCCTTGTGTACCTATCTCTACTTCTACCCGGGCACCACCGTATCGGACGCATACTATGACCAATTCTGCATTTCCAGGGGATGTTGCCGCAAAGTGAGGATCCAGACTTTCGGATCCCTCACGCGAGAATCAGATATCTCGAGTTCGACGCACTGCCTTGCGAGCTATGCCGCCGCTCTCCTAGGGCCCTGCCCCAAGCACAAATGGGTCTCCTTCCACGGCGGAGGGGAAGAATACAAAACCGGGATCGCCTACTTCATTTTCCCAACCTCCCAGTTCAGTTGCTCCGGGAGTCCGAGAGAGAATGTGAATCTGTGCGAGGATACGCGGTTCGATTGTTACGAGCAGAACTTCCGGCGGCTCTTCAAGCGAGATCGGCTTCTTCTGAAAAGAGTCCTGAGATACATATTCTCGAGGTACCAGAAGGATAGGTGGTCGGGGCTGGATAAGTTCAAAGACCTGCTTGCCGACTCCGATCTGGCGAATGGAATCGAGAACCTGAGGAGGGGTCTGGCCCGGCTCGAAAAGGAACCTTGAGCCGGTCGCAGATCCGGCCGGTCACAGATCCGGCCGGTCACAGATCCGGGGTGAGTCCTACTGATCCGGTTCACCGCTGGCCCGTCTTCTCGAGCCTGCAGACCAGGCTCCAGGGACTCTTTGTCCCAATCTCCTTTTGATTTTCTTTTTCGAATTCAACTTTCGAACTCAACCGCAAGGAGGGTGATATGGGAAGTTTTCGAAAACTCGCTCTTTTCGTGATGGCTTTCCACCTGGCCCTTTTCGGGGTTATCCAGGTGGCGGAGGCGATCCAGGCGCGGTCGGTCCAAACCGATGACTGGTGTTTCAAGGATTGGAACGCGCCCGGGGAAAATCCTCCCTCTCCCGTTATCACCAGCCTGTCCTGGGTTGCTGGAATCTGGTTTGCCATCGAGATCCTCAGACTCATAGCAATGGGAGGGTGTCTCTCGACCTTCCTGGTCGTCGTCGCGGTCGTCTCGGTCCTTGCTTCCGTCGCAGGCCCGATGATCAGCTCGATAACGGACCAGGGCCGGCCACGTGATTACCTTGGATATTCCGTTGGAGGGGCAAAGGATATCGAGAACTTCCGGGCGAACATCCTTAAGGGGCTGCTACCCCAACCATCCGACATCTCGTTCGAAGGGCTTTTCTACGATTACTCCTTCGAAACCGGCACCCGAAGCCTGGATGGAAGAGATGAGAGGGACCAAACTGCGCTTTTCCAGCCTTCGTTCTCACGGGCCTGGTCCGCAAATCCGCTGACGGGCGAAAGGGAGACCTACCTGGCGGTTGGCTTGAACAGCAATATCAAGGCGTCCGACTTCTCCCGGAAGAAGCTCAACCTGGTTGTCGTCCTCGACATCTCCGGCTCCATGTCCAGTCAGTTCGACGAGTATTACTACGACCGGTTCACCAGGTCGAAGGTGTCGATCTCCCAGGCGGAG
This sequence comes from uncultured bacterium, assembly GCA_964428355.1. GTDB lineage: Bacteria > Muiribacteriota > Ozemobacteria > Ozemobacterales > Ozemobacteraceae > CAYRYU01. The sequence continues at coordinate 71,137 of CAYRYU010000007.1, forward strand.
AAGGTGGAGAAAATCAGCAAACTCGGTGTCGCAGCGCGCTCCATCAATGCCATGCTCGACCACCTCAAGCCAGACGACCGTTTCGGCATGGTCCTCTTCGACCATAGGGCATACCTCGCGAAGAGCCTGAGGCTCGTTTCCGTAACCAACATGCCCGCAATCAAACAGCATATCCTCGACGTCGAACCGCAGGGGGCGACCAACTTCGAAGACGGTCTCGAGATGGGCGCAGACCTTTTGACCCCATATTGCGGGGGAGCGAGGGGTGACTACGAAAACCGGATTATCTTCCTTACGGACGCCCAGATCAACACGGGCGACACCGACGACCGATCGCTTCTCAAGACGACAAGGGGGCTTGCCGCCAAAGGGATCTACTCGACCTTCATCGGAATCGGGCTGGATTTCAACACCGAGCTGATCGAGGCAATATCGAAGATCCGCGGGGCAAACTACTTCTCGGTGCACTCCCATGTCGAGTTCAAGAAACGGCTTGCGGAGGAGTTCGAGTTCCTGGTCACCCCCATGGTCTTCGACCTCGTTCTCAAACTCCACTGCCCGGGCTTCGCGATCGAAAAGGTGTTCGGCTCGCCCGAAGCGAACCAGGCCACGGGGGAAATCATGCGCGTGAACACCCTCTTCCCATCGAAATCGACCGCGGAGGGAAACCGCGGAGGGATCATCCTGCTCCGGCTGAAACCCACCGGGGACTCCCGATCGGGTGAGATGAGCCTCGACGTCACCTACGAAACCCGTGAAGGGGATCCCTGCAGAAGTACAACCACGATCCGGTTCCCGGAACATCAAGATGAGTTCTACGATGATCCCGGAATCCGAAAGGGAGTCCTTCTGGTCCGATACGGGCAAATGCTCAAGGAGTGGCTGTGCAGCGGAAAGGTCAGGGCGGATCGGGCCGCGGAATTCTCGGGAAACCGGGTGGGGTTAGGCATGTGGGAGAGAACCTCGACCAAACTCGAAATCGATTCCCCCACCGAGAGCGTGATTTCGCGCTTCAAGGCCCACTTTCGGGATGAAATGAAGATAATCGGTGATTCGACCCTCGACCGGGAAATCGGGATCATGGAAAACCTCGAATCCCGCTCCCACTCGGGCTGAAGCAAGGCCATGGCTACCAGAGTGATGAGGGCTTCTCCGCCTCGATCCGGTTTTCCCGCCCATCGCTGATCGCGGGAAAGAAATCGAGCCCGGTCCGCTTCTCGATCTCGTCCACCGTGGTGAAGAAGCGCTCCGGGCGTTCGTTTCCCCCGACATCCTGGGGGACCAGAAAGGACTGGATACGGATATCGGACCGGGTCTCGTCCACGATCATCTTGTAGAACTGGTCGGGAATCTCGATGTCGTTCCGTTCGGTCGAATCCAAAAACGCGCGCTTCGAGTCGAAAACCGGACCGTTGACCACCCAGACGCCGGCGAGCGACACGCCATAGTCATCCGCTTCCAGGCGTTCCAGGCGCCCCCAGACTTTTCGGTTCAGATCGGGAGTCTGGGGACAGATGTTCGACATCAGAAAGGTGTCGATCTGGCCCAGCTCTCCGTATTCCCTGGCAATGATCGAGTTCGGAGCCATGTGACCCCGGTCATACCCCGTTCCGTTGTAATCCTCGTGTTTGAGGGGGTCCCTGGTATCCTGGTCGGGGCGGAACCGATTGGGTCTTTTCCCCGCCTTGAAGGATGGATTCGGATCGATCCGGTAGGCCACCCAGAGGGGGTTTCGCCGGAACTCCGAGTATCCCAGTGTGTAACCGTTCCGTCTCAGGACCCTGAACTCGGACTGGCTGGCAAGGGGGCGTGGTAATCCGGCGTAGACCATGTTCCGCTCTGCCAATGTTGCTTTACGGGCATCCGGCTCAGGCCAGACGACCGGTCCGGTCGAGGCCGGGGTCGAAGGGCCCCTTGGACGAAGGAGCCACCAGGTCATCCCCGCAATCACTGCGAGGATAATGATCAGCAGAAGAACAGGGATCAGGGCGGGTTTTTTCCGGCCCGGGCGGGGAGCGGGCTTTTGGCCTGGGGCCAACCGCCCCGGGTGGTTCGGCCCGGGGATTTTTGACCCTGCCGTCCTTGATGGAACGCCCTTCATTGGGGAGGCTCCCGAAGATGGTTTTGGGGGTGGAGCGACCGAAGGATGCGGCTTTTTCAGGTCCATATCAACACATTATATCAAAGGCTTTCCAGGAAGGGGTTGCTTTACGGGACCCCGATGGTAGAATGAGGAATGCTTCCCCGCAAACTGAGTCCCACCCTGCTTCTTGCATTCGTATTTCCCGTGATCTGGGCGTTGCTGGGCTCCGGCGGGTTCGCTGGAGAACCGAATGGAGAACCAAGCAAGGTTTCAAGGAAACCCCCGCCCATTCCGGACGGAGTCGTGGAAAAGACCGGAGTCCTTTCAAAAGAGCGGTCGAAGCACTGGTTCCGCAAATGGGTCCGGGACGAAATACTCGTCCTGCACACCCCCGAAGGGCCCTATTCGCTTCTCAGAGGTTGGAACAAGCTGGTGGTCCAGAAACTGGATGAGCTCGTGGGAAAACGGGTCACGGTCACGGGCCTGGAAGTCGCCCCAAGTCAAAGGCACAAGAGAGCGGGGCTCAAGGTCTTCGACTTCAGGGAAGCCCCGGTTCCGGCATCTGCGGGCCCCCTCCTGGACCTGGCCCCCCCCGTTCAGGAGGAATCCGCCTCTCCCACAAGGGAAATCGCCTCGGGCCCATCACAAAAAAACTGACCGCTCGGAAGTATTGACCCTGTAACAAGGTAACTGACGAAAAATGCCGCAGAGACGCAGAGAGCACCGAGAACGTGTGAGAAAATCAACCGACGAAGGAAGGGATCGAGAACGAAGAATTCTCGCCACGGATGAACCCGGATCAACACTGATTTTCCCGGATTCATCGACAGAGTCTGTGGCTCGGTGTCTCCGTGGCAATCCTATCAGCAAATTTGCCAAAGTTTCGAGGAATCAGCATTTTTCAGGGGGGGTGGAACGAAAATCACCCACTCAGGCCGTTCGTGAGGAAAGCAGCGGCGGAGGCGGCAAGAAGAGCCGCACCATGCGGGAGAACCTTCTCGTCGAAATCGAAAAGGGGAGAATGGTGGGGACGGGAAATCCCGTCGGAAACAGCCGCCCCAACCATCGCGAGGGCGCCTGGAACGACCTCGCAGAAGTATGCGAAATCCTCCGCCCCCATTCCGATTGAAGCATCGAGGACGCTGTCGATCCCGGCAACGGTCTTCGCGGCTTCCTCCATGATCCGGACCATTCGCGGTTCGTTTCGCGTCGGGGGGTAACCCCGGGCAACCTCGAGCCGGTAATCGCCTCCAAGCCCCCGGGAGAGGGCAAGAGCTCCTTCCACCTCCCGGACAAGCTGTTCACGCACCTCGGGGGAGAAACTCCTCAGAGTCCCCTCGAGGTAGACCTCGGCGGGAATGACGTTCGCAGCCGTCCCGCCGCGGATCAGGCAGACGCTTACCACGGAGGGCTCGAGAGGATCGACCCTCCTGGCGGGGATCCCGTGCATCGCGGAAAGGATCGGAATGAGCATCCAAAGCGGATCCCGGCTGTCGTGGGGGTAGGCCCCGTGACCGCCGTTTCCCAGAATCCGGGCGTAGAAGGTATCCACGGCGGCAGTGAACAACCCAGGCTTGAGAAGCATCGTCCCAAGGGGGCGGGTGGAATCCAGATGAATCCCGAAAATCGAATCCACCCCATCGAGAACCCCTTCCCTTACCATCTTTTCAGCCCCGCTAAGGTTGTTCTCATCGTGGTTTTCCTCGGCCGGTTGGAAGACGAGGCGGACCCGGCCGGGCCTTTTCGCGGCGGAAAACCACTCCGAAAGGAGTCGGGCGGCTCCCAGAAGCATGGCCACATGGCCGTCATGCCCACAAGCGTGCATCATTCCGGGAACCTTTGAAGCGTAGGGAGCAGTTTTTCCGTCCTGGATCGGAAGGGCATCCATATCCGCCCTCAAAGCCACCGTCGGCCCCGAACGTCCTCCGATGTCGCAAACGACCCCGGTTCCCGCAATCCCCTTTTGGATCCTGGTGCAGCCGAAAGTCTCGAGAATCCCGACGACCGTCCGGGCGGTCCTTTTTTCCCCGAAGGCGGGTTCGGGGTGGGCATGGAAATCCCTCCGCCAGCGGACGAGATCGGGGGTGGAGGATTTGGCCGACCGCAGGAAACCTGAGACCTCGCCTTTTGCGGCACTATTTCGGCGTTGGTTCTTCATTGGTTCCTCCGCGGGTTCAAGTTCCGGAAAAGGTCAGGGCGGCCCAGATCGCCCCCGTGATGAGTGCGTGCAGGAATGTGGAAACCCCGATTCCCCGTGTTTCCAGCGCGGCACGACCGAACAGGTACCCGATTCCGAAATAGAGGATCAGCTTGACGCTTTCGACAACGGCAGGCCAGCCAAACCATTCCTCAAGATAGGAAAAATGGATGATGCTGAAAAAGGCTGCTTGAAGAATGTTGGCAGGCTTGGGCCCGGTCGCAAGCACGAAGGCGGGCAACAGGAGGCCACGAAAAACTATTTCTTCGATCAGGGAGTTGTTGAAACCACCCAGGAGGCGCCCCCCGAAAAGGCCCATCATTTCGGGGGTTGCCGAGGAGAATCTGAGAGCCGCGTTTGCGCTCCCCAAGAAAAGGATCATCAGCCCGATCCGGAGGGCCACCTTCCACCATGCCATCGGCTCGCTTCCACCCAGGACTGAGGTTCCCGCCCCGATCTCTCCGATCCTGACGTTGCTCCGAAACATCCCAGGAAAGGAAAACCTGAGTCCGAGCCAAAGTACGAGGATCGCGACGAACTGGAAACTCCTGTCAAGGAAATAACCGTTGAGATTTTCCACGAAAGCCTTGATGGAGCTTCCTGAACCGGGTATGGGAAGCGCGAGTGGGACCTTCTCGAATACGAGTTCCATGATCGCGTAAGAGAAGAAGGTCAACCCGAATATTCCCGCAGCCTGGGAGCCGCCCCTTCCCTTCCTGGTTTGGAACAATTCCGACCAGAGAAAAAACCCGAAGAAAAGGCACAAAAAGACCCTTTTCCCGAAAAAATAGGGGGTCTTTCCAACAGCCTCCGGCAAAGAAAGCATGAACAACGCGACAACCCCTGCCAATCGCGTTGGAAGCATGTGCATCGGAACCGAACCGGGTGAGCCGCGCTGGACTTCTTCCATATTTCCCCCGACTCCGGATGTTGGATTCGCGTGATTCTACCATCACCCGTCGTTGCCTGTCCCACTTTTTCAACTTCCTTGGGCGACCCCGGTGTTTCGGTAGGTTCGCCAATTTGACTGGGAGGGACACGAATGGTAAAATTGTCACGTCGAGGGTACGACCCCGGTTTTTTCTCGACCCCGGTTTTTTCTTTCCCCCTAGGAAAAAAGGTTTCTTTGAGGATTTTTAGCGGGAGGGATTTCCCGTTCGTTTGGACAGTCATTCGAAAACGGTTGAAACACCCGATCTCTGAAGGAGTGGTTATGCGGAATCTGGTTTTCTTTTCCCTTTTCGTCACCCTTTTCGGCGGCCTGGTATTCCTTTCCGGATGCCTTGGAAGGGATTCCTCGACGAGCCCCGTGATCGGTGCGACCGAGACCGTGCCCACCACGACAACCATTCCGGCTTCGTGGAGAGCGGAATCAACGGTATCCTTCCGAATCCTCAAGGCCGGCAGAAGGGATTCCCCCTATTCCGGCATCCTTGCAGGTGCGGGAGACGCTCCCACAGTGATTTTCAAGATCAGGGTCGTCAACCTTGCGGATTCCGTCACCCCGTCCGTTCTGCTTTCCCAGACCGTTACAGCGGTACGGGAGGCGAGTGGAACCTATGCCGCGGTGGCAACCTTCCCGGCCCTTCCGGCGAGAACCGTCGTCGGAACGATCGAAATCATCGACGGGAACAAGGACGGAGACCGAATTTTCCGCGGAGCGGGAGATCTGGTCCCCGGTTCCAACACCGTTGATCTGGTCGCCAGCGGAACCTACGACGCGATCGAAATGACCGCGGCACTGATCGAAAGGCTTGTGGCTGAAAACGTAACCCGGGCCAAACTTTTCAACCGGCTTGCCCTTGAAGCGGGAAACGTGGTGGATTACGTCCGAAGGACGGGAAACATCTCGTATGACCGGGCCTACCAGGTTTTCCTCGATCAGCTCCCCGCCTCCCTCGGCAAGGTGAATGTCTCGGCGGTGATTCCCGCTCCTGGGACCGCTGAATTCCCTTCAACCTCGATCCGGTATGGGGTTTCGGGTGGAATTATGGCTGGATCGCGTGCAAGAAGATACAGGGCACGGATCACGACGAATCCCGGAAGAAGGAACGAGATTGCGACGGTCACCGACGCGGTCGATTTGAGCGACGACAAGAAGAAGCTCCTGATCAACGAGGTCAAGATCGATTCTCCCGTCGGCAAGAACCAGGTTTCGATCGAGATTCTCCCTGCCACGTTCACGCCGACCACCCAACCGATCGTAAAGGGGTACAACCTGGTTGACGGAACCCCCGAAAACGAACCTCCCGCCCCTCCCGCAACGGTCACGATCACTCCGGCATCGACCGCGCAGTCCCTGGCTTACGACGAATGGAAGAACAAGCCCAACACATTCAACCAGGATATCAACGACTTCCTCAAGAACGCCACGGATGTGGCCACCCTCACGAAAAAGGTCGAGGAACAGCTCGAGACCGTCATCAAGAATGATACGGTCGACGAAACCTTCAAATGGAACCAGGAAGTGGCGAGCCAGGCCAAGACGATCGCTTCCGAAACCCCGGTCATTTCCAAGATTGGCCGCATCAACGGAACTCTGAAAGACGACAACACCGGCGCGGTTATTCCTGGAGGGCTGGTCGGAATAGCCGGGACCACCCTCTTCGATATCACCGACGAGTACGGCTGGTTCGAAATCCTCGACCTCGAGCCTGGAACCTATTCCCTCGTGATCCAACGCGACGGATACGCGCCCAAGACAGTCCCCGACGTGAGGGTGGACCCGGACCCCCCTCAGACTTCAGTTCGAATGTTGTCTCCCAGGCTCAGCAGGATCGAGTAGGCCCCGCATCACTGAAATCCCCGTACACCCGGAGGGCTTTTCGGCGGGGTTTTTCATCATGCCCATTTTCGTCTACAGATAGAGAGGATAGGACATGAAGAAGTTCGTCACCATCTATTTGATCATACTCGCGGGAATCCTTATCTCGGCATGCGGGGGCGGAGGGGGGAATGGGCCGGCGACGTCCTCCGTCACCACAACCGCCGGAACAGGCGCAACGGTCACCGGAAGGGTCTTGGGGGAGGGTTCCCTTTCGAAGATTCCTGTGTTCATGATTGCCAAGGGGCAGACCCCGGTCATGGCGCGTGTTTCCGGCTCGACGAGGGGCGATATCGCCGGTTCCTATTACTCGACGGTGACCGACGATTCGGGGAACTTCACTTTCTCGGAGATCGCGGAAGGCGTCTACAGCGTAGTCGCCCAGGCGGACCCGTTCCGGAGCGCGGTGCAATACGACATCGCCGTAGTCCGCGCGAACACCGTCACCGTTTCCCTCACGCTAACCGCCACGAGGGATATTTCCGGGACGATAGGAGTCCCCCAGGGAGCCAACCCTCTTGGAATCATTGCTTTCGTCGCGGGGCCTTTCACCTATTCCTGGACGGCAACCTGCGGCACCTTCCTGAACCAGGCAATTCAGGAAACGACCTGGACCGCCCCGACCAACGTTACCGTCCCTGTTGACGTGGTTTGCACGATAACCGACGCCACGAAAGCGACGGCAACGGGAAAGCTCCCGGTGGCAGTCCTTTCCACCGCGAACCTGCCTCCCCAGGTCGAGATTCGCGGCCCCGCAGTGGTGAACATCGGAAGCACGGCTTCCTACATCGCGGTGGGGAATGATCCGGAAAATGCGGCACTGACCTTCCTCTGGACCGCGGGCGGGGGATCCTGCAACCCCACCGATGCCCAGAATACCGTCTGGACCGCTCCTGGGACCGTCGGACACCAGACTCTCACCTGCCGAGCCACCGACCACTCAGGAGCTTCTTCCACCGCCTCTTTCCAGGTTTCGGTCAATGGCGGTTTCGTCGGATATGACGCGTGGTTCCGAAAATACGACCTGAACGGCAACCTGCTCTGGGAGAAAGCCTGGGGCGCGAGCGGTTCGGATTACTGCAATTCCATGGTCGTCCAGGGGCTCGACGGATACTGTTTCACCGGGGACACGACATCGACCGATGGGGTCTTTTCGGGGATCACCAATGGAGGCGCAGACGTCTGGGTCATGAAAATTGGCTATTGACAGAGAAGGCCATTCGCAGAGGGAACATCTTCCATGAAAGGAAAAAGAGAGAGATGGAAGCAAGAGAGGGGATCGTTCTTTTCCTGGTGGGTATCCTCGGTTTTTTTTCGATGGCTTGTGGTGGAGGGGGAAGTGGTGGAAATGTGGTGACCGCCCCTTCCCCGACGAACGGCGCGGGAGCCATCGTCAACGGAAAGATTTCCGGGGAAGGTTCCCTTGCGAACATTCCGGTCTTCCTCATCGCAAAGGGGCAAACCCCGCTAATGACAAGAGTTTCCGGTTCTCCAAGGAGTGACATTGCGGGTTCCTATTACTCGACCCTTACCGATGGGACCGGGAACTTCGCGTTCCTGGACATTGCCGAGGGAGTCTACAACGTCATCGCCCAGGCCGACTCCTTCCGGAGCGCTGTGAAGTATGACCTGACCGTGAACCGGGCAAACACGATCACGATCTCCCTGACCCTGACTGCAACCGGTGAGATTTCCGGAACGGTCGGGGTTCCACTGGGGGCGAACCCTCTTGGCATCATCGCCTTCGTCGCGGGGACGTCTTACGGGGCATTCACCGATTCCTCGGGAGGTTTCAAGATCACGGGAATCCCCGTCGGAACCTACACCCTTTCCTTCTCCGGCCAGGGTTTTGCCTTCCGAACCCTGACCGCGGTCAACGTGGGAGCGGGCAAGACGACGGCGATCGGGAATGTTCCCCTGACGCTCGGAAACACGGCGTTCGGGGTTTCCCTTTCCGGACCCGACCGCCTCAAGGGCGGGTTTGGCGCGGCTTTTCAGGCTGCCATCCAGGGGACCGCAGTCGGACCGTTCTCCTTTCTCTGGACCGCGAGCTCGGGAACGCTTCTGAACCCCGACTCCTCAACCACCCAGTGGACCGCACCGACCGGCTTTGTGGGGCTCGTCCGGCTCCGATGCCGGGTGACCGATGCGACCGGAGCCTCTTCCACGGGTTCGCTCGACGTGGACGTCCTTTCGACGGCGAACTTCGCGCCGATCGTGGGAATCCAGGGGCCCGTCGTAGTCCAGGTGGGCAGCTCCGTCCGCTACCTGGCAAATGCCGACGACCCCGAAGGGGATACACTGACCTTCGCATGGCAACCCAATTCCGGGGTCTTCTGGTCGCCAGCCGCCTCCGAAACGGCCTGGACCGCACCGACCGCGGCCGGGCCGCAGACGGTTCGTTGCCAGGTCACTGACTCACATGGGGCGGTTTCTTTTGCACAGATCAACCTCCAGGTGGTCCAATCAAGCAACCTTCCCCCCACAGTCACGATCCTGGGCCCGACTGTTGTTGGTGCCGCTAGCCCCGCGAGGTTCATCGCGATCGCAAACGACCCAGAGAACACTCCGATGCTTTTCCAATGGACCGCAGACTCCGGGGTTCTCGCTTCACCGACATCACATCAGACTGACTGGACTCCCCCATCCTCGAGCGGACCGGTGAAGATTTCCTGCAAGGTCACCGACTCGGGAGGCTCAGCGACCACGGCAAGTCTGACGGTCCAGGTCAAGGCTTCCAACCCCGACCGGATCGAGTGGCAATGCTGCCTCGGAGGAACCGGCGCAGACCTTGCCCGGAGCATCTGCCCCGCCCCCGGCGGAGACGGGTTCGTGGTGATGGGCCAGACGGTGTCCAACACCGACGACTTTGCCGGAACGGCAAAGGGAGGGTCCGACATTTTCGTCGCAAAATACTCCTTTTCGGGGAACCGGCAATGGCTGAAAAGATACGGTGGAACGGGCAACGAACTGGGCTCACTGATCATTCCCACGCCCAGCGGTGGATACACCGTGGTTGGCTCGACCAACTCGGGGGGATCGGGTGACGTCTCGATCGCTCTGGGAGGCTCCGACGTCTGGGTGGTCCAACTCGACGGCTCGGGGAATATCCTATGGGAGAAGTCCCTGGGGACTTCAATCTCTGAATACGGATATGGTATCGTACCTTGCGGGGAAGAAGTGTTCGTCTCGAGCTGGAACGAAATCCAGGGGGCGGGGTGCCAGATCTGCTTCCATCGTCTCGCATCCGATGGCAGGCTTCTCGCCCAGGGTCAGCCCAATACCGGGGATCATCACGACACCTCCCCCGTGGAGGAAATCGCAAGAAAAATGACCATCGATTCCTCGAACCGTATTACCTTCGCGGACTACCACACCTTCCGGAACGAGCTCTATCGTTACCGATACGATCTCACAAGCGCGGGATTCTACAGCAACGATTTCCATTGCAGGGGAATCATCAACTCCATGGATGGCAACCTGCTCCTTTTCGGTGCCAATGGGGGTTACACCGACGGAGCCCTGCAGGAACTTTGCATCGACAACGGAGGAACCATCTGGCAGACGACGATCGGGGAAAGCGGGACCGACGTCTTCAACGATGCGGCCCAGACCCTTGACGGATGCACTCTAGCGGCGGGCGAGGCGTGTCTTTCGACGACGAACGGGGGACAGGATTTCTGGCTCGCGAACTTCACCCCGAACGGAACGCTGAAATGGCAATGTTCGGTCGGCGGCTCCGGGAAGGATGTTGCATGGGGAGTAATCGCCACACCCGACGGGGGAAGCGTTCTGGCGGGAACGACGCTCTCCAATGACGGCTGCGTCAGCGGGAATCACGGCGCTGAAGACGTTTGGATCGTCAAGCTCGGTTATTGAAAGCGACCCCAATCACCTGGAAAGGAAGCAAGGAAAAATGGACACTCGAAGGGCAATCGTTCTCCTCCTGGTCGTTGCAATGGGGATCATACTCACAGCATGCGGCAGAGGGGGTGGGGGTAGTTCTTCGGTCACCCCAACCTCCACTTCGACCGGAAACGGGGCTATTGTCACGGGACAGGTTTCCGGGGAAGGAACACTTGGGAACATCCCGGTTTTCCTGGTAGCGAAGGGCATGACCCCGGTAATGGCGAGAGTTTCCGATTCCCCCAGAGGCGACATTGCGGGCTCGTACTACTCGACGGTGACTGACGAGGCCGGGAACTTCGCCTTTTCCGACGTCAACGAGGGGATCTACAATGTCGTCGCCCAGGCCGACTCTTACCGCAGCGCCGTGAAATACGATCTGACGGTAACAAGGGGGAACACCGTCACGGTCTCGCTGACATTGACCGCCACCGGCGAGATATCGGGAACCGCGGTCGTCCCGCAGGGAGCAAACCCGCTCGGGATCATCGCCTTCGTCGCGGGGACTTCATACGGCGCATTCACCGATTCGAGCGGCTCATTCAAGATTTCCGGAATTCCGGTGGGAACCTACACGTTGTCCTTTTCGGGCCAGGGTTTCGCCCTCCAGACCGTCACCGCGGTCAACGTGAAAGCTGGGCAGACAACGGCGATCGGAAGCGTTTCCCTGACGCTCGGCAACACCGCGTTCGGAGTCGCACTTACCGGAACCGACCGGCTCAAGGGCGGATTGGGTGCGGTTTTCCAGGTTGCCATCCAGGGGACCGCCGTCGGGCCGTTCACCTACTCCTGGACCGCCACGACCGGGACGATCCTGAACCCTGCCGCGGCCGCAACCCAATGGACCGCCCCGACCGACCATGTCGGGCTGGTCGAGCTGCGTTGCCTGGTCACCGACGCCACCGGAGCTTCATCCACCGGGTCTCTCAACGTTGATGTCCTTTCGACTGCGAACCTTGCACCCGTGGTTGGAATCCAGGGCCCCGCCGTCATCCAGGTCGGCAGTTCGGCCCGCTATCTCGTTATCGCGGACGACCCGGAGGGCGATGTCCTGACCTTCGCCTGGCAACCCAATTCGGGCGCCTTCTCTACGCCGGCGGCTTCCGAAACGGCGTGGACAGCCCCTTCCACCGCCGGGCAGCAGACCGTCCAGTGCCGGGTCTCCGACTCGAAGGGGGCGGTTTCCGTTGCCCAGATCAATGTCCAGGTGGTCCAATCCAGCAACCTTCCGCCCACGGTCACGATCCTCGGACCGACGATCGTTGATTCCGCGAGCCCCGCAAGGTATATTGCCCTCGCCAACGACCCCGAGAGCGGCCTCCTAAAATACCAATGGTCAGCCGACTCCGGCGTCCTGGCCTCTCCGACTTCCCAGGAAACCTTCTGGACGCCCCCCACATCGAGCGGCCCGGTCGAGATCCGGTGCCAAGTGACGGATTCCGGGGGCGCGGTCACAGCCGCAAGTATTTCCGTGGCGGTCCAGACATCCCAGCCAGACCAGGTCAAGTGGCAGGTTTGCTTGGGCGGATCCGGGTCTGATTGGGGGTACAGCGTCTGCCGCTCGGTCGAAGGTGACGGTTTCCTCGTTGCCGGAACCACCGATTCGAATACGGGCGATTTCAGCGGCATGGGAAAGGGGGCCCGGGATATTTTCGTCGCAAAATTCACTTTCGGAGGCGAACGAAAATGGCTGAAGGTTTTCGGGGGTACGGGCGATGAAGCCGTAAGTCAGATAGGTGCCACAGCGGATGGAAAGGGGTATCTCCTGGCGGGAGCAACCAACTCGAGCGGTTCGGAGGATGTTTCCACCGGCTTGGGAAACTACGATATCTGGGTCCTCCGTCTCGACGCTTCCGGGAACCGGGAATTCGAGAAAACCTACGGCACGAGCGCTTACCAGCATGGCATGAGTATTGTTTCACTCCAGGATGGGGGGATGTTCCTTTTCGGATGGGATGGCGGGGAAACGAAGTTTCTCTATCGCCTCGCATCGGACGGTTCGATTCTCGCCAATGTCATCGGGAAGGCATACCAAAGCGGGAGTGGATTGGGAGTCCTACAGGTTTCCCGGAAGATGGCTCTAAACGAGCTTGGCGGGCCCACCCTGTCAGTTACCTCAGGAGACAAAACCGAGATCCAGAGATACGGCCCGTGGTTCGACCAGTTTGCATATCTCATAAACCCCGCAAACTCCAGGGTCGACGGTGTTATCAGGGCAAACGACGGTGGCTATGCCACATTCGGAAAGGACTGGAACGAGACCAACGGTTTCTTCGGAAGGGTATCGCAAGGAATGGTGAACCTGGGAAGTTTCGCACTGGGGGAAAACACCGGTGGCCGCTTCCAGGACATGTTCCAGGCAACCGATGGGACGTTCTTCCTAGCCGGCTACGCGAATCTGGCAGCGACCAACGGCGGACAGGACGCTTGGGTATATGCCCTTAACCCGGCGGGATCCCTGAAGTTTCAGAAATCCCTCGGAGGTTCCGGAACCGATTATGCCTTCGGAATCCTTGACTCTCCTGACGGTGGACTTGTCTTGGTGGGCACAACGTTCTCCAATGACGGATATGTAAGCGGGAACCATGGCGCGGAAGACGCATGGATCGTAAAGCTCGGGTACTGAATCGAAAACAAACCAGGGTGGGTCGTTACTTGACCCGCCCACTTTTTTTGTCTATTTTCGATGGCACGAAAGCTCCAAGTGAAGGCTGAAAATCTTGTCCGGACAAGGAACGAATTGAAACCTTCCCCGCCTGCCATCCCTTTTCCCTGCGTCTGCCTCGCACCGCCGGGAAGCCTCTTCCTGCGCGACCAGGCGGATGCGAGCCCCACGATGGGGCGAATGTGCCCGAAAAGCCAGGACGAACCGCAGGATGCGGCAGTGTCGGGCCAGGGACACGGATGGCCCGTCCTTGGCCCGACGGGCGAGGTTCTTGAGGACACGAGCACCACGAGGGGGCGAATGTGTCTGAAGCGCCAGGATGGCGCGGTTCTTGAGGACACGAGCACCGCTCCCGCAGATTCGGAGCCCCTGAGGGAGGCATTCAAGCGGGGAACCGGGCATGGCCTTCTTTTCCTGGGTATCAACGAAACGGGAACCGTCCTTCCTCCCGACCTGGCATACTGGCGTGACTTCGCCGCCCTTTTCATCCGGGCACTCTGCCGGACGAAGAACCTTGAAGAACACAGGGAAACCATCGAAATCCCCTTTCCACGAGAGGAAGCAGGGGCCTTTCCAGAGAAAGCTCCCCCGATGAGCGGAGGGGCACAGCTTTCGGTGGAGTTTCTGGAGCGGATCTGGCTCGCGGTGTTGTTCGCCCTCCGCGCCGAGATCGCAGGCTTCTCCGGGTCGGTCCAGGAGTTCCTCAGAGCCCGAAACCCTGCTTGGAACCTTGTTGGGCGGGTAATCCTGAACCTCGCGGAGAACCCGAAAACCCCGACAAGGCCCTTCGCACTTCTGGTGACCTACACGACCGAGCTGACCGACCAGGCGAAACCGCTGCATTCCCCGCTTTCCGATGCCCTTCGGACCTACGCGGGGGCGAAGAACAAGGCTGCCCTGCTTTCCCTTCTGACCCCGATCCACAAGGGGGCGCAGGCATGCCCCCTGCTGCGGAGACTCGTGGAATCTGGGGACATCTTTCGCCCCCTTTCCTGGACCTCTTCCCAGACGTACGAATTCCTCGTCTCCATCCCCCAACTCGAAGCCGCCGGCCTGGTATGCAGGGTTCCCGACTGGTGGCGCGGAAAGAGCGCGCATTCGCTGAGGGTTGTCACCGACATCGGAGGAAAACCTCCCTCCCAGCTCGGCCTCGATGCCCTTCTCGATTTCTCGGTCGACCTATGCCTCGATGGAACGCCCCTTTCCAGGGAAGAATGGAAAGCCATCGCCGAAACCCAGGAACGTCTCGCCCTCGTCCGCGGGAAGTGGGTCGAGATCGACCGCGAAAAGCTCGATGAAGCGCTCAAACATTGGGAGACACTCGAAAGCCGCTACGGAGCTTCGGGAATAACCTTGCTCGAGGGAATGAAGCTCCTCGCCGGAGCGGGTAGCGGAGGAACCGACACCCCGGAGGGAACCGAGGATTGGGTTTCCGTCCGGCCGGGAGGATGGCTCGAGAGAATCCTCGAAACCCTGAGGGAGCCGCGCGGACTCGAAGACGCGGACCCCGGGCCGGGTTTCTCCGCGACCCTCCGGCCCTACCAGCGGGATGGGCTCAAGTGGCTCCTGTTCCTCTCCCGAATGCAATTGGGAGCATGCCTGGCAGACGACATGGGGCTGGGGAAAACGATCCAGATCCTGGCGATGATTTCCTTCCTGAAGGGAAGACCATCCGCGGCCCCCACGGGTTCCCCGCACCTTCTCGTGGTTCCGGCCTCCCTTCTCGGAAACTGGAGCGCCGAAATCCAACGGTTCGCCCCGCACATTTCCGCCCTCGTCCTTCATCCGTCGGCCGGCCGGGGGAATCTCGGAGACGGCCCGCCACCCCCCGATTTCGCCCGTCACGACCTCGTGATGACGAGTTACGGGTTCGCCTCGCGCCTCGAGTGGCTGAAGGATGTAAAATGGGATCTCCTGATCCTTGACGAGGCTCAAGCGATCAAGAATCCTGATGCCAAGACCACCCGGGCGATCAAGAAGTTCCACGCCCGGCACCGGATCGTCCTGACAGGCACCCCCGTGGAGAACCGCCTGGGAGACCTCTGGTCGATCTTCGATTTTCTCAATCCCGGCCTGCTCGGCACTCCCACAGAGTTCAACCGGTTCGTGAAAAAGCTCCAGGGGGCGGGGAAGACTGATTTTTCGCCAGTCCGGGCCCTCGTCAGACCCTACATCCTGAGGCGCATGAAAACAGACCCCAAAGTCATCTCCGACCTTCCCGCTAAGACCGAAATCGAGGCTTACTGTCCCCTGTCGAGGGAACAGGCGGTCATGTACCAGACCGCGGTCGAAGGGCTCGCAAGGGAGCTTGAAGGCACCGATGGAATCCAGCGGAAGGGACTGGTACTCGCATATCTTCTTAGATTCAAGCAGATCTGCAACCATCCTTCGAATTGGCTCCACTCTGGAACCTTTGACCCCGACGCCAGCGGGAAGTTCGGCAGGTTGCGGGAGATCGCCGAAACCATCTCCGAGGCCGGCGAAAAGGCACTCGTCTTCACCCAGTTCCGTGAGATGACCGAGCCTCTCTCCGGATTCCTTGCGGAGGTTTTCGGTGCGCAAGGCCTGATCCTCCACGGGCAGACCCCGGTGAAGGACCGCCCTGAGCTCGTCGCGAGGTTCCAGGATGACCCGTCTGTTCCCTTCATGGTCTTGTCGTTGAAGGCGGGCGGGGTCGGACTCAACCTCACCGCCGCCTCGCACGTGGTCCATTTCGACCGCTGGTGGAACCCCGCTGTGGAAAACCAGGCGACCGACCGGGCTTTCCGGATCGGGCAGAAGAAGAACGTGCTGGTCCACAAGTTCATTTGCCGCGGAACCATCGAAGAGAGGATCAACATGCTCCTCTCGACCAAGCAACGCCTGGCCGACGACATTCTTTCCGGGGGAGCTGAAGCGGTTCTCGCGACCGAACTTTCCGACAAGGAGTTGATCGATCTCGTCACCCTCGACCTTCAACGGGCCATCCAGGAGAACCCCTGACCGGGGAAAATCCCGAAAAGGGGTGAGGGCAGAACCAAGTTTGGGGCGGAGCGAGCCGAATCGTTGACGGCCCGCCGAGGCCGTCGGGTCCTACCCTTCCAGGCACCAACGGACATTTTTGTGCGATCGGCCCGGCAATAACTGCTTGTACTTCTCGCAGACGGCAATCGGTGATAGAATCCGGACACACCTTGAATGACACGGAGGGCCAAGACGTGGGCCACTGGGATTACGGTTGGGGATATTCGTCATATCCGCGAACTCTTTCTGTCGGGGAGCGGATCCGGAAGGCGGAGGCCGTCAGGAAGAGACTGGAGAAGAAGGGCGAAACCCTGTCTCCCGTGGTGATTTCGGGACGAGGCCTGGAGATCTGCACTTCCTGGTGGGGAAAAGCCTGGTGCAGGAATCTCGAACGGTACCACGATTTCGAGAACCGACTTCCCCGTGGAAGATCGTATGTCCGCCACGGTTCGGTGATCGACCTTGGCGTCCAGCCTGGCCTCGTGACTGCGCAGGTTTGCGGAACCCGGCTATACCAGGTTCGGGTGCACATCAAACCCCTTGGTAGCGAGAGATGGCGGTCGCTCGTCGAGGAGTGCGCGGGGGAAATCGGCTCGGTCATCGAACTCCTGCAGGGAACTTTCTCGGATTCGATAATGAAGAAGATGACGGAACCCCGGAAGGGCCTTTTCCCGGAACCTGGCGAAATCAGCTTCGAATGCTCATGTCCTGATTTCGCTTCGATGTGCAAGCATGTCGCGGCGACCCTGTATGGACTTGGCGCAAGGCTCGATTCCGACCCGGGACTTTTCTTCCTGCTCCGAGATGTCGATCCGAACGTTCTGATCACACAAGCGACCACGGAGGGAATTCTCGCAGGCAGTTTCAAACCCGGAAATCAGGAGGACAAGCTCGAGGATGCAGAGGACCTGGGGTCCCTTTTCGGAATCGAGATCGCGAAAGAGCCCCCTCCTCCGGAACCGAAAGTCCAGCCCAGAAAAACCGGAAAGGGGAGGCGCGACTCAGGCAACCAGGCCCAAAGTGGGCAGACAAAGCCCGGTTCGGGAAGGACCGCGGCGGTCGGAAAATCGACCGCGGCGGTCGGAAAAGCGACTGTGGCGGTCAGAAAAGCGACTGCGGCAGTCAAAGAATCGACTGAGGCTGTCCGAAAATCGGCCGGGCTGGGCAATAAAGCGATACCGCCGGTCCCAAAAGCGGCTCCGGAGGAAGATTCCCCCCGCAGGATCACCTCGGCACGGCTTCGCGAGATGGGGTTTCCCCCTGCCCAGATCCGTTTTGCGGTGTCCCTGGGGTTTTTGCGCGCAACGAATTCCCGGGGGATCTTCGAGACCACGGCAACCACCCGAACCTGGCTGAAGAGAATGGGAATGAACCTCCCGCGGGATATCTGAGCAGAATCACGATTTCGACAGGATCGCGACGGTGACATCGTCTCCCCACGGCACCGGGCGTGTGAAGTCCTCGAGGGTCCCCACGAGGTTCCTGGTATAGACCCGGGTGGATCGGTCCCATGCAGCCCGGATCATGGGTTTCATCCTCTGGTAACCGAGGACGTCGCCCGCGGCATTGACCGCCTCCGGGAAACCGTCGGTGAAAAGAACCAGATGGCTCCCGCTTTTCATCGGAAACTCGAACCCCTCGTATTCCATCCGGGCCTTCATTCCCAACGGGAACCCGGGCTTGAGGCGCGTGAACTCGATGTTGTCGGGGTCCTCAACCAGATAGGGAAAGCAGTGACCCGCATTTGCCAGTTTCAGGCTTCCGTCGGGGAAAGCGATCCCCCCAAGGCAGGTCATCATCTTGCTCTGTCGCACGGTCTGGAAAAGAAGCTGGTTCATCCTCCTCAGGATCGCCTGCGGTTCGGAAAGGCCGCGCCTGATCAACCCGGAAAAAATGGCTTTCACCATCGCAACCACGAGAGCGGCGGAAACACCGTGTCCGGAAACATCACCGATAACGAAGGCGATTTCCCCGCCCGGGAGAAGGCGACAATCGAAATAGTCTCCGCCCACTTCCTGGGACATCCTGGTGAAACCCTCGAAAGTCCAGGGTCCGCTTGCGATAGGCTCGGGATTCAGCAACCGCTCCTGCACGGCCTTTGCGACGGCAAGTTCGCCGAATCCCGCAAGTGCCCGGTTGAAGGTTTCTCCGATCCGCTGGAACTCGTCATCGGATGAAATCTCGACCCGGTGCTCCGAATCGCGGCGTTCCATCGCTTCGATGGCACCAAGGAGTGCTTCGAGGGACGGAATGAAAAGCTTCCAGAGCCGGATGCAAAGAGTGATGAAGACCAGGCTCATCGCGAGGGCCAGAAGGATGAACCGGTGCCCCGCTCTCCTGATCTCATCTTCGATATCCCGATAGGGAAGCGTTCCCACGAGAAAGTAGTTCGTCAGGTTGCGACAGGAAAACACCGAAACCAGACGACGTTCGCCTCCGATATGCACCAGTTCCGTCCTGATGATGGCAGGAGGTTCCAACCGGTCGATGATCCCGCCGAAAACCCTATGAACATCAGGGGTAGGAAAGTTCGGAGAATCCCTTGAAAAAGTGACTGCCGATATCTCCGGCCCCCCCGGAGTCCGGCCTCTTCCAGCGAAGATCCGCTTCAGGAACTCTGCCGCCAGGGTGGGTGCCTGGAAAACGATGCAGAAAGCGTATTGGGCGTCCCCCGCGCGATCGAGGAGGATTCCGGAATAGATCTTCAGGTTGAGATCCCGGTTCCCAATCCCGACGAAACTTCCCAGCGACTGCATGCTTTCGTGGACGACCGTCCAGCCGCCAGATTCGAGGATGCTTCGCTGGAGAACAGCGCCCGAGGTCTCGACCGGCTGCTCGTTTCCCCGGAGGGAATTGTAGAGACTGATCATTCCCTTCGCCCAGGCAGTCATGTAGTTCAGATACGGATGATGGAAAAACCTGAACGCGATCAGGGCGTCTCCGGAAGGGGGCTTCAAGCCTCCGAAGAAAAGACTGCGGATGAGGGCGAGGTCGCTCGTCCCCTGCCTTTCGAACAGGCTTCTCAAGTGTTCCATCCGGCGTTTTGCGGGAATCTGCCCCAACCGTCTCAGCTCTATGAAGGTGTCGGAGTATTCCCGGCAGAGAAATCCTCCGGAAGCGATCAGCATGATTGTGTCGAATTCCCCCGCTTGTTCCCACTCTTTTGTCCGGTCGATCAGTGCCGCGACTCCCGATTCAGGTGGAAAGAACCGCAGTCTCATTCCGTCTTTCGTGACGGTTTCGGGGAGGGGGGTGACGGGGGAGATGCGGAAGACGTCGTTCAAAGCGGACATCCATTCCCCGAACTTCCGCTCCTTTTCCCTGAAGACCGCGGGAAAACGTCTGTCGATGCCGATCAGGCTGGATTCCAGACGGTCGGAGGCGGATTCGAAGATATTCCTGGAGCGACTTTCCCGGAAATGATTCCAGAGAAACGCCGACAAGAGGAGGGGAATGAGCCCGGAAACCAGCGCCAGGCCCCCGAGAATCAGCTTCACTCCCAACCTTCCCGAGCCGAGGGTACCCGAAGCAATCCAGCAAAGCAGGAAAAGCGGAAAAAGTACAATCGCCGGCGCATACAAGTGGGAGAATCCACGGTTGGGAATCCAGGCTGCAAGGACCATCTGGTCGAGGCAGGGCAGGAACGCGACCCGCCCTTTCCCGCTTGGGAAGCAGTCCCCCGGCGCCCGGCGGAACTCCTCGAGAAGAGCCGCCATCGATGCGGGAGAAAGCGGCCCGGGAATCCGCATCCTTTCAGGCCTTACCAGATCCGCGAACCCTACGGCCCGGGCCGCTTTGGGTGAAAACCGGCACGCGGCGCGGATGAGGGAGCTTTCGGAAAACCGTCCCTGTTTGACGATCATCACCAGACCCGCCACCCCACCGGCTTTGGACGGCCGAAACCGGTTCCAGACTGCGAAAATCCTCCTGTCCTGGCGAAACAGGCTCAGTACGCGACCGGGCCGGCCGATCAGGGCCTTCCAGCTGAAGCCGCCGAAAAGATCCGTGAGATCGAGATCGACTTTCCCCGGAACCCGGTAGGCTGACTCGGGAAGCCCGCAAAGCCTGCGGTAAGCTCGTTCGCGCCTTGCATCATCTTTCCCCCTAGGAAAAAGCGCTTTTCCATCCCGATCGAACCCCCAGAGTTCGAGGCCCGGATTGGATGGAAAACCCTGAATCAGCCCAGCCGATTCCGTGGGATGATCTCCACTCTGTCGCACCCGGCGGCGCACCCTCTCAAAAAGCGTCCCCAAAAGCTGTTCGGGCCGCGAAAGGTTGGAAATCCCCCTCAGTCGAGCCCGTGCGTCTTCGAGATCCTTTCGTGCCAACCGCTGCGATTCGAACCACGAAAAGAACCAGCAGGAAAAAAGGAAGATGCAGACGACACCAAACCGGATTCGGACGACGAAGCCGCTCATTCGTTCGCCTCGGTCTTTTGGGAGGGGTGGCGGCAAAAAAGCAGAACCGTCTGATCGTCAAGGGGTGTTTCCAGCCCCGACCAACGTGCAGCGCTCTCGAGAAGCGCCTGAACCGCCGCGGCGGGATCCCCGGAACGGAAACCCTCCGCTTCGGTGAACAGCCGGTCGTATCCGAAAGGCTCGAGACGTTGGTTCAATGCTTCGACGATTCCGTCGGAATAGAGGAGAAGGCGGACACCCGGACCAATCTGAAGTTCCATTTCCCGGTAGGTGCTGTCCTTCCTTGCCCCGAGCGGATAGCCGACCGTTCCCAGGAATTCCGGATTCCCCCCGGGAGGCAGGTGCACCCCGAACGAGTGGCCCGCCACCGCGAATCGCAACCTCCACAAGGCGGGTTGGAAGACCCCCAGCCAGAGCCCCATGGGTTTGCGTCTCCCGGCCTGGCGGACGAACTCCTGGTTGAGAAAATCCAGGATCTCGGCAGGCCCGTCGAGAGCCTCCGCCCCGACCACGAGTGAAGTCTTGGCGAGGGCGGCCACGATCGCGGCGGGAATTCCGTGCCCCGCGACATCTCCCAACGCAAAAATGACCCGCCCGTCGGGAAGGGAAAACCAGTCGAAAAAGTCCCCCCCCAGATTTGCCGAGGTGCGGCAAGCCCCGTGCATTTCCCATCCGTCCCCCCGAAGAGGTTCTTTGGGCCAGAGGTGTTCCTGAACGGTCCGGGCGATCTTGAGATCGTTGAGATCGTCCATTACGAGTTTGAGCCGATCCCCGATCCGAACGAGTTCGTCGATTCCCTCTACCTTGAAGTATTTCCGGAAGTTGCGCTTTTCGACCGCGGAAAGGGCGGTCCCCAACTGGGCAAGAGGCGGAAGGAGCTGTGTTGAAGCCAACCAGGCGGAAAGGACTCCCAAGATGACCATGAGGGCAGCGAAGGCTCCAAGACGAAGATAAAGTGCCCGGGTACCCTTGCGGACCAGATCGAAAGGACGGGCGGCGATAAGGATGAAGTCCTCGAGGTTCGCTCCCCGGTTTGCCGTCAGCAGGTAGTCACGCCCCGACACGGTTCCAACCGAGTGGAAAGGAATCTGGGTCAGAAGGACCCGGTCGGCCATCCCTCTCAGAAGGACGTTATCGATCGTCCGGCGATTCGGGAAAGCCCTGAGAAAAGAGGTCATTGTCGTTGGGATGGCAGCAAGACGAACCTGCTCATCACCCGAAGTTTTCCGGAAGGTGGCGAAGAAACCCCGGAGAAATCTTCGTTCCAGTGCCTGGCGATCGAAGTAGGAAAGAAGAAGGGCACGGGGAGTTCCATCGGGCCGATAGATCATGTCCGTAAAGATCAGGAACTGCGCCTCGAAGAAGGTCTGTTTGCTGAAACGCCCTTGACGACGATGTTGCCAGAAAAAGATCTCGGGCATCCCGTCCCCGGCAGCAATCGGATCAAGGGGTTTCTTCAACCTTTCCGCTTTCGGGACCAGGTCGAGACCGTCGAGCATGTCATTTGCCCAGGAAGTGATGATCTCCTCCGTCGTGTTTTTTCCTCCCAGAACATAGGAACTCCGGGCAACCTTTCTGAAAAGGGGCTTTCGTTCGAGGTCCATGCAGATGACCGCGGCAACCGACCTGTCTTTGTCGGCCATGATTTCATCGAGCCTTTCCAGGTTCCGGATGAATGCCGGATCCCCCATGGTTCTTGCCGCGGAGATGAAGGTCTCGAAAGGCTCGAGGCACCGAAGAACCTCTCTGGAAAAGGCTTTATCGATCTTCCCGAGGAATTCGAGATGCGCAACCTGGAAATCGTCGATCAGCTTCGTTTCCCGGTTCTCCCGATCCAGGATGGCGTTGACGAGCAAGCCCCCGGAGAGGATTCCTGTCCCGACCAGAAGCAGGAGAACCAGTTTTCCCCTGATCTGAAGCCCGCCAAGAAAGCCGGCATCCCCCAGGAAAACGAAAACACCCAGCACCCCGAGAAAAAGGGCCATTCCGACTTTCAGGGCAGGAAAACCCCGCTCGCGAGGCGGCCCGGAAACGTCGAGGCTGAAAAGCCTCTGCCCCCGGGGACCGTCGAGAAAAACGACATCATGCCCTTCGAAAAGCCATTCGCTGCATCCAAGTGGTGCCCTTGCGACTGCAGCGGAAAAAGTTGCGGGCCAGGGTATCGAAAACGGCCTGGGCCGCTCCGGATCGGCCGGATCCAGCCATCCGATCCGGAACTGCCCCTTGATCAGCCTGGAAACCTCGGTTACCGCGCGATCGAACAGCCCGACACGGTCAACCCTGTCCAGGTTCACGAAGCCGATCAGGTGCGCCACCACCTTCCCCTTCAACGATCGGACCTTCCACCACCCTCCCCAGGCCTTGCTCCACACATTTCCCGTACGGACAAGAGCCTGGGGATTGGCCGCCAGGGTCGCCCCGACATTCGGGTTCCCTCCGATCGAGGTCAAAACCCCTCTAGCGGAAGGATTCCCCGGGCTGATGAGAGCTTCGAAGAAACGGCGATGCACGGCTCTTGGGAGCCGGGGAAAACCGGGCAGCGGGACCGGCTCACCTGCAGCATCGAAAACGAGCAGTTCGAGGGCTCCGGCTTCCGACCTGACCAGATTTCCGGCCCGGCGGGCAAGTTCAATTGGAGAAAGGGGGATCCTCGAGAGGCGCTCCAGTTTTCTTTCGAACCTGCGTTCGGGAGTTCCCATTAGCGCGACCCGCTGGAGAATCGCGCCGCCGAGTGCCGCCCTCTCCTGACGGTGACGAAAGCCCGCAGCTTCCTCGAGATGGTCGATGAGTCGGAAAACCAGGACACCGGGAATGAGAACGAAGGCAACCAGGGTGAGCAGGATCAACGGAGCTCCCCCCCGGTTGGCCGGGTGAACCACGTGCCCCCTCCTCCCGGCTGCTATCTCCCCCTGACCCTGCAGGATTCGACGATTTTCTGCCATTCGGGATCGGTACCGTTCAAGAGTTTCAGGATTCGCCCCTCGTCAAGGCCTTTTCCGATCCCTTCGGGGAATCCGGTTGCACGAACCTTTCCGGCCTCATCCAGCGATAATGAGACGGAGAGGACTTCGGCATTGAAGCCCGTGGTTTTTTCATCCTTGGAAACTTCGGCCACCCAGGCTGCGAAGGTTTCGGCGATCGCGGGGTCGAAAAAGGCCCGGCCGGGGTACTGGAAGAACCCGTCCCCGAACCTGGTCTCGTAAACGTCCTCGTAGAGAACCACCCAAAGGGTTACCCGCCGGTCAGCCGACTTCTTCAGAAGGTTCGCAAGCGATGCCGAATCGAACTGAAGGGGTTCGCCGCCCGCCGGGGCTTGATGCCAGAGCACGTTCGCGACGGCGGGCCCCGGGATCCCCGAGTCGGATCCTATCCGGTGGAGGAGGAAAAAGGTGCAGTCGGAAGCTGATGCCCCGACTTCCTTGCGATCGGAATCGTCGGTGACAAGCCGTGAAAGCTGGCGAGGGTTGAGAATGGCGAAGTGGTCCTGGAATGCTTCGTTCAGAGGCACGTCAAAAAAACTGACCCCTTCGAGATTGGGGGTTTTCAAGGTTGTCCGGGAAATGACGCGGTAGGATCCTCTTTCCCATTTCATTCCCACAAGGACATCTTCTTCGCTGGCCATAATGAACTCCTTTCCCTTGCCGGGTCGTTTGCGAAGCGCTATCCGGGCTGCCTTTTCCGGAGACAATGATAGCAGGTCGAGTTCCCCGGCACAATCCCGGGTTCCCGGGGTGTTCCAGGGGCTTTCTATTCCTCGAATGATATCAGGAGGTGATCGGCCTCCACTCTGGCCTCGCGAAGTTTCTTCCCGACCAGGACCCGTGGAAGGAACAGGTTCCGCTGGAACATCGGGGTATTGAGGATGAGCTCCTCACCGCGGGTGCACAGGTTGACCTCCTCCTTTTTGAGATCGGGGATCCGCCATTGGAGAACGCATTCGCCATTTCCGCTCTGGATGCGAATAGGTGGCTGGTTGAGAAAAACCCCGGCGGGATCGGTGTCTCCGAACAGTGTTGAAGCCAGTTTCCCGAGCATCGGAAGTCCCACCATCTCCTCATCGAAGAGCGGGGCACGGAACAGGGGAACGGGCGAAAAGCAGGACTCCGCAACCTCGAGATGCTCGGCCTGGATTCGTTTCCATCGCGCAAGGTAGGGGTCGGTGACCTCGGGGGGAAGGACCTTGTTCACGAAAACGGCATCAACGTTGAATCCGAAGATGTTCATGTAGGTGTATGCCCTCTGTATCTCCTTGATGACCATCTTCTCCAGGTTGAGAACGAACCTTACCGATGTGATGGAAGGGTCTCCCAGGATCGCCTTCATCCCCTCGAGCGACTGGATGAGCGTCCGGATGTTCTCGAACACGGCCTCCCCGGGAAGGTCGATGTCGTAAAGCTTCCCCGCCAAAGGGCGGATCATCCCGACCACGGATTTCTGGATGGGAAAGATTTTCCTGAGGTACCAGCTTCCGACTTCCGGAAAACTCAAACCCCGGATCGTGTCGGCGGTGGGGGCACAATCGACGACGACAAGGTCCCATCTGCCAGATTGAAAGAACTCCTTGAGGAGTAGGAGGCTGAAAAGCTCGTCCATTCCAGGAAAAACGGAAACCTCTTCGGCCAGGACGGCATCGATTCCGCGCGCTTGGATGGTTTTCCGGATGAACTCCTGGATGTCCTTCCAGTGTCGGGTGATCTCGCGTCGGGTGTCGACTTCGAGACCCCAAAGATTTGGGGCGACCGGAAGCGGGTTGGGTCCAAGTCCGAGATCGAAGGAGTCGCCCAGGCTGTGGGCAGGATCGGTGCTCATCACCAGGGTCCGCAATCCCCGCTGGGCAGCTTTCAGGCCCGTGGCGGCAGCCACGCAGGTCTTCCCCACCCCGCCCTTCCCCGTGACGATCACAATCCTCATCCGCCGCCTCCTATCCCGTCACCTTGGATGGGAACGCGGGTGAGAACCGGTTGTGACTCGCCTTTTCTGGCTTTCAGGCTCATCAGGAGGTCACCGATCCCGATCGCCGTCTGGTGGTTTACAGCTTCGAGGACCGAGAGCCTTTCCCGAAGGGAATTCACCTTTCCGTCCTCCGAAGCGTTCCCTGAAGGGGGAACCGAGTCCAGATCCTGTCGTCCGGCCTTGACGGCGTCCTCGACGAGGCGGACGCGCAGGGCAATTCCCTCCAGGATGCTTTCGCGGACGTCCTCAAGAAGAAATGGATTGATCTCGAAGAACTTCTCCCTTCCCGGATAGGCGACCCAACCGCGCCTGATGATCCTGCGTTCTTCCAGGAGCTTGAGATAGACGCTGACGGTTCCTTTCGTCAACCTGAGGCAGGAACACATGGCGGACAGGGACACGGGTTCGGAGGAGGTGAAGAGGAACCCGATCATTCTGCCCATTCCGCCGGTGAAGCCGAAAAGGTCCGCGAGCTGCTCACCGAGAAGGACGAATCGTTCCTGGAGACTTCTAAGGGAAAGAGGGACTTCACGCAATGTGGTTCTGCTTCCGCCCATGCTCCCGTTCCGGCCCATCGGACCGCGCCCTGGTTTCTTTTTGCCCGTAGGACCCGGTTTTGGGGGCGTATTTCGGATCCGGGAAACGGTTTTCATCGGATCGGGACCGCCTTGATCTCCTGGGGAGCGGGATGTTCATGTCCATCGATTAGTTCCCAGAGCTTGGAATGCCGTTTCAGCACCTGAATGAAGAACTCCAGTTTCTTGAGGCGCAGGGAAAGGTTTTTTGCGAAAAGCCAGTCGAAGGCATCGAACTGACCCCGGCATGATTCGAGCAGGTTCCTGGCCTCGGCCAAACGGGGTTCGAGAATCCCCATGGCTTCCTCGGTATGACCAATGAAAAGGGAGTGCAATGTCCGGTCTGCATCCCCGGAGATCTCCAATGGCTGTTCATGGAGGGGAAGGTCGCCGTGGAAGGTTCTCAGCAACCCCTCCTTCTCGAGGAAGGCGATCATCGGCTCGATCGCGGCGGGATCGAGCCTGGCGCGGATTGCGATTTCGGCGCGGGTCAAGGGCTTTTCGGCGGTTGCCAGGGTGACGAAAACCTCCGGGACGAAAGGGATCTTTTTGTGGAGTTCCACCCACTCCTTGACTCCGAGAACCGCCAGTTCCTGGATCCGGTGAAGATTCGCGTGCATATTCCCTCCTTCTTCCAAAGGTTTGAAACTTTCCAAACCTTAAGAAGGATATAACCCGTTGCGGGGAAATGTCAATACCCCCCATGATTCCCATGATCCACAGGGTCTGAAAAGGATTCCCCGAACCCTTGACCCAAATGGCAATCAGGGCTTCTTGCGAAGGCGGGTGTGGGAGATATGGATGGAGATGAAGGGGATCCCGTCGGCGGGAGACTCCTGGTAAACCGCTACCCTGACCCACCAAAGCTTCTGGCTCAGGTTCTTGGGATGGTACTTCTTCCATTCCCCCGAAAAGGCGGTCTGGTCCTTGTTGTATTTGAACTCGATCGTTCCCCCGGAGGTTGCCACGCCGTAGGTGGTGGCTCCCTTGACCGCGTCCGCCAGGATCTGGAACACCCTCCTCTCGTTGGGACGCATTTCCTTCCAGGGCTTGTCGAAACGCTTCACGAGATTCCAGACACCCGAATACTCGACGTCTTCCTCGGGGAAAGAAGGTTGGACGACATCGGAATGATCGCTCGCCTCGAACGAGCCGATTTCCGGAGGGTATCGGAATCCGGGCGGGGTCGTCGGGAACTCTTCCGTGAACCCGATGTCGGATTCGGTTCCCGACAACTCCTGGCAAAGGGAGGTTCCAGTTGTCCCGAAAAGCATCATTCCGCCGAGAAAAGCCCCGGCGACGGCTAAAGACAACCTTCGAAACATTCTCAATCCTGACAGGGTTTCACGTCCAGGAAACCACCCTCCGCAAACCTTTGAGATCGGGTGCTCCGACTCCGACATTATACACGATCTTTACCTCAGATCGGTCGAAAACGGGACCATGCGAAGGGAAACCGAAAAATCCTCCGGATCGGCCGGATTTTATTGAGGAGAGCTTTTTCATCACATCAGGGATTCATCCTTGCCCTGGACGGTCCGGTAGGGTATCCTGTCGTCCAGGGTTGGAGGTAATCGATGCAAAAAAAGCCGGAAAAGGCACTGGTGGCTCTGTTGCTGGTCTTCGCTTGGGCCTGTTCCCCGAATTTCGCCGTGACCCCTGATATCCGACTTCCCGAATGGAAATCGGTTTCGATCCGTTTCACCGATTTCGAACCCATCTCGGGAATCCTTCAAATGGAGGTCATGCTGAAATCTCAGAAGGTTCCGCTCCGGGATCTTTCGGTCTCTGTCAAGTGGCCCGAAGGGTTCAAGGCGAAGAACGAACCTGCCAAGCTGAGCATCCTCGGGAAGGACCAGGAGTGGAAAACCAATCACAGTTCGGTTGCCCCAAAGGAGTTCGATGGCTGGATCGAACTGGAGATCCTCGGAAGGCCTGATCAGACGGCCATGAAAGCTCTTCTCCTGGCAGACAAGGAAATCTCCGGAATGCGTCGCAACCTCCTTCTTGCCGAAGTCCAGCAGTTCTCCAAACCGATGAATTTCGGCCAGGGGATTCCGCTTCACCTCGACCGTAACATCGCGGGGGGTGCCCCTGCGGATTTCCTCTTCGCCCCCCTCTGGCCCGTCGACGGAAGGTATCTTCATCTTTGGGCACCCGAGGGGGACCTCGGTGAAAAGGAGATCTCCGAGTCCTTTGTGGGGTTCAGGAAAGCGATCCAGAACCAGAACCTCAATGCAGCCCTGCTTGCACTGGGAATCATCGAGGAGCGCCTGAAGGGCCGGGAAGGCTCGATCGAGTTGAAGAAGTCGGCGGATACCGTTCTCCAGATCCCGATGAAAACCGCGCTCGATGGGATCACCCTCGACCGGGCCTCCCTTTCCGGATTGAAGTCCCCCCAGGAAGGGATCTCCGCCCTGGGAAAAATCCTGAAGAATCCCGAACCTGTCTTCGGCAGTCCCTTCGGCTGGGCCAACCTTGGGATCCTTCAGGCCCAGGCCGGGAAACCCGGACTCTCGGTCGAATCCTGGAAGAACGCACTCGACCAGCTTCCCTCCTGGCCGCTGGTCAGGTCCTGGAGCCAGAAATCGGGGAGGTCGAAATGATCTGGTTTTTCTTCTTCACATCCCTCGGAGTCGCTCTGACCCTCTTCCTACTGACTCTCAAGACCCTGATGCGGTTGGGATGGAAAACCTGGCTGGGCGGTTTTGCCTATATGGCAGCCTTGTTCCTGCTGGTTTTCAAACTCCCGGCCTGAAGTTTTCTCCGGGGGCCCGCCCGCAGATCATGCAGATGGGCGCAGGTCCGATCCGATTTTAGCCATCTGCGGAAGTCCGAGGCATCTGCGGAAAAGATTCTTTGTCAGTTGCTGGGGCTTCTCTTTTTCGGAGAATCCCGGATCGGGGATGGATTTTCGCGGCGAAACCCTGTAGAATTTTCGATGTTCAGGTTTTTCGGTACTTCCCTGTGCCCGGCTTTGGGGAGACTGGAATCGCAGCCCGCGGAACGCGGGAAACTCGAGGAATTCAACATTTTGGAGGAGAGACATGAATCTTCCTTTCGGAGAAATCAAGGAAAACCGTCTTACCGTGAATTTCAGCTCGGCCGACTACTCCGTCGCCGCTGTCCTGACCGCCGTCAAGGAAAGGTGCGACATGTTCGGGGAGATGAAAGTCAGCTTCCTGGGCGCTTGTACCGACGTCCCGGCAGGCCCCTCTCCGGTTTTCAGGCCCGTGAATATCAACGCGATCTTCGAATACAAGGGCAGCGATGAGCCACGCCCCATACTCGAGAAGGTCTACTGCCACCTCTGGGAGGCCGTCGCCCTGACCTTCCCCAACGAGGCGACCTGGGCGACCGCGAAGGGCGATTTCGCCCAGTTCATTTCGGCCCAGGCTGACCTGATCAGGGCCAGGGTCGAAAGCAACAAGGCCGATTGAGAAAGGATATGCGACGCAAGCGGGAGATGCAGTCCCTCCACCTTTCGTCGAGGTCACGGGGCGCCTCCGAGGGCCCGACCCCGTATTCCCCGGAGTTCCCCATTCCGGGAACGATCATCTTTTTCCTCCTGTTGGTTGCCTTTTTGACCGTCGGGCCATCAGGGGCGATTGCAGGGCCGTCCGTGAAGTGGCAGTGGATCGAAACGGATCTCAGCCTGACGGGAACCGGCCACGCGATCGTGGTGACCAAGCTCCGTGTTCTCGTCCAGAGCGGTACGATGGGCGGATACGACTACGAGGGGGTCGCGGGAAACCCTGAGTTCATAAAGGACAAATGTCTTGTACTTTTCCAGAACCGCACCAGTTTCCCACTGAAGGTCGTCCACCAGGGGGGCTCGAAATACGCCGTCGACATCGCCACTTCCGACCGCGTCCCCCAGGGGCAGACGGCCACGTTCATCCTGACCTACTCGGTCAATCTGCTCCAATCAGGTCACATGGGCATCACGAAAAAGGCCGGCTCCGACGAGGAGCTGGTTTTCCTCGACTGGGCCGATCCGGGTTGGGAAACCGGGCTGGAGCGCCGGGCGGTATTCGTCAATCTTCCGTACAAGGTTTCCTCGGGACAGGTCAACGCCGCCGAATGGCGGGAGAAGATCCTGACCGAATCGTTCATGAACTCCCGGTACAAGATCGACTATTCCGGAAAGCGCGACGACAAGGGGGTTTTCTGGCTTTCCCAGACCCTCTTCGCGGAGAACACGGGAGCCAGGGCACCCATGGAAGTGAAGGAGTACTTTCCGAAGAAGATCTTCACCGCGTTCGATTTCAAGGGCGTGAAGCCCGTTCCTTCCGGTTCGGGGCGGAACCGGGGTGAACTAGGATTCCCCATGGGGTCGACCGGACTGTCCGGGGGCCCTTCGGCCGACAGGAAAGCGAAACTCATGGCCGGATTCTGTCTCGCAGGGTTCATGGCAATGGCGCTTTTCCTTCTCCGTTTCAAACGGCGGGAGGTAGCACGCCAGGTTTCAGGACTCCCCGACCTTTCCTGGGAAGGCGAAGGCTGGGAACCCCCAAAAATCCAGGTCGCGAGCTTCAGGAAGAACGGGAAGATCGCCGACCTTTCCGTCATCGAGGCGATGCTTCTGCTCGATTTCCCCGTTACGAAAATCCTTGCCTGCATCGTCTCCCAGCTCGAATCCTCGGGTCTGATCAAGGTCGCGGACCTCCACCCCCTCCGGGTCAGGTTTCCCACCGGAAAACCATACAGCGACGATCAGTATGAGCAGCTTTTCATCGAATCCGTCGATGCCGAGGGGCGCGTCTCCCCGGAAATGGCCAAGAGCATCTTCCACCGCCTCGTCGACAAGATCCAGGAAAAAACATGGGATTGCGACGTGGACGCCACGAAGGCCCATTACCGCGCGGAGTTCGAGCGGGCCGGGAAGGCGAGCGAGGAAGCCAGCGTTCCCGTCCGTTACCGCCGGTACCGGTCGACCTACATCAGCACGTGGTACGATCACCATTACCATCGCTCCACCGGTTCGACCTATCCCCGGGATACCAGGACCCGCGTCGCCGAACTCGAGGGCGGAATCGGACAGGTTGAAGGGGTTCCTTCGAACGTTTCCCTGGGCGATTACGTCAAATCGGACGCATGCCACGCAGCTTGCTACGTCCATACCGCCTGCCACGATGCATGCCACAGCGCATGTCATTCGGCATGTCACTCGGCCTGCCATTCGGCCTGTCATTCGGCATGCCATAGCGCATGCGTCAGCGGAGGGGCGAGATGACGTGTTGCGGTGGGAAAAAGGCCACAACCGCTGCCGGAGATACCCAAGAGCAGGGCAAGGTAGATGTCCCCGCCCGGGAGCGGTTTCCCCTCGACTGGGTTGACAGCTTCATCTGCGAGATACGGCCCCACGTATTCCTTCGTGAAACTGACGGAATGCTGATCCTGCTCCCGAACCAGTCCTACCGCCTGAACACCCAGGGAATGAAGCTTCTGGGCGCTCTCCTTCGCGGGAAGACCCTTTCCCAGATTCTGGCTGGGCGGGAGCTCCCGGACAAAGTCCGGGAGGATATCTTCTTCTTCCTCACGGGAATCGCGGAAATGATGAAGGGCTGCCTCGGGGAGGGTCGCAACAGGCCCGGGGTGGAAACGATAGAGTACAAGAGGCCCTACCACTCGCTTCCCATCCTTTCGGAGGTGGCCCTGACCTATCGATGCAACCTGTCCTGCCGTTTCTGTTACGCGGGAAGCAAATGGGGAAATTCCACATCGGAGATGAAAACCGACGAGGTCATCGGCATCCTGGGCATGATCCGCCGGCAGGCGGAGGTGCCGTCCGTGTCATTCACGGGCGGGGAACCCACCCTTCGGGACGATCTTCCCCGCCTGATCTCGGAAGCGGCTTCGCTCGGACTTCGGGTTAACCTCATCACCAACGGAACTCTTGTAACGACGGCGATGGCGGAGGAGTTCCGGAAGGCCGGGCTCGCTTCGGCCCAGGTAAGCCTCGAAGGTCCGGATGCCGAGACCCACGAGTCACTTACGGGAACCCCCGGGTCCTTCGACTCGACCCTTGCCGGAATCGATTCGATCCGGCGGGCGGGGATTTCCGTCCACTGCAATTCCACGATCAACGGGGCCAATGTCGGGCGCATGACCGCGATGCCCGCTCTCGCCCGGAAGTTGGGTCTCGAGCGCCTTTCGATGAACATGGTCATTCCCTCCCCCTGGTTGAAGGATCACGCCCCGGACATGATCGTTAAATACTCAAAGATCGGCCCGATCGTGCTCGAAATAAAGGAAAGGGCCCGGGCCGAGGGCCTGAAATTCCTCTGGTACTCCCCCACCCCGTATTGTCTATTCAACCCGATCGCCCACAACCTCGGCAACAAGGGATGCGCCGCATGCGACGGGCTTTTGAGCATCGACCCGGCGGGGAAGGTGATTCCCTGCTCCAGTTTCTTCGAGGCCCAGGGCTCCCTTGTTACCTCGACGTTCAGCGACGTCTGGAATTCCCCCGGAGCGGCCGCGATCAGGGGAAAATCCCGGGCCCCGGAGGCGTGCAGGGCCTGTGACAGGTTCGAACTCTGCGAGGGCGCCTGCCCGCTGTACTGGGAAACGATCGGGACCGGTGAACTCGAGGGCACGAGCCCCACGAGGGGGCGAATGTGCCCGAACAGCCAGGACGAACCGCAGGATGCGGCAGTGTCGGGCCAGGGCCACGGATGGCCCGTCCTTGGCCCGACGGACGCGGTCCTTGAGGGAACGAGCCCCACGAGGGGGCGAATGTGCCCGAACAGCCAGGATGGCGCGGTCCTTGAGGGCACCCGGCCCAAGAAGGAGGCGCAATGCCCGTAACCGCGCGGAAGATTTCCACACCCGCCCCGGAGGACCCCCCACTTCTGACTGGGTTCGTGATTCCCCTTCTGGTTTTCGTCATCGGGGTCTATCTCCAGATCGAGTATTCCGGCTCCCTCGGACTCATGTTCGTTGGAACGGCCATCATGATCCCATACATCTCCTGGTCGCAGGATCCCGCCCTGAATCTCGTTCCGTCCCTCGAGGCCGGGAAGAGATGGGTCGCATCGACTCCGACCGAGATCGCCAGAATCAAGAAGAAGATGGAACTCGTTCAGAATTTCGGGCCTGGCTGTCTGTCGATTCTTGTCAAGTTCTTCGCATTCATATTCCTTCTTGGGGCGGGTTTGGGCATCGCAGGCTTCATCACACAATCAGCGACGAGATCCGTGACCGAGGATATCCTCGGCGCCTTCATCTTGGACACGTTCGTACTTCTCGCCGCGTATTTCGGATTGTTCCGCCAGGGCCTCTGGACGCCTGACCTGATCGCCTTCAAGCTTCCCGTTTTCGAAGCGCTGCTCTCCCAGTTGCCGGGCCTGGGAATGGGGAAATGGTCCCGGGAGTTCCAACTCGAGTTGACGAAGAGCAAGAACGGTGAGGTCCCCACCGACGTCAAGCTTGTACTCAAACCGCCCGATTGCCCCAAGGAATTCATCGGTATCCAGTCCCAGGTCGCGATCAACCGCGGGGGGGCATACGTCTATTTCGTCGTTATCACGAAGACCGGTCTGGAGATCGGTCGCCCGGAGGGGTCCAGCAAGGACGTGATCGAGATGAAGGCGGACAAGGAGGTCAACATCCTCGTGATCCGCCAGTATGCCGACAAGCACGGCGGTTACATCACCAGCGAGGGCGAGCAGACCCGCCTCCTCTGCCTGGCCCAGCAGGCCACGGAAATGACGGTGGGAAAAACCGGAGATGTTGCTCAGGTCTGAGCGCATGGAAGAGTGGCCCCCTTTGGCCCTTTTCCTCCACTTTTCACGAGGGGTTCCTTCCCCGTTCAGAGATTCCCAAGCAAGGAAATCAAAAGGCCCGTAAACAGCAGGGGAACGAATCCCAGCATGAGATTGGTTGCTTCCGTGATCGGGGCCATTCCGATGGTGAAGACCGCTTTGAGGAACCTCAGGTCGGCTTCGTAGGCTTCGATCATTGCGTGAACGAGGAACTTCACGGATTCGGGGCGCTTGTCCATGAATTCCGAATGGACGGGAACCGGCGGGAATTCCCCGCTGGCTCCGAGGATTTCCCAAAGTTCACCACCCTTGCTCAGACCTTGTGCCGTCTCATTGAAGATGCGGGCAGCAAAAGCATTGGGGGCGACATCCCTGGCTTTTCGAAAAGCTTCGATATGGGGCACCCCGTCCTCCATCCAGAGGTAAACCACCCTCAATGTCTGGAGGAACCAGAGCTTCCTGAGGATTCCACCGAAAACGGGAACCCGAACGATCAGGTCCGACAGTGAATCCATGATGGTATCCTCCGTTCAGGTTTCAAGGGTTGATCGGAAGCATCCACGCCAGATAGGTGGCAAAATGCGACAGGAGGATGACGGTGAGCTGTGCGATGAGCAAGAGGGGAGGCATCAGACCGGCCACCAGTTCGAGCTTCCGATCCGTTTCCGCCTCCAGGCAATCAGCGACGAAAGCAAGGGAATGAGGAAGGGTCCCCATCTCCTCCCCCGCGCGAAGGCGTTTGAGTGATAACGTCGAGAGAAAGTCCGACCCCTCCAGGGCCGAAACCAGGGATTTCCCGCTCCGTATCCTCGAGCGGACGCCATCCAGTTCCAGTTGAAGGAACCTGTTCTGGACGATCTCCCCGGAACTTTCGAGCGCTGATAGGATCGGGACTCCCGATTCTATCAAGATTCCCAGGGAACGGCAGAAAGAAACCGCCTTGTGGTCCTTCACGATCCGGCCGATTACCGGAAAAGAAAGGAAGAGACGGTCTTTCCACCCTGGATTGAGGCGGAAAAGGCCCCCGCCGAAAATGTAGAAGGCGGTCCCCCCACCGAGAAGGAAGAGGATCCCCTCGTTGATCACAAGAAAAACACGAATGAGCAACGGGGATTGGGCAGGCTCGAAACCCCATGCAAACTGCGAAGTATCGAGGAGACTGATCAACATGATGCTTACCATCCCCCAGATCACACAAAAGGATCTGGGGTAGATGACCAGCCAATGCCCAAGGCTCGACCTTAGTTTCTCCGTTCGGATCCTGGCGCGAGCCAGGAGTCCGAAGAATTGGGCCAGAAGCCCCGTCTTTTCCGCCGTTTGCGCGTACACCAGGAAGGTCTGATCGAACACCCTGGGGAATTTTGCAAAAGCGATCGAGGGGGGAACACCCGCATCCAAGTCACGTCCCAGACGGTGGAAAACGCGCCTCATCACGGGACTTTCGACGCTTTTTTCGATCCTTTTGACGGTCTCCCGCAGATCGAAACCTCCGCCCAGGAAGCTGTCGAAAAGCCAATAGACGGTGACCATTTCCGCGGGATCAACCCTCAGAAAGCAGTCCCCATCCAGATTTCCGAGATTTTCCCCAATCCCCGAAGTGCAACCCATCGTTCGC
The DNA here is from genome assembly GCA_964428355.1 of uncultured bacterium. Classification (GTDB taxonomy): domain Bacteria; phylum Muiribacteriota; class Ozemobacteria; order Ozemobacterales; family Ozemobacteraceae; genus CAYRYU01. The sequence goes on from CAYRYU010000007.1 coordinate 107,145, forward strand.
CTCCGCCATTTCTTCTCTCAAACCTGGAACAGCAATCCGCGTGCCGGGGCGGAGAAAGGCTTCGGTGAACGTCCGGAGCCGGTTTGCAGGGGCTGGTCAGGAATGACCTACCTAATGGGGCCCAGACATGTGCGATCCCCCGCACACTCGTGGGAAACGGAAAGCCGAGAAGGCGAAGAGGCTCACCACAAAGATGCAAAGGACACCAAGATCACGAAGGCCAAAGAATCTGAGGTATGGCCCTTGTTTAGCCTCGGTGGCCTTTGTGCCCTTGGTTCCTTTGTGGTTTTCCCCGGTTCAGGATTTGCCGCCGAAAAGGTCGAAAACCCCTTTGAGGGCTGAGCCTTCTTCCTTGCCTCCCCCATGCTGACGGGCGGCAGCGTGGATCCTCGTTGCGAACCTCGAGAAGGGGATCGATTGCAGCCAGATCCGGCCAGGGCCGGTGAGGGTGGCCAGGAAAAGCCCTTCCCCGCCGAAGAAAACCGATTTGACCTCCTTGAGCATCTCTACATCGAACGTCACGGAGGGTTGGTATCCGACAACGCAGCCGGTATCCACCTTTATAACCTCGCCGGGGCGGAGATCCTTCGAAATGATCGTCCCACCGGCATGGCAGAAGACCAGACCGTCTCCCTCGAGCTTCTGCATGATGAACCCCTCACCCCCGAAAAGCCCAACCCCGACGTTCTTCTGGACTTCGATCCCGATCGCGACACCCTTTGCCCCGCAGAGGAATGCCTCCTTCTGGCAGATCATCGTTCCACCCAGTTCCTTGAGGTCCAGGACGATGATCTTTCCGGGGTAAGGGGCGGCGAAAGCTACTTTGGCTTTTCCCTCGCCCTTGTGGGTAAAGATGGTCATGAACAGACTTTCCCCGGTGAGGATCCGCTTTCCGGCCCCCTTGATCGCGCCCCACCAGCCGGCTTCCTGCTTCGCGGAACCATCCCCGAAGATTGTTTCCATGTGGATCGACTTGTCCATGTACATCATCGCCCCGGCTTCTGCGAGAACCGACTCGTTGGGGTCCAGCTCGATTTCCACGAACTGCATGTCGTCACCGAAAATGTCGTAGTCGATGACGTCGGCCACCGTCTTTCCGGGAATCGGAAGAGGGGGAAGGGTGGATTCGAGGGCCTTGGCCCCGGCGAACTGCGGTATCTGCGACAGGGGGGTCCAGCCTGTGGTCACCCCTTCCGCGTGGGCCATCGTCTCCATTTTCAGTGCCCCGCTCTGGAGGCGGGAAAGGATGTCCTCTGCCCCCATCGGCCCCTGCGTTTGCCCCGCCACCACGACGAACCACATTTTCGCATCCTGCATGGAAAACCCTCCTGTATGGTTTCTCGAAAAAACCATACCCCAAATGCCCGACCCGCGCAAGAACCGAGGAATTCCGGGCTCCGAAAGGCGAACCCGGGTCTTTTTTGGATTTTCTTTCCCGGTGGTTTGGATTAAGATGGGGTTACGGGTCCTCAATTCCCAGGAAAAGGATGAACGAAATGTCCGACGAACAAACTGTTTCCACTCCTGAGCTGAGCCTGGACGCACGTTGCGCCCATCTCGAAAAGCGCCTCGCGGTTTCCAAGGGAATCGACGACATCATCGAGGGCTGTCAGGCCGGCCAGAAAAACCTGGCATATACGATCGAGTTGATCTTCGATTTCATCGAGAATTCCCTCGGCCCCAAGGCGGCCTTCTTCAGGACGCAGAATGAAGACCTCGCCCTTTCGGTTTTCGCCCGCGGCACCAAGGAGGAAACCCTCGAGAGCTTGATCCCCGACCTTCTTTCAACTGGGGAAAAACGGACCAAGACGGTCGATGGAAGCGCCTGGTTCGTCATGGCACTCGACATCGCCGGAGAAACCATCGGCTCCTTCGGGTTGGCATACGACGAAAAGGAGTCCCGAAAGCCCGAAATCGTCTTCGACCTGATGACCGCCGTGGCCGAAGAGATGGACAACTTCTTCTACGACATCCACCGCAGCCGCTACAAGTATCTGACGATTCTGGAGATCCAACGGTGCCTCAAGTCGCACCTTCTCAACGAAGCTGTCGATATGGCCGTGAACATCATCGGGGACACCATCCCGCTGGACAAGATGGTTCTTTTCTACATCGACGAGGATCTTGATGGCCGGAAGGCCGTCCAGTATTTCATCTACCAGGATTACAAGAAAACCTACGATTCGTTCGACAACCCTATGCCGGAGCTCGAAAAACTTGTCCGGAGGGGGACCGAATGCCTGCTCCCGGGGAACAAGGAGCTGGAGGAGATCTTCCCGAGCCAGGAAATGATGGAAACGATCCTTCTCGATGGCCTTGTCGTTGAAACCCTTGTCGGAAAGATCCTCTTCAAACCCCCCAAGGGAATCGGGCTTTCCGTCTCGAGTCGCGAGATCATGAAGGTCTTTTCGGAGTCCCTTCGTCAGCGGCTCGTTGATTTCAACCGGGAAAAGAACCTCCTGCGGCAGTTCTTCTCCCCGGAAGTGACGAGAAAACTGTTGAAAATCAACAACTACAAGGAGGCATACCTCTCTCCCCGAAAAAAGGATCTCGGCATCCTTTTCTGCGATATCGCGGGTTTCACCAAGCTCAGCGAGCAGATTCTCGTGGAACCCACCCGCATCGCGAAGTTCATAAATTCTTGGTCCTCCGGGGTCACCGAGCGGCTGTTCCTCCACAACGGCGCTCTGGACAAACTCGTCGGAGACTGCGTTATCGGCCTGTTCGGGCTTCCGTTTTTTGACCGAAAACCAGAAGAGATCGCGTCCGATGTCCTTCGGGCGGCCCTCGTCATCAGGGAATTCACGATGGAGTTCCTCCACTCCCCAGAAAACGCGGAGATACAGAAGTCTCCGATGTTCGCCGATTTCGGAGTAACGATCGGGGTGAATTTCTGCTCGTGTGCAGTGGGTCTGATCGGCCCCAACCAGGATTTGACGGCGTTCAGCAGCGGCATGAACAACACCGCCCGCCTCCAGGGAGTTGCGACGCGCGGCGAGATTCTGGCAACCCCCGCGGTCATGGAACTTGCGCAGAAGGGCGACCCGGGCATGTGGAGATTCGACGGCCCCCATTCCGCAAAGGTTAAAAACGTCAAGGACCCCCTTCCCTATTACAAGCTCTTGAACGAGAAGCCCATCGGATAGGTGCACGGGGTTTCGGGGAGAAAGAGTCGGAAAAGCGCTTCCGAGTCGAGCCGGCCCGGGCAGGGCGGTTGGGTGTTATACATGCTCGAATGTCGCGATGGTACCCTCTATACCGGCATCACCAACGATCTCGAACGTCGGCTTCGGGAACACAACGAGGGAACAGGCGCCCGCTACACCCGCGGGCGAGGTCCGTCGAGGGTGGTGTATCGGAAAAGCTGTGTTTCCAAGAGCGAAGCCCTGAAGTTGGAGATGGCCGTCAAATCCTTGTCCCGTGGGGAAAAGCTGCTTCTGGTCCAGAAGAGCAAGACCGGTTAGGGCATCGCCATTCCAGCTTCGAGCACGCGCCTTGCTGGGCCCCCCTCCTGCGCCATTCCTTTCCGGACCGTGCGTCGAGATGGGCTTTGCGGGGTCGGTCAGTCCCCTCGGACTGCGCGTCCGATGCGGGGAGGTGGAATGGCATAGGGGATGCGGGCTTTGTCTTCAGGGCTGTCGATGACGGAAAACCATTCGTTGACCTGGGGGTACCCTTAAAGTATTATTTGATTCTCGGGCGCTCTGCCCACGATCATTCGCTTTCCAGGAAATGAACGAACATGATGCAGTTTATTTCGGTCTGCCTGGCTCCGGTCAACCTTCCGTACACCATCTTGTTGTCGATCGTGACGTTGTACTGGATTACCGTGATCCTGGGCGCGGCGGATCTCGACCTGTTCGGGAGCGGTTCCGATGCAGGGGCCGGGATCGAAGCGGGCGGTGATGCCGGAGGAGAGCTGGATGTCGACGGTGGCGCAGATCTTTCAGCGGATGCCGGCCCTCAAGCCGATGCCGATCTTCCCTCCGATGGTGATGTGGAGGTCGATGCAGGGGGGGGGGCTGATGCTGGGGCTGACGCGGGCTCGGGGGGCGATGGTGCTCACGACGCTGACGCGGGTGGAACGGAAGGCGACGCTGGAAGCGGGGATTCCGACGGGACTGGCGAAGGTGATGGAAGTCACGATGCCCACTCCGGAGATTCCGCTTCCGAAGACGCCACGTCCGGTGATGCCGCTTCCGGGGGAGCCCACATGGGGAACCTCAATTTCGAGCCTACGACAGGTCTGGAAAGCGTCTTTTCCGGAATCGGGAACTTCTTCAGACTCATCCATCGTGGCCTGGGGCTGGGTCAGAGCCCGTTGACGGTTTTTTTCAGTTTCTTCGCCCTATCCGCCTGGACGATCTCCCTGCTTGCCAACTTTTTCATGAACAACACATCGATGAATGTCGCCGCGTGGATGTTCTTCCCCAATATGCTTGTCAGTTTCATTCTTGCCAAGCTCCTATCCGCTCCATTCGGTTTCTTCTTCCGCAAATTCGGATCGGAACACTCCAAGCACGAAAACCTCATCGGAAAGGTCTGTGTGATCCGGACCTCGAGGGCCGACACCGGGTTCGGGCAGGCGGAGATACCTACGAAGGGAGCCCCCCTACTCCTGGATGTACGCACCAACGAGGGGATTTCCTTGAAACAGGGGCAGAAGGGACTTATCATCTTCCACGACGAAAACAAGGACTTCTATCTTATCCGACCGTTGAATTTCCAGGTTCCCGACAAAGAAGAAAAATAGCTCACTCCCAAGGAGGACCGAAAGAATGGGTTTCGACATCATCTACATCGTGATAGTGATTTGTGCCGTTGGTCTGCTTTCCGGCGTTGGGGCGTTGGTGGTTTATCTGAAGTGTTTTCACCAGGTCGCCCAGGGAACCGCCCTTATCAGGAACGGAGCGAGTGGACCTTCGGTCACCTTCTCCGGTTTCCTCGTCTATCCGATCATCCACCGCGTTGAACTGATGGACCTTTCGGTCAAGCGGATCGAGATCGACCGTCGCGGCAAGGAGGGCCTGGTCTGCCGTGACAACATGCGGGCAGACCTGAAGGTCGCCTTCTTCGTCCGGGTCAACAACACTCCCCAGGCGGTTCTCCAGGTCGCCCAATCGCTGGGCTGCCGCCGGGCCTCGGATCCCGAAGCCCTGATCGAGCTTTTCGATGCAAAGTTCTCCGAAGCACTCAAGACGGTCGGCAAGAAGTTCGATTTCGTCGATCTGTACACCGAAAGGCAGAAGTTCAAGGAGGAGATCGTCGAGGTCATCGGCAAGGACCTCAACGGATACGTCCTCGAGGACGCCGCCATCGACTTCCTCGAACAGACCCCGGTCGAGCTTCTGAACCCCAACAACATCCTCGACTCGGAGGGCATCAAGAAGATCACGGACCTCACGGCGCAGCAGATGGTTCTGGCCAACCAGATCCAGCGGACCAAGGAGAAGACCATCGTACGGCAGGACGTCGAGGCCCGGGAAGCGGTTCTCGAGCTCCAGAGGCAGCAGGCGGAAGCCGAACAGAAGCAGCAGCGGGAAATCGCTGCAACCATGGCCCGGGAACAGGCCGAAGCCAAGAAGATCCAGCACGAAGAGCGGCTCAAGTCCGAGCGGGCAAGGATCTCGACGGACGAGGAGATCCAGATCGCGGAGGAAAACAAGAACCGCCAGATCGTCGTCGCCCGGAAGAACAAGGAGCGCACAGAAGCGGTCGAGACCGAGCGGGTCGAAAAGGACCGCCAGATGGAGGTCACCGAACGGGAACGGATCGTGACCCTCGCGCAGATCGACAAGAACAAGGCGATCGAGGTCGAGCAGAAGAACATTCAGGAGGTCATCCGGCAGCGCGTGCAGGTGCAACGCGTGGTCGTCGAAGAGGAAGAGAAGATCAAGGACACCCACGAGTTCGCCACCGCTGAGCGGTCCAAGAAGGTGACCGTCATCAGGGCGGAAACCGATGCCCAGCAGGCACTGGTCAAGGAGATCAAGAAGGCGGAAGCCGCGCGCGACGCGTCGGTTTTCCAGGCCGAACAGACATCCATCGAGTGGGAAGCCCAGCGGAAAGCCGCCGAGAAGGAAGCCGAAGCCAAGAAGCTCCTGGCCCTCGCCAAGCAGGCCGAAGTGGCCGCCCCCGGTATGGCCGAGGTCCAGGTGATGGAATCGAAAGCCGTTGCCATCGAGAAACAGGGAACGGCCGAAGCGGTCGTTCTGGAGAAGAAAGCCCTCGCCGAGGCCAAGGGAACGGAAGCCCGTGCCCTGGCCCTGGAAAAGCAGGGGCTGGTCGAAGCCAACGTCCTGCAGCAGAAAGCCCTCGCCGAAGCCAAGGGTATCGAAGCCCGCGCCGAAGCGATAAAGAAGCAGGGCAATTCCGAAGCCGAGGTCATGGAACTGAAATACGTCGCCGAAGCCAAGGGAATCCAGGAGAAGGCGAATTCCATGAAACTCCTCGACGTCGTGGGACGCGACCACGAGGAGTTCAAACTGCGGCTGGCCAAGGAGAAGGACATCGAGCTGGCCGAGATCAAGGCCAACATCGACATCGCCGAGGACCGGGCCCGGATCGTTTCGGAAGCGCTCAAATCCGCCAAGATCGAGATCCTCGGCGGGGAAACGACCTTCTTCGACAAGATCGTCAGCGCGACCGTGGCGGGAAAATCGATCGACAGGGTGGTGGAGAGCAGCCGTTCCCTCACCTCGATCAGGGACACCTTCTTCACGGGAGACCCCGAGGTTTTCCGTGACCGTCTCCGGAAGCTTGTTTCGATGGTGAACGTTTCCACGGAAGATCTGAAGAACCTTTCCGTGACCGCCCTACTTTCCAAAATGCTGGTTGGAGCTTCGGACTCCAACATCCAGGAGGCGATCCGGGGGATGATCGACAACGCCGGCTCTCTCGGACTGTCGGACAAACTGGTCGGAACGCTCCTCGCCCTCCCCACGAAAGCGGATCGGAAAACCGACAAGTAGGCCGTCCCGCCCTTTGGCGACAGGGATAGCGACCGATGACAGAAAACAAGCCAACCCAGGATGCTCCCGGGGCCCCCCCGGCCCCTTCCGCGCCCCAACCGGACGGCCTCGACCGCGGAACCTACGAGGTAATCCGGAACCGGCTGCTGACGCAGGGGAAAGCCCTTCGCGAGCGGCTGGACAAGCTGAACGTCTCGCGGAAGGAGACGTTCGGCTCGATCGAACTCACGCTGTTGAGCACGGAGCGGATCCAGACCCCGCACAACTGCGTCCCGCGCGATATGGTTCCGGTCGGGAACAGGTTCATCTTCGGGTACAACGTCTTCTTCGGCCTGAAATCGGAGACCCGGATCTCCGACGTTTTCGCCGTTTACGAGTTCAACAACGGGAACTTCCGGGAACTGCCCCTCGACCTCATCTCCAACTCCTCCTTCGAAAGCGATTTCAAGGATTTGTACAAGTATTACAAACAGACGAGGTTCGCCAAGTTCGCCGTCATAGGCCCTCACCTGTTCATGATCTTCCAGGTCGGACGGACTCCCGAGGATATCAAGACCTTCAAATGGGCGATCCACGAAGACCGCCTCGAGTATCTCGACAACCGGAGCGATCACCAGTACAAGCTTCCCCCCCAGCACGAGTTCGAATGGGTCCGCACCCACCGCGATCTCCACCGGTTCGGCACCCATCCGCACATCTCCATCGAAGACCGTATCTTCGTCGAAACGGTGGGCGGCGACCTGACGATCAAGATAGAGGACAACACCGAAACCGGCGAGGGAATCTACTCGGAACCCGTCGTCGACAAGGACCAGACACTCGATGACGCCGAGATCTTCTACGCCTCCCTCGGCAACCTGATCCTCCTCAAGATCCGGCCCTACCAGGAAAAGGATTTCCGCTACATCGTCTACAGCGAGAAGATCCGCCGCGCCATCAGGCTCGATGCGATCGCGAACGCCTGCGTCCTGCTTCCCGACAACCAGGGAATCATCTATTCCCACGGATACTATCTGCAGAACGGCGAGCACAAGGAATACGAGGGCGACATCTCCGGCTTGAAGTTCGAAAGGTTGCTTCCCTCCCCCAACGGAGAAGATTTCCTCTACATGTTCCACAACCCCTCCGCCGGGATGTACATACTGCTTTCGTACAACCTCATCGAACAGAAAGTCGACAATCCGCTGATATGCGGTGGGTACTCCCTGTTCGAAGACGGCAAGATGATCAACTTCAAGGAGGCGCGGGAAGCCAGCAAGCACCACTCGATCCAGGTCTGGCAGACCCCCTACGTCGGCCCCAACTACGTCGCCCCCGCCAAGCAGGATTCCCTATTGTACAAAATCGGGAATCGCGACATCGTACGGTGCATGGCCGAGATGCGGGAGGTGATTTCGCTCTGCGAGCGCGACGACACCTTCGCCAACCTCTACCTCGACATCGTCAAGAAGACCGGGGACATCCTGGACGCCTATTTCTGGGTCGACAAGCCGGAAGCGTTCAACCCCCGCGAGATCATTCTCGGCATCAAGGAAACCGCCCACAAGGCCGTCGACGAGTTCGACAAGGTGAACCGCATCCGGAAGGCAAC
>CAYRYU010000007.1:115806-125158 GCA_964428355.1 uncultured bacterium
GCCAGGGTCGAGAGCCTGAAAACGGGTGCCGAAGCCAAGGTCGCCGACAAGGAAGCACTTGAAGCATCGAATGAGCTCCAGATGCTGATCGAGATCGTGGGCAACCTGAAGATCGAGGACGCCGTCCAGCGGACACGGATCATCGACGCCATCTCCCTGGTTTTCGCCCAGCTCAACCAGATCCGTGCGGGAATAAAACAGCGATCCCAGGAACTCGCCGTCGTCGAGGGACAGGCTGAATTCTCCTCCCAGGTGAAGCTCCTCACACAGAGCATCGTCAATGCGATCGACGTCTGCGACTCACCCGAAAAGTGCGACGAGATGCTGACCAAGGTCATGGTCCAGATCGAGGAGCTGGAGGGCAAGTTCGCGGATTTCGACAAGTTCGTGATCGCCCTCTCCGAGAAACGCCAGGAAGCCTACGGTGCTTTCGAATCGCGCAAGGTCGCGCTCGTCGAGGCCCGGACGAAACGCGCGAGCGGCCTCATGACCGCGGCCGAACGGATCCTCAAGGGCGTCGAAAGCAGGGCATCCAAGTTCCAATCCCCCAATGAAATCCACGGATTCTTCGCTTCCGACCTCATGGTCGACAAGATCCGCGACATCGTCGGACAGCTCCGCGGTCTGCACGACTCGGTCAAGGCCGACGATCTCGAAACCAGGTTGAAGACCCTCCGCGAAGAGGCCATCCGCCAACTCAAGGACAGGCAGGAACTGTTTTTGGACGGCGAGAACATCCTGAAGCTGGGAAACCACCGGTTTTCCGTGAACCGGCAGCCCCTCGACCTCACGACCGTTGTCCGTGACGGGGAGATGTACTTCCACCTTACCGGAACCAACTTCTTCGAAAAGGTCGCCCATCCCGATTTCGCCGGGTTCCGGCCTTTCTGGAACCAGGAAACCGTGTCGGAAAACGACACGGTCTATCGCGGGGAATACCTGGCCTATTGCGCGTTCAAAGAGCTCGAGAGCGGCCCCCCCGACTCGGTTTCCCGCCTGAACTCGGCTCCCCCCATGGAAGTCTTCCGGTTCATCCAGAACTTCATGGCCCCGAGATACTCGGAAGGCTACACGAAAGGGGTGCACGATCACGATGCCGCGCTGATCCTGAAAACCCTCGTCGAGATCGCCCCTTCCGTAGGGCTCCTCAGATACTCCCCCTCCGCCCGGACCCTGGCGGAATTATTCTGGAAGGAGATGGCCAGATCGTCTTTTTTCTGGAGCCAGCTGGGCGAGGATTCCGCGAAAAGCGTCCTGGAGGCCAAACTCCAGGGTGTCGGGGCTGCGGCAAGGCTGTTCCCGGGTTCCGACAAAACCTCGGAGTTCCGCAACGACCTCGCCTCGCAGATCAAGAGCTTTGCCCAGAAGCATTCCGTGTTTCCCCCCAGGCTGGTGGGAGAGGCGGCGGAGTTCCTTTTCATCTCGCTCTCGCGGGGAATTCCCTTCCCGATCAGCCGGGAAGCGGCCGAGATCGTCAAGGCCTTCCATGCCCACCTCCGGGAAAAGGGAAGCTACGAGGAGTTCCGCTCCTCCACCGACAGGATCAAACGGGACACCGGGGCGGTGTTCCTCCTTTTCCGGACATGGATGGAAGGTTTTCTCGCGGAAGAACCGCGGCCCGACGGTCTCCTTTTCCTGGACGAAGCTGCCTGGCTCCTGTTCGAAGAGACGGTTGACCCGGTGAGAGTCGGTCGCCATCCGGTCTCCCGGGACCTCGAAGGTCTCGTCGGAAGCCACGCCCTGGTCGAAAAGGGGAAATACCGCTTCCAATTCAACTCCTTCATGAGCCGGCTTTCCCGGTTCCAAGAGGAGTCGGTCCCACGTTACGAAGCATTCCTTTCGTTGAAAAAAGCCCTTTCCGGTGAGAAACGGGCCGAACTGAAACTCGAGGAGTTCAAGGCGCGCGTCCTCACCACGTTCGTCCGGAACAAGCTTCTCGACCAGGTCTTCCTCCCGTTGATCGGATCGAACCTGGCAAAACAGCTCGGAACCGCCGGGGACGACAAGCAGACAGACAGGATGGGCCTCCTGCTGCTGATCTCCCCACCCGGATACGGCAAAACGACTCTCATGGAGTATGTCGCCAACCGGCTCGGGGTGGTCTTCATCAAGGTGAACGGACCCGCGATCGGGAACAAGGTCACCTCGCTCGACCCGGCCGAAGCCCCCTTCGCCAGCGCACGGGAGGAACTCAACAAGCTGAACCTCTCACTGGTGATGGGTGATAACGTGATGATCTATGTGGACGACATCCAGCACTGTTCTCCCGAGTTTCTGGAAAAATTCATCTCTCTCTGCGACGCCCAGCGCAAGATCGAAGGCGTGTTCCAGGGGAAGAGCAGGACTTTCGACCTCCGGGGCCGGAAGGTTGCCGTCGTGATGGCGGGCAACCCCTACACCGAGAGCGGCGAAAGATTCCAGATCCCGGACATGCTCGCCAACCGGGCCGACACATTCAACCTCGGCGACATCGTGGGCGGAGCCGAGGACAGTTTCCGGATGAGCTACCTGGAAAACGCCGCAGGCTCCAACCCCGTCCTTTCCCGGCTCGCTTCCTCGAGCCCGAAAGATCTTCAGGCCGTGATCCGCCTCGCGGAAACCGGGGGGAGGGAGAACGTCGAACTCGAGGGAGGGGTTCCCCTCGAGGAGGTCCAGGAATGCGTCAACACGATGAAGAAGCTTGTCCGGGTCAGGGATGTAGTTCTGGCCGTGAACCGCGAGTATATTGCGTCCGCGGCCCAGGCCGACGCCTACCGCACCCAGCCCCCTTTCAAGCTCCAGGGTTCGTATCGCAACATGAACCGGATGGCCGAGAAGATCCTCCCGATCATGAATGATGCGGAAGTGGAGGAGCTGATAGCGGGACATTACCAGAACGAGGCTCAGACCCTCACGACCGGGGCGGAGTTCAACCTGCTCCGGTTCAAGGAGTTGCTCGGAAAACTCTCGGCGGATGAGGGGGCACGCCTCGAGGAGATCCGGAAAACCTTCAAAAAGAACCAGATGCTGAAGGGAGTGGGCTCGGAAGACCGAATCGGCCAACTGATCGCCCAGCTTTCGACCTTCGAGCAGGGCCTGGACGGAATCCGCCAGGTCCTTTCCCAGGGGCTGACAAACCTCACTGACAAGAAGAAGAAGTGATCCCGGGCGGGCTCTCCCTCCCCGCGGCCCAAGGTCGATCCGTTGGGTGACCGGTCAACTTTACTCAGGACAAAGATTCCTTGGAGGGTGCCGTTTTGTCGGAGAATCTGAAAAAGTTCATCACCCTTTCCCCGTTCGTTGTTTTCCTTCTCTGGGTCGCCCTCCATCAACCAATGGGCTGCTATGACGGCCCGGGATCCTGGAGAGGCGGCCGCTGCGCCATGGGCAGGAAGTATCTTGGAAAGGTGATCAACCGGTACAATTTCTGCCACCCTGTTCCGATCGTCACGATCGATGAACCCCTCATCCAGAAGCTGATCGACGAGGGATACTTTCGGGATGAAACCTTCTGCCCCGACGACGCCTATCTCGTTTTGTGTTCTGGAGGCTATCTTCCAGACCCCCCCACAAAATGGCAGATCTTCCTGGATGACATCCAGTTCCGGCTCAGGGAGAACGTTTTCCTTCCCCTCCCGCTCCTTTCCACGATCGGAGGGGCCTCCTGGCATGACCCGGGAACCTTCATGCTTGCCACGAGCCCATTCGGCCTGAAGATCAACTGTTCGGTGCACGGGGAGGGCACTTCCATCCCGCCGGTTCCTCTACCGTCTCTTCCCACCAGCCAATCCGATCTTCTTCTGGCGATTTGCCAGGGGAAAGCGAGCGATGTCTTCCGCCTTCTCGAGCAGGGCGTCCCGATTCCCGAGACCACCGTCGAGGGAAGGGACCCGTTGGCCATCGCAGCACACTACGGACATTTTGACGTGGTACGCAGGTTCCTGGATGACCTTCCCCCAGAATCACGGAAGGAAGCCGCCAACCGCTTGCTGCCGGAGACGCTCGAGTTCGAGTGGACCGATGTTGCCAGCCATCTCGTCGACCTCGGGGCGGAAGTCGACCAGCGGAAAAGCGGCGGCCAGGAGACGCTTCTATTCGTTGCCATACAGGAGCAGCGGCCCGAATTCGTCAGGTTCCTGGTCAGCGCGGGAGCGGACCTGACCGCTTCGGTGAACGGGATGACTCCACTGGGAAGGGCTCGCGCGCAGGCCGGTGTAATGAACCCCGTCCGGAACGCGATCATCGGCATCATCGAGCGGGCGGGCGGAAAATAGAAAGCCGGGCAAGGCCATCCCTTTCATTTCCGGGAGCGTTGTGGTTAAATCCGGGAATGCCCGCGCCTGAAAAAACCCACCTGATTCCCGCTTCGAATTCCCAGGACCTTCGGGTTCTGATGGATTTCCTGAGCATGTCGCCGGGCAAATCCGAGGAGGTCTTCGGGAAGTTCAGGAACCTCCCCGGGGCCGTTCACAGGGGAAGCGGACTACGACAGTTCCTTTTCGTTGGCGGGAAGCGGGGGGATCGCGTGCTTCTCGTTGCCCACGCAGACACTTTCTGGGACGAAGAGTACAACCATGGGACGGTAGAAAGGCAGGAAATCGCCGACGAAGCGGGGGTTCTCCGAAATCTTGCAGGGGGCCTGGGAGCGGATGACCGCGCCGGCTGCGCAATGTTGTGGCTGCTCCGGGATCTGGGGCACTCGCTCCTGGTCACCAGCGGGGAGGAAAGGGGGGGCGTCGGAAGCCGGTGGCTGATGAGCGATAACGCTGATGTCGCGAGGGAAATCAACGCCTCCCACCGGTTCGTGGTCCAGCTCGACCGGAGGAACGCGCGGGATTTCAAATGCTATTCCGTCGGGACGGATGATTTCCGGAGCTACATTGCCGCCGTCACGGGCTTTTCCGAGCCCGACCGGGAATGTTTCACCGATATCGTCACGCTCTGTCGCGAGATCCCGGGAGTCAACCTCAGCATCGGGTATCGGAACGAACACACATCCAGCGAGATCCTTGTGGCAGCTGACTGGCTCAACTCTCTTGCACTCTGCCGTCGATGGCTGTCAAGCCCCGGCCTCCCTGGTTTCAGCCTCCCCTCACCCATCGCATGACCATCATCCGATGCGCCATCCTCCTGTGTCCATTGCCCTGGAAAACTCCTTTTTCCAGGGGCGAAGGCGGATAGGCTTCTTCTTGCCCGGGGAAAGGAATTGTTGTACATTTGCCTGCAGATTTGTCAAAACAAATCCCGAGACATCTTTCAGGAGGAAGACCGTGAAAATCGAAGTCAGGAAACCGACCAAGGACGAGCTCGAGAAACTGGGCGTGAAGACGTGGGGAATCTGGACCTGCGAACCCAAGACTTTCGATTGGCACTACGACGACCAAGAGACATGCCTGATTCTCGAAGGAAAAGTGACCGTCAAAGCCGGAAAGGAAGAGGTGAACTTCGGAAAGGGCGATCTGGTTGTTTTCCCAAAGGGTCTGTCCTGCGTCTGGACGGTTCACGAGACGGTTAAAAAGCACTACCGGTTCGGGTGAAACCTGATGGCGGAGACTAGGTTCTTTCATGTTTCCCCGAAGGGGAAAATGGGACGTCTCCAGAACCTGAAAGAAGCCCTGGAGTTTCAGAAAAAGGGCGACTACGTCTGGCTCGACTTCCATGACCCGACGCGGGAGCAGCTCGATCCCCTGATAGAAGCATTCGGGGTTCATCCCCTTTCCATCGAGGACTGCCTGGATGACGATCAGATCCCCAAAATGGAGGACTACCCCACCAACACCTTCTTCCTTTTCAACTATTACGGGTACGAAAACAAGGAAGTCCTGTCGGACGAGATCGACTTTTGCCTTGGAAAGAATTTCCTGATCAGCGTTTCCGGGCACAATTCGCAGAGCCCGAACTTCTTCGACAAGTTCGATGAACGGCTTTCCCGGAGTGCCCTGGATATCGGGAAAGGCCCGGAGTATCTGCTCTACGTGATCCTCGACTACATCATAGACCGGAAATTCGCGGTCATCGACAGGATCCAGGAGGAGGTGGAAGCCTCCGAAGAGAAGATTCTCAAAAGCCCGGACGACTTCCAGCCGGGGGAACTGATGCAGATCAGGGCATGCCTCCTGAAGCTCCGCAAGAGCCTGTTCCACGAAAGAGAGGTTCTGATCAGGGTCTGCCGTAAGGACTCCCCTTTCATCGGGGAAAAAGCCATCTATTTCTACAGGGATATCTACGACCACCTTGCGAAATTCCTCGAGTTCGTCGAGATCAACAGGGAAATGCTTACCTCCCTGATGGAACTCTACCTTTCGGGCATCAACAACCGGATGGCCATGGTTTCCAACCAGATCAACCAGGTCATGCGCCGGCTGACAACGATTTCCGTCATTTTCATGCCCCTCACCATCCTTTCCGGAGTGGGCGGCATGTCGGAATGGTCCTACATTTGCGGCCCGGAAAACTGGAAGATCTCCTACCCCGCATTTTTCCTCCTCATGGGGGGGATAGGTTATCTGAACTATTGGTTGCTGAGGAAACTCGACTGGCTCTGAAGCCATTCCGGTCTCCGAAACCGCCGATGCCGATGCGGGTGACTCCCCGGCCGGGACGGGCTGCCGGGTGGATCGGGTTTCTCAGGAAACCTGCCGCGCCTCTCCAGACCACAGGCGGCGCAAGATTTCCCGCGAAAGAAGGATGTACTCGCGGTGTGAGGTGAAAACCTCCAGGGTGATGGTTCCGTCGTAGACCTTCTTCAGCTCGGGAATCAGCGTTTCCCATTCGATCCTGCCGGCCCCAACCGGGATGTGGAGGTCCCTTTGTCCATCGTTGTCGTGCATGTGCACGTGACGAAGAATGTGGGCGAACTCACGCGCGAAGTCGACGGGGTTCCGGCTGTGAAGGTTGAAATGGCCGATATCGAGGTGAAAGCCCAGGCCGGGGTTCAGTGCGAACAGTTTCCTCAGGTTATCCAGGTTCTCCTTGAAATCTCCGACCGGCTCAAAGACCATCGAGATCCCCAGCGGTTTGGCGGTTGCTACTATCTGAAGCAGGCATTCCGTCTGGAGGGCGATCCCTTCATCGGCTGAAAATAGCCCGGGGGGCCAGTGTGCGTGGATCGTCACCACGTTCACACCGAGCTTCGCGAACACACCGAGGTATTTCCGAGCGACCTCAACGGAGGCTTTCCGGAGCTCCGGAAGAGGGGATCCGATGGGGATGTACCAGGCGAGATGTCCAACCGCCCCGAGCCTGAACTCGGAAAGGGCTTTCGATACTGCCGCGATATCGATCCGTTCGGCCTCCCCGAAATCCGGTTCGAAGAAAAGATCGGCGAAATCGAACCCGTTCCTTCCGATCCAGCGGATCTCCTCGGCGATATCCCTGCGGGGATGGGTTGGATACCCGATCTTCACCTCATTCCACCTTCCCTTTCCATCGGAAACCGCTTCTTCCAAACTCGAAAACACTGGGTTTCACGACCTTTCCCTTTATACCAGAACGGTCCGGTCCGGTAAACCCCTCCGAAAACCGATCCCCTTTTCCCTGAGGAACCGACAGGGTATCATGTCCCGAAAGGTTTCAGCCCCACCGATCGTGTAGAATCCTGAAACGAGATGAAGAAACGCCTTTCCGCCATAACCCCTTTCATCCTGCCGTTCATGCTGACGGCGATCCTGATCTGGGTTCTCCAGCAAGCGGAAAGCCGCCGGGAAACCTGGCGGAAGCGGGAATTCGAAGACCGGCTACGGCAGGAAGCAGTCCAAAGGGTGGAGCTGCTGCAGGTCATCCATCCGTTCGAAGAACAGGTGCGCCGGCGCGGAAACCGCATGCAAAAGATCCTGACCCGGTTGCTCGAAACCCGCCGCCCGGAAGGCGGCCCACCCTCCAGTCAGATCCTGGGAAAATGTTTCCTCGATGCGTTTCCAAAGGCATTTGCACCCTCCTTCCGGCCGCGCGGAACGAAGGTCTGGTTGTTCTCGATCGGTCCCGACCGGAAGCCCGTCCCGATCCCCGGTCCATCTCTCCAAACGGAGAAGGGGCGGATAATGGCCCGGATCTTCCGATCCTTCTGGGATTACCAGAACCTTTCCAACGAGGAAAGAAGCCGATTGGGAGACCAATGCACAGGGACCTTCGGGGACACGTGTCCCCTTTCATTCGTTGCCCCATATCGGAAAGGCCGCGTCACCAACTGTTTTTTCGAGGGAAAGACATGGATGCTCCTCTGGAACTCTATCCGGTTTGGGAATCGGGACATCGGCGGATTCATCGCCCTCTTTCCCGGAAAAACCGTTTTCTCCTCGAGGCCTTTGTGGCGGGCCCTCAATTTCCGACCGGCGATTCCTGAAAGTCGTGGGATCCCGGTCCTGGTACCCCAGGAGGACTCATTTCGGAAACTCGAACCGGTTTTCCCGCGGATTTCGATCCCCCCCGCTCTCCGAAAGCTGGTAATCGAACAATCAAGACTTCCCGCCCGTGGCGAGATCCTCCCCCACCAGGTCTTGAAGGAGTTTCCCGACGCCTTCCTCTATCGCGGGCTGCTTTCCGTGAATTCGTCCTTCGAGGTCTGGGTGGCGTTTCCGAAGGGCTCACCCCTTTCCGGGAAGGGGCATTCAATCTCCGGCAATCTCGGCGCGGTTCTTGCCACTTTCTGGGCCGTGGTCTTCCTTCGGATTCTTTGGACCGGGAACCCAATCCACCTCCCGATGAAGGTCTGGCTTCCGGGTTTCTTTGCATTGGTGGGAGGGCTTCCCCTCACCGCGTTTTATCTCGTCGGGTCGATGCAGATCGAGATCACTCTGAGGCGGGAGATTCTGAGCCTTCGCGAGAACGCGATCGCGCAGCTCGAAGGGATCGACTCGGGGAACTCCGCCCAGTTCACGAATTTCGGAACCACCTGCCGGAAGGTCATTTCTTCTCCCCCATGGTTTGCCGGCGTCCTTGGAAGAAAGCCGGAATTCGGTCTCAAAGCGGCCCGGATCGCGCACGATTCCTTCCGGTCGGCCGGAATCCCGCTCGAAACCGTGCTGTTCATCCCCTTCGGGGAAAGCTCCCGTGTGTTCTGTTTCGGTTCCAGGCTATCGAAGGGACAGGCGTCGGGAGTCGTCGATCTATATGAAAGCACTATCATCCCCGTTCTCCAGCCCCTCTTTTTTCTTGATCCCACAAGATTCGAAAACACCCCGACCGATGCGAAGATGGTGGGACAATGGCTCCAGAAGACCGGGGTATTCGGAGACAACGGGATTTTCAAGAGGGATTACATCCTCGTGGGAATGGGAAAGGGGGCGGTTTCAACCACCGCGGGAAAGAGCGTTCTCCACTACTTCGATTTCCTTTCCCCCAAGAGCGTTCCCGACCAGTTCGTGGCTTTCATCGC
>CAYRYU010000007.1:125258-128029 GCA_964428355.1 uncultured bacterium
ACTTCGATTTCCTTTCCCCCAAGAGCGTTCCCGACCAGTTCGTGGCTTTCATCGCAAATCCTGCGGGGGGATACCTCCTGAGACTGAGGAGGGTGGTCCGGAAATTCAACGGTTCGATCGGAGACCCGCGGCGCTGGATCGCCCTGGGAGTGAGAACGGGCGAGGGAATGGAGCCGGACCGCCCCCGCCTTTCGGGCAAGTTCTGGGGTACCGGCTTCGGGCGGAAACTCCGAAGGGACATGGAAATCGCGGAGCAGCTTGATTCGAGGAGAGTCAGCGAAACGGAAAGCTCGGTTTTCGTTGCCTATCCCTGCCGGCAGGCCCCAGGGCTGATCCTCGGAACCCATGTTCCTCTGGACGTCCCCAGGCGGAATGCCCAGGCGGGGAAGATGATACTCGACACCCTGACGGGTGGAATCGGGCTTTTCATCTTCCTCATCGCATCTTTCGTCTCCCGGAATCTTGTCTCCCCACTGAAAAGGATCGAGGAAGGACTCCTGGAGGTCGCTTCAGGACACCTGGGGGTGAGGGTCGCCGTGGAACGGGAGGATGAACTGGGTGAGATGACACGCTCCCTCGACCTGATGATCCGCGGACTCGAGAACCGCCGTGACCTCGGACGATTCGTCTCCGGGACCCTTGACGCCGCGGTGTCACAGGTTTCGGAAGAGGAGATCTGGGCTCCCGTGAAAAGGCCGGGGGCGGTTCTCGTTTCCGACCTGAGAGATTTTACCTCCCATTCCGAAAGCCACCCCCCCGAGGAAATCGTCACGATGCTGAACCACCATCTCGAATCGATGGCCGATTGCATCCAGCGGGGGGGAGGGATGATCGAGAAGTTCATCGGAGACGCCGTTGTCGCGTCATTCTACGACCTGGACGGACGGTCGGGGCTGGCGGCAGCGCTCGAGGCTGCATGCGCGATGCGTCGAAGACACCAGGGAATCCAGGAAGAAAGGCGGGTCCGCGGCTTGTTTCCCTACGAAATGGGCGTCGGAATCGACGAAGGGACTCTCCTTGCAGGAACGATAGTCTCTTCCGGCCGACTCGAGCACGCAGTCCTGGGATTGCCCAGGAAAGAGGCGGAGAATCTGGAAAGCCTTTCGCGGAAGGGGAAATCGACGAAGATAGTCCTCTCCCCCGCCGCATCCCGGAGGGCCAGGGAGCATTTCCCGCAGATCGCTTTCCGGGAGCTGGATTTCAGGCGGGGATTCGAGCTGGAAAACCTCCTTCCAACAGGAGAAGGGGCGGGAATCGAATGAGGTCGGCGTCCGGGCTCGTCATCGGTCTTCTCCTGATCTCGTTTCCGTTCGTACTGCTACTCCACCAGCTTTGGGAGTTCCGGGCTCTCGAACGGGAAACCTGGGCGGGGGAAAAAATCGAAGAAGGGGAGAGGGTCCTGGATTCCCTCCAACGCTCTTCCGACCCTTCGATACAAACCCGCGCCCTCTTCAAGAAGCTGGTGGGCCGGTTTGAAACCGATTTGAAGACATGTACGCTCAGTAACTCCATGAAAAGATCCATCGATTTCCATGGGAGATTCATCCGGAGGCGAATCCCTCCCCACGACTTCGTGATGATCCAGGTGGAGGGTCGGAAGGCCCGGCTCGTCTATCGGAATGGAACCCGGAAGTACTTCCCGAGCACAAGAAACCTTCGCAACCTTGCGTTGTGGCTGACGGGATACCCTGTCCCCAACCCCGAAGCTTTCCAGAAAAACTTGTCCAGGGAGTTGGGTTTCCCTTTCCCGGTATCACCCGTCCATAAGGAGATCGTTTCGGGTGACTGCCGCTTTTTCCATTCGGAGGGGCGTTTACGGGTCATGTATCTGGATTCTATAACCATCCCTTCGAGTCAGGGAAAGCTCGTCTTCGGAGCGCTCATTGACGCGACATTCCCGAATCCGGGGAACCCTTTGCCGAAAGGCCGGAAGCCGGTTTCATTCGATTCGGTTCTTGGTGCAAAACTCCTTGCGGGCAGCTGGAACCAGCCTGGTTGCGGCCTGGCTTTTCTCCCCAATTGCACCGGGCTGAAGCCCGTTTTCTCCCGTTTCTTCAAGGGGAAGCCGAGCCTGGTGAGGCACCTCGGCAGTCGAACGGGCCGGGCAGGCCTTCGTTCCCTCCTTGGGGCTTCCGGGGATTTCCTTGCCTGTGAAGCCCGATTCACTCCCGAGTTCCCGTTGCGCCCCATCCTTATCTATTCCGTTTCCACGACTGTCCCGGGTAAAGGAGAAGCGATTCTGATCCTTGCTCTGATCCTGGCGTGGGTTTCCTGTTGCCGGGCTTTCGTCGAGAAGCGGGTTTTTTCCAGGGGGCCTCATTATTCGATCCGGGCGATGTTACTTGCGGCTTTCATCCTGATTGCACTCGTTCCTCTGATTGCCTCCCTGAACCCGGGACGACGGTTGGTTTCCGATGACCAGCGGGCGGCCAGGTCGGGGGAAGCAAAGGATCTCGAGGAGGATCTGTCCAGGCTGAGAGAAGGGGGAAGATTTCACCTTTCCTCCCTCATCCAGAAAATCAGGAGGGTCTCGCTCGCACCTGACACCGTCAGGAAGATCAGGGAACTGGAGATCGAATCAAGGAGCACGATTGATTCCAAGTTGTCCGGGAAGAAGCTGCGAGATCTGCTGCTGAGTTCTGCGAAGGACATCAAAGGCGAGGTCCTCAAACCGGGAAACTCGAAGATTTCCTTCATCGGCCCCAAACACTTCGGGTTCTCGGGAATCCTGGAACCGTCTGTTGGGCCCGGTTCCGGAGGACTGGCGGCAA
>CAYRYU010000007.1:128129-130376 GCA_964428355.1 uncultured bacterium
TTCTCGGGAATCCTGGAACCGTCTGTTGGGCCCGGTTCCGGAGGACTGGCGGCAAAATTCGACCTTTTCAAGATCCTCGGTGGAGGAATCCTGAAAAGGCTGTCTCCCGATCTTTTCCCGTTCGACCCCGTGGAAGAGGCATCGGCAAAGGGACTTGGAAGTCATGTGAGGGAGCAGGGCAAGGAAACCTTCTACCGGTTCCTCCTCTCGAATGCAGGCCCTGAAACGTTCACACGCCTTCTCCATTATCCTCTCGGTTTGAACTTCTTCAGCATCGAAGCGATCGGGCTGTATCTGCTGAACATACCCGTTCTATGGGAGGGTGTGGTGCGATACATCGTAACCTGGGCCTGGGCTGGCATGACCTTCGAACACTCCTTTCTCGACGATTGCCTGGAAAACGGGACCCTGGGAATCCGGAATGGGACGAAGGGCACCTTCGCGGTTTTCAGCCTCCTCGACAAGTCCTCGAGCGCGTTGAGGCACTGCACTCCCCCCGGAATCGGGAAGTATCCGATCCTCCACAACCTTGTGATGGGAGTCAGGGATTCCAAAGGTCCGCAGAGGGCCTTTTCCGCAGAGTCCCAGACTCTTTACGAGGCCCAACCTCCCGCCCAGTTCGGGATGCACATATTCGCTGGTTTCCGGTCGATCGAAGCATTGGCCAGGACAGCCCAGGCCCAATGGTGGAAGTTCGTCGGGATGATGCTGGGAATACTGTCTCTTGCCGTCCTCGTTGCAATCGGATCAGCCCGCTCATTCAATCGACCGTTGAAGAACCTGCTTGACCAGATCGAACGGATAAACCGAAACGATCTTCAAGCCAGCCTCGACGAGACGAGAACGGACGAATTCGGCTCGATCGGTGCGGCTTTCAACACGATGGTCAGGAAGCTTCGCGAAGGACGGCTCCTCGGTCGATATGTTTCCCCGTCGGTCAAGAAAGCATTGGAGGATGAAAGGTTCCGTGAACAGGCTATCAAGGGACGGAACATGGAAATCACGATCCTTTTCACCCAACTCCTGGGGTTCGAGGAACACGAAGCGAAAGAGGACCCGGGAGAGACATTCCGCCTGCTGCATCTCCACCTGGATGCGGTTGACCGGGCGGCACGGAAGTTCGGGGGGGAAATAGACAAGGTGATGGGGGAAAAGATCCTGGTCCTGTTCCACCATGAATCCTTCGAGGATGGAAAGAGCGCTGTCAAAGCCGCCATCGAAACTGCCGCGTTCGTCCGCCGGGAACTCCAGGAGCAATGCCCCCTTTCTGCGGCAATGGGATTGAACTCAGGAAAGGCCGTGGTTGGGATCCTCGGAGCCAGGGGCGTGAAGCGGGAGTTCACGGCAATCGGAGACCCGGTCAACCTTGCCGCCCGACTGGCGACATTGGCCACGATCACCAGCGGAACGAGGCTGGTAATCTCGGGGACCTCCCTCGCCCTCGCAGGCGGCGAAACGAGGACGGAAAGGCTCCCTTTCAAGAAGGTCAAGGGGAAAACCCAGGAGGTCGAGGCACATCTGGTTCTCGAGGGGTGACGGGTTCCCAAAACACCCGCCGGTGCCCCGCGCCTTACGGGAGCCCCAGAAGAGGGGTTGGAGCGGGGGCTTTTCCCAGGCCCCGTGCTATGGTAGGATTCCACGAAACCTTCCGCAAAGGAGATTCCATGAAAGCCGTCGAATGTCCCGTCTGCAAGAAACGGATCTTTTCGGAAACCTTCTTCCAGGGGGAGAAGTTTCCATGCCCCCATTGCCATCAGGAACTGACGGTGGAACCATACGAGAACGATCCGGTCGTGAAGTCCGATTTCGGGATCCTGGAAACCGAGTGGCCACGCGAAATCTGGAAAAACAATCGTCTCATCATGACGGAGGAGCGGTTCACGGCCCTTGGCCAGTTCACCCTGGCCGCGATGGAGACCGAGAAATGGCCCGAGGAGACGTTGGCACAGCTGAAGAAACGGTTGGCCAACATCCAGAAGATCCGCCAGCTCCTGCAGCAAAACGACTGTTCCGACGAGTTTTTCCGGTTCACCCAGAGCCTTCTGGACATCTATATCCAGGTCAGGAAGGAACCCCCCGAATCCCGTCATCCCTCGAATGCGACTCCAGTCCAGGTTCCGATCCGGCCGAATTCGGTCAAGTCAGGGAAATGACCCTTTCAGGCAGCCCAATCATCATGTCGATGGCGGGATTGTGCCTTCCATGAAGCTTGCCAAGATCCTCTTTTCATGGGAAAATGAAGGAAAG
>CAYRYU010000008.1:0-58246 GCA_964428355.1 uncultured bacterium
GTCCCGTTTTCCCCTGGATGGGGAAGCTTTTCGGGACCTGACCCGTGAACCCCGTCTGGAGGGTGATATCAAATCCAGGCTGTACGGAGCCCGAGGCGAATAATCCCGTCCCGGGGGGAGGGAGAATCAATTGATGATCTCTTCCTTCTTTTCGGGTGCTCCGTGGAGCTGGTTGGAGATTTCCTCGAGAAGAAGATTGTGTTTGACTTTCAAGGAATCCATTTCCCGACGGAGCTCCATGTTCTCGCATTTGAACTGCTTCAGCTCGCGGGAGACCTCGTGATAACGGGAAATGAGGTTTTCCAGGTTGTCGTTGAGGTTCTGGACTTCCCCGACAAGGCCGTCGAGGATCAGGTTCAAGGCATTGACGCCAGTGCCCTTCTTCTCGGACAGAAGCCCTTCACCCTCGGAAATCTGGGTCAGGAGCTCCTGGGGCGTGAGTTTTTGCCGTAACTCGAGCTGTTTGAGGAAAAGAATGCGCTGAAGGGAGTCCGGGTCGAGAAAGACTTCCTCCTCACCCTTCTCATTTCGCACCACCTCGAGCTTGAGGTGGGACTGATTCTTCTTCAGAAGATCCTGGAGGGCGGTGGGAAGTATCTGGACGATATTTTGGACTTCCTTGATGGAATACTTCTTTTTTTCCATGCCGTCGGGGACTCCCATTTTTTGAGCTCTTGGTCTGATTTCCAAGGGAAGGCAGGGGCCCGGATCGCACCGGGGGTCCGCCTTGCCCCCACTTCTATCGGCACTATTGTTGATACTTGATAGTTTCATTAGAATTAAGTAGAGGGAATTATGGTGAAAAGCCGCGTTTTTTTCGTTCTCATGACATCTTTGACCTTGGGAATGGTCATTTCGTTCCCGGCATTTCCCGGAAAACTTGTTGTCGGGACGAAAGTGATCTATCCGGGCGGTGCCGATCAGCCCCCCAAGGAGAAAGACACCGGGATTTCCTGGAAAGCCGGCGATGAAGGCGGTTCTTCCGCCTCCGCCATGGGGGGAGGGGGCTCGAGAGCTTCTCTCCAGTATCAATCGATGCTCGACGGCGGGGACCTGGATGCCCTTTTTCGCGAGGTGGAAAACCGATACGATCCCATCAGTTCCTACTACAGGGTTATGACGCTCCAGGAAATGGGACGGGAGGAGGAGGCGGCTTCAGAGGCCTCCAGGCTTCTTCGGAGCGAACATTTCCCACCCGATCTGAAGGCGAAGATCCAGGATTCCATGGAACTTTCTCCCGGAGCGGCCCCGCCAACCGGAACCGAAATCCCGGCCGAGTCAGAGGGCGAGCAAGAGACCGAACCGGATTTCGAGGATTCCCACGGCTCCGACCTCTGAACCGAACCTTCGAAGAACTCCCCCGAACCCGATCGACGTTCCGCGAAGAAATCGCGGACCCTGCGCTATGCCGAGGGGGTCAACCTGAAGGATCGCTTTTCTTCGAAATCTTCGAATAGATCCGAAACTCCTTCTTGAGGAAACCGAAAAGGAGAAAGACCGCCCCCACGATAATCAGACCGTACGGGAAAAAAGGGAACACCGCGTTGTAGAACGCTTCGAACCGTTCGCTGGAAGCCAGGCCAATCCAGGAAGCGGAAGCAACGATTCCGATGAAGATAAGAAGCCGGGAACCCGCGAAACCGATGAACTTGATCCGTAGATCCCAGTCTTTGGCGAAAGCCAGGAGAAAGAAGAGGATGTGCCTTTTCCGGCCAAACCAATGGATCGGAGCGAAATCGCCAAAAGTGAGGCCTCCCTGCTCAGGATACCTGGTGTTTCGGGAAAACAGATCGTAATAGAGGCAGAGGGAAACCGAAAGCACCAGGGCCAGGGAAAAGCCCACGAACCCGGGCCAACCCATGATTCCCACCACGGGGTTGGCCTCGAGGGAAAGATCGGGGGAAAAACTGAAAGTCACGAAGAGATCCGCGAATCTCGTGATGAGCATCAATGCCACGAGGACGACGAACTCCACAGTTGCGGGAAGGTCTCCCTCCGCAACCGGGGTGGTTCCGGGCGCTTGACCGTCGAGGTCTCGAGGTTCGCTCAGACTGCCTTTTCCTCCACGAGGAAGGAAAGGAAATAGGGCATCTGCTTTTTCCACCAGGGCCAATCGTGGTGGACGTCATAACCCCAGATGTCCACCCAGGCGGGAATCTGCTTGGCCTCGAAAATCCCCTTCAGCGCGCGTGAATCAGCCAGAGACTCGTTTTCCCATGCACCCTGGCCGCAGCAGATCGCAAGCCGGTTTCGCCTCAGGGGTTCGAGGTACTTCGGATCCTCCAGGCTGGGCAGGTAATCGAGGGGGGAGTTGAAATAGACATTGTCGTCCATGTAATCCCCAATAAGGTGGGAAAGCCGGTAGATGCCGCTCAAGGCAATCGTGGAGTCGAAAAGGTCGGGGAACTTGAGGGCAAAGTTGACCGAATGAAAAGCCCCCAGACTGCAACCTGCCAGGGTCATCCCAGCCCGGGACTTGGTTTGCTGACGGATGAATGGAACCACTTCCCCATAGATGTAGCGCTCGTAAAGGGTATGGCGTTGAGCCCTTTCCCCCGCGGGACTCCCCTGGTTCAACCAGCTTTCCCCGTCGATGCTGGCGACGGTGAAAACCCTGATCTTTCCGTGCTCGATGAAAGGCTTGATCGCTTCCACCATGCCGAAATCCTCGAACTCATGAAAGGTTCCACCGGCGCAGGGAAAAACCAGGACCGGTTTCCCCCAACTTCCGTAAACCTTCATCGTCATTTCCCGTCCGAGGTTGAGGCTCATCCAGCTATGAGTTTCGATGTTCATTTTCCCATTCCCATTTTCGTGCTTTCACCGGGGTGGTGGTTCAGCGAAAAACCTTGACCGTATGGAGGAAATCATCACACATGTGGACCTCGACCGGCGCTCCCCCGAGAACGTCCTTCGAAATCTCCCCAACGGTTTCCTGGGCCGCCCTGGTTATCGCCTCGTCCTTTTCCGCGCCTTCCCTTACGACGAACCGGAACCGGTAGGTTGAACCCCTTCTCGAAAACTGGACAGTTTTCGGGGTCCCATCGGCGAACTTGTTCTTCTTGAGGAATTCCCCCAGTTTCTCAGCCTCTTCCTTTTTCACCCCGGAGGTGTAACGGATCTCGACCTTTTCAACCGAGATCGATTCGCCTTTCGAATCTTCAGTGCTGACGACCTTGAGGGTTTTGAGATACTGGTCGCAAAGGTGGAAATCTATGGTATCCCTCTTGAAGAGGCTCTTTCCCATCTCCTCCGCGAACACCGCGGCATTCTTCAGGAAACTCTCGTCCTTCTCGAATCCCTCTTTTACCACCATCCCGAAAATCGGCACTCCATCGATGAGATCGATCGTGATCGTTTTTTCCCGGCCGTCCAGAAATCCGGTCTCGACGAGAAAATCACCGAGTTTTCTCGCGGTTTCCTCCCCCGCTTCTTTCGAAAACCTAACCTGGCCCCCCTTTACCACGATCTCTCCAAGGGGCTCGACGGAGGTGACCGTGGCGAACTGCTCGTTGCAGAGATCGATGTTCACCTGGGCATTTTCGAAAACATTCTTGGAAAGTTCGGTGCACATCGCCCGGACGGTTTGGAGGTACCCGCTGTCGTTCTCGAAGCCGGGTTTCACAACGTATCGAAAGGTGAAGACCTTTCCCGACTTCTCGAGTTGCGTAAAGATCTCCTTGCCGGAAAAGAATGACTCCTTGAGGAGATATTCACCGAGTTTCTTC
The DNA here is from genome assembly GCA_964428355.1 of uncultured bacterium. GTDB lineage: Bacteria > Muiribacteriota > Ozemobacteria > Ozemobacterales > Ozemobacteraceae > CAYRYU01. The sequence continues at coordinate 3,729 of CAYRYU010000008.1, forward strand.
CCTTCTTCTGGAGTAACCGGGGGGCCGAAGAAGATCTCGGCTTTTTCGAATTTCAGGGCATGCTCGAAAGCGGGGAGGTTCTTGAGGGTCTTGAACTGGTCATCGCATAGGTGTGCAACAACCTTCTCGCTGGGAAACCGGGATTGGGCAAGCATGGAAACGAACATCCTGACGGTCTGAACGTATTTGGGATCGTTTTCCATTCCTTTGTTGACCACGAACCTGAACTGGACTTCCCCTTTGTCGCGGGTGATCTGGGCGGAGATCTCCTTGTCCCCGAAAAAACCGGTGGAGACGAGGTAGTCCCCGAGTTTCTCGGCATCCTCCTTCTGGATGGAGGGGGTGTAGTAAAGTTCGGCCTTGTTGAACTGCAGTCGGGTTCCGAAATCGGCTCCCCGTCCGGTTTCGGAGACGAACAGAAACACCGTGAAAAGAACTGCCAGGAACCGCCAACTGGATCGGGTCATCCGTATCCTCCTAAAGAAGGCTTTTCACCTTGTCAGATCGAACCGGGAGATGGAAGGGCGCATCGGGAAACGTTCAGCTGGCAACCGTCACGCGGTTGCGACCGGATTCCTTCGACTTGTACAAAGCCTCGTCGGCCGCCTTCAGGATCTTTTCCTCCGAATCCCCGTGTGTGGGGAAAGTGGCCAGGCCTCCGCTGATCGACAACTTCACCTTCTGGCCCTGGAAGGACATTTCGAGTTGCTCGACCTTCGCCCTGATCCGCTCCGCGAGGATGAAAGCGCCCTGTTCACTGGTGTGGGGAAGGATCAGCGCGAACTCCTCACCCCCGAAACGTGCAGGCATATCGACTCCGCTGCGGATGGAATTGTGGATCACGTTCGCCGCAGCCTGGAGAACCTGATTCCCGAAAGGGTGACCGTGCGTATCGTTGACGGACTTGAAATGGTCAAGGTCGAAGATCACCAGGGTGAAGTTCATCTTGTACCGTCGGCACCGGTTCACCTCTTCCGCAAGGCGTTCCTTGAAATATCGGAACGTGAAGAGGTCGGTTAGCTCGTCTTTGATCGAAAGTTGGTAATACTGCTGCCTTTGGAGTGCCAGCGAGATGAGGTGTGCCGCGACGCTCATTGCTTCGACGTCTTGCGGGGAGAAGGTCTTCTTCCTCGAGAGTATCGAATAGTTCATCACGCCCAGGGGCTTCTCTCCTGCGAGAAGCGGTATCGAGCACAGGGCGAAGATCTTTCGGGGCTTGATTCCGGGAAATTCGAAGGGGACGAACCGTTCGTCCTCCGAGCCCACGTTCGTCAGGATGGCTTTCCGGCTCAAAAGTGCCAGGCCAGCTATTCCCTTTCCGATGGAGAGTTTGACCAGCCTGATCTTCTGTTTCTCCCCCAAAACCTGGAAGGTTTTCAATTCCTCGGTCTTCGGATCCAGGAGCATGATGGAAACCCGGTCAACGCTGACCAGGTTCATGACGCTCTCGATGACCTTCTTGGAGAGTGTCTCGAAATCATACGCGAGGCTCAGGCTCAGGCTCATCTCGTACAAGGCCGAGATCTCCCTTCCCCGGATTTCGAGGGTTTTCTGGGAACGTTTGTGTTCCTCGACAACCCTGCCGTGCACAACCGCGTTGTCCAGCTGGCTGCTGACGATCGAAAGCAGGTAAGCATCCATGTCATCGAAGAAACGTTTCCGGTTGGCCAGAAGGAAAGCCCCCTCCAGCTGGGAGGTGATGACCATGGGAAAGACCAGGTAGTTGGAGATTCCCTCCCTGACCAACGCGGGGTCAGGGTCGTTGACGATCTTGTTCGAAAGCGGATCGGAAAGGAACTGGCCCAGGATTTCCTTGATTCGAGGGGAAAGCTTCTCGCCGGATTTTTCATCGCGGGAGCAGACGAACAAGCCACCGTCCTTCCTCTTCGAACCGTCTACCAGGAGAAACCCCGCGACGTGGCACTTCGAGACCCGGAGAATGACATCCAGGGATTTTTGTACAAGCTTTGCGATCGAGTTGTACCTGTCCGTGATACGGTCGATAAGGTAGACCAACCTCAGTTCCCGGTATTTCCAGATGAGGAACTTTTCCCTTTCCTGGGGAAGGACCTCGGACAACTTCCTGTCAAGATTCACGTGCATCCTCCGGAAAACGAGTGGGTGGTGTTCGATTCCTCTCGAATCCTGGTGAGAGATCCGGGGACTCATCAGGGGAATTCTCAGGCAGGAAGATACCACGAATCCGAAATATCTGCTATAGTTACATCAACTTCGAGCGTCCGGAAATTTTGGAGGAACCTTCTGAACGGGTCACGCGACCTGGAGTCACGGGCCGGGGCGCCGGAGGGGGATGGAAACCCGGCTTCGGTTGCCCACGGGCCCCTGTCCGGGATTCCCTGGCACCGGCGGATCGAGAACCGTATTCTTCTTGTCTGCATCGTTGCAGGGGTTTTCCCCATTCTCCTCCTAACCGGAATCATCTCCTACAAAGTGCGCAACGACCTGATCCAACAGGCCGTTTCCTCGCAACAACAGAGTACGGGTGCGATCATGAACGGGATCAACAACCTGATCAGCACCTGGGAGCGGCAACTTTCCCTGCTTGCCCAGGATCCGGAAATCCAAAGCATGAACCCGGAATCCCAGCGGCAGACGATCTACCGTTTCCTCGATCTCAATCCCGTCTTCTTCAGCGCTTTCGTCTACTCCGTCGATGGACGGGTGACCTCGATCGCGTTCAGGAACCGGTTCCGGGGACTGGACGCAAGATACGAAAACAGCAACATCCTCAACTCCAAGAGCAGGAACCTCCATTCGACCCGGTCCACCTTCCTGCGCGTTCTCCAGACGAGATCGCCTGCCATCACGGAGCACGTTGTTTCCTCCTTCGACCAGAAGATGATCCTGATGATGGTTCCGGTTTTCGATTTCGTCGATTCCCGCCGTGTCATCGGCGTCGTCAGTTGTTCGATCAACCTCGAGGGGCCTGAAATGAACGAGGTGATCAAGGGATACCCCGTGACGGGCGGCGGGGTCCTTGTCCTCCTCGATGAGCAGGGCAGCCTCATCGCCGGCCGGGGAGCTGAACTCCCGGAAGGCCTGGTGAAAATCGAGCTGGGCAAGGTTCCTGCGGGGGAAACCACCTTCCAACCGATCCAGTTCGACATGGGTGGGCGGCCTTACATCGGAATTCTCGCGAAGGTTCCCATGATCAGCGGATTCCTCGTGTCCGCAAAGCCGCGGGCGGAGGTCTTTTCCTTCCTCAACCGCTTGCTGGTAGATCTTTCACTTGTCCTCGCCCTGGCGCTCGTGTTGGCGGGAGTCTTCAGCTTCGCGGTCGCCCGTGCCCTTGCCAGGAACGTAAACCGGCTTTTCAAAGGGATTCGCGATGTTTCCGAGGGAATGGTCAACCACCGGGTCCCCGTCGAAGGCGACGACGAGCTTGCGCAGGCCTGCAGCGCTTTCAACGAGATGGTCGCCACCCTCGAGAAGAACCGGCTGATGGATGACATCTGGTCCCGGGAATGGGAACGCGGGAAGTCAGAACCTGGATCGAAACCGGCCGGAAAGAAAACCGACGGGGGCGGTCAGCCCAGATGAACGACTCCGTCCGTCCGGAGTTGCCCGACCGGGAAAACGCGACCGGCTCGCTTGTCCGGTTGATGGGAGGGTTCTTCCTTCTCCTGAAGGCGACCAACAACATCCTTTATCTTTCGGTTCTGACAGTATTTCTGAAGGAGGTGGGCCCCGAATACCTTCCCTGGGTCTACGTCCTTGTCAACATTTCCTTCATCGCGATCCAGGTCGGAATGGGCCGCTGGCTCGAAGGGCGGGAAGGGCTATGGCTCCTTTCGTTCCTGACCTTTCCCGCGGTCGTGTTTTCCCTTGGGATGGGCTTTCTGATCGAGCTTCCCCTGAAACCGGTTTTCATGGTGGGAGTGCTCCTGGCGATCCTCTTCGACCTCTTCACGAACCAGGCTTTCGCGAACCTCTGCAACCAGGTCTTCTCCCTGCAAGACGCAAAACGCCATCTGACCGTGGTGTTCGCGATGGGAAGCGTCGGATACATCCTCAGCGGAATCCTGATCAAGTTCATCGTCGACCTCCTCGGGATCAGGGGCCTTCTCTGGGGAAACGCCCTTCTGCTTCTGGTCTATCGTGCACTCCTGCAAAGGATCCGGACTCAATCGGGGAATCCGGAAGACCACGTCCAAAACGTTGCGGGGAAGGTGCGCGGAGAGGCCAAGGCCGACGGGGAACGGATGGCTTCCCTGAAGTATCCTCTCGGGCGGCTGCTGGTGCTCTCCTCCTTTCTGACCCTGTTCAACAAGTACCTGATCGATTTTCTTTTCTCGACCGCGGTCGCTGGGTACTTCCGGTCCCGCCAGGACCTTGCCTCCTTCATGGGAGTTTTCGGCGCAGTCACCGATTTCAGCGTGATTGCCTTGCAGACCTTCGTCATGAACCTCGTCTTCGCGAGATATCCGACCGGCTCGGTTATGTCCGGAACACCCATCCTGCTGGTTGGCCTCTGCGGAGCGGCTTCGTTGTTCAACCCCCTTGGGGTGATCGTTTTGATCCAGTTTCTGGTTCTGCTCAACAGCAAGAATTTCATCGTTCCGGGAACGACGATCGTTCTCGGTGCCGTTCCCCAGAGTCTCCGCAACCGGATCCGGCGGGACGTCGGCACCACGGCGGCCTTTTCGAGCATGCTTGTGGGCGCGGTCCTTCTTTTCCTCCGGTCCCGCGTATCGATCCAGTTCCTTTTCCTTGTTGCAGCGGGGCTCTATCTTCTGCTGGGTTTGGCAAACCTCAGGATGAACGGGGCATACTCCCAGTCTCTCCGGGAGACGCTTTCGCGATCCACCGGAGAAACCGATTCCGAGATGGTTGCTTCCATCAGGTTCCTCGAGCCGAGGGAGCGGGCGCAACGGCTGGAGGAGATATTCCACCATCCAAATCCGGAAGTGAGAATCGAGGCGTTCGGAGAGGCCCGCTATCTGAGTCCTTCCGAAGCCCGCCGGCTTCTCATCCCCATCCTATCCCTGGAGACCGATCCCCGTTGCTTGACCGAGGCGGCGAGGGTCGCCCTCGAGGTTCTCGGCCCGGAAGCCCTCTCCTGGATCGAGGAGATCCTGGAATCGACCGACAAGCCCCGGGTTTCCGCCGACATTCTCGAAGCCATCGGCAGGGTCGGGTCGGGGGAGCGGGTTGAAGCGCTCCTGCTCCGCCACCTGCATCATGCCCACCACCGGGTAAGGGGAAGCGCGATCATGAGTCTCCTTCGGCTTTCGAAAAAGACGGACCTGCTGATGGACACCCTGAGGGAATTGCGGCGGATGGGTCGTGACGGCGCTCCCCTTATGCGTGCGACCGCGGCCGCCGTCATGGGAGAGATGCGGCTTCCCCTCTTCGTCACCTCTCTCGAGGATCTCTCCAAAGACCCGGATGAGATGGTCATCCTCAACGCGGTCGCGGCACTCGGGAAGATCCGGACCTCGAGGTGTCTGGGCGTCCTCAAGAGGCTCTGCACGCACCTGAATCCCAAAGTGGCCGAAAGCGCGAAGCGTATCAACCAGGAAGCGTCCCGGCAAAGTCTCGAACGGATCGCTTCCCTTCTGAATGGGGTGACCGCCTCGGAAAGGGTGCGGTTGGTCCAGTCACTCAAAGGGCTCAAGCGGGAGAACTCGCTTGACCTGCTTGGAAGGGTCCTTTCCCTCGATATTCCCGAGGCACGCGAGGGTTTGGTCAAGCTCATCCAGGAAGGGGACGAGGAAGTCATCGGTCTCCTCGAATGGTGCCTCGTGCCCCTCGACGGCGGGGGAATTCGAAAGACGCTTGCCCCTGTCTGGGCGAAGGCGAAATCGACGTTCAGCCAGACCCTTCCGCCCTGGGCGGAGTTGCTTCATCTTCTCTGGGGCGTCGACCGGATGTCGGAGGGGGAAAACGCCTATGTCAGGCAAGCTTCGAGCGAGGTGTTGAAGCGGGTCTGGCTCGAAGCGGTGGTCATGGAGTTGGCGGAAAATCGCGGGATCACGGGTGCCACGGGCGAGGATCTGGCCGAAACCTGGACCCGCTGGGCAAGGCGGGCGGAGGTCGTTTGCCGGTTGAGCGTAATGGGATTCTATGATCCCGCTCCGTTGCTGTCGGCAATCGAAGGGGTCCGGAGCGGCGAATCGTTCACCCGTTCCGTGGCGCAGGAGTTCCTCGACAACAATCTGGGCCAGGAGTTCGCCAGACTGCTGGTTCCGCTCCTGAAGTTCGATCCCCGGAAGCGCGAACCCAAATCGACTTTCTGGAGCGATCTGGCAACGAAGCAGGGAATCGTGGAATCCGGAAAAGTCCCGGAAGAAGAGATCTCGGAAGTCTTTCGATGGATCAAAACGGCGGAGGTGGCCCAATGATGATGAAATGGATCATCGGGGTGATGGGAGGGGTCCTGGCGATACTCATCCTGGGAGGGGTAATGTCCAGTCCGATCCGGTTCTTCCCGGTCTCCCTCATAACCGAGCCCTCACCTCCTTTCGTGATGGGGGTGATCCCATATCTCAGTCCGGACGACATGCGGGAGGAGATGAACCCCGTCCTGGAGTATCTCAACATCAAGCTTCGGCGACCGGTCAAGCTCAACGTTGCCGCGGATTACGAGAGTCTTGCCCGGCTCCTCGAGGGGGAAAAGGTCCACCTTGCATGGTTTTCCCACTCCTCCTTCGAGCAGCTCAGGCCCGGGAGATCCTGGGAGGCGCTTTGCCGGCCCGTCCAGAAAGGTACCGTGGACTATCTTGGAAAGATCATCGTTCGGGCCGATTCCCCTTGCCGTCACATCAAGGACCTGAGGGACAAGGTGTTCGCGTATGTGGACCGCAACTCCGGTTCGGGATATTACTTTCCGAACCTCTATATGTCCCAGCAGGGAATCGACCCATTGATGTTCTTCTCGAAAGTGGTGTTCACGCACAGCCACGACGCCAGCATCGATGGGGTGATCGACAGAAGGTTCGACGCCGCGGCGGTTTTTTCGGTCCATCTCAACCCAAAGTACGACAAGAAGGTCCCCCTTCTCAGGTTTCTAACAACCACCGGGCCGATCCCCAACGATCCCATGGTCGTTCGGAAGGACCTTCCCCTGGAACTCAAGCAGAAGATCCGGGAAGCGATGCTCTCGATGCACAAAGACCCCGACGGGATCTCGCGGATGGCCGTTTTGACACGTCTTCGTGGAACCACCGAGTTCGTCGCCGAGGAGTTGATCCCAACCCTCCTGACACGGAAGAAGGATTTGGCCGAAGACCCTGACCTCATCGGATTGTCAGGGAGTTCTTCGGGAACCCTGAACCTGCCCACCGGAACCCAGGTGATCGGGAAACCGGGAACTCTGGCTTCGCCCTCCGGGGCGGGGAATTGAGAAGACCGAGGTAAGGAGAAACACGGATGTCGATGCTGGAGAAAGCGATCGGAATTGCCCTGGAGGTCCATTCGGGAAAAAAGGACAAAGCAGGGGCCGCCTACGTTCTTCATCCCCTGCGTGTGATGCTTCGGATGGAGAACGAAGCGGAAATGATGGTGGGAGTCCTTCACGACGTGATCGAGGACGGAGCCGACCAGAGGCCCCGTCTCGAGCGCGAGGGATTCCCCCGCGAGGTGCTCGAAGCCTTGGATTTCGTTTCCCGGCGCGAAGGGGAGGCCTACGAGGACTACATCGTCCGGGTCAAGGGCAATCCCCTGGCCGTTCGTGTGAAACTCGCCGACCTTCTCGACAACATGGATGTCAGGCGGTTTTCCGTCTTTACGGAAAAGGAGCAGGAGCGCCTGGCCAGATACCTCCGCGCCTGGAAAACCCTTTCGGAAACCGCCAAGAGGTAGACACTCCAGGAAAATGCCGGATGAAACCACTCCGCAGACTTCGCAGATCTCCGCAGATGGGAATAGAAACGATCGAATCTGTACCAGTCTGGGTTATCTTCGGTTGGTTCTTTCTTCGCATTTTTCGACACTTCAGCAAGTTTGCTGATAGGATTGCCACGGATCGGTTTTCGGGAAAATCAGTGTTGATCCGGGTTCATCCGTGGCGAAGATTCTCCGTTTTCGATCCCTTCCTTTGTCGGTTGATTATCTCACAAGTTCTCTGCAGCTCGGTGGGATTGTTCGTCACTAACCTTGCTTCAGTGTCCATTTTTACAGGCGCAACAGAGTCAGGATGCCAGGTTTTTTGGTAACCAACCGCAACCGGGGTCTTCGACACTCGAAAGCCGGTCATTCTTGAAAAGGAGATTGGGAAGGCAATGGAACGGACGGGATTCAGCGGGGAGAAGTTCAACAGGAGGGATTTCGCGTCCATTTCCGATGGGAGCGGGGATTTCGAGGACTGTGAGTTCCATGGCTGCGATTTTTCCGAGGCGGAACTGGCTGGAAGCTGTTTCACAGACTGCCTATTCGACTCCTGCAACCTGAGCTCGGCTTCCCTCAAAAGCGCTTCCCTGAAAAACGTCAGGTTCCTGAACTGCAAGGTCTTGGGGGTGGATTTCGAAAAGTGCAATCCGTTCCTCTTCTCAGTTTCCTTCGAGAACTGCATCCTGGACTTCTCGATCTTCGGAAAACTTCGCGTCCGGGAAACCACCTTCAAAGGTTGCAGCCTCCGCGAAGCTGATTTCCGCCAGACCGACCTGACGGGCTCCAGTTTCGACGGATGCGATCTCAGGAACGCACTTTTTGTCAGAACCGTGCTCGAGAAAGTGGATTTCAGGACCGCCTCAAATTTCGCGTTCGCACCCGAGGCCAACCGGGTGAAAAAAGCCCGGTTTTCAGTCCCGGCCGTATTCGGCCTGCTCCTTCACCACGACATCGATATCGATCTGTCCTGACGGTGGAGGTGAAGTTCTGTCGAAGCCGAAAGAAGTAACGGGAGGCCATAAGACTGGAAGTTGCCTTCCCGACATGGTTTTTCTTGATTAGGTTCCCAACGGAAGGTAGAATGCCTTTTGCCCTCCCAACCGGGGGAAAACTCAATCCGGAGAAAATTTTATGCCCGGCCGAACGGTGACTTTCGTGAACTTCCTGCTCGATCTTTCGGAGCAGGTCGAGAAGAGCGATACGATCAAGGGGAACATCCTGTTCAACCTTCGGCAGCTGGCTTTCAAGATCATCGTTGCCGACGGGCACCTTGCTGACGAGGAGTTCAACTTCCTCAAAACGGTGTTTTATCCTGCCCGTCATCCTGAACAGGCGATCAAGAAGGATATCAAGGAGTTCATACGGGCCAACTGGAAATACGAGATCCCGGATTTCCTGGTATCCTTCGCGCGTTTCGACCGGAAGAACGGGGCAAGCCTGTCCGCGAAAGCCATCAAGGTGATCGAGCTCGTAGGAATACAGACGATCGGAATCGACAACGATTTCGATGCTGCGGAGATAGAGGTTCTGACGGAGTATGTCAACTTCCTCAAGGAGTTTCTCCGCCGGGAAGGCGTCCCGACCGAAATCGAGTTCGAGGACCTCGTCGATGAAACCGGGGGGAAGGGCTCCGAGGGAAAAGGTCCTTTCAAGGGAAAGGGTCCTGAAGCGGGAAGTTTCGGCGATCCGGACAGCCTTGACATTCACCTCGCCGAGCTGAACGGACTTGTCGGGATCGGCCGTGTCAAGGAGGAAGTGGTCAACCTGATCAACCTGGTCAGGGTCATGCAGGTCCGAAAAGAAAAAGGGCTTGCGGGTCCCAACCTTTCGCTGGAAATGGTTTTCCTGGGAAACGCCGGAAATGGCAAGAGAACGGTCGCTGGAATTCTCGGGAAGATGCTGAGGGCGGTCGGGTTCCTTTCGTCCGGGCACCTCTTTGAGATCGATGGAACCAGCCTCCTGAGGGCCGCGGACTCCCCCGTCAGCGGGTTCGGAGGAGTGATCGAAGGTTGTCGGGGAGGGATTCTCTACATCGGAGATGTCGATAAGCTGGCCATCCCCAGGGAGAACTCGGCCCGGGCGGGCCAAGCCATCGAGGAGATACTGAACGGGATGGAAGGGGTCGGGGAGGGATGCACCGTCATTCTTTCCGGTTCCCCCGACAGGACGGGAGACTTCCTCCGGGCTGATCCGGTTCTTCAGGCAAGGTTCAAAAGGGTTTTCGCATTCCCGGATTTTTCGGGGGATGAACTGGTCGAATTGATGGAAAGGCTCTGTCGCGACAACGGGTTCTCCATTTCCCCGGAGAGTGCCGAGTTCCTTCGGAAGAAGTTTTCCGCACTCGACAGCATCGGGGTTCGCGAGTTCGGAAATGTCCGGGGTATCAGGGACCTCTTTCAGAAAGCCCTTTCCAAACAGTCAGGCCGGGTTTCGAGAATGTCCCCCCTATCGGACAGCGAATTGACCCTCCTGACGGACGAAGATTTCAATTGAGAACCTTCCCAGATGCCCTTCCGTAATGATGGAGCAAAGGCAGGCATGAGAAAATTGAAGTCCATGATCTATGAAGATCCCGTCATTGCGGTGGGGCTTTTTACAGACTACGAAATTCCAGGTGAGAAGACCTTTTTCAGCATCGGATTGCGTTGGCTTCCTCCCAGGCAATTTTCCAACAAGCCTGGAGAAGTGATGGAGACAACCAACGTAATGGGCGGGGAAACGGATTGGATGCTTCTTCCAACCTCTTTCGGGGCGGCGGTGGGCCGGAGGATGGTGGAACAGAAGAACGCTGGCCTCGCGGGTTTCAGCGAACCCGGTTTTTCCAGGATGGTGTGTTGGTTGAAGGAAATCGGAGAGCTCTGCGATTCGATGGAATACTGAGCCGCGGAAGAGGGTCTGAAAGTTTTCCTCGAAATTGCGGGCCGGGGATCGCTCTCTGCCCAGGGCTACCCCAAAATCCCCCTCAGGGCTTCAGCATTTCCGAAAGAAGCTGGGGGAAGTCGGTGAAGATCCCGTCGACGCCCGCATCGATCAGTGCCTGAAGATGTGCCCGCTCGTTGACCGTCCAGACGAAGACCTGGAGGCCCGCTTCGTGGGCGGCGGCGATCAGGTCCGTCCGGAACTTCCCGCTCCGGATGAATTCCACCGAACGAAAACCCATCAGGTCTCCTCCGGGGTTGAAAACCGCGGCTCCGAGACAGTCCACGAGATACTCCTTGAGCGGAAAAACCGGCTGGTCACACAACGCCGCTCTCGGAAGCCTGGGAGCAAGCATCTTGAACTGGTGGAGGATTTCGTGATCGAAGGATGAGATCAGGACGTCCTTTTCCATGCCGGTGGCCTTGATGTCCCCGATCACCTTGAGCGTGATCCCTTGGTAGAAGGAGGGGTAGTTCTTGATCTCGATATTCACCTTGCCTTTATGGCCCTTCGCGAGGTCAAGGACTTCCCGAAGGGTCGGGATCCGGAGGGACCCTGTCTCGAAGAGCTTGACCCGTTCGGGGGAGACCTTTCCGGCCGCGATCTGACCGTATGGATCGGAGTTGACGAACCATCTTCCCGCATCGAGTGTCCTGAGTTCCGCGAACGTGAAATCCCCCACCCGCCACGGGGCCCGGTCGGGGAATTTGACCTGGACGTCGCTGCACCTCTCGAGAGTGTCATCGTGGACCACCACGGTCCGGCCGTCCTTGGAAAGATGGACATCGAGCTCGATCCAGTCGGTTCCGCATTCCTCGAGGGCGATCCTGAAGGCTTCGAGAGTGTTTTCGGGGGCGAGGCTGCGTGCTCCCCGGTGGGCGATATTGATGATCCCCTTCCGATCGGCAAAACCAGGTGTGGTGGAAAAGGCTATGAACAGGGCGACAACGAGAAGACAGATCGAACGGCTCATTCCGAAACCTCCTCGGCGTGTGATTCCAATTTGCATGGTTCGAAGGTATCATATCCCGATCAGGGGGTGAAGCCATGAGTGAAAAAATCTCTCCCGCCATGGAATCCGAGGCAATGAAACGGATGCTGGAAGAAGAGGATTTCGGTTGCCTTGCGCTTTCCGACGGGGGGAATCCGTACGCGGTCCCGGTTTCCTACGCCCTCCTCGACGGAAGAATCGTGATCCACGGAGCGATGAAGGGGCGGAAGCTCGACGTCGTAAGGGACAACCCGAATGCGTGCTTCGTGGTCTCGCGGAACCTTGACCGGGCTCGGCCTCACACGGCTGAAGGGGAGTGCACCTTTCGGTTCGAATCCGTCATCTGTTTCGGCCAAGCCCGGATCGTCGAGGAGATCGGGGAGAGGACCGAACTGTTGAAGAAATTCAAAGCCTGGTTCGATCGCCGGTTGAACCTGGACCCGGCAAAGAATCCGATCACTTCCAAGGCTGCCGAGCACTGCAGCTGCATCGTGATCGAGATCGAATCGATGACCGGGCGGCGAAAGGGATGATGGCCATTCGGAAAACCCTCAACCTCCCATCGGATCCGTGACCGTATCGCCGATTTTCGCCGCGTACTACTATCCAGGGTGGCACCCCTGCCCCGTCCGGGATGCGGGGTTCCCCCCAGGCTGGTCGGAATGGGACCTGTTGTTTTCCGCGAAACCCGTCTTCGAGGGCCATGAACAGCCAAATATCCCGCTCTGGGGGCGCGAGGACGAATCTGACCCCTCGGTTTTCGAGCGCAAAATCGAGGCCGCCTCGAACCACGGAATCGATGTCCTGGTCTTCGCCTTCTACTGGTCTCGCGGAAAACGCTTGTTGGAGGGAGCTCTCGAAAGGGGTTTTCTCCGCGCCCGGAACCGAAAGAAGATCAGGTTCGCCCTCATGTGGGCAAATCGCATGCCCCGGCGGGTTCTCCCGGTGAAACCCGGGGAACGTTCCCTGATCGACCCTTCGAGACTGGTGCATACCGATCCGGACGACTTTCTCGAGTTGATCCATCACCTCGGGGAGCGGTTCTTCGGCCGCGAGGAATACTTCCGGATCGACGGAAAGCCCTATTTCAGCATTTTCGATACCTCGTTCTTCCTGCGCCAGATGTCTCCCGAGACCGCCGGGAAGGCGATTGCGCGCGCCCGGGAAAAGAGTCCCGGTTCAGGTGGAACCGGCTTCCATCTGGGCGCCATCGATCCCATACCGGTTTTCCGGCCCGTTCTGGCCCGAACCGGATTTGACAGCGTTACACACTATGTTTTTCTCCCCGAATGGAAAGGGCATCACATCCAGGACTTTTCGGAGGCCTCGGCGAAACGCGCTGAAGAATGGAAAACCTTCCGCCGGGAATGTGGCCTTCCCTACTTCCCATCCGTCAGCCCGGGTTGGGATGCCACTCCCCGTGGGGCCGAGTTCGGCCGGGAGAAACCGGGGCGGTATCCCTGGTCTCCGGTGGTTACCGGAAGGAGCCCGGAATCCTTCGAAATCGCCGTTCGCCGGGCGGTGTCCTACTCCCGGGCGGAAAACCCCGAAAATCCTCTGGTTTTCATCTCGTCCTGGAACGAATGGACCGAAGGCCATTATCTCGAACCCGACCTCCGATACGGTTTTCGCTGGCTCGAGGCGGTCCGTGGCGGCAGGCATGGATGATCGTTGGCCCTTCTTCAGCGTCGATATCGAACTAACCAACGAATGTGGGATCGCGTGCGCCTTCTGCCCAAGGAAGGCGATGTCGCGGCCCAGGGGATTCATGTCCATCGAAGCGCTCGAGCGGATCATCGGGAAACTGGGATGGGCCGGCTCCCGGATCACGTTTTCTGGGATGGGAAACCCGCTCTTACACCCCGATTGGGAGGAAGCGGTCCGGATCGTTCACCGCCAGGGACTCTCTTCGGGTCTCGTTCTTCCCGCGGCCGGGATCGACCCCGCCACGATCGGGCGGCTCACCGGGAGCCCACCTTCGAGGCTGGAGATTTCTCTTCCGACCTGTGATCCTGCCGCGTTTCCCAGACTTGTACCCATCGGGGATTTCGATACCACGATGGGGATGGTACGCAAGCTCACCGAAAACCTCCGGGGAAGGATCCCGATCACGTTCGTGGCGGTCAGGACGGGGGAAAACCCCGGCGAGGAAATCGCCGCCCGGGAGTTCGCCCGATCCTTCGGGGTGCTCTGGCGTGTGGCTGCCTGTCATTCCCGGGGCCGGAACCTTGAAGCCGAAAACCTTGTCACTTCGGCGAGCACGACCGGGGCTCGGTGCGGCTTGTTTTCTTTCCATTCATTCATCACCTGGGAAGGAAACCTCCTTGCCTGCTGCCACGATCTCGACGGATCGACGGTCCTGGGAAACCTTCTCAGGGATGACGTGAAAAGCCTGGCCATGGTGAAGACCGGAATGGTGGACGGGGGGATGCCTTTCCCGCTCTGTTCCCCTTGTGACGAGCCTGGAAAGGCTTTTCCGGCGGCTTCGGGGGCGTTCCCGGAAAGTGGAAAAGATGCCAGCCGGTTTCTGCGCCGTCTCGGGAAAACCCGGAAGCGGATCTGAAAGATCGATCGGGATACTGTTCCAAAGGACTGATGCAAGAGGCCTTTCCTCGGACCGTGCGGACATTTGTCCTTTGGTGTAGAATCTGATGGTTCCTTTCCTTGGGAACAATCTGACTATCTGGAGGAAAACCGTGAAAATCAGCGCCCGGAACACCATCAAAGGGAAGATCAAGAAGGTCGACCACGGAAGCGTCAACACCGAAGTGACCATCACGCTTCCAGGTGGTACCGAAATGGTATCGATCATTACCAAGCAGTCAGCGGAAAACCTTGGACTCAAGAAAGGGAAGGTTGCCTACGCGATCATCAAAGCTTCAAACGTCATGATCGGAGTCGAGGAGTAAGGTCTCGGGCATGGTTTTTCGCATGTCCGGAACCCGAAAGCCCTGCAGGGGACCCCATACCGTTACGACTTTTCGTTTCGGCAACGTCGCCCTGCAGTGGTTCATGGTTTCGTTTCTTTTCGCATCGGTGGCAGGAAATGCACTTTCCCCAGGGGCGGGGGTTCCCAACCCCCGCCGGTCCGAACCGGCCAACCACCTCCTGGATTCAATTCTGAAGAGGGTCCCGAAACCGCTTTCCCCACAGACTTTGCTGGAGATCAAGACCGCGGTCGGGCTTCTCGAACGTGAAGAAACCCGTTGTATGGAGATTTTCCGCGATGGCCTGGAAACCATCACCGGATTGGTGCCCGAGTTCATCGCCGAGGATTCCGAGGATCACGATTTTTCCGACCCGTCTCTCGATACGGAGTTGATCAGCCGTCTCGAAGGGCGGTTGGGCAGGTTCCTTTCCCCGGAGCAGATCCAGGGCTACAAGCGGCTCGAGAAGGACTGCCGGAATCTCCGGGCGAAGGCCGCCGACTCGTTGGCAAACACCATCTCCACCCTTTCCGGTCTTTCTCCCGCCGAAGCACGGAAGATCGTCGACGAAACACCGTTTTGACGGATCTCCCGCGGTCAGGGATGGATCATCCATTCCCGTCGCGGGCATTTGGTGCGTTGGTGCGAAGAGCATTGACGGGTGCCCTTGACGGCGACCCTTGACGGGTGTCCTTGACGGCGGGCCGAGTTTAGGTGTATAAGAACCGCTCGTTTCCCCGTTGAACGGGATCCAGAATATGAACCTTACATACTTTTCCTGGTTCCTTCTTCTTGGGAGCGTTCTGGCCGGGTTCGTGCGAAATGACAAGTCGCGCCGTCCCCTGCAAGTGACAGCCGCCCTCCAGGCTGCTGCGAGCATCCTGATGGTCTGGACGGGCCTGCGTGGAATGGCCGGGGTCACCTGGGAAGCCTTGTTGATTCCGGTTTCGGGGGTCCATGGGGTCTTCTTCGGACTGGACCGTCTGTCGGGGACATTCCTTTTCATTCTCGGAATCATCGGTTTCTCGGCATCGTGGTTTTCGGCCAGGTACCTGGAGCACTCCCTCGCGCGATGGAACTTCCATTGGATTCCAATCCTTCAGGGATGTTTCCTGTTCTCCCTTTCGGGACTTTTCCTTTCCGCCAATGTCGTGACGTTCCTCCTCTTCTGGGAACTGATGGCTTTCTCCTCCTTCGGGCTGGTGGTCACAGAGTCCAAGTTTGAAACCGAGAGGCGGACAGGGTTCCTCTATCTCGTCATGAGCCATGTGGCCGCGCTTTTTCTCGCCATCGGGCTACTTTTCCCGTGCGCGGTTTCCGGGAGTCCCTCCTTCGCTTCTTGGGCGGCCACCCTGGCTGGTTTCTCCCTCAAGACCCGGTGGTTCGTCTACGCCTGCCTCCTGATCGGCTTTGGCACCAAGGCCGGGATGGTCCCGTTCCACGTCTGGCTTCCCCGGGCGCATCCGCAGGCCCCTTCCCACGTTTCCTCACTGATGTCGGGGGTGATGATCAAGACCGGAATCTACGGGCTCTTCCGTTTCCTGGTGGTTCCGGGCCTTCCGGTCGAGGAGGGTTGGGGGTGGCTGATCCTTTCGCTCGGCATGGTTTCCGCGCTTCTGGGCGTGCTGTATGCCTTGATCCAACACCATCTGAAAGCTCTTCTCGCATATCACAGCGTCGAGAACATCGGCATAATTCTCCTCGGAATGGGCATGGGATTGATCTTCCGTTCTCACGGCCGCGAAGCCGAAGCCGTGATGGCCTTTTCAGCCAGTCTTTTCCACACGCTCAACCATGCCCTTTTCAAGGGACTTCTCTTCCTCGGTGCCGGAGCGGTGCAGGTAAGGACCGGTACGGGCCATCTCGATGAACTGGGAGGGGTGGCGAGGGCGATGCCCCTGGTTTCGGTGATGTTCTTCATCGGGGCGGCCTCCATTTCGGGTCTTCCTCCCACCAACGGGTTCGCGAGCGAGTGGATGGTCTATCGGAGCCTGATCGCGGGGTTTCAGCTCCCGTCGATGGTCTGCAAGGTAGCGATGCCAATCCTGGCCGCACTTCTTGCCCTGACAGGGGCTCTGGCGGCGGGTTGCTTCGTGAAGGCTTTCGGGACGGTCTTCCTCGGGAAACCCCGCTCGGAATGGGGCAGCCGCGGGGACGACGGGGCAAGGCATCTTGCGAGAAGCATGGCGGTCCTGGCCGGATTCTGCCTTCTTTTCGGGGTCGTTCCGGAGATCGTCACGGGCCCGATGGGTCAGGTCTTTTCCCCGCACCCTCCAGAGAATCTCGCTTCGGTTCCTCTTTCCTGGGTGACCGGTCTGGACGACCCGGTTCTTCCCCTGATGGTCCTTTCCTGTCTCGTTGCCGGAGTCGTTTTCGGATGGTTCCTCCTGGGCGGTATCTGGAGCCGGAAGGCGGTCGCCCGGGTCGGAACCTGGAACTGCGGAACGCCGCTCACGCCCCGGATGTCCTACACGGCATCCGCTTTCGCCGAGCCGTTCATGGTTTTCTTCTCGTTCCTTTTTGCCCCCCACAGGGACCTCCGCGACCACGGGACGAGCGCACCCCTCACCCCCGAGAAGATGACCTACAAGGTCAGGACCCGGAAGTTCATCGAGGAGATCCTCTACAAGCCTGTCCTGGGTTTCTTCCTCGTTTCGTCGAGGCGTATGCAGCACATCCAGGCCGGCTCCCTGCACGGGTATCTGTTCGGCATGTTCCTTGTCGTCCTGATACTGCTGGTTTTCGGGAGATAGGCATGAAGATCGCATTCCTCTTCCTGGTCAAGATCGCGGGGATTCTCCTGATCTCGCCTCTTTTCCAGGGAATGATCAAGCGTTACAAGGCGATCCTCCAAGGGCGGCAAGGCCCACCGCTCCTGCAACCCTATCGGGACTTCCGGAAGTTCCTTTCGAAGGAGCGGGTCGTCAGCACAGAAATCTCCTGGGTTTTCAACACCGCTCCGCTGCTGGCGTTCTCGGCAGTCCTTGTCGCGGCGTTGATGGTTCCCTGGCTCAATGGGGAGACCTGGGGGTTCCCCTCCGATCTCATCCTGTTCGTCTATCTCATGGCCATACCACGTTTCATGTGCGCGTTGGCGGGACTCGATGCTTCGGGAGCATTCGGGGGAATGGCCAGTTCGAGGGAGATGGCGGTTTCCGCTCTCGTTGAGCCAGCCCTGCTCCTGTCGCTGCTGACACTTGCCCTTCCCGCCCATTCCCTAAGGCTGGATGTCATGCCCAGTTTCCGCGGAATAATGCCCATCGGGACTCCCGCGGGCCTTCTCGCCGGGCTTTCCCTTTTCATCGCCGTCATAGCCGAGGTCGGACGGATCCCGGTCGACAATCCCGACACCCACCTCGAGCTGACCATGATCCATGAGGGGATGATCCTGGAGTATTCGGGGCCTCAGCTCGGCCTTCTCCACCTTGCCCATTGGGTGAAACAAGCCACCCTGTTTTTCCTGCTGGTCAACGGCTTCGCCCCCATCGGAATGATCGGAACCGCCCTTGGAAGCGGGGTTCTGATCGGGATCGGGTGGTTCTCCGCGAAGCTGTTCCTTGGAGCCTGGCTTTTCGCACTTACCGAGTCGGCACTCGTGAAAATGAGGCTTTTCCAGATGATGGACCTTCTCGGGTTTTCCTTCGTGCTTTCGATAACGGCCCTGCTTTTCGTCGCCGTAGGAATCTGAGGAGGATGGACACGGAATGAATACCCCCCTGATCGAATGGATGGGAACCATCCTACTGCTGACAGGCTTCCTGACCGTTCTTTTCCGGCGGTTCTGGAACATCGTGGCGTGTTACCGGTACCAGTCCCTTGCGCTGGGCATCGTTATGATCACCTTCGCGGCCCGTGAGTCGACGTGGCACCTCTGGGCCGTGGCCGGAGTCACGATCCTGGTGAAGGTCATCCTGATTCCGCTCTGGCTGGGACGGGTTCTTCACGACGTTGCCGACCGGATGGAAGGGCGGGCCTACGTCGGGGCGGCTTTTTCCCTTTTCTCGGGGGCGGGCCTCCTGCTTCTTTCGCACGTGATCGCCGACAAGACCTATGCCGGGCCCGGCCCCTCCCATGCCGACGAACTGACTATTGCGCTTGCCCTTGTCCTCCTCGGGCTCTTCCAGATGATGACGCGGAAGAAGGCGATCAGCCAGATGATGGGCGTCCTTTTCATCGAGAACGCGGTAACCTTCGCAGGGCTTACCCTGACGGGAGGACTTCCCATCGTCATCGAGCTGGGAATCCTTTTCGATGTGCTGATCGGACTACTGATCATGAGCATCCTGGTTTTCCGGATCCAGGAGACCTTCGACTCGATAGACACCGATGAAATGACGATGCTGCACGGATAGAAGAAATGCTGGATATTTTTCTCGGAACCCTGACCGTCCTCTGCCTGATCGCCCTGCTGCCCCTTCCGAGGATACTTAGGGGGATCCTCGCCGCGCTCACCACCGGCCTGCTCTGGGGCCTCGGAGGCTGGATTTCCCTCAAGGCGATCGGCGGAAACACCTTCTCCACGGCCGTGGGAATCCTCGAACTTGACGCGCTGGGTGGGTTCTTCCTTTTCGTTTTCTGCCTGGTGGGCGGGGCGGTCAGCCTCCACGTCTTCGGAGAACCCCAGCCACACGATGAGAAGGGTGAACCGGCTGTCCGGACAGGCTTGTTCCATGGTCTGACCCTGGCGTTCCTGCTGATCATGGCCCTGAGCCTTTGCACGCGGAACCTCGGGGTCACCTGGGTCTGTATCGAAGGCACAACACTCGTTTCCGCCCTTTTGATCGGCTTGAAGAAGCAGCGGGCCGCGGTCGAGGCTGCATGGAAGTACATCATCCTCTGCACCGTCGGGCTGTCGTTTTCCCTTTTCGGCCTTACCCTTCTGCTCCATGGTTTGTCCCAGGCGGGAAAGCCCGCCTCGCTCAACCCCGATGTGGTTTGCGGCTTCGCGTCTGGAATGCCGGTCCCGGTGCTGAAACTCGCCTTCATCCTGATGTTCATCGGTTACGCCACCAAGGCGGGTTTTGCCCCCCTTCATTTCTGGCTTCCGGACGCGCACTCACAGGCTCCCGCCCCCACCAGCGCGTTGTTGTCGGCGGTCCTGCTCAACTGTTCGGTCTTCGCCATCCTCCGGATCCAGCAAATCATGGTGGCGGCTGGGCTGGGGCCCTATGTTCAAACATTCCTCACCGGATTCGGGATGATCTCGATCCTCCTGGCCTCGCTGTTTCTGCTGGTTCAACATGATCTGAAACGGATGCTGGCCTATTCGAGCATCGAACATCTCGGGCTGATTCTCATCGGAATGGGCATCGGGACCCGGATGGCGCTGTTCGCAGCGCTTCTCCATTTTCTGGGCCACTCCCTGTCCAAATCGCTGGCCTTTCTCTCGGCGGGCGAAATCGTCCGGGGCTTCCACTCACACGACATGAACAGGATGGTGGGTGTCTGGAAACGGCTTCCCTTCAGCGGAGCCCTGTTCGGACTATCCATGTCCTCACTTTCCGGCCTGCCCCCCTTCCCGATCTTCTTTTCCGAACTCCTTCTGGTCTGGGCCGCTATCGCCGCGGGAAAGCCCTTTCTTGCGTTGGGGATCGCCGGCGCGCTCGCGATAGCCTTCGCGGGCCTTGCCTTCCATGGGACCCGGGTGGTCCTGGGCGAGGATCCTTTCCATCACCACCACGAGGATTCCGGGAACATGCACCATGATTCCGGAAACCATGACGGGAAACATGGTCCCGATATGCTCATGGATTCACAGTCGGGAAGGATCTGGCGACGGACCGGGATGGGGGCGCTTTTCGTCTTTCTGATTTTTCTCCCTCTTGTCCTGACCCCCGACTTTTCCTCGTTCCTCCACCTCGTGGTTTCGGCGATCAGGGGAGGCCCCAATTGAACAAGCTCGACCAGTTTCTCCAGATCTGGGGCGCGGATCCGGGGACCTCCCCCGGAGGACTCGTCAGGGTTACGGTTCCCGTTTCAGACTTGTCCGATTTTTGTGAGGCCGCCCGGTTCGAGCTTGACGCCAGGCTTGCCATGATGACTGCAAGGGACGCATTCCCGGCGACCGACCGTTTCATACTGGTTTGCGTTCTCCATGTTCCGGATGACCCGCGGTATCTGCTGATCAGCGCCCCCCTTGGATCGGGCGAAAACAGCTTCCCGAGCCTTTGTCCGGTTTTCACGAATGCCAACTGGCCGGAAAGGGAGATCAGGGACATGTTCGGGCTGGTCCCCCTCGGTCACCCCGACCCCCGTCCCCTGATCTGGAAAGGTGGCTGGCCGCGCGATCGTTTCCCGCTTCGCAAGGATTTCACCCGGGACCCCGATTTCCAGATCAATCGCGTCCTTCATCCCGTCTGCACGGTGGATGGTGAGGGAACCTGCGAAGTTCCCGTCGGGCCGATCCATGCCGGAATAATCGAACCCGGGCATTTCCGGTTCCAGATCGTCGGGGATACCATGCTGGGTCTGGATGCGCAGATGTTCTTCTGCCACAGGGGGATCGAAAAGAAGGCCGAAGGGATGGTGCCCTACCAGGCAATTCTCCTTTCGGAGAGGCAGTGCGGAACCTGTTCGGTCAGCAATGCCCTGTCCTTCTGTCTTGCCGTTGAGCGGGCAGCAGGAGCGGAGATTCCCCCCCGGGCGCGGATGCTCAGGGTGGTAATGTCGGAACTCGAGCGTTTGTACAACCATGCAAATGACGTCGCCGCGATAGCCGCCGGGGTGGGATTCGCTTTCCTTACCCAACAGGGCCTCCGGATCAAGGAGGAGATGCAACGTGATTTCGAAGCTCTTTGCGGCCATCGGTTCCTCAGGAATGTCCTCGTCCCCGGCGGTATGAGGCAGGATTTCGAAAAAGGCAACCTCCTGGGCCTTCTCGAAAGGGTGGATCACGCCATGAAAGACCTTCGGGATGCCGTTTCTCCGGCTTTCCGGCACAGCATCTACCTTGACCGCCTGGAAACGACCGGCGTGCTGACGAGGAAAAACGCTGTTGCCCTGCGCGCTGTCG
Organism: uncultured bacterium; assembly: GCA_964428355.1. GTDB lineage: Bacteria > Muiribacteriota > Ozemobacteria > Ozemobacterales > Ozemobacteraceae > CAYRYU01. The sequence goes on from CAYRYU010000008.1 coordinate 25,429, forward strand.
GGCCGGCCGCCCGGGCCTCGGGAATCCCCGCGGATACGCGCGTGGATCACCCCTACGATGGTTACGGGGAACTCCCGAAATTCCAGGTCCCAACGAGACCCGCGGGCGATGTGATGTCCCGGTTTCGCCTCAGGCTCGATGAGATTCCCCAATCCCTCGCGCTCCTCGGGGAAGCGGTGAAAGCCCTTCCCGAAGGTCCGACGCGTGTTTCGCTTCCCCCCCTTCCCGAAGGAAGCTGGGGCCTTGGAGCGACCGAGTCTGCGCGCGGGGAGAACCTCTTTCTCGTGAGGTTCGGGGATGGTGGAAGGATCGATCGATATGCGGTCCGGACCGCCTCCTATTGCAACTGGCCGTGCATCCCGACCACCGTCCGGGGAAACATCGTTCCCGATTTCCCCTTGATCAACAAGAGTTTCGAACTCTGTTACGCAGATGTGGACAGGTAGGAGAACATGCTGAAGCAATTTTTCATCGCACTCTCACGAAATCCGGGCACTCTTTCGAAAGGGAAGAAGCCATCCAATCCCCGTCTTGCCATGGGAACGCTCGAATTGGCATCGGAGACCTGCACCAGATGCAAGAAATGTGTCGAGGCCTGCCCCGCGGGAAGCCTCCGGATCACCGAAGGATGGATCCGGCACGACCCGGAAAGGTGCATCGGCTGCGTTCGCTGCGTCGATGCCTGCGAGCCGAAGTGTTTGAAGTTCTGCCATTCCGCGGCGGTTTTCGGGGTCCATCCCTTCCGGCAGGAAAGATCCCTGATTGCACTGGGGGATGAAGAGTGACCCTGCATCTGGAACGGATCGAGTTCCCCCTTCCCCTTGAAAAACCGAGTTCGGAGGCGATCAAAGGGCTCGAGGGTTCGATCCATTGCCGTCACCTGGATGTAGGCTCCTGTAATGCATGTGACAACGAGCTCATCGCACTCGGGGGTCCCCACTACGACATGCAAAGGATGGGGATCGATTTCGTCGCCTCTCCAAGGCATGCCGACGTGTTGATGCTGACCGGACCGGTTTGCCGCAATTCCCTTGCGGCCGCGTTCGAAACCTTTCGCGCCACCCCCCCGCCGAGGATCGTGATCGGCGTGGGGAACTGCGCATGTTCGGGCGGCATTTTCGAGGGCAGTTACGCGATTTTCGACGGTGCCAGCAAGGTTCTCGGTGTCCTGATCCAGATTCCGGGTTGCCCTCCCTCGCCTGACCAGATCATGGAAGCTCTGGTGAAGGGAATTCCCGCTCTTGCACATCTGGACAACCGGCAAGTGAGATAACGGACTCCGGCCAGCTTCCAGCCATGACAACGATGATCCGGACGGCCCTTTCCAGGGACGATCTGGAATCGGGCGAAGGGAGACTCTGATTCTATCGCGATTCTTGGGCGTCCGGAATGGATTTGTCCGGAATGGATTTGACCATTGTCCCGTCCATGGTATTCTGTCTGACCGTCTTCTTCATTGAATTCTTCCGGAAAAAAAGGAGTCATGTGTGAAAAGAAACGCCTTTTTGAGTGCCCTGACCGTTGTTTTCTTTTTCTGCGCGGCGTTTGCATCGACGGGGGCTGGAACCCCCACGGCTGCAAAAGACGTTTTTTATACCGCGACTTTCAATTTGATCGGGGCAAAATCCGTCTGGACAAACGTTTTTCAATATCAGGACAGACTCCTTCAGCTGAAAAGTATCAGACTTGCGATCGAAATCGGCAGCAAAGTGCTTGCAGAAAAGGTCTTCAAAAAGGGCGATACCCTCCCCTCAACTTTCCAGCTCAGTGCCGCGGCCGATCCGAAAAACAAGTATTATTCCGCCGGGGCCTATATGGAATGGGCTGATGGCTCCACCCCTGCCATGTTGAAAGCAGGTTTTGCGGGAAAGTACACCTTAACCGTCAGGTTCGTTGAAAAAGCCCAGGTTAAGGTTATGGATGTCCAGTTCCGCTGAGTCGTTTACTGCCTTCCGGCCCTTTTCTTTCGCGGTTCCTCCTTGGGTTCAGGAAAACAGTTCGATGCCGCGGTCCAGGAAATCCAGTTTCTTCTGCAGTTCCTCGATCTGATCGCCGTCGCTTTCCTCTCGCGATTCGATTTCCCGAACCGTGGCTTCCAACTTTTCCCGCGTCTTTTGCATGGCCCTCAGAAGCGTGGAAAACGACGCCAACTTCATGGGTTTGACCTTTCTGGCGGGCTTTTCCGAGACCACCTGGCACAGGTCATTCTCCCCAGCCCCCGGAATCACCAGAAGGTCGACCGGAAGACCTTCCCTGACCTCAGGAATCTGTCCTGACGGAACATACCTTTCCCGGGAACGGTCTTCCGGAACAACAACCGCGACCCCTTCGGTCACCCGGTCCACGACACCCTTCAGACGCAGCAGCTTCATCTCGCGTCCCTACCCCTCCGCATTTTAATTCCAGAAAGAGGGTAACCCACCTCGCCCCGAAGGTAAACCCCGGGTATTGACACCCCGGGGATTGACTTGATCGGCAATGAAAGGTAATCTTCATCCCATGCAGGATGAAAATCCCCACTGGCTTGACAAGCCCCTCGAGCAACTTCCTTTCGTGATTCTCGACCTTGAAACCACAGGATTTGCCCCCCCGGCAGCCCGAATCACGGAAATCGCCTTGATCCGCCTATCCGGAGAAGATGGTCAGTTCCAGACCCTGGTCGATCCAGGGATTCCCATCCCCTTGGAGATCACACGTGTAACCGGAATCGACGACGGGATGGTCCGGGGGAAGCCCAGGATCGAGGAGGTTCTTCCGCGGGTGGCTGAACTGATGACAGACTCGATCTTCGTCTCGCACAACGTGCCCTTCGACTGGGCTTTCCTGGAACATGCCTTTCGCAGGAACCTCAATCGGCCGCTGGCAATGCCTTACCTGTGTACCCTGAAGCTTTCCCGGAGACTTCTTTCTCTCCGGTCGAACGCGCTTGGAGCCGTCGCGACCCATTTCCGTCTGAAACCCTTCGAGGCCCATCGGGCGATGGCGGACACCCTTGCCGTCAGGGGGCTGCTGGAAAACTTCATCCCGATCCTCAGAAACAGGGGGATTTCCAGCGGCAGGGACCTCGCAAAGAATGGCCTGATGTCGTTTTCCCCTCCCGAGCCTTCCCGGCAGTTCTCGCCGAAGCGGTTTCCCTGAAATCCCTCCACCGGTAACCTCCACGGTCCTGACTCCGGGAAACGGTACCCCGCCTGGATAAAGGGGTCACCCCGGGCATGTTTTTCGCTTCTCCCGGGCGGCCAGGTTCGGAGAATGCCTTTCTGAGCTTGTTTGGCCGCCTGCGACAAAATCTCCCCACGGCTGTGACATGAACCGGCGTGGTTTGTCGCACCCGGTTTTTTGGCGATGTTGAATTGGCTTCCAGAGCCGAGTTCGGGCCGGGCATGCCGTTTGCTTGATGAAGGTTCGCGGTTCGAGGAGGAAGTCGAAATGGGATCGGACGTGAAGCTCATGAACATCGGAATGAAATTATTGGATTTATTTTTCCTTCTTCTTCTCGCTTCACCCACCCAGACCACTTTCGCCTCCCCCGCGAAATCTTGCAGGGAGGTGGTGCCAATGAAATCACGTTTTCCGGCAATTCTTGTATTGGTTTTCATGGCTTGTGTCGTTGCGGTCCCCGGTAGCGGGAGTTACTACTCCTGCGACCAGGGATACCTGCCGGTGATGGAGCAGAAGGTCGAAGTGACGATCGACAATCAGGTTGCCGTCACCCGCATCGAACAGGTTTTCTTCAACCCCTACGACCGGACCATCGAGCCCACCTACAGGTTTCCCCTCGGAGAAAAGGCTTCCGTCCAGGAGTTTGGCCTGACCACGGCCGACGGCCAGCGTCACGTCGGAACCCTCGAGGAGAAGCACGAAGCCGAAGCCATCTACGAGAACGCCAAGAATGCCGGAGCGGTCCCCGCGGTCGCTCAGCAGGCCGACCCGAACTCCTTCGAGACAAAGCTCGGAGCGGTCGGTCCCAGAAGCCGGGCGAAGCTCGACCTGACCTACAGCGAAATCCTTCCCTACCATCAGGGAAAGATCCAGTACAACATCCCGATGAATGTTGCAAAGGTGCAGAACAAGGAACTGGACCTGGTTTCGGTGAAGGTCACCCTCAGGGACCAGAAGGAAATCGTCAAGGTGGAATCCCCCTCCCATCAGATCAGTGCCCAAAAGGTCGATGGGAAGAACTATTCCATCTTCTTCGAGAAGGCACGGATCACCCCTGATTGCGATTTTCAGTTGAACTACGAGGTCAAGGCCCAGCGGATGGGCTTCAACTTCCTCTCAACCCAACCGGAAAAGAACGACAAGGGTTATTTCATGATGATGCTCGCCCCGCAGGAAATAGTTGACGCAGCCGACATCGTTGCCCGCGACATTGTCTTCGTGATGGATGTTTCGGGAAGCATGAATGGTTTCAAGATCGAGCAGACCAAGCAGGCCTTCAACTTTTTTATCGATCAGCTCAACGGGGACGACCGGTTCGGGGTGGTCTCCTTCAACGATTCAGTCCAGCCCTGGCGTCCGGGGCTTTCCTCCGCCGACAAGGAGAGCCGCCAGGCAGCCAAGGATTTCATCAATGTAACCTATGCCGGTGGCGGAACCGACATCCATTCCGCGCTCGCGACCGCCAGGAACATGTTCGATGGCAGCCCTTCCACGAAGGCGATCGTGTTCCTCACCGACGGTGAACCCACCAACGGAATCACGAATCCGGATCAGATTCTCCGGGACATGACCCAGGGCAATACCAGGAAGATCCGGACTTTCACTCTTGGGGTCGGTGATAATGTTTGTGGCAACCTTCTCGACAAGATCGCACTTCAGAATCGTGGGGAGGCGGTATATTTTCACCAGAACGAGAATCTAACCGCCAAGCTGACCAGTTTCTACGAAACCATCAGCAAGCCTCTTCTCGTCGACCTTTCCCTCGATTTCGGCGGAGTGAAGGTCTCCGAAATCTTCCCGCCGGTCCTGCCCAACGTCTACAAGGGTTCCCAGCTCGTGGTGATGGGTCGTTACCAGACCGGCCAGGTTGCGACGATCACGATCAGCGGAACCCTCAACGGGCAGGTCCAGAAGTTCCCGGTTTCGGCGAATTTCTGCCGCGAGTCTTCGGAAAACCGTTTCGTCGCCCGCGCCTGGGCAAAATCCAGGGCGGACGCCATCCTTCAGGAGATCTCGGCTGAGGGCGAAACCACCCAGCGCAAGGCCGAGGTCATCTCGCTCAGCAAGAAGTTCCAGTTCACCACCCCCTACACCTCGTTCATCACGGTTGCCCCGAAGCAGGTTGTCGTTGCGGCCAACAGCCTTGACGCATATCGGAATCCACCCCCCAACATGTACGGGCATAATCCCAACAGCCTCCCGGTTCAGGCCATGGCAGTCCCTTCGAGGCCTTTCAGCCAGGCTCTTGGTTCGCCCAATTCCCCCCCTCCCCCGCCCCGGAACATCACCGTGGTCCGCAAGGAATCCGCAAAGGGGATCAACCTGTGGGGAGCTTACAGCTTTCTTCCCCTTGCGCCCGTGATGATCCCCAACTTCCGAAAGGCCCGGGAACAGAGCCGGGAAAAGGCCTGCTACGCGAACATGCGCGTTATCCTCGGAGCGGTCGAAATGTACAACATGGATCACTCCGAGATGCTCCATACGATCTCCGACGGAGACCTCGAACTCCTCACCCAGATCGGTTATCTTAAAACCTCTATCCAGCGTCCCGAGACGACCTGCGCCTACTATACCGACGGCGACCTTACCGGCGTAGGTGTAATCGCGTGTGCCGAACACGGTCCGGTCGAGGTGAAGGGAACCGGGTACGGATCCGTCTCGCCCTACAATCCGGTGCCCGTTCCTCAAGTCACGGTGCAAGACCAGACGCCGTGGGAAACTAAGCTCTGGAACTCATGCATTCCCGTCATCGAATTGGCGATCAACATTCCCCTTGTGCTGCTTGGCTTGTATTTCACTTATCTGTTCCTGAAGATACCCCTCGCCATTTTCTCCAGTCTTTTCACTCCCCGCGGCAAAATCGGAAGCATGTAGGTGTTGTCGGGCACGGGCCCCACGACGGGGTGAATGTGCCCGAATAGCCAGGATGTCGCAGTCCTGGAGGGCACCCGGCTCTTCCGGGTGCCCCCCCCAGACCGGTGGGCAGGCATCATGGGACAAGGGCTGGCGCAGTTTTTCCGGGTTGGGACAACCCGACGGGCGAAAAGAGAGAGAGAGAAAGGCCATGTCATCACTCAGCAGGGCACTGATCACATTCGCGAATTTCGTTTTCAATTACTACATCATCGTGAAGTTGACCCAGGGAGTCAGCGACCCGACCGAACTCCAGGGAGAGATGCTCATCTCCACGATCGTGATGCTGACCATGATCGGGATTTCGATCAAGGAATGGGACATCTCCTACTTCTTCGGGGGGATGGCGGTGTTGTACTGCCCCTTCATCGCCATGAGAAGCGGTTTTTCCCTCCTGACTGCCGCCGTCTTCGGGGCAACGGGGGGTGCGCTTCTGGCGATCAACAACTTCCGCTTTCCATCCCTGCCCGACTGGCTTTCCCCGCGGTCACTCGGTTCCTCGATCGGAGGGACTCTTGGAAGATCGCGGGCCATTTCCCGGATTCGTGTTTCAGCGGGCGTCAAAGACGGCGGGGCCGATCTGGGAGACCGGGAGGTGCAGGAGTTCCTTTCCCTGGAAAGGGAGTTGGCCAGGATAACCGCCTTTTTCAACGGAACCGACCCTGCCCTGGAGAAAGCCCTTGCTGACGCGGTTCCCCAGATCCAGTCGCTTCAGAAAGACCATGCGCGGCTTCTCCTGAGGACCAGCCACCTGAACAGCGTTCTCGGGAAGATCGATACGACGGGGATAAAGAAGGAGCTCCTGGATCTTACGGGAGATGCGGAAGCCGCTTTGGATCCGATCGTCAAAGGGCAGCTCCAGGAGACGGTCGGCATGAAAAAACGCCGTCTGGAGGAGATCGAAAAGCTCGAGACCTGCAGGCAGCGGATAAAGGCACAGAGGCTTCAGATACTCGAGACCGTCAAGGGAACCTTCGAAAAGATCAACTCCCTGAAATATGCCGACATCCAGGTTCTGGAAACATCCACCAACGCAATTTCCGCCGATATCCGTCAAGTGCGGAACAGTCTCGATGATCTGGAAACCGGACTCCTGGAAATGGAATCCCTCGGCCGGCCCAGGTAAGATCCGCCCGGTGGCCCGCAAGATTCCGTCAATTCCTCGAGGGATCAGGGATGAGAAACACCTCGACGGGAAGGGATTTGCCTTTCAGGGGAACTCTTCCCAATGATTGGGGTTTCTCGCCCTTCTCTCGGGAAAACAGCCTGTCCATGTGTTTCCATGTCCCGCCGTCGAAAGCGATTCCACCTCCCTTGCTTTTCGCGAGGTCGCACAGGCGGGAGGCAAGGTTGACTGTGTCTCCCAGGACCGTCATTTCCAGCCGCACACTGGGATTTCCGAGAATTCCCGAAAGGACCGTTCCCATCGAGATTCCTGTCGCAACAGGGGAATGGGCGAATCCCGGGATCGAGCGGACCTTGGTCCTCATTTCCAGATCGGCCCAAAGGGCTTTCCGGAGGAGGTCCTCCCTGCTGCAACCTTCTCCGAGACGGAAGACGGCGAGGAGTTTCTCCCCGATGAACTTGTCCACGTCCCCAGCCGCCGATCTGACGGAAGCGGCCCCAGCTCCGAGGAAGATGTTGAGGTCCGAGATCACCTTGGTAGGATCGTCCCCCAGGATCCGTTGGTTCATGTCCCCCAGGGCCGCGAACAGAACCACCACCTCGACCGATTCCCCTTTTCCCGTCGTGGAACCGATCCTGTGGGATCTTGCCGCGACCTGGACGGAATCGGAAACGAACCGGCTGAGAAGCTTGCCCTCCTCGACGTGCTCCGCCATCTTGTTGAATGCCTTTGCGAGGGCTCCGAACTCGTCTCCCCGATCTTCGGGGAGCCTCGTTCCGAAATCCCTGTTCATGATGGCCGCGACAGCACCCGAAAACCTTCGAAGAGGCCTGAGGACATTGTTCCCGACGACCATCGCAAGTCCCACGGTCAGGACGATCAGTACCAGCAGGAAACTTCCCTCCCTGGCTGCGGCCTTCCGGATCGGTGCCACGATCGGATCGACGGGAAGAACCCCGTTGCAGATGAACACCTTGTAAGTCTTCTCCGGCTTCGAGAACAGAAGAAACTCCTTTCCCTCCCTGATGACCGAATCCTGGGTCAGCTCGCCCGAAAAACGTGCTTCCACGACCAGTTTCCGGAAAACCCGGGGGATCGGCATGACCAGTTCCTGATTCGACCGTCTTGTTCCTCCCCGAAACGGCTTGCCGTCGCCGCTGATCTGCCACTCGATTTCCCTGGCCAGAACGGGGGTTGCCCAGGAAAACATCGGATAGGCGATCGTGTTGAAGAAAATGTTCCCGTCGCGTTCTTTTCCCGAAGACCCCTTCTCCTTCCTGTGGGAAAGAACCTGGGCAAGCAGGAAACGGGAGTTGAAGATGGTCTGGGAAAACATCCAGGGTTTTCCCCCGCCCTTGAAATGGCGTGTGAAGAACACCTGTGATCCCTCGCCCAGACCCGATATCGTGAGGATGGACATGGGTGCGTTGAGAAGCCGGGCCGTCCAGTCCGGAGGGGTCACCCCACGCAACGTCGAGTCGATTTGTTCGGCTGCCAGAAGGTGGATGTCGGAGTGGCGGATTGAGGGGAATTCCCGGTTACCAAAACGCCGGAAAATCTCGTGAAGGGTTCCGAAGAAAGCCCGAAAACTGTATGCCTGGCTTTTCTTGTGGCTGATGATCATGAAAGTCCCGTTTTGGTGGAAGAGAGAGGCATCCCGAATGTCCAGACCCCGGGAAAGGGTCCGGTCCTCGACGGCGTAGATGACTGGGTGGCCCGTTACCGGGTCCGTTCCCGAAGAAAGAGCAACTTCGGAAAAGTCCCGGACGGGCTCCAAGGTCGCCTCCATAGCGGAGGGAATGGTTCCGGAGATCAGATTGGTCGCCTCCGTGAACGAGTCCATCCGCTCAAGGAAAGCGGTAGCACCGTCCGATCTCGCTCGCGAGATCCTCTCTGCCGAGGACTGCTCCAGGAAAAGAAGTACCGGGACCGAGGCGGAAAATCCAAGGAGCATGAAAACGGCAAGGAACTGCCCGTGAAGGGAAAGGGTGGAGGTCTTCTCGAGGTCGTCCCGCTTCCAGAAAATCATGCCACCGGCAACAAACCAAAAGGAAAGAAGCCCGAAAAGGGTTCCCGCCGTCATTCGTTCCGCCCGTGTCGGACCGGGAGCAGGGATTCCGATCCTCAGCGAAACGGGGATCCTCCCGGGTATTGAAATCGAGCTCGAGACGAACCCCGGGACCTTTTCCGATGATCCCCCCGCCCCCGCTCGCAGATTCCCTTTCCAACCACTTGTGACAAGCCTTCGCGCCTTTTTCCCCGCGCCGATCTCCATCGCGACCTGGAAGCCTTCCCTGGAGAGATTCCTGAACAGCATTTTTCCGGAAAAAGCGGCTCCGGAAATTCGCGGAAGGAGGAATACGACCCCCCCCGCCCAATGGTTCAGTCTTCGTTTGACTGGAAGTGTGCCCGGCTGCCGGGAGGAGAACAGGTCGATGAAAAGGGTCGCATTCTTCAACTGGATCCGGATCGGATAGGGATTTCCCAGGGCCAGGAAAGACAACTTCGAGGCGTATGTCGCGCTGACCCTTCCAAGGCGGGGGAGGAAAAGGTCGAGCCATTTCTGGAAAACTCCATGCCTCCCGCCCATTTTCGAATCCGTCAGCCGGGAGGAGTTTCCCGAGGATTCGAGCATGGCGACGGACGAGAGATATTCGACGTCCAAGGGCGCAAACTGGAATGCGTCCCCGTTCCCGCCCGAGGCAATGACCGTGCAAACTGCCGCGGCTTCCTCACCTTCGATAGTGGGGTGAACGAAAGAAGTCTTTTCGACTGCGAACCAGGCCGATCCGGGAATGATTCGGCAAACCGCGGACAGGATGCTTTCCAGGTCCCGTTTCCCGGGGATCGTCCCCGTCGCCTTCACCCTGGACTCGATGCGACTGGACAACGAGTTCAACCAGGCCCCGGCCTGAACTTCCGCGGAAAAACTGTGGGGAACCACACCAATCCTTCGGGAAACCCGGCGTCCGGCTTCTTCCGCCCTTCTTGAGAGGGTCAAATCCATCCAGGAAGCGAGCGAAAAGACCCCGATCGCCAGGGGAAGCAGCCAGAGGAGAAGGGCAGCCAGCGGCAAAGGTTCCCCCGTTCCGCGATACGGATGCCCGAAATGTGTGTTTTCGGAGGCTCCGGGGGTTTGGCTCTTGCCTTTCTCCGCTCCCCCGTTTATTGCCCGAACGGGCGGGACATCCCAGGATCGTGGAGGGGACGCCAGGCCCGGAAAAGCTTCGCCATCCTGGCGAAAACCGGGCACGTCGCCCTCCATGGACGCCAGGCCCGGAAAAGCTTCGCCGGCTGAGGCGCCCCCCTCCTGGCGAAAACCGGGGCTGGGGCGCCCCCGCGCGTCGCTCTCCGAAGAAGACAGGTTGGCCGGAAGGGCGAGTTCCCCCAGTTCCCAAAGGGTTTCTTCCCCGATTTTGAGGGGAACCAGGGAACCAGCGTCGCGGAGCTCGCGTCGGACCGTTTCGGAAACGATGATCCCGGTATGTGACGCCTTTTTCGAAGCGCTCTCCAGGTCGGTGGCGCCCTTCAGCGTCTCTCCGATCACGCCGTAATCGAGCCGGCCCCCGGCCGCGTCTCCGATGACTCCGGCGATAACCCGGCCCCGTTCGATTCCGATCCCTATCCGGTATCCCACCTCGTTCAGGCGGGTTCGCACATCCTGCAGTTCCTGATGTGCCTTCATCATCGATATTGCGGCCTTCAGCGCCCTGACCGAGGCTCCCGGAGGGCTCGTGCCCTCAAGGACTGCGCCATCCTGGCTTTTCGGCCACATTCGCCCCGTCGTGGGGCTCGTGCCCTCAAGGACTGCGCCCGTCGGGCCAAGGACGGGCCATCCGTGGCCCTGGCCCGACACTGCCGCATCCTGCGGTTCATCCTGGCTTTTCGGGCACATTCGCCCCCTCGTGGGGCTCGTCTCGTAAAAAACAGCCTGGACGGCATCCCCGACGAATCGGTCGATGCAGCCCTGGTTTTGCTGTATCGCTTCGGTCATTTTCTCCATGTGGCGGTTGACGAGCGCGAAGATCGTTTCGGGAGGGTGGGTTTCGGAAAGTGTCGTGAAACTCCGGATGTCGCAGACCAGTATGGCCACGTCGCGAATGCTGCCCTCCATCGCGACCCGGTAATCTCCCCCGGAAACGATGTCCAGGACCTGGGGGGCAACGAACCTGCTCATCACCCTGCGTTCTCTAAGCCACTGGGTCATCCGGTCAAGGAGACCTGCAGTTCTGCCAAGCTCATCCCCCCGTCGTTGGGAGATTGCGGTTTCGAGGTCGCCCGTGGCGATGCGGCGGATCCCCTCTGTCATCAGCTCGATGGGTCGCGCCACCCTCCGGGAAAGCACGTGGGCTGCGGAAATTGCCAAAAAGAACAGGGCGGTTCCTATCAGGGCGAAGGATACCTTGGCGAACAGGATCTTCCGGTCAACGGGGTCCATGGAAGCCCTTCCTAGGAGGATATGATCGGGGATCCGGTCGCTCCTGAAAGCCAGGATGATGTCGTTTCGATCCTTACGGGTCCGTCGTACCGGATGCTTTTTTGCCAGGACCGCGAACTCCCGAAGGTCCATGTGCCCGGAGAACCCGTGGAGGTTTTCCCCGAAATCCGTTAACCGTGATCCCGTGAGTCGGAAAAAGCCAAGGTTCATCCCGGTTTCCGCCAACTCCCCAGCGCTCTTTACAAGGGACTTCCGAAGAAAGTCCCCGAACAGCGGACCCATCTCCCAGGCAAGGAAAATCTGGGCCTGGGCTTTTCCGCGCACGAGAATGTCCCGCTTCTCGAGGCGGTAGCGTTTGTTCTTGATCGAAAGGAACTCAGCCTCCTCCATTTCCCCCTTTCCGATGCCGAGGGAGAAACTCGCTTCGTCACCTTCTTCCTCTCTTTTTGGGCCCACCCCGCGAGCCAGATCCCGCTGGATGTTCCACTGTCGGGAAACGATCCTGTTGAGGAGCCAGACAATATCCCGGTTGAGGCTGGGGGAATTGTACTGGATGGTCAAACCGTCCTTCCCCAGGATGATTGCGGTCACGGGGAACAACTTTTGGGAGGTGAAAGTCCTTACGAAGCTTTCGATGAACCTGTCGCAGGTTGCCCTGGCTGGGGAGCTTTGTACCTTCGCAAGTTCCTGGAGGAAACCGGGGCTTCGGATTTTCCTGTCCAGGAGCTCGACGAAGGGCCTGCCCAGGCCCACCGAATCGGCTTCGATCCTCTGGAGCACGCTTTTCAGCTCCTCGAAGCGGGCTTCGAGCAGGTTGGATGAAAAATCGTTCAGGAAACGTGTTCCCGCGCCCCAGAGCAGCGAAATGGGTGTTGCCAGGATGAGGAAGAACCAAAAGAGGAGAGATGTACGGAAACTGACAGAGAATCCCGCTCCGAAAAGGAAGGCCCTGACCCCCACAAGGATCCAGATTCCGAGCCAAAAAAAAGATGCGAAGAACAGGAGGTTTTCTCCAGGGAGGGTCGCCCCTCTTCTGTCCTTCGCGACCAGAAACCCCGCATGCTCAGCCACCCCGTCGAGCGGAACCAGCCAACCCGACCAGCCCGGTTGCTCGGGAAACCGGAGCAACCTCCCCACGAGCGGGCTCAACGCGCGGATCCTGTCGTCGGGAAAGGCGGGATCTTTCGAGGTTGTCCGGCGAATCCCCTTTTGCATCCTCGAAAAAGTCATTCTGAGGGAGGTCTTCTCGATCCCAGGGTGCACCAAGGGAAGCTTTTCGCGCCTCATCCCGTCGATCGAAAGGGGAAGAAAAGCTGGGAAGAAACCTTTCCGGTCCCAGTTCTTCATTATCAGGGAGACCGCCTGGCGACCTGGGTGGTCTTCCAGCGGGAAAAGGAACACGAATCCTCCGACGATCTTCTGTCCCGTGATGAAAAAATCCCAAACCAGGAGATGGAAAGAAGTCTTGAAGATCACGTTGAAGGGGACTCCTCGGAAATCCTCCGCGAAAAGATCCCCAGAAATCCCTGGGCCGAAAAGGGACCTCAGACGCGGTTCGAAGTTCCTTGCCGATGGTCGCCCGACTCCCTTGCCGTCGCCCGCTTCCTCCCTTTTTGACCGGACGGCTTCCCGGGCGATTTCGCGGAGAGCTCCCCCGAGGATTCCCGCCCCGAAGTTCTCCAGGGGTTCACCCCTGCAAGGTTTGATCGAATCGATGTTTCCGCCGGGAAAAGAGAAAACCCATGCGCGGCATCTGGGAATCCCCGGAAGCGGGATCGATCGAAGCGCCCTTCCGGCGGCCCCCCCAAGCCCCTCGGGGGAGTCGGGATCGAGGGAAAGCTCGAGAGTTTTCTCCCTGAACCTCCGGGCGGCTTCACCGGCCCAGAACCCGACGTCGCTTTCGGTCTTGAGAAGCTCCCCCGCGCGGGAAAAGCTTTCTTTCATCCTGGCTTCCAGTTCGGAGGCCGTTCTTTCCCTCTCGAAGGCCAGGTTCCAACGCAAGACGAGGATGGGAATGAGTGACAACAAAAAAGCCAAACCCCATGCCATCCGCTCAACGGTCCGTGGAAATCGGTTGTCTTTCGGAATCCGGGTCATTCAGGTTCGAAGAGTATAGCATCCCTCCCTGATGGGGTCAGGAACAGCAAAAAACAAAAAAGCGGGCAGACCCGCCCGCCATGAAGAGCTTCGGAGGTTCACCTCATCGGTTTTCCTTCGAAGGAAAAGTCATGCCGCCCCAGTTCCTGCATGTCCGATTTCCGGACCTGGATCAGGGGAACGGGGGTGATGGAAATGTAATCCCCATAGACAGCCGCCACGTCAGATTTCCCGGAATCCGGAACCTCCACCTTTCGGGGCTCACCCCAAAGATAGGTTTGGCCCCAGGGGGTCTTCTTCCGCGTGAAATAATCCTTGTATGCGTAATCGGTCAGGTCGGTGATGAGGCATCCCTTGAGTTCCTCGCGTGTGCAGCAGGGGACGTTCACGTTGTAGATGATCCCTTCGGCGAAGCCCGTCTTCCTGAGGTGAAGGACGAACTCCCTGGTGAAATCAGCCGCCATGGCGAAATCCATCTTTTTCCCCTTCTGAAGGGATACCGCGATTGCGGGGATTCCGTAAAAGATGGCTTCCTGGGCTGCCCCGAAGGTTCCGGAAACGTAGACGATCCGGCCGAGGTTGTACCCCGAGTTGATTCCGGAAACAACCAGGTCGGGCTTGTCGCGCAGAATAGCGCCAATGGCGGCTTTGACGCATGACGCTGGGGTGCAGTTCAGAGCGTAACCGAAGAACCTCCCCTCCCGGGAAACCTCCTTGACCATTATCGGCCCTTTTGTGGTGATCGAATGGCCGCCCCCCGAGGAGTTTTCGAGGGGTGCCACCACTGTCACCTCGGCGATCTTTTCCAGTTCCCTGGCAAGATGGCGGATCCCTTCGCCGTCGATGCCGTCATCGTTCGTGACGAGGATCCGGAAGGGCTTCTCAAGTGAGGGTCCGGCGGGGACCGGTCGTCCCTGGAGGGCGAAAAATGCGATGAATAGGGCCAACAAGAGATTGAGACGTTTCATTCGATTCCTTCCCTGAATGGAGTTTTTTCTGGATCCGTGGGCTGGTCAGATCAGTTGGAATATCCACGTCTTCCGGTCGTTCCAACCTGTCCGAGGCCGAAGGGGGACATGGGCATTCCGGGGGCGGCGTTCACAAGCGCTTGGATTCGTGCGGCAACCGCGGCATAAACCTCGGGAGTGAACGAGTGGATTTCGTGCATCGCGAGGCGGCCCTCGGAATCCAAAGCGATGATGTTAGGGACGTTGTAGTTGATCTGGAGGCACTTGCCGATTATACCGTGCCAGTCGAGCAGGAGGGGGATGGGGGGCCCGAAGGAGCGCCATTGGTTCATGATCGTCCCCCTGCTTGTGGTCCACGGGAACCGGCTGAGGTTCACGACCCAAAGGAGATGCGCAGTTCCGGGAAGTCCGAAATCGCGCTTCAGGAGCTCGGCCCACTTCAGCACTTCGTAGCGCTGGTAGCGGTGGGCGGTCAGAATGACTACCGGCCTGCCCCGAAGATAGGTGCTGACCCAGCGCTGGTTGAAGATATCCTCGATATCGAAGAAGACGAAGGGCATCCCGATGACTACCTTGTACTCGTCGTACGAATGGCAGAAACCCTTTCCGGGGATCCCGATCAGGGCAGTAAGAAGTATACCGACAAGGGCGATGCGATGAATCCGATTCATGTTCTACCTCCGTGCAGTCCATGAGGACCGGGTTTGGAAGGGAGAAGAGGTCCCCCTCCCCCGTGGGAAAAAGATACCACAAGAAACCGGTTTTTTCAGAAAGAAATTGTCCAGGTCAGGATCAGGATCCCTGCACCGAGGGTCAGAAGCGTGGATGGGATCCCGAACCGCGCATACTCGAAAAACCGCATCTCGCACCTTTCCTTGGATCCTTCCGCGACGATGAGGTTCGCTACCGAACCGAAGAGGGTAAGGTTGCCCGCGATCGTGCTGACGAAACCCAACAGGCACCAGAACAGCGACTGGGGAACGAGCTTCTCAACGGTGTGGGTTGCAAGAAGCACGAAGGGAACGTTGGAGAAGAGGTTCGAACAGACGAGCGTCACCCCGGAAAAGACCCAGCTCTGGAACGCGATCGATCCCGGGATGATCGATCCGGGGATGAACGATCCCGGGATGAATGATCCCTGGATGAACCCGAGCGCCCAGTTGGTCCCCAGAGCGGCCAGTCCGCTCGTTTTCAAGCCTCCGATCACGACGAAAAGGGAGGCGAAGAACAGCAGGAGGGACCATTCCAGGCGTTTCAAAAGATGTTGGGGATCCTTGCGATGCAGGGTGATTACGATGACAGCACCCAACAGTGCCGAGAACGCCATCGACCACCCCGAAAAAAAACCCGCACAGGAAACCAGGAGGGCGGTGACGCCGATCCTCAGCTTTCGCGTCTTCCTTACTGGGGCAACCTTTTCCGTTGGTTGCTCCGGACTTTCAGGGAGCGGGGTTTCCAGCCTTCGCCGGTAGAACCACCAGAGGAGCGCAAGGTTGATCAACCAGGCTGCGGCCACCGGGAGAGACATCAATTTGATGAATTGGGCGTAGGGGAATTTGGAAACGGTTCCGATGATCATGTTCTGGGGATTCCCCGTCAAGGTCAGGGCCGAACCGATGTTCGAACTTGTCGCGAGAGCCATGAGAAGCGGGAAGGGATCCATGCGTCGCTCTTGGCAGACCTGGAGGATGAGAGGAGTCATCACCAGGCATATCGTGTCGTTCACCAGAAGCGCGGAAAGTGCAGCGGACGCAAAAGAAACTGTTGCCAGCAGGATGAATGGGGAACCGATCTTCCCCATCAAACCGGAGATCCTTTCGAACAATCGGGCATCCCGGAGATGTTCGGCGATGATCATCATTCCCAACAGGAGGCAGATGGTATCCCAGTTTACCAGAGTGTATGCCTCTTCGGGGGACATGACACCCACGAGAACCATGAGGACGGCCCCAAGGAGAGCCCCCGACGGCCTCCCGATCGGAAGAATGCGCATCTGCCGGAACGACACGAGGAGGAAGGTCATTCCGAAAATCAGGCCCGTCGCGATTGGATGCCTTAGTTCCATGCTTTCATTTGGAACCGTAAATATATAAAAACCGGGAGCTTTGTCAAAGATCCATACAATACCCGGAATCGCGATCGACTTTTGATGGGTCTTTCGCGGACGATGCGATCACGTCCGAAGTGTGGAGGATTTCCCCCGGAGGCTACGGATGCAATCGGGAACCCGGGATCAAGGAGGAAAACCCGGGAGGTGGACCTCGGGTTCGTGGCGGCGAAGAAGCCTTACCAGGCCGGGAAGGTGCTCCCAACCTCCAATGAATGCCAGCTTGTTACAGGGCGGACAAGCCTCGATCGCCGATGCGAGGCGCCCGTCGGCACGATCGATTTCAGGGCTGGAGAAAAAGGTCGCCGGAGCTTTCCTCCACCTCCGGGCCCGACTCCAGGCTTGCAGGACCTGGTCCGCGAGGGGAATGGCAGGCCGTTCAGCCAGAAACCTCAGGTTTTCCGGGGTAAGGAGTTCGTCGACGAGCAAACGAAGCCGCTCCCGAGATTCCTCGCTGTCTCCCTCCAGCGTGACCCGTGCGCCGGTTTCTTCTGCGAATTCCATCGCAGCGCTCACCTCGAAAGGGATTTCCAGCTGGGCTTCCACGGGGACCAAGCCATCGGGCAGCTTCCCATCGGGCTGTTGGAAAGGCTCGAGCCTTCGCCGTAATGAAGGGCCTCTCGATTGGCGGAACTCGACTGCGTATGGGCTGACATCCACCATAATCCGATCGGGCTGGAGCTTTCGCAACAGGTTCAGCGTTTTCTCCGACCCGTCTGGATCCAGGTGGACCGTTCCGACAAGGCAAAGTCGCATCGTGAAAAAATCGGGGAAGAGAAAGGGGATTCCCCGAAAGACCCTCATCCAAAGGCTACCACGGAGGAGGGCAAATGGAAAGGAAATATGGATGATCTTTGGAATCCCCATGTGATAGCATTGATCCATTCTCCAAGGAGAAAAAGAAGATGTTGGAAGAATTCGGTCGTGACCTGACCGCCCTTGCGGTGATGGGTGCCCTCGAACCCCTTATTGGGCGCGAAGAGGAAATCAAGCGGATCTGCGAATCGTTGACCCTGGAGGGGAAGAACAGCCCTGTTCTCGTGGGCGCCCCGGGGGTCGGGAAATCATGCATCGTCGAGGGGTTCGCCCAGAAGATCGCCGCCGGCCAGGTCCCGGACAAGTTGAAGGGAAAGCGGGTTTTCCAGCTCGACTTTGCCGCGGTCACAAGCGGTACGATCTACCGGGGCATGCTCGAAGAGCGGGTCGAGAAGATTGTCGACGAGCTTCTGAGCCAGAAGGACACCATCCTCTTCATCGATGAGCTCCATCTCCTATGCAAACCATGCACCACCGGTGGTTTCGATTTCGCGAACTACCTCAAGCCCTACCTTGCGAAGGGCGATTTCACCGTTATCGGTGCCACCACCGAGGAGGAGTTCAAGCGGTTCATCGAGGAGCACGATCCCGCCCTCGCGCGCAGGTTCATCAAGATCCGGATCAACGAGCCACCCGCCGACGAGCTGAAACTTCTCTTGACCCGCCTGGGAAAAAGGATGGGAGGAAAGTTCAGGATCGTCGTTCCCGAATACACGATCGATCAGATCATCCTCCTTTGCGACCAGTACATCAAGGATCGGTTCTTCCCCGACAAGGCGATCGACCTGATGAAGGAAGCGATCGCGGAGAAACGGTTCGCGGAGGGAAGGCGGGAAAACCGTCGGGATCTGGGAACCCTCGATGCCGTTCTGGCCCGCGAAATCTCCTGCATCGAACGGAACGACTGGGGTGCCTTGCAGGAGACACTCCAGTCCTGGGAAGACGAGAAAGCCACCTTTTTCGATGCGACCCTGACCGCGGAGGACGTCGCGAACGTCCTCTCCCGCCGGACCGGGGCGGTCGTGGGGAACAAGCAGCTGGACGAGGTTTCCCGCCGTATCACCGCCCTCAAGCAGGCTTTCACGACCAACATCATTGGCCAGACGCGGACCAAGGAAGCGATCCTCGGTGCGCTGAAGATGCTTGGGGCCGGGTTGAGGAAGCCCAACAAACCTATCGGGAGTTTCCTGTTTCTGGGCCCCAGCGGGACGGGGAAGACCGAAACCGCCAAGACCATCGCGAACGCCTTTTTCGGCGACGAGAGGCGGTTGATAAGATTCGACATGTCGGAGTTCTACGACGACCACACGATGGCCCGGCTCGTCGGGTCTCCCGTGGGATACCTCGGCAGCGACGAGGACGGCCTTTTGTACAAGCTCATCTCGAAGAATCCCTTTTCGGTGGTACTGTTCGACGAGATCGAGAAGGCCGATCCGAAACTCTTCGACATCTTCCTCCAGATGCTCGATGAAGGTTACGTGAGGGACATGAAAGGCAACATCGCCAACTTCCGCGATGCCATGATCATCATCACCAGCAATGTCGGGACCCATTACTACGCTGGTCTCAATCAGACCGAGTTCGAGAAGAAGTACGAGGTCATCTCGGGGAAAGTCCTCGAGGAACTCAAGAGGACCGTAAGGCCCGAGATCATCAACCGGATCGACAACATCATCCCCTTCGCCCCCTTCACTCCCGAGGAGTTGAAAGCCGTTTTCAGGAAGCTGGCCGGGGAAAGCGGCCGCCGGATCCAGGACCAGAAGCAGATCAGCGTCCGATACTCCGATGCCGCGGTCAACCATGCAGTCGATGTCGGATACGATCCCCAGTTTGGGGCGAGACCCATGCGGCGCGAAGTGCAGAAACTCGAGGAGCTGATCGCGGAGGCCGTCCTGGACCGACTCATCGCCCCCAAGGATATCGTCAGGGTCGATGTCGAGAACAAGAAATATATGTTGAAGAAAATCTATGAAGAGTGAACTTTTCGAACGTTTCAACGCGATCCATTCCGACCTCAAGAGCACGGCGGAGAAACTCCTGATCGACCTTGGAAATCCCGCCTCCCTTCTCGAGAGGGTGAAGCAGAAACCCCGCGTCCTGGTCGTGGGGGAGTTCAACGCCGGAAAATCCTCGCTCATCAACAGCCTCCTCGGGGAGGTCGTCCTCCCGACCGGGATCACACCGACAACCAGCATCGTAACCGTTCTCGAAAACGGTCCGTTCAAGATCACGATCAAACAGGTCGGTCTGACCGATCCCCTCAAGGTCGAGCCCGGGAAGGGCGGCCAGACAGGCTTCGGGATGCCCGATTTCGGTTTCGACTGGGACGGGTACCGGAAGCTGCTCACCGACCCCCAGAACGTTGAAAAGATCGAACACGTCCACATTTCCCACCCCAAGGTTCCCCCCGACATAATCATCGTGGACACCCCAGGAATCAACGATATCTCGAAGAGCCGGTCGGAAATCGTCTACGGCTTCATACCCCAGGTTGATATAGTTCTTTTCCTGATTTCCGCGCTCAAACCGTTCTCCGATTCGGAACGGATCTTCCTGGAAGAAAAGCTCCTCTCGGCCGATCTGAAGAAACTGGTTTTCGCCGTGAACCGCATCGACGAGATCGATTCCGACGAACGGAACGAGCTGGTTGCCGATATCAGAAAATCCCTCGTCGAATCGCTGAACAAGGCTTTCGAGAAGACGAACGCCCTCCTGGGAAGGAACCTCTATCAGAAGATCGATTCCGTCGAACTGTTTCCCACCTGTGCCAAGGAAATGGCCCCCCTCGACGGAAGGGCGGGAGGGCACGCAATCGGTTTCGATCTGAAGGAAGCGGGCGACCGCGAAGGTTCCTTCGCCTCGAAGAACCGGGGAACCTGGAAACGGATACTCGATCTGGCCGTTCGCGACCGGGATTCCCTTGTGGAAGCCGCTCTCCACCATTTCCTGCGAAGGGCTGCCCTGCGTGTACAACGCGGAATCGAGGACGGGCGTGCCATCGACACCTCGGGAAAGATGGCGGTCATGAAGCGACTCGAGGAGAACGGGAAGCGGCTCCAGACCCTGCGGGAAACCATCAAGCTCGCGGAAAAGAGGATCGCCGAGACCGAGGCTTCCCTCAAAAAGACCTTCGAGGAGCAGATCGAGAAGACGTTCGCGGATCTTCTCAGGGTGACGCGCATCCAGCGCGATTCTGCGACGGTCAATGCCCGGATCAAGGACCTCTACGAGTACATCACGGTCAAGCTCAAGAGCACCCTCGACCAGTTGTACTCCGAACTGGACCAGAAATTCGAGGCGGTCATCGATGACAAGACCTTCGTCGAACAGCGTGCGCTCTCGATCCAGTACGATTTTTCCAATCTTCCTGGAAAGTTCGCATCCTCCATGAGCTACGCCTGGCTTGGGGCGATCTTTTTCGGGGCGACCGCCGGAATGGTTATCGGCCTTGCCTACTTCGCCTCAACCCTTGTGGCGAACAAGCGCTCGGTGAAGGAGTTCTTCATGTCCGCCACCGTCGGCGAGGACAAGATCAAGGAGGTCAAGGAAGACCTGATCGAGAAGGTGAACCGGGAAGTGGAGTACGCCGTGGATTTCGTGAGACAATCCCTCATCCAACGGATCGACGTCATCCAGGTCGAGATCAGGGGCCACGCGTTTTCGCTGACGCAGACCCGGAAGCACGATCTGAACGAGATCCAGAAGCAGCTGGACGGTCTCAACACCCGCATCAACGGATTCCTCATAGAGCGGTCCCCTACCCCAGCAGCGAAAGTCCCGTGACGGGAACGGGGCCGTTCCTTTCGTGGGGGTTCTGAAGCCGGCATTATGAGCGGATTGGGCCAGGTCATTCTCTTCAAAACCCTCCGCTTGCTGGGAGGCATCCTGATGACGGCGCTTGCCGGTTTCATCGGCTGGAGACACGGCAGGAAACTAAGGGAGCAGGGGAAGACCCCGGAGCAGGTCAGGGTGGAGTCGAGAATGAGCCTCCCCCGGATCTTCTTCTGTGTCCTGCTCGGAATAGCGATTTTCCACCTCGTGGGATATCTGGACCGGGAGTATTTGTGGTTTTCCTGGTTGGGGGGGTGGAGTTCCCAGCTCGGGCTCGTGATCATACGGTCCCTGATGTTCCTGGTGGTCCTTCACGGGGTCGCCCTGGAGGGAAACTGGGCCGGCATGGGAAAAAGATTTCCCCTGGTGGTCGTCCTGGGAGTGGTGATAACGGTTTTCGAGATAACGCAGCTTTGGCCCTCCGCCCTGACCATCAGCCAGGAGTTCATCGACAAGGATGGAATCCTGCGACAGACGACGGGAACGACCTGCGGCCTATGTTGTCTCGCGAACATAAACAGGCTTTATGGGCGCAACCTCTCCGAAATGGACGCATCTCTGATCATGCGGACCGGTTCCTTCGGGAGCTTTGGCAACGAGATCGCCGACGGGGCAAAGGCGACCGGCTTTCCCGAGGCGCGCATCTGGCAGGCAACCCTCGAGCAGATCGCTTCCGAAGACCTGCCCCTCGTGCTTTCCGTGAAACTCTTCGACGATTGGGACCGGCACGTCGTTTCGCTCGTGGGCATCACTTCTTCCTCGCTGATCATCGCGGACTCCCTGGACGGCCTGGTAACCGTTCCCAAAGCGGGCTTTGAAAACCAATGGAGGGGAAGCTGCGTCCGGTTCGGTCCTCCGGCGTTTCCCTGTTCGGGGACGATCCGTCTTTCATCCTTCGACCCCGAGAGGTTTCGCGTCTTCTCCCCGATCCGCCGTCGCCGCAACCCCTCGGGGGCATCCGGAACCGCCCCACAATAGGGTATTCGGGGGAATCAGAGCCCGGGCGACCCTTTGAGGACCCTCTCGAGGTACGGGATCAGGTCATGAAGTCTCCCGGAGCGGATCACCTGGCTCCAGAAAGGTTCGGACTTCTTCCACGCTCCGCAGTAGGCGATGTGACGGATCTTTTCGAAGATCCCCTGCTTCGTCCTTGCGCTCCGGAAGATGCTGCCCCATTCGTAGAAATCGCTGTAAGCTTTCCGGTAGCCTTTCTCGAGTTCCTCGGGAGACATCAAGGCAGGCCTGAAAACGGCGTGGCGCGTGTCGTAGAGGTCCCAATCCTCGCTGATGATGCGTTTTTCCGCCCGAAGTTTCCGGTGGAGTCTGGTGGCGGGATAGGGAGTCAGGATATGAAAGGTTGCGGTTTCGATCCCGTTTTCGATCGCCCAGCGGACCGTCCGGTCGAAAACCCCCGGGTCGTCCCCATCGAAGCCGAAGACGAAGCTCGCGTTTATCATGATGCCGTGCGAGTGAAGGACGGAAACCGCCTTTGCGTAGTCGACCCGGAGATTATGACCCTTGTTCACGCTCGCAAGGTTTTCCGGTTTCAGGGTTTCGAACCCGATGAAAAGTGATTTCAGTCCGGACTCGGCAGCCTTTGCGACCAGCTCCGGGTTCGCCAGGACGGTCCCGACGGTTCCGGCACCCTGCCAGAGCCGATTCATCCCCTTCATTCCCTCGAACAACCCTGCTGAGAAAACCGGGTCCGCGAAAATGTTGTCGTCCAGGAAGAAGAGATGCCTTCCGGGAAGGGCCGATATCCGCGCCAGTGCTTCATCGACCCGAAGAGTGTAGAAGGAATCCCCTTCTCCGAAGAAGGAATCCTTGTAACAGAAATCGCAGTGGAACGGGCAGCCGCGGGAAACCACGAGCGTGTTTGGGCATAGGTAGAGCCTTCTTTTCAACAGGTCGTATCTGGGGGGCGGGACTCCGTCCAGAGTCCTTTGGCGAGAATCATATCTTGGGGCGGGTTTTCCATCACGGAAATCATCCAGAAACCGGGGCCAGGAATCCTCGCTCGGGCCCGTGAAAACGGTGTCGGCATGGAGTGCGGCCTCCTCCGGTAGAGAGGTCGGATGCAGGCCCCCGATGCAAACGTGGATTCCCCTTTTCCGGTAGGAGTCCGCGATCTGGTAGGACCGCCTTGCTGAAGTGACGTAAGCCTGAATCACAACGAGGTCGGGGGAATCCTCGATGCTCGACCGCTCCACGTGCTCATCGACGATTTCCACCTCGTCCGAATGGGGAAACCAGGCCGCGAGTTGCGCAAGCCCGAGCGGCGGGAAGAGGGAATACTTGATCGGCCTGAAATCCGGGTCGATCGCCTCTTTCAGCGCAGGGAGAATCATCTTGACCTTCATGGCGGTGTCCCCCCCCTTTGGATCGGACTTTCGGAAACGCGCTGGAGCAGATGGGCCAAGGATATCATTTCCTTTATCCCGAAACACTCTTTTCGATGGTCCGAGTCGTCCGGTTTCACCGGGGAGGTGCGGAGGCCGATGCCGGCGATTTGAGTTTTGGTGGCGGAACTGGGGTTCCGGTGATACACTTGCATCGTTCCCGGCAGTCGAGGCCGGATGTTTTCGAAAGGACCGACGATGAAAATGGTTACCGTGATCCTGGTTCTCGTGATAGTGCTCTTCGTTGTTGCCGGGTGCAGCACCTCGGCAACTCCCCCGGCGGCAACGGCTACCGCTTCAAAGCCCTCGGCGGAGGGAATGGCCACCCTTC
Organism: uncultured bacterium; assembly: GCA_964428355.1. Taxonomy (GTDB): domain Bacteria; phylum Muiribacteriota; class Ozemobacteria; order Ozemobacterales; family Ozemobacteraceae; genus CAYRYU01. The sequence continues at coordinate 49,617 of CAYRYU010000008.1, forward strand.
CCAGCGGGTTGCAGTACAAGGAAATCAAGGCCGGAACGGGTGCCTCTCCCAACGCCACGGACAAGGTCGAAGTCCATTATCGGGGCCAGTTCGAGGATGGGCGTGAGTTCGACAGCTCCTACTCCCGCGGCCAGCCGGCCACCTTCGGGGTGTCCGACGTCATCAAGGGGTGGACCGAAGCCCTGAAGCTCATGAAGGAGGGCGCACGCTGGAACCTGAGGATCCCCCCCGATCTGGCATACGGAGCCATGGGCATGCCTCCCGTCATTCCGCCCAACACTCCCCTTTTCTTCGAGGTCGAACTGATCCGCATCGTGAAGTGACCATCCCACGGGCCGGATGGTCCGCGGAATGAACTTCCCGGGAGGGTGAAGCAGATGGCCCCTTCCTGTCCAGGTTGCGGACAACAGGTTCCCGAGATCTCCGCAAAATGTCCGGTTTGCGGGAAGGAGATCGGGAGCGATTTCGTTTCGGTAGTTCCCCCCCGGGCCCGCGACAGAGATCTGGGGGAACGTCTGGACATCATCCACGGCGATCTCAAGAGGATCCCCGGGGTCGGCTGGCTTTTTTCCCGGGAGGAAATCTCCCTCCGGATACCCAATCCCGAGCTCTGGCTTTCGATGCTTTTTCCCGGCCTTGGCCACGTTTTTCTGGGGTCCTGGCTGATCGGATTCACCGCGGCATTCGGGGGCGTCGCCCTCTTCTGGCTCCTTACGGTTCTTTTCAGGGAGGCGGGGGGAAACCTCACGATGCAGCTTTTCATCTTTGGTACCTTCCTGGGGGCGATCCACTCCCATGCGGTTCATCTGGGGGACAAGCGCCGGGGCGGCCTGAAAAGTGGAATGAGCCGGCGCGGGATTTTCATCGTGATCATCTTGGGCGTCTATGTCCAGTTCACCCTTGCCGGGTACTTTCTGAACCGCTATTTCTACCCGATACTGTCCCAGGTGGAAATCCTCGGGTACGAGTTCTGGGCACCGGTTTTCCGGACAGGCGATGTCCTCCAGTACAACCACCTCTCGCTTCCCGTAACCGGGCGGGGGGATTTCGTCCTTTTCGACAGGAATTTCATCGAAAGGGTCCTTGGAACGGCGGGAGATGTCCTTGAATTGCGCGGCGGGAAACTGTTCCGGAACGGAGCCTCCGTCATGCTTCCGGAATACCTTCCTCTCGTACCGTTCGAGAACCGGATGATCCCGGACGGTGCCTGGCGGCTGGGTGACCCCGACCAAGACCAGAAGATCGTCGTCGGAGACCACCAGTTCGGGTTCCTTTATTGGGGGAGGGAGCTTCGGGTTGCGACCGTTTCGCTCCTTCTCGGACGGATCGAGGAGATTGTCCGGCCACGCGAGCGGAGATGCCGCTTTGAAAACGGAAAACCCGTCAAGGAACAGGGCGGGACTGGGGGGACCTGATGGGAAACCGGACTGCTTCGGGTGGATCTCTTGTCTGGCGTTTTCTTTTTTTTGCCGCTTTCTCCTTCGCCTTTCTTTACGTTTGTCCCGCTCGCGCCCAGAACGTGATTCCGGGGACCACCATCGAGAAATGGGATCATTTCTTCTTCTATCCGGAAACGATGGACAAGACCACTCTCCGGCCGGTGATAGTTGCCTTTTCACCCTCGGCGGATGCGAGGGGGCTGATGGAAACCTGGCGGGATATCGCCCGGAAATTCAGATGCTTCCTCTTCGCCTCCAAGGTCATCCGAAACGGGATGGACGCGCCTCCAGTCCTGAAGCGTATCACGGGGGAACTGAAAAGCTACTCGGAGCTTTTCCCCATGCGTTTCGGGGCGGCGATCTGCGTCGGGGTTTCCGGGGGGGGGATGACCTCCCACCTGTACTCCTTTTTCCATCCTGAAGCGGTTGGGGCAGTCATCTCCACCGTGGGTTACATCCACGAGAAGACCCTCAAACAGAAAAAAATCTACCCCAAGGGGAAAGTGGCCGTTTTTCTCACGGGCCCCACGGATTTCAATTACAAGCTGATGAAAGAGGACAAGAATTTCCTTGTTTCGCTCGGCTGGAATGTCAGGTGGCGGGAGTTCGAGGGTGGCCACACCCAGGCTCCCGGTGACATTCTGGAAGAGTCCCTGGCCTGGGTCCTCGAGCAGCCGGAATTTTCCAGGCTCCTGGCAACGCCTTCCCCCACCCTTCCAACCTTCGAAAAGAAGGATTGAAGCGGGGGAGAACCCTCCCGAAAATTCCATTTGACGGATCGGGAATTCCGGATACATTTCATTTCCTGAATTCTGCTTTCCATTCCTGACGGACGAAAACCTGCGCAAAAGCGGGATTTCCCCGACCAGGGGGAGGTGGAAAAATTGTCTGGAAAATTCGAAATCTGGAGGTTTCATCCGTGAAAAGAAAGAACCGACTGTTGACCCTGGTCTTCCTGCTGACCGTCATCCTGCCCTTGAGCCCCGGAATCGTTCTGGGGCAGGATGACAAAGTGGAAACACTGTCGAAGGAAAATGCGGACCTGAGAAACCGGGTCGATGTTCTGGAAAACCAGCTGATCCTGATGAACGAAAAACTCAATGCCATCAGGGACCAGATCGCCCAGAACCGGGTCTCCGCCGCCGCCGCCGTCTCCGACGCGGCCGCCGTCTCCGAGGTCAAACCTGAAGTGAAAGCTGAAGTCAAACCGGAGGCCAAACCCGAAGCCCCCAAAGCCCCCGAAAAGCCTTCACTCAAGACCAAGTATGGGGTCGATCTTTACGGTTACGTGAAATTGGATTCCGTCTGGGACAGCGGGCGGATGGAAGTCGGCAACTACGCCAAATGGGTCAACCCCCAGAGCAAGACCGGAAACGACAAGATGTACTCGTTGACGGCCAACCAGACCCGGCTCGGTCTCAAGTTCAACGGACCCCAGCCCGGAAACGCCAAGGTCACGGGGAACCTCGAACTCGAGGGTTATGGCCCCAACGGAACCGAAAACAAAGGTAACATGGGTATCCGGCATGCCTTCTTCCAGGTGGAATGGCCCAAGAACGATTTCGCGATGTTGTGTGGGCAGACATGGGATGTCATTTCACCCCTCCTGCCGAACACGATCAACTACTCCGTCGCCTGGTGGGCAGGTAACATCGGCGCACGCAGGCCGCAGTTCCGCCTTACCAAGGGAATCAAGGTCGGGGAAAAAGCGAAGCTCACCTTTCAGGCGGCCGCGGCACGCGTCGTGGGCGATGTCGGTCCCTTCTCCCGACGGACCGGCGATACCGGCGAGGATTCGGGACAGCCCAGCTTCCAGGGCCGTGTGGCACTTTCCCTCCCCTGTTTCGACAAGAGGACCGCGACCCTCGGTTTCTCGGGACACAATGCCAATGAAGAGTATGATTTCAATGCCGCAGGCAACAGCAAACGTATCCCCAGCCGGTCGGTCAACTGGGACCTCACCCTCCCCATCTGCAAATGGCTGGGCGTCAAGGGAGAAGCCTGGTCGGGCCAGAACGTGGATGATTACTTCGGTGGGATCGGCCAGGGAATCGTCGTGACCTCGGTGGGTTCGGGAACCGTTGTTAATGCGACCGCTTTCGGTGGTGCATTCCAGAAAGCCGAAGCGGTGGAGTCGCGGGGCGGATGGTTGGAAGCCAACTTCGGTCCGTTCGAAAAGTGGCAGTTCAACCTGGGGTTCTCCGTGGACAACCCCTCGGACAACGACCTGCCAGCCACCGGCCGCACCAAGAACAACTCGAGATGGTTCACCGCGATGCACGACCTGAACGAGGCCGTCCAGCTGGGCCTTGAAATCTCCCGCTGGAAGACCAACTACAAGAACGGAACCAACGGGGACGATTCCAGAGTCCAGACCTCCTGCACCTACAAGTTCTGAGGCTTCCGAAGCGTTAAGGAAAGAACTCCCCGCGAGTCCGTTCAAGGGCTCGCGGGGAGTTCTTTTTCAGGGGATCAGGGGCGGGCGATAGGCATGATCCCTGCCTTTCGGGAGGCCTCGATATCGACCAGCTGGTAGTCGGGGGAGTTGCCCTTGAACTCCTCCTTGTGCTCCCGGAACTGCGCTCTACCGGCTTCGAACGCGTTTTGGAAGGATTTCCACGCGTCTCCTTCCGTGACTTTGTCGGGGTAGGATTCGGCCACTTTCGACAGGACGTTCACTTCTTCCGGTTCCGACATCCCGATACAGGTCGTTTCGATGAAAGCCTTCTTCTTTCCTTCTGGATCGAGGGCGAAACCCAGGAAACAGTGGGTGGGGGTGACACAGAGGAGGGGATCGATCCCGATCTTCCGCAGGATGGAGGCGAAAAGCACGCTTCCATCGACACAATTGGCCTGGATGTTTCCCAAGGATTCATCGAGGAATCTCACGTGTTGTGAATGAAGCCTCTCGGAGGAGGCGGCGGTGGTGGTGATCGAGCTGTACTTGATTCCCCTCCGCCGGATTGCCCACCAGATGGAAAACACCTGGCGGAACACCTCGACCGACTCGCCTGCCTGGTACCCCGAGAAACTCTCGATCGCTTTGGTTCCAAGAGCTTCCTTCAGGATCTGGTCTACGATCGGATGATCTTCGTTAACGAAGGCGGCGAACATCCAGCTCATGTCAATGGGGTCGTCATCGTTGCTGTCGAAGTATGGGCAATCATTGATCGTTCTGATCCTTACCCTCTGGGGCTTGGTGGGAAGCGTCTTTCCGTCGAGGGTAAGTTCGAATACCACATGGGCGGGAACCGATTGCTTGACCGAGCGGAGGACATCGAACTTCCAGAGGATCGTGGGACGGACAGAATAGAGGCTGTCAGCTTTCGGGAGTGTCGCTTCGATGGTACTGTCGTTCATCAGCTCGGGACAACGGACGGTCAACCTGATTTTGGAATCGGCCTTCGGGCTCAGTACAAGAGCGCTGATCCACCCGTCATCGGACCCTATGACCTCGGCTTCCTTCTCTTCAGGCTGATCCGGGGCTTTGGGAACGTTCGCGAGAGCGAGGATGAGGCTGGGGAATATCTCCCCCGCGGGCTCGATCGAGGTCATCCAACCGTCGGGAAGCTCCTTTCGAAGCTCCTCGATCGTGGGGGCCGGGGTCTCATCGGCCTCGGCCGTTTCGGAAGCCTCCGCTCCGCTTTCCCCCTCGTCGGACGCTCCACTTTCACTTTCGGTTTGCGACTCCTGCTGGGATTCCGTTTCGTTTTCCGATCCTGTTTCGGTGTTGGTTTCGTCCACCACCTTCCAGCCGGACGAAGGCTTTTTCGGTGATTCCTCTTCCTGTTCCTCCGCGGCAGCGGGCTGGGGTTTCGGCTTGGGGATGACCTTGTTTTGCGCGAACGAGGGAATCGCCAAGCCGAGGAGGAAAAGAAGGAGGAAGAAAAAGCCCGGGTGGAATCGAGGATTCTGTCGCTGTTTCTGTGAACGCTGAAGTTGCAAGGACATCGCCTGCCTCCTTGGGGGGATCCTGGAAACAATTGTTTAATTCCATTCGATGATACCAGAAGTTTCCCCAAGGGTCGAATCGGGGTAAGACGCGATGCGGATTCAATCGGGTTCAGAGGAAAGGTCTGAGAATGAACGTCGTGGCCATTCCTTTCGCTCGCTCGGAATCGGAAATCACCATTTTCGCCCCGCGCTCGAAGTATCCGTCGAAAACTTCTGCCGCTTCCACAGCGGCGCGGTGATCGGTAACCAGAATGTCGGCATTTTTCTCCATCGAACGGGCTTCCACCGCGGTCGCGTTATAACTTCCATCGATTACGAAGTCTTCTTTCGGGTTGGTTCCGTTGATGAAAATCCCGATTTTCATGTGGACCATCTGGGGTGTTCCGTCTGCGGTTCGCCACTCACGGAATTCCAGTTTTCCGGCCCGCTTGCCTGACTGGATCAGCTTTTCTCGGATAGTTTCCAGATCCGCAAGGAGGTACTTCGTCGCCCATTGCGCTACGCATGCATCACTCGAACCGGGAATGAGGATTTTCAGGTTCCGCCCCTGCCCTACCAATTCCCGAAGCTTATTCCTGAACACAGGGTCAGTGATGTATGGTTGGACGATGCGGACATCCCCGAAATCCGGGTTGCCCATGCCCTGATACCATTTTTCCGTAATTGGTCGCCTGTCCCATGTGACGTTGTTCAGGATCACGGCTTCGATCTTCCCGGCGGGAGCCAGAGGGATGGAAATCATCCCGGACAACCTTGGGGAGACCTTGCCCGGGTCGTCATATTCGAGGATTCCAAGGCCCCGGCGGAGCGCTTCCTTGTCCGCATTCGCGGCGAACATCCCAAGGAAGTTCACCGCCCCCTGGTAAGCCGCTTCGCCGTCGAGAAGCCTCATGTGGTCAAGCCAGGGTTCCTTTCCCGCAGGGTAAAGCAAGGTGCCTTCCTTTTCGGATACGACCTCGAGGTTCTCCCATCCATTCCCGGAGTATTTTTCGCACCATCCCTGGCCACCCGCCAACGCGATGACGTGGCCATCCCCGGTTCCGAAGAAATAGATCTTCCGATGGTCCATCCTCTGGCCGATGGCTGTCTTTCCAATGCCGATTCCAGCATTCCGCATTCGCTCCACCTGGGCTTCCCCGCCTTTGTCGTACACCAGGGTCCCAAAACGATCATAACTGAGAAGGACGGGAACTCCCGCGTGGCGCGCGGAGATAAACAGGTCAGCCATCTTGACCCCGGTCGGATCTCCTGAAAGGATGAAATTGTGAACGAAGATGAAAACCCCTGAGCCGTTTCCGTTTCTCCGGTTTCGGATGACCCGCTCGACCAGTCCGGCTATTTTGGCGAAACCCGCACCCTGGGCGAACTGTTCGGTGCTGTTGTTGGTCGAGGGTGTAAAATCGTGGGGGATTTCCTCCAAATGGAGATCCTCTCCGCCCACTTCCCCAACTCGCCGGTTTCCCAAACCGCAATCGAGTGGAACGAAAGGATCTGTGATCTTGTCGGTAACCAGTTGCACAACCTTTCTTACCGCATCATCAGTTGACCAGACTTTTCTCGGGACTGGGGTTTTTCCCAGAAGGTTTCGGAAAAGGTTTCGGACCCTGTCGAAGAAACAGCTCCCCGTATTCGGGGTCGACCTGGGTTGAAAATCAGCCATTTTTTGAGGAGCGGTTTCGCGGTGGGCAACGTTCTTCTTTTCAAGGGCGATACGACTCTCGAGTTCTCTGGCCGAATGGAGATAGCTTTCAATCCTGTCCAGCACCTCCTGGGATTTCCCCATGTTCCGGCTTGCCGACAGATCCATCTGGAGCCTTGCCGAAAGGTTTTCAACGACCTCTTCGAAAGCGAAAAGCTCGGGGGGGGTCCGTGAACGGAGATGTTCGACGAAAGTTCCGAAATCGGAAATCCCCTCAGGGGAGTTAGCTTTCAAGCCTGAGATCACCCGCTCGAAAAGTTCCCGGTTTCGGGCCCTGGCCTCCCGGTCACCTTCAAGACTTCCAGAATCAATTGCCGCGGTGTAATGACGTTCAACCGCCTCGATCATGGGGAAAATGGGAAACGGGTTTTCGGCCGAGCCCCACGCGGTCCCGGAAAGAAAGACCAAGAGAAGAAACAGGCGGATTCCAGTATTCTTCATTTTTCCTTCCCCCCCCAGACATGGATTTTTTGAAGGTCAAAAATGGGTTCCAATATCTTCAAACGGCTGAGGAAGCGTCTCCGATGAGGAATCTTCTCCCATTTTGACAAGAAGAACTTTCATTCACCGGATTTGTGGGGGGGGGACCCGCCCGTTCAGTATTCCTTGCCGCCCATGATGTTGGTTTTGATGAAGTCGTAAGCCGGGATCCGCGAACGATAGCCGGCCCCGAAAAGAACGTAGTTGGCGACAGCCTCGCAGAAGTTCTCGATCCCGAATGAGCCGCTCACCCGTGACTTCAGGGAAGGGTTGTGGTTGAGGATCGTGTGGGTCAGTTCGTGGACGAGGAAACCGTAGGGAAGTTTTCCGTTCGAGTCGGAAAGGCTCCAATTGGGGATCCAGACGGTACATTTACCGTTTCCCGGAGGATTGTACGTCGTGGGGCTTCCGTGCCCGTCGCAGACGATCTTCGATGTGTATCTCTTGAAGACGTCGGGGAGGGTTCCGAGAAATGAGGAAAAGTCACCCTGACGGCTTCCGAAACCTTCGAGAGGGACGGTATTTTCCGATGTGGTGACCGGGTCCCCGGTTTCGTCCTGCGATTCCTCGGGGGAGACCGCGGTATCCGGGTTGGCGGAGTTTCCCTCATTGTTGGGAGGAGGCAGGTTGATTATCCCGGAATCTTCATCCGAAGAGGCCGTATCCGTCTCATCGGTCGGAACGGTGGTGATAACGTCCCGATCGGGATTCCCCTCCCCTTTTCCAGTCCAGGAATCTATCCAGGAGTCTATCCAGCTTTTGCCGGAAGAACTCCTGCCGGAGGTTCCGCATCCGCGCGAAATTATCACCCAACCGGAGGAACCCCCTCCGAGGCTGATTGTGACTCCGCTCACGAAGCCCGAGATCGTTATCCGGATTGAGTTTACCGATCCGCAGAGGGAGATCCCCCTGGTTTGGGAGATGTGTCCCGGTGAGCCGCGTCTGGACTTGATCTTGCCTCGAACGGAGGTTCCGATCGACCTCTGGCTAGTGGAAATCGAGATGGAGCTCTGCCCGCTCGTGGTCCCCTTGAAAACCTCGCCCTCTCCTTCGATGAT
>CAYRYU010000008.1:58346-59779 GCA_964428355.1 uncultured bacterium
GCCCACCCGGAGGTGATGAGATTCTATCAGGGTAGAATCATCTGGAAATCGTTGAAGTCGCCCTTCATCCGTTTTCGTTCCACGACGGTCTCGATGACGTAGATGTCGTCGGGGGAGGTGAGGTAGAACCTCGTGTTGAATGTGCCGAAATCGTTCATCCGAAGCTTGATCTGCCCGGTGGTAAGGTTCCCGAGGTCCGCTTTGGAGACCCTGACGATGAATCCGAATTCCTCGGGCCGGTACTTCGACTGGTCGGGAATGCTGACCTGGGCTTCGGAAACGGCTCCGTTCTTCCGCTGGACGACGATCCTGGACTGGGGATCGGCCAGAGTGATCTCGACCCGATGGACATTTCCCCCCGAAAAGCCCGGATCGATCCCTTCGATGATGGTGCCTCCAGGGGCATACCCCGGAACCGCCGCTTTCACGAACGCTTGTCGCTCGACGATCCGAACCTGTCCCTGGCCTTGCAGGTGGGCGATGTCCTTGCCCGCGGAATTCAGAAGTCTGACCTGGAAAACATGTTCACAGCCCCAATTGTCGGTATCCTTCAGGATCAGGAAAGGGGCGAGGCCGGCCGCTTCGCCGATCAGGGTTCCCGCAAGAAAAATCACGAACAGGGTGCTCCAAAATCTCATTCGAACTCTCCTTATTGCCTTATTCTTGAACCGGGTTCGATTCATGCCAGATAAAGCGGGAGATTGGTCCGAACTGTTGAGAAAGTTTTCGGAACCGTTCGGAATGGGCTGGAAATGTGGACTCAATACCCGGTTGGAGCGTAGGAATCGGGGGTGCGGCCATGGGAATCGCGGACGTTGGGATCGGCACCGTGCTCGAGCAGGAAGCTCTCGAGCTCCTTGTTTCTGGCCTGGACAGCCAGGTGGAGAATGGTCATGCCCTGCCGGTTGGGAACGTTGGGATCGGCACCGCCTTCGATCAACACTCGCGCGCATTCGCCGGAACCTGCGCAGAGGTGGATGGGAACGGTTCCTTCCAGATCACTTGTGTTCGGCTTGGCACCCTTGGTCAGGAGAAAGCGGACGAATTCGGGCGGGCCAAGGTGCAGGCTGACGAGCAGAACGGCTTCGTGAAGTGCGGTCCTGCCTTTGAACCCGGCCTGGTTCACATCCGAACCGCCCGCGATAAGGGTTCTTGCCAGACCGAACTCCCGCGACCTGATGGCAACGTGCAGGACGGGTATCCCATGAGAATCCGTTGCGTTGGGGTCGGCGCCATGTTTTTGAAGGAGATTGATCGCCCCCTCGTCCTTGTTCTTCACTGCCAGTAGAAGAGGAGTCACCCGGTACCGGTCGGAGACATTGGGGGACAAACCCTTTTCGAGAGCCAGAGCGACAAGGTCACGGGTTTCGGAACCGGGGTCCGACAAAACCCGGTGGAGAAAAGTGGCCCCGTCCTTTCCGGTTGGCGACAGG
>CAYRYU010000008.1:59879-70474 GCA_964428355.1 uncultured bacterium
CGACAGGTCCAGACCTTTCTCTAGCAGGAATTCCAGAACCCCCCTTTTCCGGCAAAACAGAAAGACCGGGGTCTGTCTTTCATTTCTCGAGTTCACGTCCACGCCCTGCTCGATGAGGCTCCGTACCCTGGGGAGGTCGCCCGACCGGACCGCCATCTCGAAAAGATCGATTCCGTCAGCCTGATCGGTGATCGGAATCGGCCCCCCCTCGTTTCCCGATCTTGCCTTGGCAAGGGCTTTCAGCCCTTCAGGAACTCCCGCTTTTGCCGCGCGTTTGAACCATTTCTCCGCTTCCGCCACGTCGGGGGGATCTTTCGATCGTTCAGCGAACAGCTTCCCTACTCTCATCCAGATCTCTCCCAGGCGGCCTCTGAACGGGGACTCGAGAAGACGCAGGGTGCTTTCCCCGCGCGCGGAATCCCGGCGGAAGATTTCCAGCAAGGTGGAAATGGCTGCGTCGATTTCACCAAGCGCGGCTTGCTGAAGGCAAAGCTCTATCCTCGCGTGCAGGTGATCGGGGTTCACCCGGACTTCGTTTCCGAACATCGCCACCATTTCGCGGGTTGCCGAATCACCGATGTCGTTTTCGGGCGCTTCCCTGGCGATTTCGCCCAGCAGATAGTGGGCATCCGGAAATGTGGGATCCTTTTCCAGGAGCGTGCGGAGTTCCTTTCTGGCTTCGGAGAATTCTTTCTTGAAGAAATGCATCCGGCCGAGGTGGTACCCGGCTTCCAGCATCGAGGGATCGAGGGCCTGTGCCTTCCTCAGGTTTTCAGCCGCCGTCCGCCAAAGCTCTTCCTGGGTGCCTTGAATGTCCGTTCCTATGCCGATCTCGCGGAATCCGACTCGGGAAGATGCCGATGCGGCCCCCATCTTGCCATGGATCGACCTGGGAAGGGGTATGCGGATCTTGTGGAAGCCGGGCATGGGCCTTCCCGACTGCTTCCGGAACCTTGCGGCTTCACAATTCACGAATCCGAGACCAAGAGGGAACCTCGGATCGGCTGGCGCGGAGGCTGCCAGGTTTCGGAAGATTTCCGCGGCCTCCCCGAAGCGATTTTTCCCCGCAGCAGCGAGGCCCAGTTGGAATGCGGTTTCTGTGTCGGCGGGTGCGGCTTCGCTCTTCTTTTTCAATTCTTCATACCCCGAGGTGGGTACCACGGGAATGAGGGGCCGTCTTTTTCCCGACCCCGGAACGACGGTCTGCGAGGCAACAAGGGGGGGAAGGAGACGGCGGATCTCCTCGGCTTTTTCGGGATCCCCCAGATCGGCCAGGATGCGGCATTGGACCGCTGCATCGGAGAAAGCCCCGGTTTCGATCAGTGCCCGGGCAAGTTCGTTTCTGATGACGGGGTTGGTTGCGTCGATCCCAGAGGCCCTTTGCAGCACCTCCACCGCCTCGGGAAGGAGCTTCAGTCTCCTCGCTGTCGTTCCGAGCTGGAGAGCCGCTTCCGCAGATGTCGGAGCGAGAGCGACTGCGCGACCGAACGCCTGGTGTGCGTTCTGCAGATCTTCGAGCTGGAGAAATGCGTCCCCGAGGACCAGGTAATGCCCTGCCTCGGGCAAACCTTGTTTCAGGGCTTCCTTGAACGAATCGAGGGCTTGGGGTTTGCGGCCGAGGTTGAAAAGGGCCGCCCCAAGGTTGAGGTGGACGACAGGTTGCCGGGAATCGAGCCGCAGGGACGTTTCCAGCTCCGCCAGGGCTTCCTCGTGCTTCCCGAGTTCCCCCAGGGTCAGACCGAGATTGGAATGCGCCCAGGGATCATTCGGAGCCAGCTCCAGGAGAGCTTTCAGGGTGAGCTCCGCCCTGGAAAAATACTTCCTCGCCATCTGAAGGTCGGCGAGGTTGTGGAGAAAACCCTGATTCCAGGGCATTTCCCTCACCCCTTGCAGGAACGCCTTTTCATCCGGATCCATCTCGCCTTCGTGAGCGACCAGATCGAGGGTGGCGGATGAGGGCTTCCCCGGAATCGGTTGGGAGAAACAAGGGAGGGCCAGGATGGAGAGGATCAGAACAGAACAGATTCCCAGATTCATAAACTCCTCCAAACCCTCATTTCAAGGACGGTTCCCGATGCTCCGGATCGGGTCACTTCCGCTCCAGTTCTTTTTTTATCGCCAATCCCAGTTTCTCGAGAACATAAGGTTTCCGGACGTAGGCTCCCGCTCCCAGAGCCTGGGTGGCGTTCACCCGGTTGGTTTCGGAAAAACCGCTGACGATGATCGCCTTCTGGTCTGGGCGGATTCCGATGATCCTCTGGAAGGTATCGAGGCCGTCCATTCCAGGGTCCATTATCATGTCCAGGACGATCAGATCGACGGAATGAGTTTTCAGATACTCGACGGCCTCCTCGCCGCTGGAGGCGCAGACAACCCGGTATTTCAACCTGCGAAGCATCTCGGCGGCGAGCTCTCGTTGACCCTTGACATCATCGACCACGAGAATCGATTGGCCATCTCCCATGTAATCGGAAACCGGGATCGGGGAGCATTCCTGGGGAAGTTCCTCCCGGGTGACCGGGAAAAACAGGGAGAAAACGCTTCCTTTTCCTTCCTCGCTCTGGACATTGATGTAACCCTGGTGATCCTTGACGGTGCCCCACACGACCGCAAGGCCAAGACCGGTTCCGCTCCGCCCCATGACCTTTTTCGTGTAGAAGGGTTCGAAGATCCTTTTCAGGTCATTGGGGGGGATTCCTTCGCCGGTGTCCGTTATCGAGAGGACGACATAATCCCCTTCGCGGGTTTCATCGAATCCCTGAAGCGGCTTGTCGACATATTGGTTGAAAGTCCGGATCGTCACAGCCCCCTCCTTCCTGATCGCCTCACAGGCGTTGAGAATGAGGTTGAATGTCGATTTCACCATGTGAACCGGGGAGGCCGAGATGTTCAACAGGTTTGGATCGAGTTCCCAGGAAATCCTTGTCGAGGGGTGGTCCGCGATGAGTTTCAAAAACTCGGGTGATTGCCGGCATTCCTGGACGAGACGGTTCAGGTTGAGGACCTTCTTTCCCGAAACGCCTCTTCGGGCCAAGGTAAGGAGATCCTGGACGATCGCTGACGCTCTCTGGGCGCCGTCCATGATGTATTGAAGACTGGACCTGAGCGGGTTGGACTCCTCCATCCCGTATAAAACCAGTTCGGCATACCCAACGACGATTCCCAGAACGTTGTTGAGGTCGTGAGCCACCCCGCCGGCAAGCGTGCCGAGCGCTTCCATCTTTTCCGCCCTTTGAAGCCGCTCTTCGCTTTTCCTGAGCAGTTTTTCCGCCCGAAGCCGGTCGGAGATGTCGATGAAGCTCTCGAGGAAGCACTCCCTTCCCTTGAGGATGATCGGGAAGACGGTTTTCAGGATGTCGAGTTGTGTGCCGTCTGCGTGGAGAAGAACGCTTTCAGATCGTTCGACGGTCTGGCCCAGATTCTTCACCGGGCACTTTCCGACTTCAGCGGGGCAGACAAGTCGGTGACAACTTCGCCCGAGGATCTTCTCCTTGGGGAGACCGGTCATTTCACTTGCGGTCTGGTTTGCCTCGATGATGGTCTGGGTTTCCTTGTCGATGATGAGGATTCCCGCTCCAACCTGGTTGAAGATCGCCTGGAGCTTGGTCTGGTTGTCTTGTCTCTCCTCCTCGCTTTTCTTCCGATCGGTGATGTCTTCCGATATTCCGAGGAGATACTCAGGCTTTCCCACCGAGTCGAATATCGGGACCTTCTTGGTGTGGAGGATCCGCTCCCCTTTGAAACGTGTGTTTATTGGCTCCTCGGGGATGTCGACGATCTTGCCCTCCCCCAACACGTTGCGGTCTTTGAGGGTGAAGAAGTCCGCCTGCTCCTTGGGGAAGAAATCGTGATCGTTCTTACCGAGAAGGTCGTTGCGGGAGTGGCCCAGGAGATCTTCGCCAGCGCGGTTGAAACGGACGAAACGGAGGTCCCTGGCATCCTTCACGAAGATCATGTCAGGGATGTTCTCTATTATTGAATCGAGGAAGGATGAGACGCGGCGGATTTCCTCCTCCTGACGCCTTCTTTCAGTTATGTCGACAACCGCTCCCCGCAAGCCGACAGGTTTTCCGTTCTCGTAGATCGGACTCGAGACCAGGATCGCTGGGAACAGAGAACCGTCGAGCCTTTTCAGGGTATACTCCGTGCGCAGGGTCCTTTCTCCGGCCAGAATCTTCTGGATGTTCCGTTTCGCCTTCTCGATCTCCCCGGGGGGAAGGATCTTCCAGATCTTGACCCCTTTCTTCAGTTCCTCTTCGCTTCCCCCAAAGGCTTCCAGGGTTGCCCCGTTGGCTGACTTGATACCACCTTCCAGGTCGACCTCGTAAATCGGAATGGGAAGAAAATCGTACAGTTCGTGGTACTTCCTTTCACTCTCCCGGAGCTTTTCATCTGCCCTCTTGAGGTCGGTGATGTCCAGGAGTGAAGCCACGCTCTGTTTCGAGCCTGGAATCAGATCGACCGTTACAAAGATGTTCTTGATGCTGCCGTTCTTGTGTACAAGCCGGAATTCGTAGCTCCTCTTGGCGGTTCGGGGTTCCATCCTGCGAAGGTGATGCTGCGCCACCATCATCGCCAGATCGTTGGGTTCGACGAATTCGGTCCACTTTCTCTTTCCTTCGAACTCCTCACGCTTCCATCCGGTCAGTTTTTCGAACCGGCTGTTGGCAAGGGCGACAGTCATGTCTTCATCGACAATCATCATTGTGGTTCCGGAGGTTTCGAAAATCGTCTTGTACCGGAGTTCCGAATCCGGGTTGGTTGCCTCCACCCTCCTCCGTTCGGCTTCAAGGTTCTCCAGCTCGCGAATTCTTTCCTTCAGGTTTTCGTTTTCGCTGGTCAATTCCCCGATCGTCTTCGTTCTTTCCTTCATCGGAATCCATCCCCAAAGGGTTTCAAAAGTATCCCTGGTCGACCATCTCACGCTCCCAGTGTTGGGACAGCCTTTTCAACTCCGGACTGGTTTCGATGGCCTTGGATATTCCGTCCAACAGCTTTTTCAACTCGAGGAGCCACCTCGTATCCCTGGCGGAATTGAGAAAATCCGCAGCCATCCCCTGGCCCACCTCGATTTCGAGAAGGTTCTTCCCGAAGTTCCCTTCCTTCTGGGCAGCGCGTTTCATCGAGAAAAACAATCGCCAGAAGTCGTTCGAGCCTGAGTTCCGGTTCACGAAATCGACGGTAACCGGTGTCTCGAAACGGAACTGGCGGTAATCCCCGGTCAGGCTCCCCGATTTGGAAATCGAGGGCATCAGCGCGATAACCGTTTTTCCCAGGAAAGCCTTCTTCATGCGCTCCTCAGCAGGGGAGTAACCGGGGGATTCCGCCGGAGCCTGTTGGGTGCTCCGGCAGAGGGCGATGACTCTCCCTACCGCGGACGCCGATTCCTCCTGGAAAGGGTCTTGGGAGATCCTGTTGGCCAGCTCCTCGAACTCCCTGAGGTTCTTCGCGATCTCCTCGTGGGCGAACCGTGCGAGGTTTTCCAGTTGGATCAGCCACTGCGGCTGGGCCATGATCTCGGGAAGATGCGTCCGCGTGATTCCGGGACCAAGGATGGCCTCCATTGCCTCCTTGCCGAAATTGCCCTTCTTTGCTTTCGCTTCGATGAGGGAGGCGAGAAGCTCCCATTCCTTGGAATCGAACCTCAACAGCCTCCCTTTCAACGACATGACCGGAAAGCACAGGAATTCCCGAAAATCGAAGTTGCCGGCATATCGTGATAGAACCTTCCCAATGATGCTGTCGAAAACACAGGCGTCCAGAGCTGACAGTTCGCGTTTCACCTTCCATCATCCTCCTGATCTTGTCCTTGCGCCCCGCATGGTTCGATGAAGTACGAAAGACCGGTTTCATCCCCACCAAGGATTCCCTGATAGTCAGGGGAAATCGAAAAGACAGGGGCTTCGCCGCCCCCTCCGAAAGCCCCGATGGTCCGATTTTTTCGGAAACTCCAGGCACGGAGCTCCCCATCCGCGTTGGAAAGATACAGGAGTTTCCGGAAAGGGTCGAAAAGGATTCCTGACAGAGGGGAATCCCCGGAAAAAATCCTTTGCGGGGAGGGGCGGTCACAACCTCCCGGGATCTGGAAAACCTCTCCACGTCCGGTTGAAAGCAGCAGGGAATCCGGGAACTTCACCTGCAAGCCGGTCACCCTCCCCAAGCCGAGTTCCATCACGTTCAGGAGCTCCTTCCTCTCGACCGAACATACACCCAATTCCCCATTTTTTCCACCGCAGAATACGAGGGATTTGTCCGGATCGATTGAAATGCACGTGGGGTGGAAGGGAAGTTCGAAGGACAAAAGGTCTTTTACAGGCAGGGGTTCGTAGCCCTTCCCGGCCGGAACGGGTTTGGGCTCGTCGAACAGCACCACGACCAATTTCCAGTCGGCACCGATGCTTGCGTGGATCATCCTCTTCTCGCAGAAGCAACTTGCGATGACTTCCGATTGATGAACCTGGAAGGAGTTTTCAAGGGAAGCACCGAGGCCGCCGGTTGAAATGGCCGCCCTCCCGGTCTCCGCCTCCTTCGCCTCCGGGCAGTCCCATACCTTGAGCATCCCTTCGAACCCCGTGGACAGGACCTTCGAGAACCTCCTGGAAATCGCAAGTCCCGTGACCTTTCCGTCATGCCTGTCAGGGAAAGAGGATGCCCGGCCGGGAGGCATCTCACGAAGCTGGATTTCCCCGGAGGAGAATCCGAGGAGCCGTCGGGCCGGCCCCCCTGAAACTGCGGTTATTCCGCTACCCCCCCGGTTCCTTGCGTTGGTGGCGACTTCGTATACGCGGACCTCCGAACCCGTGATCGCGAACCTCGTTCCGTCCGGGGAAAAGGAGAAAAAGCCCCCTTGCGTTCCCGAAGGGCCGTTTCCAGGTTCAGGTGACGGGGAGTGGCGGAAAGCGTTCAGGAGGTTTCCGGAAGGAACCTCGAAAATGTTCACCTCGCCGGAATCATCCACAACGGCCAGAAAATGGCCGTCGCCGCTGAATCCACACAGGGAAAAGAGCCCCCGAAGGCCCGTTTTCCGGGAAAAAACGGTCTCCCCGGTGCCCGTTTCGAAGACCAGCAGTTCTGCGTCCCTGGTGATTCCGGCCAGGAGTTTCCCATCCGGTGAAATGGAAGCCCCTCCTGCCCCTCCCCTTCCGAAGCCCAAACCCCCGACCAACCTGTGGGTAAGAATTTCCCCCGGGTCCGGGTCGGTGCCCCTGTTTTTTTCCGCCGAATGGAAGCAGGTTTCAGGCGAAGCCCTGTTCGCAAGGCAACAGCGGGTCAGGACAATCCGATCTGAGTGGTCCGGGGCTGCAAAGATAAGATCATTTCCTACAACGCAGAAGGAACCCAGGATTCTCTCCGAAGGGAATTTGGGGAATGAGGCGATTTTGGAAAATCCAGTGCCGGGAGAGCTTTTGAAGATTTCCCTTTCCGCTGTCATCCCGAAAAAATCCCCGTTCTTACCGGCCAACCCGATCGCGAAAGGCTTTTCATGGTTGTGCCTTCCGACTTCCTGCCCTGAATCCGCCGAGACGAAAGCCACTTCGGATGCTGATTCGCAGATCAGCACCGTTCCCGGCCCTGCCATGATCCTCGAGAGAGGTTCCCGGAACAACTTCTTGCGGAAGTTCTCGTCGAGGGTTGCGGTCGCCCAGGAGACGAGGTGACCGTCCGCTGTACCACCCAGAAGGTTTTTCCCCGTCCCGTCGAACGAAACCGCCAGGATCCCTGGAACGGGGATCACATAAGCCGGACCTTCTCCGGCGGGCTCCCTCGCCGAAGAGAACCAGAAGTCCTCCCGTCCGCCCACGATATTTCCCCAGCCATCCATGAGCCCAGTCAGGAAAGAGTTTCCGTGAGTTTCCCCAGCAAGTCCGTTGGAGAACTCCTGGAAAACCGATCCCGGGTTTCGGGAAAGGAAGGACATCCTTCTAGCCAGGATCTTGGAAATCGAGGAGAGCCCGGTCAGGAATCCCGTCATTTCCGCGTCTCGCGTTTCGCCGGAGAAAAAGTCGATCACGAAACGGATGTTCCGCATGAGTGAAGGGAGGAGACCGAACCCGGAGTTCTTTTCGAAGAAGGTGGGATCGGAAAAGAGTTTCCGAAGTGGGTTGAACAGGGAGGCTTTCGGGGAATTCCCCTCTGCGAGGAGATGTCGTACACCCCATCGGAGAAGATAGGGCCCGGCCGGGGAATCCCAGGCATCTCTCCGGAAAATCAGGCCTCGGAGGGCCATTCTGGCGGAAAGGACCGCATTCCGCATTCTTTCGCTTCCCAGGATATGCTCGCGGATGGATGCGTGGTAGAGAGTGTTCCCCGGTTCGTTGTTGGAGTCCGGGGCGGTTCTCAGAAGTGACGAAACGGCAAGGGTTCCGCGGTGCGTCAGTTTCCCGGCGGGGGGTCCCGGGGGAACGATTCCACGCTGGGCCAGGATCGAGGACATCACTTCCTGGGTGAGCGGTTCCATGGCGATGGCAAGATGACAGACCAACGGGGTAAGGACCTGGAAAAGGCTGCCAATGCCGATTACACGATGGCAGAGGTTTTCCAGGTAAGCATCGAGAGACGCAGGAATCCTGTCGAGGTTTTCCAGCGATGTGATCCTGCCTTCCTCGATGTCGCGGGTGAGATGCCTTATGAAGAGAGGGTTTCCTCCGGAAGAGGCGAGGACCTTGCCCAGAAAGAGCCGGAATGCCGCTTCCCTCGATTCCGGAGAAAGATCAGTCCGGAGGATGTGGTCCGCAAGCCGTCCGAACGCCGGTTCAAGGATTTCGGCCATGTCTTTTTCCGACATTGGAGACAGGCCATCGGATGGCGTGGGAATCGTGACGCCGCTGCCCGACGCAGTTCCGGGAGGGGCTCCGAAAGAAACCACCCGGCAGGAAGTGAGGCGCGGCATGGCTTCCAATGATGGATCCGGCCTTCCCGAGCAGAACCAGACGGTTCCCGGAAGCGAAAGAGAGGAAACCAGCCTCGAAGGCGCTCCCGGTTCGACCCGTTCCAACTCGTCGAGCCCGTCAAGAAAAAAGAGGATGCGGTTTCCTCCAAGATCGGAGAGCATTCTGACAAGGTTCTCCTCGGCCTTCTCAGGAGATTCGTTGGGCCGGCCTGTCGGGGACCCCTGAGTCCCCTTTTCGTGGGTGTTGCACAGCGAGCGGCCTGTTCTTTCGAGGGCGAAAAGACAGAACTGAATCGCACCGCACCTTTGGTCCCCAACCCGGAACCGCCAGGGAAGGACCAGGGTTTTTCCCGAGAAGGCCTTTTGCAGCTCGTCTTCGGAATCGACCGCGAGCTTCGATACGAGGAAGGACTTTCCGATTCCCGCCCCACCGGGGAGCCAGAGAACCCTCTTTCCATCAGGTTGATATGTCGAATCCAGGGCTTCCCTGATCTCGCGGCGGGCATTCTCGAGTTCCACCCGGCGGCCGACGAAAGCCGAGGCATCCTGGAAGATCTCGGTTTCGAATCCCGGGAGTTTCCATTCGTCGGGAATCATCCGGTCGAGACCGAAAAGTCTCCGGAACGCCTGTAGATGTCCTTCGTTCCCCCGGTACGGGCCGAATGAAACCGCCCAGGGGTCGGTGAAATCAATCCCCATGCAATCTTGGCGGGAGTAGATCTTCCCGGAAAAAGGCTTCTTCACCCCTTCGAAAACAATCAATGGGTGAAGCGGGAGGAAATGGTCAGGGCGGCCCGCCCTCATCAATCCTATCGTGCCGGGAGTATATACGAACCCGCCTGAAGCCCGCGGAGGAACCTGGACATCCGCCACCGGTCCCGGTTCGGCCTTTGATCCATGCAGGACCCCCCATTCCCCGGAATCTTTCTTCACCACGAACCGAAGGTCCCGGATCCATTCTTCCCTGGCGAACAATTCCCTGAAGCCCGGGACGACAACCTTTTCGAGAGTGGTCGCGGAAAGCCCCGCACCGATCCCCCCTCCCCCGTGTGCGAGGTGGTTCCTCAGGGCGAGCAGGGAACCTTCCCAACCCCCGATCGAGACAACTGTCTCGAGAAATCCCGTCAGCCACGCCAGGAAGCCCCGAAGCTCGGGCACCAGGAACTTCTCCTCCCCCTGGAATGCCCCTTTGGCAAGGTGTTCCAGCCTTTCCTCAGTCCGCTTGGCGAGATCGTTCCAGGCCCCTATCGTCGGGGCTTGGATCTTGAACCCGAACTTCCGGAGGAACTCCGGGGAAAGCCCTCCGACGCTCCCGATTTCGAAGACCCCTACGATAACCCCGAGCTTCAAAAGCATCTCCAAGATCTCGAATGAGTACCAGAGCTGCAGAAGGGGTTTTCCCGAAGCTCCGAGGAACTCGTCCACAGGGATTGAAAGCAAAAAGGGAAGCTGGGAAGGTGACACTCCCAGGAGATCCGGATCGGGAACCGCATCGTCGAAAGGCCGGAATGTCCTGCATTCCATGCAGATCCACGCGTTTGGACCCAGGCCCATCTTCCTTGCACATGTCGGACAGGAAGGAGACAGGCCCGATGCGACGATGGGGGATGAGGTCATCCTTCGCCTCCCCCATTCCGGGGTTTTGTGGAACCTCCTCCGGCCGGAGGGGGGCCTTCCCGAGTCGCGACTGCGTCCTTCGCTGTCG
>CAYRYU010000008.1:70574-80703 GCA_964428355.1 uncultured bacterium
CCTCCTCCGGCCGGAGGGGGGCCTTCCCGAGTCGCGACTGCGTCCTTCGCTGTCGAAACTGCGTCCCTCGCTGTCGCAAGGGCGTCGGCAAAGGTCGGGTTCCCGAGAACGAACGACCGGATCAGACCCGGAAGTCGCGTTGGAACACCTTCCGGAGTTGCGGTTTCGACCCCGAAGAAACGCCCTATCTCGCCAAGGGCCGTTCGAACGAGCGCTTCCGCGTCCTTTCCCCCGGCCAACAGCTTTCGTCTGCAAAGCACGCCCGTGAGGTCGGAGACGGTCATTCCGTCCCCGGCAAGTGCGAGGTGGCAGACGATGGGAGTCAGTATCTGGGGAACGGATCCGACTTTCAGCCTCTGGAGCAGTTCTTCCTGGTATGCCTCGAGGGACGGGGGAAGGCGGGTCCCAAGATCGAAGGAGCGGATCCTGCGTTCCCGGACATCCCGGACGAACAGGTCGATGTACAGCGGCAGTCCTTCTGACACCCGTGAAAGACGGTCCTCGAAGGTGCCATCGAATCTGGATGCTTCCTCCCGGTGCCAGGTTTCATGGCTTTTTAGCCATCCCCGCGCAAGATTCCCGATCCCCTCCTTCACCATCGCGGAGACTTCTCCCGGAGTCAACGGCGGAAGACCGGAAGGGCCGAATACCCGCGTGACGTTTTTCTCCTCGAGGAACCCACCCAGTTCCGGACACTCCCGGCCCGCACAAACCCATACCGTCCTACCGAGAGCCTGCCTGGAGAATGGGAAATTTCCCGGGAAGGTCGGCTCGAGGCGGCAAATCTCGTCCAGACCGTCCAGAAGGAACAGTATCGGGGAACCCCCGGGGTGCTCCTGAAGGCAACCCTGGAGAATGAGCTCCAGATCGTCGGTTGTTCTTCCTTCAGGATCCTCGGGCAGTTTTCCCAACCTTTCGAGGGAAAGAAGGCAAAACCCCCGTACCGGATCGATATTCGCCCCCGCTTCGAAACGGAAGGGGACGACGTAAGAAAACCCGGTATCCGGATCGCTTCCGGCCAGGTAGCCGGCCATGAGAGCGGACATGACCGTGGATTTGCCAACCCCGGCTGGCCCGCCTGCCCAGATCACCCGCCGGCACCCATCGGACCCGGAGTCCCGGATCGCATCCCGGACGCATCGGCGTACACGCTCAATCGCTTCATTGCGTCCGACCATTTTGGCTGATTGTGTCAGGATCGTTTTCGAGATGTTTCGGGCCCAGGAAAACCGGCTTGGAAGTGGTGAAAGATGGAAGAATGAGACGAAATCCGCGTGGGAAGGGGCTGTCGAAATGGTGACCGGAATCTCCTCCGAGCCTATGGGGAGCATCTCTGGGCCTTCCCTGCCGACCCGGATGAACATCCCCAGCCGGGGTCGTGTATCCGATCCCGGTTCCAATCCGGGTTTCGGGGCTTCGAAGTTGAACAGGGGCCAGAGGCTCCAGATTCCCTCAGGGCTTCGGAGGAAAACCCTTCCGGGAAGTTCAGGGAGGCTGGGCAACCCGGGTTCCGGTTCGGGAACGCCGCGATCATTTTGGGAAAGACCGTGAAGGAGGGTCGTGGAGCCGTCGGCTTTGACCGCGATCAGATGGAAACGGGAGAACCAGGAGGATGCCAGGGACAATCGTTCGAAAGGAGGCTGGAAGCGGAGGGCAAGCTGGTGGGCTTCCGCCCGCTTGATGTCGCCATGCGCGAGACGATTCCGGACCCGGACGAGAGTATCACCGCTTTCTCCGGAGCCGGGTTTTCCGAAAAGGTCATCCAGGCAAGGAGCGAAACGAGAGCTGAGCTCCGGTAACAGCGAACCGGGTTTTCCCGAAAGCCTGCGATCGTTTGCCAGGGTCCGGAAGAAACGAAGCCAGTCCCCGAGGAGTGGGGCATGGATGCGGTTCTGGATCGCTTTGGGCGCGGTTCCCGCTTCTCCCAGTCCGATCATGGTGAGGAACTTGAGAAGGGCCTCGACGAACTCGCAGAGGCTCCACAACCGGAGAATCGGGCTATGACGTTCCCCGAGATGATTCGCCAGCGGAACGGCAAGGACCATCGGGAGGGCTTCGGGATCAGGGATTTCCCCGGAGGATCTCGGGAAAGCCCACTCAGGAAATACGGTCCCACATGCCGCGCAGAACCAACCCGCGGAAGATGGCCGATCACGGAAGCCGGCCTTTCCCCGAGGCCAGAACTCGACATTGGCCTGGCATGGACAGGGTTTTTTGACCGTCATCGACTCCCCTCCGATCAGCTTGGCGATTCTACCACGGGAAGTCGGAGTACATGCTAGACTGTTCCCGTTCGATTTCGGAGATCCATGAAAGGAACGACCATGGCCAAAAAACTCGATCTTCCGCCCCTCCAGGGAGGCGGGCTCGCGGTTGGATGGAAATGCTCCTCACGTTGTCGGCACTGTCTGTACGGTTCCGGACCACACCGGTTGGACGGGAAACCAACGGAAGGAAAGGGAGTCGACTCCCTCCTGGACATGTGCGCAGAAAAGGGTGGAGATGCGGCCTGGCACATTGGCGGCGGCGAGCCATTCCTCGACATCCCGCTTCTTCGCCGCGTGATCGAGGGGTTCACGCGTCGCGGGCTCAACCTCGAGTATGTTGAAACCAACGCGTTCTGGGCCCTCGACCAGACCTCGGCGGAAAAAACGTTGCGCGAGTTGGCCCCTTTCGGACTCCGGAGCCTCCTGGTCAGCCTTTCTCCTTTCCATGCCGAGTTCGTTCCCTTCAACAGGACCGCGAACCTGATCCGGGCCGCGGAAAACACCCTCCCGAACGGCGCATTCATATGGATTCCGGAGTTTTGCGAGGATCTCCGGGGCTTCGATCCCGAAAGGACGATCGACCTCGGGAAACTCCTGAAGGAAATGGGCGACGAGTACGCGCTCGGGATCGTCCGGCGTTACCACCTGGTTCCTCTCGGCCGGGCGGGGCGGTTTCTCGCTGCCCACGGCCGGATACGGCCATGGGACGAGCTCGTCGGGGACGCCCCATGCCGTTCCCGCCTCCGGGATACCTCGCACTTCCACGTCGATGGTGATGGAAACTACATTCCCGGGCTTTGCGCCGGTCTCGCGATCCCCTTCTCCCGGATAGGCCGCGAACTGGACATGGATGGGTTTCCCGTTCTCGGGCTGCTGGCGGACGGGAAGCTGGCCGATCTGAAAACCCTTGCTGACAGGCATGGTTTCAAGCCAGCGGTGGGATACTCCTCCGCCTGCGATTTCTGCCTTCACCTTCGGTTTTTCCTCGCGACCACGCTTCCCGGAGAGTTCCCCGAACTGAAACCGGATCAGTTCTACTCGGCGGATTCCGTTCCGGGTTTCCCGCTTCCAGCCTGATTCCAGGGTAGAAGGTCTGGAAAAGTCTACCGCTTTCCCGATTCGCAAATCTGGCGGCGTTTCCACCTGAAGAGGGAGCGAAGGACCCTCATCGAATCCCGGAGAGGGCGGAAGGAACTCCTTCCCGAAAGTCCGCTGAAATAGACTGTCCCGATGCCGACTTCCTCGACGGGACAACACTTTTCGTTTACCGCGAGCAGCATCTCCATCTCGAACTCGTACCTGCTCGAGCGAAGTGTCAGGAAGTCTCTTGCCAGGGTGATGGGGATCCCACGCAGGCCGGACTGCGTATCCAGCCAGTCGCCACCGCCGCAAGTCCTGACAAGTTCCCTGATGATGAGGTTTCCCCAGCGGTTCCTGGGGGGAACGCCGGGTCCGAAATCCCGGGAGCCGATCCGGAAGGTCGATGGATCCGTTGCCATCTTTCCCGCCAGAAGCAGAATGTCGGTTATCAGGTGCTGCCCGTCGGCGTCGGCGGTGACGATCGCCTCGATCCCGGGAAACTCACGCAGGACATGACGGAACCCGGTCTTCAATGCCCGGCCCTTGCCCTGGTTCCGGGGATGCCTGATGAGCGTCGTTCTTTCGCAGCGGCAAATCTCTGAGAGGATTTCCTGCCCCTCCGCTCCCGACCCGTCGTCGACCACGACCACGCGGGAACAGCGGGCGACGGTGAGTCCCCTGACGAGGTCGAGCAGGTGGTGCCCGGGATCCAGCGCGGGAATCAGGAACGCGATCCGGGCGAAGTCGTCTGGTTCCGGTGTCATCCCCCTCCACCCGTCGCCGAGGCAACCGAAGGCATCGGAGGGGAATCGAGTGCCTCCAGCTCCCGGATTCCGTTTTCCAGCCACACCTGGGCGGGGTTGTTTTCCTTTTTCGCGGCCAGCGAAAGGCGGTATCGGTTGAGCGCCTCCTCCAGTTGGGAACGCGCGAGTTTGGAGTCCCCCGCCGCCCTCGCGATCAGGAACTTCTTGTAGGCCATCGTCCCGAGGTTGGAAAGGATCAGGTCGTTGCCCGGAGCGAGCGAAAGGCCGCGGTTGAGAACGGCTTCGGCGTCCGCGAACCTGTTCGCCTCCAGATAGCATGCCCCGAGGTTGGCATAACCTCGCATCTTTCGGGGGCTCTTCGCGACGACGTCCTCCCAAAGGCTGGTTTCACTCCACCAGACGAAGTTTCTCCTGAAAGTCAGGATGGAAAAGACCATCCCGACACCGATGAGGAGGATCACGAGGTTTCTTCGTTGCGAACCCGCGAAGAATGGAAGCAGGGCGACGAGCGAAAAAACCGTGATCCACGCGCCCGGCGAAGGCAGGTAGACCCGATGCTCGTAGATCACGTCGACGATCGGAATCAGACTGGACTCCGCGGAAATGGTGACATAGAACCAGAGAATACCGAAAGCCGCGAACCTCCACAGCCGGGCCTTTTCCGGATCGGCGGAATCGCCCGCGGTCGGGCTTTTCAGGACCGTCCAGGCCGCGGTAAGGATGAAACAGAGATGACCGACGAAGGGGAAGAATGCTCTCGGGTCGGTGACCGCGGAAAGGATGGGAAAATCGTGATCGAAGTTCTGTCCCGCGGGGAAAAAGAGCATGCGGATGTAGGTCCCCACAACCGCGAACTGGGTGAACAGGTAATCCGACCGTGACATGGACGTGAGGATCTTCGTCTGCGCGTCGAAATCACCCGGTTGGCTTCCGAGGTAAGCATAGGGAAGGATTCCGAGGGTCAATGCGAAGGGCGCGAGAACCGCGAGCCGCCGCTTCCATGAGGCGTTGAAGAATGTCAGTTCCACCGCGGCAAGGGCGAGGGGAATGGTGAATGCATTCTCCTTCGTCTTCATCGCGATTACCACTGAAACGAATGCCCCGAAAAGTGATGGAAAGCAGGATTCCGATCGTTCCTGACGTATCCTGCCCGAAATGTACAAGACAGTTGCGACCAGGTAGAATGTGGTGACGAGGGATGCGAACCTCTGGACGATGTATGTGACCGCCTGTGTCTGAAGGGGGTGGCAGGCGAAGAAGAAGGCAGTGAAGAAAGCGACGAAGGCCTTGGTTTCCCCGCCCGGGTCGCCGGGGTCCGTTCCCTCGGGGTTCATCTTCGGGGCACTGAAGGCGAGCATGACCAGGGAATACACCAGGAGCGTGTTCAGGATGTGGATGAGGACGTTCACCAGGTGGAAACCGAAAGGATCGAGGCCGCCCGCCGCTACGTTCGCGGCGAAGGAGAGGAAACCCGCGAACCTGAGCTGGAAATCCCGGTAGAACCTGTCTTGCTTCGCTTTGTCCAGGTCCGTGAAGGCTGAGAAGTCCTTGAGGAGCGGGTTCGCCGTGATGTTCCGGATGTCGTCGAAAACGAATGGTACCCGATACGAATTCGAGTAGATCAGGCTGACGAGGAAAGCGAGAAACAACCCGTGGACGAGCGGATGTGCGAAAATCTGATGGGGCGCGGGTTTCGGACCGGCTGTCCTGTCCAGGGAAAGCCGGACGGCCGCCTCCCCCGCGGGTTCTGTCCTTCGGGGGGGGCTTTCGGGCAACCTCTGGTCATTCACTATCGATCAACCCAACAAACCGGGGAGGCAATTCCTCCCTATTTCAGAAGAATTGCGCTGTTTCCTCCGGCAACATATACGTAGCCCGAGGAATCCACCGAGAGGCTTTGGGGGATGGTATAGGTTCCGCTCCGATCCGGGGTTCCGAAACTCTCGAGCAGGACCCCGGCGGAGTCGAATTTCATGATGTCCGGTCCGGAGGTGACGCATTTCCCGATATAGACATTTCCCGAAGAGTCGATCGCGACGGACTGGGGATGCTCCACCGAAGAACCCGGCGAGAACGTCGAGTCGAGGGTTCCATCGGGCTTGAACCTTCCCACGACGTTGTCCGAGGTCCCGGTGTAGATTCCATAGATGTACCCGGAGGAATCGATCGCGATGCTGCTCATAAACTGCCCGGTGTTTACATTGCCCACGTTGGTCCCGTTGCTGTCGATCTTCTGAACCTTCGGCGGAAAGGAGTTGTCCTGAAGATAGATGTACCCGTTCTGGTCGATGGCGAGGTTGGTAGGGTTCGTCACGATGAGTGATGAGCCCCAGTTCTGGAAGTTTCCGGAGGAATCGAACTTCAGGACCCGGTTCTGTACATTGTCGGAAACGTAGAGATAGCCCGAGGAATCGGAAACCATCCCCATCGGGGATTGCAGGGACCCGCCCCCGGTTCCGCTCCAGGTCTTGACGAA
This sequence comes from uncultured bacterium, assembly GCA_964428355.1. Lineage (GTDB taxonomy): Bacteria > Muiribacteriota > Ozemobacteria > Ozemobacterales > Ozemobacteraceae > CAYRYU01. Next base: position 77,162 of record CAYRYU010000008.1, read on the forward strand.
TGTTCCGGCGGAGTCGAAAACCTGGACCCGGGTGTTCGCCCTGTCGAGAATGTAGACATATCCCGAGGAATCGAAGGAGAACCCTGCCGGTTCCCGGAACTGTTGGGGAGCTCTTCCGTCGGTGCCCAGGAGACCGGCATACGTGCCGGCGGAGTCGAACTTCTGGACCCGGCCGTTGCCTCCGTCAGCCACGTAGAGATAACCGGAAGAATCGATGACGATTCCGCACGGATACCTGACCTGTCCTGCATTCGTTCCCTGCGAAAGCATCGTTTTCGTTTTTTCCCCGGCCGGATTGTACACTCCGATGGTGTTATCCCACCGGTTCGCGACATAGAAGTTCCGGCTCGAATCGAGGGCCATGCCCCATGGTCCGCTGAGGCCGGAAGTGATGAAGTTGGCGAAACTCCCGTCTGCGGCCATCGTCTGGACCCGGCCGCCGTTCGCGGAATCCGTCACGTAGAGCATGTTCGAAGATTCACCGTAGAGGAGGATATTGGGGTAATTGAACTGTCCCGGGATCGTTCCCTGAGAACCGAGGTAGACCGGATTCGCCAGATTCGAATCGTACTTCGCGAGTCGGTGGTTCCCGGAATCGGCAACGAAGACATACCCCAGCTTGTCGATCGCGATCCCCCCCATGTCACCGAACTGCCCCGCGCCGGTTCCCTTGCTCCCGGTTTGGGAAAGGTAGACTCCGGAGGAATTGAATTTCTGGAGACGATAGTTGTAATGGTCAGTTATGTATAGATTTCCCGATGAATCGATGGCGACCGCTTCCGGGCCGTTCAACTGACCGTTTCCGGATCCAAAAGTGCCTATGCTCGAAACGAAGGCTCCCGACGAATTGAACTTCTGGACGCGGTGGTTTCCCTGGTCGGCGATGTAAATGTAGCCCTGGGAATCGGAAACCATTCCGTTCGGATCCTTGAACCGGCCGGGAAGAACGCCGGACTCGCCGAAATATCGCGCAAAAACCGGAACCGAGGTAACCAAAACCGTTATCGGTGTGGATTCGCCGGTTCCAAAAAGATTGTCTGTCGTGCGGGCAAATAACTGCCACATTCCGTTGGTGGTGGGTGTCCAGACGGCCTGGTAGGGGGCCGACGTGTCCTTTCCGATGTAGCTGACCGCGCCTTCGGAATTCCTGACGAAGAAGTCGACCCATTGGATTGTCCCGTCCTGGTCCTGGGCGGTGGCGGTGATGGTCGTTTCGGTTCCCTTCTTGAGCGAGGTTCCGGAGGTGGGGGCGGTTACCGCCACGGTCGGGGATGAGTTGTCCGTAACGGGGGTCTGCGTGGGGAACTCACCGATACCCTGGTCGGGAGTGAGGCCGACATACGTTATCAGGCCGGAATTCACGTCCTGGAGACCCACCCCGATTTGTTCGACGCCCTGGACTTTGATCAATCCAAGGTTAGCGAAGGTTTTGTCCTTCTGGTTCTCGAAGTATTTTTTCCAGACCAGGCCGGTTTCATCGCTCGAACCGGTGGGGGACTGGGTCGAACCCGAGGTGGAGCCGCTCCAGCAGAAGACGACGGGGCATCCCTTGCCGGTGTGCCAACCCCCGATGACGAGGTTTCCATTGTCGAGGAAGAGAACCTGCTTGCAGATTCCCGGGTTCTTCACCCAGGCGATCAGGTTCCCGTTCGCCATATCGATCTTGCCGATGGCGAAGATGTCGCTCTTCGTCTGTTTCCAGGCCAGGAAGCCCGTTCCGTTGCGGCCGTTCCGGATGACGTGGTGTACCGCGATCTCCTCGGCGGGGGTGTTCCACCACTCCCCTGTCGTGAAGTAATCTGCCGTGTTTTTTTGCCAAAGCGGAGTCTGGTCGGTTTTGAGAACGCTGACCGTCTTTCCGTCCTGGCTGACAGTGAACCTGACAAGGGACTGGGGGTTGAGTGTGGTGATGAACGTGTCGGTCGAACGGTCGTAGATGTCGGCGCTGGGTGAAGCTCCCGGTGGGGGAAGGAGCGGCGTGACCGATTGGTGTATCTGGGCGACCATCTGCGGGGATGCCGTGCGAAGGAGTGGAAGATCCCGGATGATTGTCTCGAAAACGTGCGCCACGATGTCCCGGGGGTCGCCGAAGCCTGAAGGGACGAGCTCGATGACGTTTTCCCCCTGCGTGAGGTCGCGAGCCCCTCTGAAACGCGAATACCCCGCGTAGTACCCGTTGTTGATGACGACCCGCCCCAGCGCCGCATGGAGGGGAAGGCCGTTGAAGGTTGCGCTTGCTTGGCCGTTCCCGTCGGTTTTCGAGGTCATGTTCAAGGTGACCGAGGGATTGTCGGGGTTCGTCGGATTCGCGAGGACTATCTGGAAATCGACCTCTATTCCAGCGATTCCCGCCTTCACATCGGGAACGATCGAGGCCGAAGTTCCGGACGGTTGGCCCGGTATCACCAACCGGAAGCTCACGTTCGCCTGGCCGGTGGTAGCTGCGGGACCTGTTCCGGGGGTGAACGAATCTTCCGATTGATTCCAGAAACAACCGGTGGCAAGGAGCAGAAGAAGTCCGAGGAAAAGCAGCGATACGCGCGACATGGGTCCCCCTCCAAAGAAATTCCCGAGAACCTTTTCAATAGACAGATTTTGCCGAGGCTGTAGCAAAGTTTCTGACGAGGAATGCCACAGAGTCACAGAGAACACAGAGAAAGCCCGGGGTATTCGAAAAAGGGAAACACCCCTGCCCGATCCGTGGACAACCTTTGTGGCTCTGTGTCTCCGTGGCAATCCTTTCAGCAAACTTTCTTAAGCGTCATTTTATTGGGTCTGACCCGGAAATGCAACATCGGGAAGATGGTTCCACCCAGATACGTTCGCCGGAATCGGGCGTTTCGCTGGGTTTGACCCCTTTGTGGGATGATGCTAGACTTTCGCCGATTACGAGTTGGAGAGGATGGGCAGTGCCGGAAGAAGCGAAACCCTCGGACGATCTGTTCCGGAGGGAAATGATCGAACGAATCCTTGGCTGGGACCAAAAGGTTGGGAGTGCCAGCGAACTCCGAAAAAAGGTGCGCTCCATGGCCCCCTTTTCTGGAATTCCGAAATCCGACGATGAAAAGACGATCGCCCTGCTTCAATCCGCCTATGCGGAAAAGCGGCCACAGCGGTTGAAGATGGCCCCCACGAAGTCCCAACGCCGTGCAGCCCTTCTCGGCCCATTCCTGGGAGACCCTGAAATGGGGCGGTGGCCTTGGAAGGAACCCCTGAAAATAGGGGAGGAGGAAGCTATCGGATGGCTTCCGATCCTGGGGGAGCACGCCGGTACAGACGCCCCGGAAGTGCTCGAATTCCTGCTGGAATTTTTCCATGCCCGGAAACGCGAAATCTGGATCCCAGCCTCCTATGCTCTCGGGCATTACGCGAGACGGGGAGAACCCGGATTCGGTGTGGTAGAGGGGCGATGGAAAGCCATTTTCCCGAATGGGCTTCCCAGGAAGGACCTGTCGCCCACGGATGGCGACGTGTCGGGGACGCCTGAGTCCCGTATTCGCCGGGATGGCGGAGCTTTTCGGGACCTGTTCCGCGATACCCAA
>CAYRYU010000008.1:80803-89866 GCA_964428355.1 uncultured bacterium
GTCCCGTATTCGCCGGGATGGCGGAGCTTTTCGGGACCTGTTCCGCGATACCCAATCGGAGACCATTTCCAGGCACGATATCCGCCACGGCCTTCACCTGTTCTGCTGTTTTCTCGGTTGTGGGGGAAACCCCGATCGCATCCCGGGTTTCATTCAACCCGCGGATTTCGCGTCCCGAAAACTTCCCGGGGATCCAGCCGATGCATCGGCCGTCCTGGAGGCACTTTTCGCCCTTCTGCGGAGCGAAAGGATCCGTCCGGAAATCCTCCGGTTTCTTCCCGACCGGGTTCGGGAAACTCCCGCCGAAACGATGTGTGAAGAAACCCTGCGCGAAATCGCTGATTTCCTCCGGCAAGACCCGGCCGCAGCCGAACCGGTCAGGGGGATCGAATCCCGTCTGGCCGAAACCCGCTGGGCGAACCAGAAAGGAATGGTCCGGCTTGAGGGGTTCTGGTCATGGCAAAACACCGCCGCCTGGTTCAAGGATGGGAAGAACCCGGAAGGGGTTTCCGTGATGCGGGACAAGGCTTCGAAAGAGGGCGTCCGCGAGATCCTCGATCTCGCCCTGGACGGGAAAATTCCCGAAGGCTTTTCCGACCCTGCCGCTGCAATCATCCCGTCCATCCAGGCCCTTTTTCAGGGTGAGATGTACCAGACCATCGGGGATCGGGAAAAGACGCGCCTCCTGGCCCGACTTTTCCTCCTGGTCTCGAGCCCGGAAGTTGCCGGACTCTCCTGGCCGTTGCTGGTCCGCCGAGCCTGCGGAGAAGACGCGGAACGCTCGTGCCGTCCGGGAACCGTCAAGGACTCCGCCCTGGTCGACATCGTCAAGGCCTTTTCCCCCTATGATGAGGTCCCATCGTTCCTGTTGAGAAAACGCCACCTCGCTTCCGAGGATCTCCTGAGACTCGTTCCGTCCGGGAACGGGTTCATCGCGACACAGGTCGCCATCCAACTGGAAAGACTGCTTCGTGAGGCGGACGATCCGGAAGAACAGGTCAGGCTCCTCTGGAAGGTGCTTCAGGGGAATCCCCCATCCAAGACTTTTCGGGAGTTGGGGTCCGTTCTCCGAGGTCAGGGAAAACCGACTCCCCTCTCGAGGGTGGTTTCGGCGGTTCAGAACCTTGACTCGATAAGGGAAAGAAACGGAACGATAGGAGAGGTCGGGGCTGGATTCCAGCGTCTCGTCGATGAGGTCGGGAGTCTCTTTCCCTCCCCGCCGGAAGGGAAGCCGCGGGATGTCCCGGGGGAGCCCCTGGTTCTCGAGATGCTGGAGTTCCTCGGAGGGATGCTCCCCAAAGTTGCCGCGCTGAACCGTTCCAGTCCTCCCTCCGCGAGCACGGTTGAACAACCGGGCCTCGCGGAAATCGGAAGCGGGTCCTGGTGCGAACCGCTGGGCCTTCTCCTTCTTGGAGATGGTCGCCCGGGACGGTCGGGGCTGTCGGGTTTCGTGGATTGGCTTGGAAACCCGATCCCGGACCTGGATGTGGCCTGGAAAAGATTCGCCGAGTCCGCCAGAAGGTTGTACTCGGCCAAGCTCGCTCCGACCCTTGACCAATGCCGCGAGTTCGGGGATTCCCTAAGTGTCCTCGGGGCGAAACTCTCCGGGGTTGCCTGGCCGGAAGCCATGGTGGTAGCGGATTCCTTGAGGAACGCGGGTGAATGGTTGAACGGCAGGTTGCTCCTTGCCCGCCGGTCGGAAGGCGAAAACGAACGGGTCCAGAGACTCCTGGACAGCGGAGAAGAGGAACCCATTCGCGCCCTTCTTCTCCCCGGGGAACGGTCCGGGTTGGCGAATCTTTCCGAAAGTACCCTTCGGAACGTCGGACAGTTCCTTCTCGACCATCTCCTCTTCAGGGATGCGCAGGATCTCGGAACGCTTGTTCAGGACCGGGTCCGGATCAAATCGAAATGGGGCCATCTCCAACCTCTTTTGTTGTGCGTTCTTGGTGGGAGCATACTGTTTTTGGATGTCGGAACCGATTGGAACTCCGTGATAGGGCAGGGTTTCCCGTTTTTCATGACCGTTTTCTCCGCCCAGTTTCTTTCCTTCTTCCTTCTGACCGCCGACCTTGCCGGCAGGATGATCCCTGCTTCCGCCACGACAGGGATGAAGATCGACCTGCTCCGGAAGGCCGTCCGAAGGGTAATGCCCGTGTATCTCCTCTCGATGGTCCTTTCGATTGCGGTTTCCGCCCTCACCCTTGTTTCGCTTGGAAACAGCGACCTGCGTTTTTCGATTTCTGACCGTCTCGTTGTGCATGGTCCGGAAATCCTGCATGAAAGGGATCTCCTGCCATGGGGCGACCAGCTTGCCCTTTGGAGCAGCTTTTCGCTTTTTCTGGGAGTCTTCCTGGGCCTGGTGGTCCAGGGGCGGAGTGCGGCAAGTTCCGATTGAGCGGGCGGGCCTCTTCCCGCTCCCTTTGTCCGAAGGCTCAGGGGGCGGAAGAAATGGAATCCAGGCGGACGAAGGCGACGCTGAAGAAGCCGTCCCCCTCGAGCGGGACTAATTTCAAAGCATCGAACCCGCTTTTCCGGACATTTTCCGGAACGTGGATCCGGCGGTGGGCGATCCCTCTCGAGCCATCCTTCCCGAACGGGACTATGGAAAAGCCCATCGGCCGGTCTTCGAGAAAAAACCGCAACAGGTAGCGATCGTTCCAATCCGCGCCGATCGTCAGCCATTCTGCCCGGCAACCGGCCTCTGCAAGAAGTTCCAGCTCGCGGCCATTCAAACAGAAGTTCCCCGGGGCGTCCCACGGGGAACCCTCCGCCTTGATCCGCTCGAATTCCTTCATCCGAATCGATTCGGAGACCGGGGGGGATATTCCGAGAACTGAAAGACCCTCGGGGTTGCGCTTCGGGTCCGCTCCCTGTTCCCAGAGCTGAAACTGGCCCCGTAGTTCCCTCAACCCGAAAAGACCCGTCCGAAGCGAAATTCCAACCGCTGCTCCCGCCCCCTCCTTGCCGGCTTCAGGAACCCGGATCAACAGGAAATCTGCCGGATCGAACCTGTTTCCAAGAGTCGAACAGGAACGCCGGCCCGAAAGGTGTGGCACCAGCGATTCCGTCGTCGCGACCGAGGCGGTCTTCGGGATGAGCGCGGATAGCCTCCCGAGATCTTCGAGATTCCTTGCATCCTGAAGGGTGCTGAAGAACCGGACCTGGTGTGAACCCGCGAAAAAGTTCCCGTTGTCGAAGAAGGCCCCCTGAACCAGGCTGCTCGTCAACACGGAAAACAGTATCGCCACCGTGGCCGCGGGAACCCGCGCCAGGTTGTCGGGTGAATTCCCCCATCGCCTGAGATGCCAGAGCGCTCCCAGAAAAAGGAAGGTCACGACAATGGGTGCCTGGGGAAGTGAATGCGGCAGGTCCGCACCCGGCCCGAAGGAAAAAAAGCAGAAAAGCCCCGGGAAAAGGAGCATGAGGGCGGTTTTCCAGGAACGGAAAGAGATGAGCAGAAGCGGGCCCGCCAGGTTGAACAGGAAAAAGAGCTTTCTTTCCGAGACCAGGGAATTCAGAAGAAAAAAGGGATTCTGGAGGAAGGTCAGTAGGGTTTCCCCTGAACCCGGAGCTGTTGTCCCAGTGACCAGGTCGGAAAAGACCCCTTTCACCTGGGAGATCCCGGGGCCGCCCTTGAAAACCGGCATGAACACGAACACGATGACCCCTGCATAGATGAAACAGGCTGCCGCCGCGCGAAGGGCCTTCCCCCCGTCCCGTTCCCCCGGGGCGGAAAGGAGGAGGAACATCCCGAGGCATGGAGCGACATCCTCGTGGAGCAGCAGCGAAAGACCGAGGAAGAGGGTGAAAAGCCGATAACGTGCTTCCTCGAAAAAGAGGAGGGTGGCGAAAACGAAAAAGGGAGCAAGGCACCGGAAATCGAATCCCTGGAAAACCGCTCCCTGCATCGGCGGAAAAAGAAGGAAGCACGCGGCAAAAATCAGGCCGATCCACCTCTTTCCGGTGACTTTTTTCACCAGAAAATGGAGTGGAAGAACGGTCGCGCTTACCAGTATGGCTTGCAGGATCAGGAGGGTTTCCGCCCGGGGAGCAAAGAGATGAAAGGGAAGAAGAAGGACCGCCAGAAAGGTGGCATTGGCCCCGAGGAAGGATCCGTGGGCTCCCGGGTCGGGAGTGGAAACGAAACCCATTCCCTGCCCCAGATTCCTAAGGAGATTGTCGGCGACTCCCAGACCTGCTCCGGATGTCTCGAGGTTCAGATGCTGACGGATGGTGTGGAACGAAAAGAAAAGGCTTCCCCCGAGGAACATTGCCCCGAGTGCAAAAGCCTCCCAATGTCGGCCAAACAGACTTTCCACGCGGGTTGCCATTCCGCCAAGGGTTTCCAGCGGAAAAGACTCGAGTTCATCCCATGCCCGCCGGAGCAGGAATTCAACGAGGACTCCACAAGAGGTCAGAAGCAGGATCGAGGTCAGCGGGTTGGTCCGGGCGAGGGAGGGACTCGAAAGGAACGGGAAAAACCCCGCAATGATGAGGGGAAGCCAGCGCCGTGCGCGCGACCTGATGAGGGGTGTGGATTCCCCCGCCGGACGTTCGAGAAGAGGAAGAACCCCCATGATTGCCAGGAACAAGAGACCTGCTGCGACCGTCCCGAGTCCGAGGTTCCACCTGTGCTGCAACAACATGGCGTTCCGGGTGGCGAACTCCCAGACATCGGCGTTCAGCGGAAGAAGAGCGGCGAACCCCATAGCCATCCCGATGACGAAAAGGATCGCGAGGTCCGAGTACACCTCGAAACGGGGCGAAGAGTCAGGGGAGGTAGGGGCGGGCTTTTCCAGAATCTCTGTCACGACCGCACCTCCCGGTTTTCCGGGGAGCGGGCCTTCTGGAGAAGCCGGAACCAGCCCCGGGAAAGGAAAGCCTGGTGGAAAAACTGGGCGAAGAAAAGCAGGGTCACAAAGCTGATCATGACGAAGCGATGGTCGTAGTGGTCATATCCCCAGCCGATGAGGTTTCCTGCCATCGCAAGAAGAAACAGGCCCACGTTTGTCCACTCATCACTTCGTTTCCGCGACCCGAGCGGCAGCAACGCGAGAAATCCGTAGTAATAGCAGCTAAGGTCGAACACGAAAAAGACCAGGGGAAGGCTCCAGACTACCGAGCGATGGAGAGGTGTCCCGAAGATGCAAAGGAACGTCATCGCGAAGGAAAAAAACAATGCGGCGGTATACCAGCTTCTTCGTGCCGTGAAGGTCGCTTTTCGCGCCAGCTTCCATTTCCAGAAAGGGTCGCAGCTTGAGTTGTCGTGCAGCATCTGGACCCGTTCCACGAAGGAAAACCCCAGGAGATTACGCATCCCGATGAGATTGGTTGACGGGCTCCGGTTGTGGAGACGCATCTTTTCGAGCCATGTCTTCCAGACCTGTGTGGAACCGGCGGAAAGCGTGGCGATGGAAACCAGTATCAAACTGGTGACGAGGAATCCTGTGAGAACCCTGAGAGATCCCGAAAAGCTACCCCATCCGGGCGAAAACGGGACACGCCCCCATCCGTGGGCGACAGGTCCTCGGACTTGATCTTGCCTGAATGTCTGCTTGGATGGCTCCTGCCGGAATCTGCGCAAGAGGCAGCTGAGCAATACGGCGACCGGGCCGAACATAACCAGAAGTGGAAAACCCCGGACGCCGGCGGAATAGGCGAAACACGCTCCCGCGGCTGCCCACCGCCCACTCTTCAGGAGGCATATTCCGATTCCCAGCAATGCCAACCAGTCCTGACGCAGGAGGGAACCCCCCGTCCAATCCCAATCTGCGGGGAGATTGACCCCCCAGAAAACCATGCAGAGTGCCATGGAACGAAACCCGAAGGTCCGGAAGATGAATCCCATCATCAGTAGTATCAGCAGTTCATCGACGAATGCCAGGGCCGTGAGGGTCCGGAAATCCGCCCTCGTGAAACGGGTGACAAGGCGTCCGGCCGCGACCCAGATCGGGCTTGGGTTGAACCCATGGTCGCACAATGCCCTTCTGTACCAGTATCGGGGCATCGTCTCCTGGAAAGCGTGAAGATCAGCCTTGAACTCCTCCCAACGTTCGGGGCTGAACCGGCTGCGGATGCCGGGCAACAGGCCAAGGACCTCGGGGATATGGACGAGCGCGTAGTTTTCCATTCTCCGAATTCTGTTTTTACCATACTCCCGCGGGGCGAGCCGACCCTCCTCGATATCCGCCTGGAGACAGGCCAGATACAGTCCTTCATACCCGTTCTCCGGAAAATACTTGGCCCCCAGGTAGTAGTGCATAATGTCCCATCGGTGAAGAAAGAGCGACCCCTCCCCGACATGGAGCCTTCCGAAATGGAAGTGGGCCCCGTAACCCAGGAATGCCAGCAATGTCAGAAGGACGGTGTATCCGAAGGGGCGTTGGGAATGGCTTTCGCGGGAGTTTTCCACGCCCTTTCCGGCTTCGGAACTTCGATCCCCCTGCATTGACGATACTTTCGCGCGCCTCACCAGTTCCCAGGAAATCAGGCCCGCGGTTCCGAGAGCTATCAGGACCTTGGCCCCAAGAATGAACCCGATCGATGGAGGCCAGGAAAGGAGGCTCATTCTGGGACCTTTCGGGCGGGGAAGCCGGTCCCGAGGTCCGCGTTCTCCGGTCCGGACCGTGGTCCTTGCGGAATCGCGGGAAACCGCCTCCCACTTCAACCCGCACGTGAATATAACACCCTTCCTTCCGGGCCTCAACCTCCCGTTCCTTCCGACCTGGATCCTCGGATGGAATTGCCCGTGAAGGATAGAGACGATTGGAGTAGAAATGGAGTAGAATTGACGGAAGTATCGAACGGTTTCGGGGGGGGGGGAAAATGAAAACGAAGCTTGGGTTTTTCCTGTTGTTCATAATCGGACTTGGTTGGTCCCCGCCACTATTCCCGCAAGTGTCGGAAACGAATACTCCGGGGGATCGGCTATCCGATACCAAGGTGGCGTCGGCGGAACGGTTGAAGATTCCCGGATTGCGGGACACAATCCTCGGTGCCCTTCTCTATCTCGAAGACCGCCAGGTCAGACCGCGCCCGGGTCGCGGGTCCCTCCAGTGGGACTCCTCCGACGAAGGGGACGGGTGCAAGGTCAAACTCTGCCTGAATTTTCCTTTTCACGAGAATTTCGAGGTTCCTGCGCCTCCGATGGTCGAAGGGAGGAACCGAACCGGCGAGTGGGCCAGCCACATCCATTTCCTCCCGAAAAAGGTCGGGATCAAAGGCCGGAACCTCTTTGCAGTCCAGGATTCGAACCTCTTCATGACCGCATTCATCGCCTACCCGCTTTTCCTGTTCGACGAATCGGGCCTTCCAGAAAGCCGTCGTCACATAGCCAACATGCTCGGTCTTGCCCGACGGAACATCGAAAGCTTCAAACGAGGTGAGGCCTTCAACTTCTGGGCGGTCCTTCCGGGAGTCAGGGGGGGGACGGAGCGGACCGGGCCGTTCAATATCCCGGTGCCCCTTCTGGAAAAGCTGGGCAAGGCATTCCTCAACCCCAGGTTCGACCGCCTCTTCAGGATTTTGAGCCGTGGACAGAAAACCCCTCCCAAGTTCTGGGTTTCCGCCTGCCTCGACCCGAAGGTCAATCCGACTGGTGCCGATGCCCTGTTCAACATCCCCAACGATACCGACGATACCTCGACCGCGGTTGCCTTCCAGTCACTCTATTCAAAGGCTTTTCCAATTTCCGGTGACCTGGTGGACCGCGATTCCCTGCGGCTTTTCGGGAAATTCCGCGATCTTCGGAGAACCCGGGAGGACGGCAGGGACGGCTGGAAACCGCGCGGTTCCGGAGCCTTTCTGACCTGGCTGCGCCCCGAAAGCGAGCCCACATTCGGCGCCCCGGAAAAGGGAGTGGTCCCTCTCGGGATCAACAACGTCGACATCGTTGTCAATTCGAATGCGGCTTTTTCCCTCGCCCTGAATGGTCTGAAAGGTCTTCCAGGCTACCGCGACTGCCTTGCCCTGCTTGCTTCGGCGGTGGAACGGAAGGCATGGCCGGAAGCCGGGTTGTACTACCCCCAATTCATGATCTTTCCATACTCCGTGACCAGGGCTTTTCGCGACGGAGGCGCACGGGAAGGGCCGATGGCGGGAGCGATGCGAACCCTTCTTGGGCACCTGCTCGACGTTCAGGAGGAGTATGCCCGAAACCATTCGGGCCGACGAGGGGCATTTCCCGGGGGCGAGGACCGGAGCGACCATCTTTCAACCGGCCTGGGAGTGATTTCCCTGATGAACATCGGCCGGAGGGTTGCTCGCGAGATCGGCAGGGAACCCGAGTTCGACCGGGGTTTGGATGACGGCATCCGCTTTCTGCTCCGGGAGGCAAGACACGAGCGCGTGGAAAACGAAACCAGCCGCGGAGCTTTCGCCACATCCGATGGGAAATGCGCAACATGGGAAACCGGCCTCTTCTTCGCCGCCTCCTTCTGGGACCTCGCGCACTGGCGTTCGGAAGCATTCACCGTGGCGATCGCCCTCGAAGCCCTCACCAAGTATGCCCTTGCCTACGACCTCGATGGTTCCTCTTTTGCGGAACGGCGGCTCCGTCTGGATCCCGCTCCCGTCCGCTAGTCTTCTTCCGGGGTCCGAATTCTTCCGGGGGAATTTCCGATTGTTAAGCCCATCGTGTGGTGGTATCATTTTCCAATGTTTCACCATGGGAGAAAATTTGAGCAGGAGGTCCAAAATGTTTTCAAAGACCCGGATTGCCTTCGTTCTTGTAGTTTTTGCGCTGGCTGCTTCCCTTGCTTTTGCAGCGGAAAAATCACCCTATCTCAACGACAAGGGCGAACTTAAAGCGCCTCTCGAGGTGAAGGTTCTACAGGGAGGATTCGTGGGCTTCTCCGGAAGTTTCATCATCCTTCTTCCCGACGGAACCTGGGAAAGCGGGAAAACCCTCAATGACGACAAGACGGCTGGAAAAAGCGGAAAGTACTCGAAGGAAAAGCTTGCTCAGCTAGTCAAGGAACTCGAAGCCCAGAACCTGGTCGGGCTCGGGAATTTCGGCGGGATGCAGGTCAATCCCCGCATCGTCACCATAACCTTCGGGAC
>CAYRYU010000008.1:89966-128510 GCA_964428355.1 uncultured bacterium
TGCAGTTTGCGTCAGGTATTTCCCACCTCTTCCCGGTCCTTTTTCCGTTCTCGATCACGGTCTTCGGGATGGAATGGATTATGCGTTCTTCACCCCCATGGATGAAAACGTGGGGAGTGAACCGAAAACCCTCTGGGAAAGTGAAGAGATGGAGATCCTTCCGTATTCATTGAAAGTGCAGGGTATCGGAGCCCTCTTCGTATTGGTTTTCTTCCCATTCTCCGGGAGTCGCTCATTCACACCCCTGTTCAACATCGCTGCATGCGTGCTCTTCTACTCTTCTCTTTTTACCGGGGCCATCCTTCTCCGACTCTTTTTCATGGGGATTGTCCATTTGATTTTTCTGGGCCCCCCAGGCCTGAACGAGATTGCTCCGGAAAGCCCTTCGCGGAGAGGTTTGCTGCGATGGTATTTCCCGGAACCCGACGGGACGGTTCAGAAGGTTTTTTCCATCAACAGCAACTGGGAGCGTTTTTTCCTCTTTCTGGTAAGGTTTGCGTGCGGATTGGGATTCCTTGTCGCCTGCAGCAACGTCCTCGGTCTTGGATTCCTTCCCCTTTCATGTTCCGTGGACATGATGATCCTGGCAGTGATTTCGATCCTTCTGGCAAACTTTTCGAAGGCCTGGTGCGTCATCGATTCCGGCGAATCCGTAATTCGGTTCACCTGGACGAACCCAATCGGCAGGAGTCGCATGGAGATTCCCTTCGAAGGTATCGCCTGCCTTGCCGTCAAAGGAAGCATGGAAGGGTTTCCATTTCTCCTGAACCGCTTTTCCTACGATTATTCCATCGTCCTGGTGACCAAGGGCGGGGAAGTGGTACCGTTCACCGCGGTTCCAAACCCGATCCCCGAAAGTCCGGAGAAGGCTTTCAGGTATGTTTTCCAGGTGGCATCGAAATACTCACTGGAACTGGGTCTCCCTCTCCTTCCCGCCGATGTTTGTATCGAGGGGGATCGGCGATCGGGGGCCGAAGGGATCCGCGGTTTCCACTTCGAAGGAGTGGGGGCGGAGAAAGGTGCCAGGATCCTTCAGGATCTCCAGGCCTCGACCCTTCTTTGGAACTCCCCGAATCCCGGCCAGATTCATCTTGAAGTCTCCACGTGGCTCGAAAAGACGATCCTGGGGATTCTGACGGTCTTCTTCCTGGTATCGACGGCTTGGATGGTTGTTGCGAAGGGAACCATGATTCTTTCCCACCCTCGGCTTCTCTATCTTCTTCTCCTGGATTCCGGCTCCTGCCTCGTTTCGATTCTCTGGCTAGGAAAGAACCTGCTGGACCAGCACTACATCCTGGACCTGAACCAAAGGGAGATCAGGTTTCGGTCGCGGATTCTTCTGGCAAGTAACGAGGAAACCGTGACCTCATTCGATGAGATCAGGGAAGTCCGGGTTGTCGAGGAACCCTGGGCACCCTTCAAACTCCTTCCCAGGTGCTTCGGGGATGTCCTTTCCGAAATCTTCGGCTACCAGTACTCGGTGGTTCTTTCGAAGAATGATGGATCCGATATCACTCTCTCTGAAACCCTTCACTCGAACGAGGGGATCCCGTGGATGTGGGGAAACGCACTGAAGAAAATGGTTCGCCGCCAGAGTTCTCCCCGAACTGAAACCGCACAAGACAGCGCGGCTTTGAACCTGACGGAGACGAAGAGACCCGCGTCCTGCGGCTTCCAGGGTGGGACTGCCGTGGCAGCGGCGATGACGAGGTGAAAGGGGGGTGGGGAATCAGAAACTCTCCCAATCCCAGAAATCGTTTGCGGGGTTGGCGGAGTTGTTGGTCCTGGTCAATGTCTGGACGGGCATCTGGCCAAACCGCTTGAGAATGACCATTTCCCCCGTGTAGTCTATCCGGAGCTCAGCCCACAACTGGCATTTGTAGGCGATCCCCTGGGCGGTACAGGTCCCCTGGCATTTCGCCCAATATTGGGCCGCGGAGGTTCCCGGGTAGCTGCACAGATAAAAGGTACACTGGTTGGGCAGGATGGTATCGTTCACGGAAAAGGTGAAGTCACAGGTCATCTCGGCAGCCTTCAGTTGCGTCATCCCGGTGTACTGGGTATAGTTCCCAAGGCCTGCGTTCAGCCATGTGCACCAATGGTTGGTTCCGGCGGATCCGTCGTCGCAAAAATACAGATCGTCCGTCTGGACGGTGGTGAAGGTCTGGGCTGAGAACGGATACTTCCGAAGGGATGACACCAGATACTCGATTCCCGCGAAAGCCGCCAGATAGGCCTGCTTGGAATATCCCCGGGCCTGCGCCCCCTGTGCTTCCGCCTGGATGAGATACGACTGGCTGAAACCAATCAATGCAAGGAACCCAAGGACGATCATCACGACGATGAGCCCGACCATTCCCGCCCGCTTGGAAGGCCCACGGGGATTCACGACAAGGCCGCAAAGGTCACAAAGACCACAAAGGCAGGGAAAGATGGAAAGAATTGCTTCTCTCCTTTGTGTTCTTCGTGGTTTTGTGGTTGATTTCTTCGCGTGTCCCAGACTTGACAAATCAGTCGATCTCATCGAATCATCCTCTCAGAATGACGGCAGAAACACCGTCCGCCGCGCCTCGACAGTCTTTGAGAACTGGTCTTCCCAGGGATCGTTTTTTACCCTCACGAAGATGTGGAAAAGCTGGGCCGTCTCCCGGGTTACGCAGAGGTCGTCCACATGGCGTGCGATGTCATATTCGTATCGGCCCTGGGCCATCTGCTTCGTTCCCCCGTCGGAATCGGTCGACGCCCAGAGATTCGGAATGGTCTGGATTCTCATCCTGACGGCCGGTGTGGCAAGCTCGAGTCTCAGGACCGCTTCACCACTCTGGGCGGTGGTCTGGAAATCCGAGACCATGGTCTTGAACACGATCTGGTTCTCCTCACTTCCCGCGGCGGGAACGACGACGGATCTTCCGTTCATCAATTCCCGTTCGACCGCGTCCAGGATCGCGTCTGCTTCCGCCGTCAGGTTGATGGTGGCATGATTCCGTTTCCAGATTTCCCCGGCAAGACCAACGAAGTTGAAAAGCGCAACGAACATCATCGCCATAACGACCACGGAGACCAGCACTTCGCCCAGGGTGAACCCAGCTTTTTCAATATGCATTGCTGTAGAACTCCGTGCTCTCGAGGGCGCCGTTGGGGGTTACATCGACGTCCATCTGCGCCCCCGAGTATTTGAAACGGATGGTGGTTGCAGCCATTGGGCCGCCGGTCGACCCGGGGTGGGATACCACCATCCCGTCGAAACGGAAGAAGAAAGCGGGAACTCCCGGGGGAATCGCCTCGACCTCGAAGCTCGGATCGGCATCGTGGGTTGGGAGGTCGATGATGCTTGCCCATTTCTTCGCGGCATCGGAAAAGTCGGTTGCCTCGAGGGTTGTCAGGGGGGGATCGGGTTCCCCCTGGACCGGAGCTCCGGAGCTATCCACGTATTGCTGAACCACCCAGCTCGAACGGTCGGAATTGAAGACGAGGCGGGTGTAGACCTGTTCGCTGAGAGCCCAGCTTCGGGCGAACCGGATGTCCCCTGTCAGCATCGAAGCCTGGGCCGCGAGCTGTAGTCCAATGTTGAAGTTGTCCAGGGCCGGAAGCGCGATGCTCGCCACTTCGGCGAGAATGACGATCACCACTAAAATCTCGATCAGAGTGTAACCTTTTCTGTTGCGAGTTTTCATGGCTTGAACCTCAACACGCGGCCGGAGGCGTTTGCTCCTGTGAGGCTCGTTGTCCCGCCCAAAAGGTAGATGTATGGGCCGAGGGGAACGGCGGACTGGAAACAGTAACCGGTGGAGTACAGGGTCGAGTAGTGCCGGACCTTGCGAGTGTCGGGATTCCACGCCATTGCCTTGTTCTTGACCCCACCCGTCCGCGCCCCGCCGAAGATGAAGATCTCATCGCCCCAGGAACATGCCGCGCAACCGGTCCGCTCGGTGTCTTCATCGTCCCCGAGGTCGATCGGTGTCCAGCTTCCTCCGTCGAAATTGTACTCCCGGATCAGCTTTCCGTCCGCCGCTCCCGCGCCCGTTCCGCCGCCGATGAAGTAGAGATACCACTTGCGGTCCTTGCGACTGTAGTGGGAAACTGCACATCCGTCCTGAAGAGGGGTATCAAGATCCGCCATTGCGAGGGTTTCCCCCCATTTTGACGCGGCCGAATCAAAACATTGGGGGTAATAGACCTTTACCGCTTTCGACAAAACCTGTATTCCACCGATATCACCTATGGAAAAGTCCCAACTCTTGATCCAATGGCCGGTCCAGGCGTTGTTGTTCCCCCCGTTTGAGGCGGTGAAACCAAACCAGACGTTGTCGGTGAGGCAGGAGCTTCCATTTGTCTTGTCATGGATGGAGGCTCCTAGAATCCCGTTGATGTTCGGATTGGCTGGCTTCGTCGAGGTCGTGGACCAGAAAACCCTTAGGTTCCTGGAGACGGCATCGTAGTCAATCCATGCCCAGTAGTCCGTGTTGTAGTTATAGGTGAAGGCAGTCGGCCACTTGATGTTGGATGCCCCGCCCGCAGTTACGCAAACGTGTTTCCCTATGTTGGGATTCGGGTCGTTTGTGTTGTTTTCCCCATAAGCATCGAACTCCACAGCCATTGTGTTGGCTGTGAAATCATAAGCCAGCTTCTGGCCGGAACCCCCAACCGCAGTATTTCCCACCCCCTGTGCAACGAAGGCAAACCCCTCACCATTTGTGGAATCGGAATCATACATGTAGAAGTTGAATTTGGTCTGGAAACTTGTCTCATCACTGATTGCGATCGAGTTGTTCAGATAACAGCTACCGTAGTGGTCGCCGGAGCTGGCGGATGTGCAGAGCTTGAGGATGTTGGACCCGATGGAAATATTGTCCCCGTTAAGGGGGCCCAGGCCGGTTGTTGAGGAAAAATTCGGGAAACTGGTCGTTGTGAAATTGGGGGTGTTCCAGACCTTCAACTGCCAGTCGGTGATCTGGTGAAAACCCGCTGAATCGTTGGAAGCCCCCGTGAAACCGATCCAGACCTGGCTTCCGAACTTCGCGAAGAGATCGAAGGAATAGTCCTTGATGATGCGGGTCGCGGCTTCCGGGTTTGAGGTATTGACCGTTGTGTTTACCCAAACGTCGAAAACCTTCCGCTGGGAATCGTAGATGACCCACCAATGGTTGGTCTGGGTACCTCCGGTATCATAATAGACACCCGTGGGGCCCACCGGGGCAGAATCGCAATACTGCCCGATCGAGCAGGTGCTTGTCAACCCCCCATCAACACAGATACCTATCGTACCGGCCTTGTTGTTGGGGGTCCCGTTGGCTTTGAGATCCATTACTACCCCGATGCTTCCGTTGGCAGTGGCGGAAAAAGTACCGCCATTCCACCCCATTCCGGCGTTGCTGTTCCCACATGCAGTGGACCCGATCTTTTGGATTACGAAGACGATTCCGTCTTTCTGGTTCGATTTGGTTACAAAGTGGGTAAAGATGTTTGTGTTCGCGGTAAGGGTAAACGAATCGTTCAGGAACGCCGAACCGTAGTGTCCGCTACCCGCCGCCAGCTGGAATGTTGTTCCGGAGAAAATAGCCTCGGTTGGGTCCCCAGAACCCTTGTTCTGGGAGATCTTCCCTGAAAGCGTGGTCATGTCCCCCCCCGCATCGATGAAGGGGTTTGTCACGGTTTTCCTGCCCCCGGCAAGAACCGGGCCATATGGGGTCGCGCAAGCTCCCGCCTGGGAGATTGGGTAGTCCGTGTTGTCGTTGTTCTGGAGGTTTTTGTAAGTCCCTCCGGAAAGGCAGTTCACTGCAGATTGGACCGTTGGGGTGGTATTCTCTCCGCCGACGGAAAATACCGAACCGTCGTTGATGAACGCTGCCGCGTTCCGGACCGCGGTTCCGAGGGCGGTCAAGTTGCTGACCGGGGTCGCCCCGTGCCTGGAAGCATCATACTTCTGGACGGTGGTTACAGCAGTCTGGTCGACTCCGGCCGCGCCACCCGCGAGCACGATCCCGCCATCGGTCATTACCGCCCGTTGGTTCCCGCAAAGGTTCGAAAGGACGACTCCCTGATCGTTGAAAGTTCCCTGGCCGCTGGAAAAGCTGTTGAAGGGGCGGACACCGAAGGTCGAGGGCTTGTACCCGCTCGGGAGGGAATACTTTTTTGCATTGGAAAACGACGTGGAGTTGATGTCGGCCAGATACAGTCCGTATCCGGAGGTTTCCTTGGGAACGTTGACGATCAGCCGGCGGCCGTCGGGAGAAACCCCGATATCCGTGGGGTCGGCCGAATTGCCGATGATGCTTCCCATGTCAAGGGGGGTGAAGTTCCCGCCTGCGTCGAACAAATTGATGCCGTACACCTTCTCGTCGGTGTCGTGCATGTAGAAGAGGATTGCGCGGTCCCGGTCCCGGTGCCAGCAGATCGCGTCCTCCTTGTCGGAATCGGAGGTGACGACACCATCAGTCCGGGAGTCGACATCGGGAACATCACCCGTCCCCCGCCAGTTTCCGTTGAGGGTGATGTCCGCTACAACCGGCGGCCGGAATCTGAATGCCCGGAACTCCGAGGCGGGAATCGGTGCCCAGGCGGTGTTCCCGCCTGTCAATGCGGGGGTTGCGGGCCGGGCAGGGGTGGGAAGGGTCGGCCAGGTCGGCGGGGTTCCGGAAAAAGTTGGGCCGGTCGGGGCTCCGGTTGAGTTGGCGGAGCTTTTGTTGATGAACATGTTGTTCCAGCCGCATGTATTTCGGGAAAAGCTCTCGAGCTGGAAATTGTGACAGGAATCGGATGGGGAGACATTCCATGCGGCATAACTCACCCCCCCGTTTTCCCCGGGCCAGTTTGCCCAGTTTCCGCCGTATGCGGGGTTGCCCTGGTCCGCCCCGTCGAGGAACCAACGTGAACAGTATTCTGAAAGATTTCCCAGGGATTTGAGCCCGGAGGTATACCAATAGCCCGAAAACCGGGTGGCCCTTGTCCATGTGAAACCCGGGTTGTTGTCTTTCCAGACATAGACGGGGTAATCATTCTGGGGGTTGTACCCCGTCGTCATGAAGTTAGTGAGGCAATCAACCTTGGGATTCACATTGGCCAAAACCGGGGGTGCGCCGAAGTCACCGGAACCGGCGGCCGGGTCCTGGGCGTAAGCCTGGCAAATCAGGCCGGGCTGGGCGGGAAAATGAAGGTTGCGCATGTCCCAGACGACGACCGAACCCTTGGATCCGTTTCCGATGGGGCAGTAGAAGGCAAGCAGGGAATCGTCCGGGGAAAGCGACATCGTCCAGGGACAGCGGGTGGGAAATCCGTCGTATCTGCTGTCCCAGGCAGCCATTATCTTGTATTCAAGGGTTAACTCGGTTCCCGTGAGGCCCCGCGACTTGCTCTTCTCGATCCAGAGCAGGATGGATGCGTCTGAGGGGGTCGTGGCCGACTTTCCGATCAGGACGTACGCTCCATTCCGCGTGTGCATCGCGGCGACATCCTTTACCCGCCACCCCTCGGTCTGGTAGTTGAAATTCCATCCCAGAGCCGCGGTTCGGGTAATCTTCCCGTCCGTGCCGGATTTGAAAAGGCGGAACCCGTTCACCGCGCTCGGTGTCTGTCCCGTGGAGGAGTTGTCGCCCGGTTTCTCGACGAGCAACAACAGGGAGTTGTCGAGGAGCCAGGCCCCTTTGTGTGGGTAACAGAGCGTATTGTCCCCCGAACCGGAAAAATCGGGCCATTCGTCGTCCGAATAGGGGGGAGTGTCGACATTGTTTGTCATGACATTCAGGCGTTCGGGAACCTGCCGGTTGGCGATGGCGAGATAAGCGTAGGCTCCTCCCCCGTCGAGGGCGCAGAACCTCGGGGCATCGTTGAGCAGCGGAACCATGCTGTCATCGGTGTACCGACCCCTCGAAGCCCCTCCCTCCAAGTCGAAATTGATCAGGTAGTGTTTTTTCCCAGCTGGCGCGGTGGGCTTGGTGACCCCCACCCAGAGAATCTCAGGGGTCCTGCCCGTCACATCCGAAATGCTTTGGTTGCCGGAAGGGGTGAATGTGGTCGGGGAAAAGGTTCCGGACAACAAATCCTTCAATTTGAAGAACTGGATGGTGGTCTCTCCAAACTTCTCGATGATGATCTCCCTGGGGTTGGAGCTTTGCCGAAGCTGGTACATCTTGTCATCCTGGGAGGAATATGCTTTCACGTTGTTGGTGTCTGTCAGATCGAAATCCGGGGAGTCCCATGTCCCTTCCAGTGACCGGCGGATCAGCCCAATCCTTTCCTTGGACGATCCGGAGTTGTTGTGATGCATGGGCAGGATGTACCACCGGTTGTCCCGCGAAGGTAGAAGGTCGTTGACTCCGTCAGCGAGACCCATGGTCAGTTGCGTGACCCCGAAATCCTTGTAGGCTGTGGTGGGCCCCGAAAGCATGAATCCGAGTTCACCCTTGAGAGCACCCTCGCCGTCCATCCAGAAGGCGAGCTCGTTGCCATCCCAGCTTGGGGCGAAGGCACGGACGTTGTCTGCGGCGCAATATTGCCATGAGGGGTTCAATGTCTCTACCGCCCGGGTTTCCGTGTTGATCCGGACGATGGGAGCGCTGGTATTTCCCGCCTGTACAAGGTAGAGGTAGCCGTCCTGGCCCATCCGGAAGCTCATAACGTTGCCGAAGTTTGGGAGGTCGATGTCGTTTCCAGACCAGGTTCCCGATGGGAGGTTTCCAGGAGTGGGCAAGGTTCCGACCGTCAGTGCGTTGACCCGATACTCGCTGTTCGAAGTGTTCCAGTACGTGTAGTAGAGGACCTTTCCATCGGGCCGGAAGGCGAGGCCGCCGGTTGCCCGGTAACCGCCCGTCGGAGGGTTGGTAGGCACCGCGGTCGCCCCGGTGGTGCTCCCGAACAGGTTCGAGATGTCATTCGTCACGCTGACCGCCTTCCCACGCTTCGAGCTGGCGCGCCGGAGATCCATGAGGAGGATCCGGCCGGTGGTGACGCCGGTGTTGGTAAGGGCTTTGATCGCGAGCCACTCTCCGTTGGGGTGGACCGCGACCTGGTATGGGACGTAGGTTGAGCCGAGGATGAGGTTGTCGGTCTCGACGTGGTTTATGGGATGGACCTCGTAGATCGTCCGGTCATCCGGGCAGGAGACATAGAGCATGTCCGGAACCTGCCTCGGTTTGTCGAACATGGTGAAAAGGCTGACTTCGCCTACGTCAGGACCCGGGGCCGCCACGGTCACTTTGACCGAGACTCCCAGGAGTTTCGGGTCCTGGCCACCTGTCAGACCTGAAATGGCGGGGTTTGTCGTTACGTTGAGGGGGGAAATGACTTCGACCGAAACAGTGAACTGGCATTCCGGGTCGGTGTCGTTCGGGTAATTCACCGTGGTAACCACCGTTTCTGGCATCACCCCTTCGAGGAAACCCCGGTACATGATGTCGTTCATCTTCGACTCGGCAACGTTCCGCATTGCCCGCTTGAGCTCGAAGGACTTTCCCTGGTCTAGGCCGTGGCCCAAGATTCCGATGATGGGTACCATGCACGAACTGGCCACGATAACCATAACCAGCACTTCTGCAAGGGAAAAGCCCCTTCGGGGGAGATGTGGACGCTTCATGATTCTCCCACCCTCCTTCCCGTAAAATGGTTTTCGGAGGCAAAGGGTTTTCGATTCTCTTTACCTATATTATACATAAAGAATTTCGCCTGATCTGTCAGGGATCAACCCCTGCTGGGCCAAGAAAATTTCTCCCCATCCTGTAGGGAAATCACCTACGGTGGAAGATGGCACTGGAAAAGCATTATGAAATTGGGGAATGTCGCCAATCGATCAGGAGCGACAGATTCATTATAGGGGCGAAGATTCGATACAGCTTTTTCCATCTGCGACAATCTGTGGAAACTGTGGAATGGTTTCATGTGACAGGTTGCCGGGATCGGTTTCCATGTGTGATAGAATCGCGGGCAACCATGAACCCTTTCTCCGATTCAAAACAGCATCCTTCCATTCGCAGTATCGCCCTTTCGGGGGTCGGCCTTGCTCTGGCTATCGCTCTCCAAGCGCTCCAGATTCCCACTCCGTTGAACGGGGTTCTGGTCAATGCCCTTTTCGTGGTCCTTTCCCGGTTAACTGGGTTGGGTCCGGTGATGGCGGTTGGTTTCCTGACCCCGATCGGTGCCCTGCTGACCGGACATCTTCCGCCCCTGCTGTTTCCCCTTGTGCCGTTCATCGCGGTCGGAAACGCGATCTACATCTTTTCCTACATACGTCTGGCGATGGCAGGGTCCCTTTGGAGGTGGGCGGCGGGCCCGGTTTTCAAATCGGCCATTATCGCGGGGGGCGGGTTTGCGCTGATCCAGACTCTCGAGATCACCCCCGCTCTTCGGGCAGGCCTTCTGGCGATCGTTGGAATCCAACTGGCAACCGCCGTGGGAGGGATTGTCCTGGGGGAAATCCTCTTGGGAAGGCTCTCCGGTTTTATCCGGATCTTTCCATTCCCCGCAACGATGGCCGCCGGGGAAAAGCCCGGGGATCGGTGACTGCCCGGTAACCCCACTTTTGAAAGCCGATCCAGGGGCAAAATTTCGGCTGGGATCGGAAGGGGTTTTCTGATAGAATTTGCCGGTGCCCGGGGGCCGGGTTTTCCCGAACACCTGGCAGAAAACCCGAGAGAAGATCTTGAAAAAGGATTTGTCCGAAATGAAAAAGGATTTCCCCAGTGTGACCAGGATCCTTTTTATCGACGTAGTGGGGTTCAGCAAAAAGCCCATGCACGTTCAGAAAACGGTCATCGAGGCCCTGACATCCATGGTTTGCGGGCTCGACCAGTTTCGTTCTCTTGCCGAGGCAAACCGGGTTGCCCTTCCCACAGGTGACGGGATGGCCATCGGCTTCTGGAGCACGCCAGAAGTTCCCCTCGCATGTGCCATCGGAATCCAGAGAGCGATCAAGGCCTACAACCTGGAAGCCCCCCCTTCGATGCAGATCTTCGTCCGGATGGGTATCAACACGGGGGAAGTTTTTTCCATTCTGGACATCAACCAGCACCGGAACATCGTGGGGGACGGGATCAACAACGCCCAGCGCGTCATGGATTTCGGAGACTCCTGGCACATACTGGCTTCCGACTCGGTTGCCAGTGATCTGATCGATTTCGATGAATCGTACAAGGAAATCCTCCATTTTGCCGGTATCTTCGCGGACAAACACGGGATGCGACACCAGGTGTTCAACGTTTTTTCCCCGGATTTCGGCAACACCACTCCTCCCACGAAGAACAAGGTCTCCGAAGGGGATTCCCAGCCTTCCTCCCCCCCCCAGAAGCCGCCCCGCGCCGAGCCCCGCCCCGAATCCGAATGGGACGCGATCCTTGCGGGTGCTTCCTGGGAAGTCCAGTTTCTTCAGCACACCGCGCTGGGAGCGGACCACCTTTTCCTCGCCCTCACGAAGCAGGAGGAGAGCCTCACTGCCCAAGGCATGAAAGCCCAGGGTCTCGACCCCACCGCGGTCCGTCGCGGGCTCCGGAAATCCCTCGGAAGGGGAAGCCGGAAACCGCCGCTCGAAATCCCGTTCGATCCTCTTTCCGCAAAGCTGTTGGAAAAACTCCAGGTCCAGGCGCGCGCCAAGGGAGGGGAAATCACCGAAGCCGACCTTGTCCGGGAACTTTTTCGCGACGGGTCGGTGGGGAAGTTCCCCTCGTTCCTTCAGGCGCAAGGGCTGGACATCGACCGGTTCCTGGGCTCTTTCGACCGCGAAGAAGATTTTTCCAGCCAGATCCGGGAACTTCCTCCCCGTTCGTCCCCTCCCCAAAAAGAGGGTTTCGATTCCACCCCGCCCGCCGAGAAGCATTCAGCCGAAGAGCCGGTTCCCGGGAATCCTGCTTCGGCTGCTCCGCGCGAGGCTTCCCCAACCGGCCGGGGGGACTCCAGCGAACAGACGATGTTTGCCCGGGCGGCTCAAGACACCGTACGGATCACGCTCACCGTGGAAGATGGTCCCGAGCGCGGAAAGCGGTTCGAGTTCGCCGATCCGGAGGCGTTCATCGTCGGAAGGTCATCCGAAGCCAACTTCACATTGAGCCAGGAGGACAAGGCCATTTCGAGGAAGCACTTCCTGGTCGAGGTGGTTCCCCCCCGCTGCTACCTGAAGGATTTCGGCTCCCTGAATGGAACCTTCGTGAATGGGAAGCGTGCGGAGCGCGTGGAACTCCAGGACGGGGACCGCATCAACCTGGGAAAGACCTGTCTTCGCGTCCAGGTCAAAGCCTCCGGGGAAGCCGCTTCCAGGAACTGCCCGAGTTGCGGGGTCCCGTTCATCTCCGCTTCATCGGAAGAAACGGTCTGCCGCGCCTGCCGGATGGAAAGGGAGCTTGAAAAGGAAGGCCGGCAACCCAAAACGAAAACCCGGGTTCTGGCCAATTGCCGCGAATGCGGTTCGGACGTTTCCGCCTCGGCGAACTCCGACGGCCTCGGCCCCGAGCTGGGGGGGGTGGCCACCTACCTTTGTGAAAACTGCATCCCCAAATGGCGTGGAAAGGCGGACGTTTCGGAATTGGGGAAGTTCCGTGTCCTGCGCGAGCTTGGAAAGGGCGGCATGGGGGTTGTCTATCTGGTCCAGGACCGGACTACCTGTCGTCTCGGGGCTCTCAAGCGGATTCTCCTGCCCGATTCGGGCGACCAGTTCGTCCAGCGGTTTTTGCGGGAGATGAAGATCATGGAGCGGCTTGTCCACCCCAACATCGTTCGTCTCTTCGGCCAGGACGTCCACCAGGGGTGCGGTTTCTTCGTTTCGGAATTCCTGGCGGGTGGAAGCATTGCGGATCTTCTCCTGAAAGGGTTCCGAGGTCCCCTACCCCTCCCCGTCGCACTGAAGATCACCCGGGAGGTCCTGGCAGGCTTGGAGTTTTTCCACGGAACCGGCAGCGTCCATCGGGATATCAAACCCGCCAACATCCTGCTGACGGCATGGAACCAGAAGGAAACCGGTATCGCGAAACTCGCCGATTTCGGCCTGGCAAAATGCTTCACGGATATCGGGGGGGCCACCCTGACCCGCCCTAACGAGTTCGCAGGATCGATCTTCTATACCGCCCCGGAGCAGATCCTCAACTTCAAGAAGGCGGGCCCCCCGGCCGACCTGTTTTCTTTGGGCGTAACGCTCTATGAGATGATTTCGGGGAAGTTCCCATTCGATTTCCCCACCCAGCTCGACAACCTGAAGGCGCGGGTAACCGGCCGGAAACCTAAAGACCCCCTCCTGGTTGTCCTCGAGGATCCCGTCATTCCCCTGAGGGAGCGTCTCCCCGACGTTTCGCCCGACCTGGCGGAAGCCGTTGACCGGGCGATCCGGAAGGATGCCGGATCCCGCTTCCAAACCGCAGCCGAGTTCCGGAGAGCCCTCGAGAAGGTTCAAGGGTGACAGCCCCCTTCCCGGGCCCCGGCCCCCGATCGGAGTTCGGTTTCTCAAGGGTTGGCGGGCTACACCAGGACCGGGGTAAGCCATGAAGAAGTGCCCCTTCTGCGCCGAAGAAATCCTCGACGAAGCCGTAAAATGCAAACATTGCGGGGAGTTCCTGGAAGGGGCGCGCCAGAAAGCCGGTCTGAAGCCCGGCGACCGGACCGGAAGCTACCTGATCACCAAGGAACTGGGCCGGGGAGGAATGGCCGAGGTCTTCCTCGCCGAGGATACAGGCCTTTCCAAATCAGTCGCCCTCAAGGTTCTCCCCCCCCAATTCATCCATGACCCGGAGGTCAAACGCCGGTTCAAGAGCGAAGCCCAGATCGCCGCCCGGTTGATCCATCCGGGCATCGTCACCATCCACACCGTCTCGGAGACATCAACGGGACAACCCTTTTTCGTAATGGAATATCTGCCGGGCCAAAGCCTTTCCGCAATCCTTCGGCAAGGCCCCCTCGGGCTGGCCAACGCACTCGACATCTGCGATGAAATCCTTTCGGCTCTCGATTATGCGCATGGGAAGGGCGTCATCCACCGGGACATCAAGGCGGACAACATTCTCTTCCGCGAAAGCGGGACGGTCGTGATCGCGGATTTCGGGATCGCAAAGGCTGTCCAGAGCACCCAGAACCTCACCTCAACCGGTGTCCTTTTGGGGACGCCTCATTACATGAGCCCCGAGCAGTGCCGTGGCGAGTCGCTGGATGCGCGCAGCGACCTCTATTCCGTCGGAGTCCTTCTCTTCCAGATGGTCACGGGAAAACTCCCTTTCAACGGGGAGGGGTTCCCAGCACTCATCTACGCGCACTTGCGGGAGCCCCCACCTGTTCCATCCTCTTTGAACACGGAAATCCCGGCGTGGCTGGACGATGTGGTTCTTCGTGCCCTGGCCAAGGAGCCCGGGGAGCGTTTCCCGACAGCGATCGCTTTCCGGGAAGCCATCGTAACCAACGTCCCCCAGTACAAGACCATCAGGAGCCGTTCGCCGGGATCTTCCCGTGAGGAGGCTGCGGATTCGAGATCAACCTCGGGTCTCGGGGAAAGGTCCGAAAGACCGACCATTGCTCCCGGATCCGGTGCGGAGAATTCCACCCAAAAACTTGATGCGACTGTTTCCCTGGGGCCTCACTCCCCCACAAGTTCGTCTCGGAAAGACAACTCAGGCGGGCGTCGAAAACCGGTGGAACAGCCCGGGGAGGTTCTCCCGATGCCGCCAACCGGAATTCCGGGTGGGCAAGCCGCCCGCGCCGAGCCTCCAGCTCCCCCTCCAACGTTTTTTTCCAGGCTTCCCCCCTGGTGGCAGTTGTTGTTATACGCGGTCTTCGCGGGAATCCTGGTTGAATACGGCCACATCATCACATTTTTGTTCAATCTCCCCAGACACCTGACGATATTCCTGTTTCCGATCCCGGGGATCGCAGCCATCAGGTTCTTCTTTTCCGGGAACCCTTGTGCTGGTGAACTCTCCCGAGCTCGCCGGTTTCTCCAGTGGCTGTTTTCTCCTGGAGGGGTTTTTGTCATCCTCGGAGTCTGGCTTCTGAGTGTGGACTTGTATCGGGGTTTCTTTGTCAGCATGCTTTTCTCTGTGGTCCTTTTCGGTACTGCCACGGGATATCATTTCTGGTCCCGGAAAACGATGGCGGGGGAGGTTGCCCCGCCGGTTCGGGGGCGGACTCCGGAGACTTCCCCACCATCCCAACCGATGGCTTGGCGACGGAAGATTTTCCGGTTTGCGGTGATTGTTATCGTCGGATCGTTTTTATGGTGCGTTCTTCTGGCCTTCATTGGACCCAAGCTGGCCCGCTCGGACTTCGAAGAGACGGTTTTGAGGCTTTTCAAGCCTTTGCGCGATGGGAAAATCCAAGACTTCTTGTTCATGGATTCATACGGGGTTTTCCCCAGGGAAGAGGCTCTTCAAAAGGACAAGGAAGAGTTCCTGGGGGGAGTCAGGTCCTTCCAGATAGATGACATCGAGGTTCGCCCTCGATGGGATCTTGAGGACTGGGTCGAGGGCCGGTACTTCTGTGTCATAGCCACTCTCAAATTTCTCTACCCAACCGGGTCCGTCGATTACGAGATTCGGGGAATGCAGCGTTGGTGGCGATGGCATGTCACCGACATGACGGAAAGATCGAGAAAGAGAAGTGAAGAGCGCTTTCCGGACTACGTTTTTCCCAAACTGCCCGGGGATTGAGCTCCAGTGCCTTCTCTCCGCCAGATCCTCGAAAAATCCGGAACGGAACGACAAACCCATGCTCGCCGGCGCATGGTCCGAGAGAGCGACGTGCGTTCGGGACCCAACGTCGATGCCGCTTTCGGTCCGCGTGGGTTGATATCGCCCGCCTCTTCTGGTACCGTGAGATCATGGGTTATCGCACCTTTAAGGAGTTTTTGTGAAGAGAATCTCGTTCCCGTTTTTTGGGGGACTGCTTTTGGCCCTGGCAGGGTTGTTTTCCGGATGCGGGTTTTTTGGAATCAACGGCGTTGAGGAGGTTCTTGCGCCCGCCCCCGTGACCACAGGTCCCGCAAATGTGAGTTTCAAGGTGGTCTTGCCCGACCGGCCCGAACAGGTCGGAACGGCCATTCCCGCGATCCGGGCAAACGGACTTTCGGCCCGCGTGATAATCAGGCTCATCCTGGTAACTCCAGGTACGAGCGGGCAGAACACCACGATACTGACCAAGACCGTCGATGTGGTTGACGGGCAGGTGTCGGCTTCCTTCAACGGAGTGCCTCCCCAGACGGTAATCGGGGAGTTCTCGATCGAAAACGGGAACATCGCGGGCAAGAGCGATTTCCACGGGGCTTCCGATCTGAATTCGGGCGACAACGTGCTCGAGGTCAGTCCCAAGGGTTCGGGTCACCGTTCCGACATCGTCGCCAACGTCGTTCTGGCCGTGATCCACATCACCGCCGTCATTCAGAACTCTCCCGCGAACCTCGTTTCCGCGATCGAAAGCGCGGCCGCTACCGAAATTTCCCAGGGAGGCGGCGGGGCCTACAACGATGTCCTCAACTCCTTCCTGACGAGAGGCGGGATCGCCCCCGGTACATTCGCAAGACTGACCGTGGGCCTCGATGGGAGTTCCCTCAGCGGAGACGGTGTCCCGGTCCCATGGATGAAAACCTCCGCCCAGATCTGGAATGGGACCGATTTCGAATCGGCGGGTTTCAAGGTCCAACGCGTTCTGAGGCAGGGTTTCGGGGGATTCGCCTACGTGTCCTGGGTGAATCCGGCTGGAACACAGTTCGCGATCACCCGGCTCGACGCAACCTCGGGCGCGCTCCTGAAGCGGATCGTCAGCCAGGGTCCAGGACGGATGGCGATGGTGCTGCAAGACGATTCGATTCTCGTCGGGGGTTCTCTCGACTCCCTGCCGTTTCTTTTCCGGTGGGATGGAAAGACCGATGCTACCCTGGACTCGGGTTCAGCGGGAACCTTCGCAAACCGGTGGGCACATTCCTTTACGGAGTTGACTAAGAATGCGACGGTGATGCCCAACCCGATGGTGGAATACCTCGAGCTCCCCGTGGTCGTGGGCGGGGATTTCCTCTGCGTTGCGCGTGATCCCCTGAGCGGCCAGGGAAGGTCCTTCCGGGTCAACCCCGAGTCCGGTTCCCCTACGGAAATCGGAGCCACCGTTTCGCTCGCGCTCTGGGCCACTCCCGGAGATGGAAACGCGGTCCTGGGCTGGGATCCCCTCCCCGGAACCCAGACCTACACTCTTTACTGGCATACCGCAGATTCGGTAAGCGAAACGGACAACCTGGGAGCCCTTCCGGCGGTCACGACCCCGTTTGCCCACCATGGCAGGCAAAATGGCACGGCGTATTTCTACCTCCTGAAAGCCGTTTCGGGAACCGGGGCCAAGGTCCTGTCCAAGGTTGTCCGGTGTACGCCGCGGGCAGTGACTCCAAGCGGGTCCGCCTGGACTCTCGCCTCGTCTTCAGCAGCCTTCCCCGCCCGCGGTCTTGCCGCAGGAGCGTGGTTCAACGACCGGATGTGGGTTATCGGGGGGATGGCAACGCCGGCCGGCTTCCTGAACGACGTCTGGTCATCAGCCGACGGACAAACCTGGACGGTGGCTTCCCCTGCCGCGGGATTTTCGGGCAGGTCCTACCACACGGTTCTCGTTCAGGGTGGGAAGATCCACGTGATCGGTGGAGCCCAGGGCCCAGGTGCATTATTGAACGATGTCTGGTCGTCTCCGAACGGTACAACCTGGACACAGACAACCGCCGGGGCAGGTTTCTCGAAACGCATCGGGCAAGGGGGCTTGGTATTCAACAACAAGATGTGGATTCTTGGGGGATACGATGGTGCGGTCCGGAACGACGTCTGGTCATCCTCTGACGGGGCGAATTGGGAAAAGATCCTCGATGCGGCATCCTTCTCGGCCCGGATCTTTCCTGCGGTCACGGTCTTCGACGGGAAAATGTGGCTGGCAGGGGGATGCACGGAGAGTGGAGGCCCCGGACTGAACGACGTCTGGTCGTCCCCCGACGGTGCAAGCTGGACAAAGATCGTCGAGGTTCCCGCATTTCGCAGCCGTGTCTGGGGTTCTCTCCTGGCCGTCGGCGGACGCCTTTGGTTTCTGGGCGGGCAGTCGGGCAACGAATATCGCGGCGAAGCGCTTCTTTCACCCAACGGGGTGGACTGGGTTTCTTCCGAAGCCCTCGGAGGCTTCCCAGGTCGAACTGGGGAGGTGACCCTGGTCCAGGGAAACCGGATCTGGGTCATCGGAGGGGAACGCGATTATCAACTCCTAAACGATGTCTGGTATTCCAGGCAGATCGCCGCCGGAGACAACCTCCCCCCCATGGTGACCTTGATCAATCCGGCATCCGGAACCACCGTGCAGCCTCCGATTTCCGTCATGGCCGATGCAAAAGACGTGGATGGATCGGTCACCAGGGTCGATTTCTACGCGGGTCCCAACAAGATCGGCGAAGTGATCGCAACCCAGCCCCCCTTCATCGTTTCCTGGACTCCCGTCGCTACTGGAGCCTTCTCGCTGACCGCCCGGGCAACAGACAATCTCGGCGCGGTCAGGACCTCCGAGCCGGTTCCTGTCACCGTTTCCCTTGCTACCGGCCCCCGGATCGTCCGGTCGACGACGACGGGGGGTGATTGGACGTCCGCCGCAACCTGGGTGGGCGGGGTGGTCCCCACCGGCTCCGATTCCGTCGTCATCGACGGGCGGGTTACCCTCACCCGCTCAGGGATAGCCTGCTCCCGTCTGGAGATCAGTCCCACCGGGCGCCTCGAGGTGAACCAATGGGATCCTGGAATCACGATCGATGGTTCGGTTTACGTTTTTGGGACCCTGATTTCGACCTATGATACCCATTTTTACGTCAAGGGCGACCTGGAAAACTTCGGCACGATCACCCGGACCAGCTTCTCCTACCCCAATATCTACCTCGACATCGGGCTTTACGGAAATCTCGTCCATAAGGGTGATGCTTTCATTCCCAACTGGTTCGGGTTCATGGGCACCCAGCCCCAGCACATCACGCTTGGCGATGGAAAGGTGCTCGGGGGGCCCTTCTCGGATACCAACCCCGCTTCGCCCCTGATCGCGGACACCGACCTTTCCTTCGGATGGATCCAGTTCGATGATTCCGGCGTCACGGGTCAGCGAACACTCGACATGCAGGGCCACAAGCTGACCTTCAACCATTCCTACGCGCGTTTCAACGATTTCAAGATCGTGAACTGCCCCCAGGTTTTCGCCGCGGTCGACATGGAGCTGGGAACCGGGCGCGGGAACTGGTTCTTCGAGAACCACTCGTTCCCTCTTCATCTGGCGGGAAGAAGCATCTGGATGGTGGCCGGGGTCACCGTCGAGGGCGACCTGTTCATCGACTCCGGGGTGAAGATCTTCCCGATCTTCAACTCCGGGACCGGGAACCTGACGGTCACCGGCAACCTCACCAACGACGGGTCGATCCAGACCTGGTATGAGAGCAACTCGGGACGGTTGATCAACATCCTTCTGGGTGGGAACCTTACCAACAATGGGGACTGGCGGCCCAACGAGACCTACTTCAACGGGACTTCCGCACAGACCATCACCTGGACCTCCGATCAGAAGATGTCCGGGAACTTCTGGGATCTCACTCCGGGCACTCCCACGAGCTTCAACAACGACGTCCGGATAAACGGCGCCAATTTCCGCGTTCCATCCGATGCGACGGCTTCCCCCACCCTTGAATTGAACGGACATCGCCTGTTCGTCCAGGGAACCAACCGCTTCTCCGAACACCAGATCCGGAACTGCCCTGAGGTCGTCGTGGAGCAGGATGCCGATTTCAACAACCAATACGGGGTTCCCCACTTCATCAATCCCTCTTTCCCGCTGCACTTCAAGGGAACCGGCACCAACCTCGGGATCACGATGAGGACCTCCGTAGATGGCGATCTGATCGTCGATTCAGGGCTTCGAGTCTACTCGATCAACGAATCCGGTCGTGGAGACATGCACATCCGGGGCAGTTTCACCAACAATGGAACCGTCGAGACCTGGGATTCGGGCAACAACGGGGTTCACATCAACTTCATGATCACGGGAGACTTCGCCCAGAACGCCACCTACGTTCCCAACGAAACCTACTTCATCGGCGCGAACCCCCAGTACATCTCCGTTGCCTCGAACGCGGTTCTTTCCGGAAACTACTGGGACAACATCCCCACTTCAGCGCTGGTGGCAAAGACCGATCTGCGTTTGACCGGGGCGAACTTCAGGGTTCCCTCGGATGCCACTTCCTCCCCCACCCTCGACCTTGCGGGCCACAGGATGGTCGTGAAGGGCCAGGTCCAGTTTCAGGAGTTCTGGGTCAAGGATTGCTCCGAGGTTCTGGCGGTTGAAGATTCCACGTTCATGAACGGTTTCGGAGCTCCCCATTTCGTGAACGCAGCACCGGTTCACTTCAAGGGGAACGGAACCAGGCTCGGGATTACCATGGGAACCTCCGTCGATGGCGACCTTGTCATCGACCAGGGTGCCAACGTCTATGCAATCAATGAAACGGGCCGCGGCGACATGCACATCCGTGGAAACTTCACCAACAACGGGTCCCTCGAGACCCGCGATACCGGCAACAACGGCATGCACATCAACTTCCTCCTCCACGGAAATCTCACGCAGAACGGGTCCTACTTGCCCAACGAAACCCGGTTCGTCGGGACCACCGACCAGAGGATTTCAGTCGGACCGGGTGCCTTCCTGACCCGCTATTTCTGGGATACCACCCCCGAATCACCGTTGGTGGCCCAGACTGCTCTATCGTTCAAGGATTCCGCACTCAAGCTGGGAACCAACACGGCCAGCGGAACGCTCGACATGAACGGAATGGAATTGGCAGTGGAAAGCCAATTGATCATTTCGTCTGCGACGATCGCTAATCTGTCGTATCTGTCGGCTTCGGGTGGGGCCTCCCTCGTCACCGGCGACAGCATCTTCAACGCGACAACCATAGGGGAGGGCGCGACCATGACCGGACGGTTCTACCTCAGCGGGACCTCGCGGCCCGAGAGCACCACGAACGCAACCGAATTCCTTTTCCACGGGAAGGTCGGGGTCGCTTCGGGTTCCCTGATCACGACCGTTACCAACCACGTCTATTTCAACACCGACCCAGCTGGAAACCTGACTGTCTCTCCATATGCCCGGTTCTACAGCGCGCACTACTCCGCGGGAGGATGGCCGGCGGACGCGTTGATGTTCGTCAACGGCTCACAACAGGCATTCGTGCCCTGAACCGGTCCAGACCTGCCGACTCGCCGGGGAGCTAAAGCTCCCCGGTTCTCTTTTGGTTGCCCTGATTGCGCCGGGTTTCCTTCCGTGCTAGATTTCCTCAGTATTTCCATGTCTCCGCAAAAGAGCAATCGTCTCGATATCTACGGAAAGGGCGGAACGATTACCGTCGCCAAGATGAACCTTGTTCTTCAAGAAGATATGACCCTGGATAGGGAGATCCAGGAGTTCCTTGCTATTCGGGGAGCGGATTTCGTCCATTTCGTCGATCTTGCGGGGGTGGCCAAAGAAATCAGGGGAGCTTTTCCCGCTGCGGTTCTCTTCGGGTCTGCATTGTCTCCGGAATATCTGGAAAAGGTTTGCCGGACCCCCGATTATGTGAAGATGATCGTCCGGAACCACCTGGTCGAGCAGGATGAGTTCCACCGCAAGGAGCAGGCTATGGACCGACTGGCGGACACGCTTGCCCGGTTTCTTTCTTCGAAAGGGTTTGCAGCTCATTCCCAGTCCGAAACCAACCTCGCCCTGACCGGACGCTACGACGAAAGAAGGAAGTCCTCCACCCTTCCCCACAAGACCATCGCTCTCCTGGCCGGAATGGGATGGATCGGCAGGAACAACCTTCTCATCACCCCGGATTACGGCTGTGCCCTGAGCATGTGCACCGTCTTGACTGCTGCTCCGGTGTCGGGAAAGGCCCATGTCCCTTCTTCCTCACGTTGCGGGGAGTGCACGGTTTGCCGGGATGTCTGCACCCCCCGCGCCTTGTTAGGGAAATCCTGGGAAAAGGGCCTTCCCCGCGACGACCTGATAAAAACCGAAAATTGTACCACCTGCCTGAAATGTCTCGTTCATTGCCCCTGGACAGAACGTTTCCTGAAACGCGGTTGACCGCGAAGTTGGGGGAATGAGGTTGAAAGTCCCCCCGCCCGCCTGATTTGCCAAAGGGAATGTAAAATAGCTGGCTCTTTCTCTGGACCCGTTTCCAAGTGTCGCGAAAGGAGATGGACGATGCACAAAACCTGGAAGAGAAAAGTGGTTCTTGCTCTTTTCCTGATCCTGGGTTTGAGTTTGGGTGCATTTTTGCTGTTCCCGCCTCAAATCCATCAAAAAATCCGGAAGCTTCGCGAGCTTCAGGCATCCACCCAGGAACATTTCCGGAAGTTCAAGGAATGGAGCGTGGACAACCCTGCCCCTTTAGAACCATCTCACAATGCCAGCATTGAGGAAATGGAGAAGTTTCTGGATAAGAAGTCCATGGGGGCTCTTGGGGGAATGCCGTTGGATTTCGATGCCGGAAAGTATTTCGAAATCCTCGACCGCGTGAAAATGGAGGACGGGTGGGTACTGGACTATTTCTATTCCGTTCGTGCCACTACCGCCTATCCGGTGTTGTATGCCCGTCGAAAAGATCAAGCACGTCTGGGCTGCATTCCCGGAGGCAAGGAAGAGGAGGTGACGAAGTCCTGCGAACGGTTCTTCGACCATCTGGTTCCTGACGGAAGCTCTGAGAGCTTCGTCCAGATTGCGGTTTTACGTTTGATCGGGGAGCAGTTCTACCTTTTCTGGCATGCCCTTTCCAAGGATGACAGGGTCGTCAGCCGATTTCCATCTCATGTCGGGTTCGGTGAGAACCAGATCACGGTATCACTTCTCGTTTCGAGCGAATTTCGGGGTTTGTCATTGTATGAGATGAGGCTTGCGCCCAAATTTCCACACCGATTCCTGGGAGAGAGCTTCACCAAGCTTATTCCAAGGTTTGGACGGGTTCCGCGCTATTGAATTCGTGAAAACCCGGAAGGTGTCCCTTCTTTCTCTTTCTTCCTCAAACCCGAACAAATCCGGGCAGGGGTCGGTCAGGTTGGGAAACTGAAGGGATTCGTAACCGGACGACAATTCGTGCAAAGAATGGAAGAGAAACCTGTGTGAAAGTGGTTGGACCGTTCTGGTCTCCCCAACTGGAGGGGAATCCTGATACGATTGGGCAACTGGAAGCCCGGGGACAAGCAAATTAGTTTTTCTCACGCATCGCGTAAGGAAATCGGTGTAAAATTGGTTATCCGAAGCATGATGCGAGAGGTTCTGGGGAAAAAGCGAGCCGTGGGAGGGCGCAACTCACGTGGGAATGGATGGATTACGGGTCTTTCCCCTGCAAGGACAACCATCGCGATCTGGTCCTCCTCTCAGGAAGGGCCCCCGCGGAATGTCCGTTCTCGAGGTTCTGATCGGGATCGTCATCTTCGTTCTGCTTTTCACCTACATCATGAGCGCTTTTGCCCCGACGGCGACGGATTACCAGGGCATGGTCAGAGGGTATTCCACCGCGGTCACCGTCGCGAACTGGTATGTGAACCGCATCGAGGGGATCCTCCACTTCCAGGGAAGTCTTCCCGCGGGCGAAATGGGCCTCAACAAGGATGTCACAGCCGTTTGTCGTGCGAACTTCGGCGACCTGATGGACGTCGAATTGAAAAAGGTCCGGGTTGTTTCCAACGTGTTCAAACCCAAGCCGGATGCCCATCCCGGTCTCTACCAGATCGACGTGTTCCTTTCCTGGAGCGGCCGTGGGGCCAAAACGCACGAGTATTCGATGAAGCGGCTGAAGGCCGCCTCGAGGTTCTAGAAGGATGAAAGCCCGAATGAAAAGTCAAACCAGCCGGAGAGCCTTCACCCTGGTCGAAATGATGGTGAGCACCGTTCTCATCGCGATTTTCCTTGGACTCATCATCTACGTTTTCCAGTATGGCCGAAGAACCCAGGAGATGACCGACAAGCTCGATGCCCTCCACGACGCGCGCCTCATTAACGCCAGGGTATCTTCCGAATTGAAGTTCAGCACCGGGGTTCTTTACCCTGTGACTCCCAAGACAGGTGTTTCGCAGGTGTTCCACCAGGTGATCTTCCGTGACCCCTTCAACCGGGTGAAAGCGATCATCCTCGATCCCGAAAACCAGCTGCTTCTATTGGATTACGAGCGCTTGATCGAGAACAAGCTGGCTCCCCCCGCCATTCTGGGCAAGAATGTCGAATCCTTCGACGTGACGGTCAATGACCAGGGCCTCTTGCAGTTCAGGGCAAAATGCAGGATTGCCAAGGTGGGCAAGGAGGTAGTGGATGGATCTCAGGAGGTAATGAACCAGGTTCTTCCCAACAGTCGGTTCTGATTTTTCCCTTCTAGGAGGAAACCATGTCAGGAAGGATATCTGCACGGTCCTTTCCGGTTTTCCATACACCCCGCACGGGTTCCATGACCTTCGTGGCCGTTGTCATGGGGATAATCTTTTTCATGCTGGTTTCGGCGCTGCTCCACTTTCTTTCCGGAGAGAAAGACCAGGTCATCCAGGTCATCGGGAGGAAACAGGCCGAGACCCTTGCCCTGACAGGAATCGACTGGGCTGACCAGGCGCTCCGTGTCGGGCGTTGGTATCAAAAGCCTTTTGGCGAGCCCAATAAGACGGGGGAAGGACGTCCCACCTCCGGGAAGTACGTTTTCAGTCCCTTCGGACCGGACGAGGGCAAAGTGACGGTCGTGTGCGAGGACGTCGCTTCGAAGGACCACCCTCCGCTCTGGAACATGCAGCAGCTGTGGCTCCTGCACCACATCAACGTCTACTCCCTCGGCGAATTCAAGGGGTTCAAGTGCCTTGTCTCCGGAAGGTTCATCATGTCTCCTGAGCCCGCCCTGAACGACTGGACCACCGATGGGGCGATCTTTTCCGATCGTGCGGCCCAGGACGGGGTGACGGTCGTTCCATTTCCCAAGACGAGTTCCCGGTATTCCCTCAAGGAAGTCAAGACCGATGTGGGGAAAAACGTCGATATGAACACGGTCCTCGCAATCATCGAGGACGAGAGTGGAAACTCCATGGAACTCCTTGCCCCTTGTGCCGGAAAGATGAAGGACGTTTCTGCCGTCCTGGGCGGGCGGTATGAAGGGGGCGTAGCTTACGGAACCATCCAGAAGCAGCCCGGGGTCGACACTCCCGGTTATTCCATGAGAACCCTAAAAAGGATGGTGCGGGTTACCCGCATTGGGTCGAGCCCCTGGAAAGACCTCGACATCGAGTCTTTCAGCGATCGCCGCATCCTTTCGAATTACATCAGCATGCTTTCCCCGGCCTACGTGATGAACTTCTCTGCCCACGAAGACCTCATGAGTGCCATCGAGGCAAACAAGGACAACCCGCTTGGCCCGAAGATCTCGCCGGAGGAGTTTTTGAAGAGATTCCCCGCCAACGTCACTTGGAACTCCCGGAACCGCGCCGAAAACGAGTTTTTGCGGGAATTCCTGCAAAACTTCGCCACAACCAATGTCAAGGATCTGCCAGGAGCACTTTCCCAGACGGAATGGAAGCTGGATCACGAAAACCGGGATTTCCCCCCCAATCTCCAGGCCGGGCTCCGGGGATACGGCCTCGACCCTTACCAGCTGGCATTTACCGCACCCAAGAAAAACGACCTGTTTCAAACCCCGGTCAATTTCAATGGGGGCAAACCGGATGTCATTTCCCGCTTGTTGCCCAATTCGATGAACCTGGATACCGACCAGTTCATCGGGAAACTTTCGGAGCTCCCCGACTCTTCGAGGTGGGCGGTCTTCTCGGACTCCCCGGACGTGAAGAGCAGCTCGCGGACGGAGGACGATCGTTGCATCCAGATTGCCGTGGCGGGGAAGGGCACTGTCACGGTCACCAAGAGCCCCAAGGATTTTCTTTTCCAAGACAAGGCTGGGAAGTTCATAACCAGGGCAAAGGATGTCCTGGAGTTCGCCCGCAAATACTATTCCGACAAGAATGCTGTCATTCCCCACGAGGATACAAGGAAGGCGGAGTTCCTCGATTGGCCGTATCCCGAGCCTCCGGGCCCTCCTCCCTCAGGTGGCGGTGGCGATTGGGTTTGGATTCCAGGAAGCCCCGGAGTTCCCCCGGGACCCCCGAACATCACGACGGTTCCCGTAAAGACCGTCACGGTGCCCTTCCCCAGCGGCGGAAACCGTGATTTCAACGACAATTCGGGCGGAATCGACGGGGGGAAAGACCTTAAGACGGTCGATGGTGTAGCCCCCACTTCCGATTCGAGGGGAGGCAGCAATCCCGCGGGCTCCCCGGAACAGGGTGGAGCTATGAACGGAAACCCCGCCGGCGCACCGGAAAGCGCAGGCGATTCCGGGGGTGTTCCGGCCGGTATCCCCGTGAAAGACGGGCAGATCGCCGGCAATCCCGGAGGCTCCCCCGAGTCGAAAAACTCGTTGTTTCCAAAGACGCAAGCTCCGATCAAGGTTCCCACCGAGGAAAAGACCACGGTCACACCCGGAACTCCCGGAAAGGAACCAGCCAAGGGCCAATGGATCAAGGTCACGAACACCTGCGGGGGTTCCCCCACTGGTGGCGAGCAGGGTGGGAATAAGAGCGAATCCGAGGGTGGTGGTTCCGGAAGCACCCAAGGCCAGGGTAGCAACGGCAAAACC
The DNA here is from genome assembly GCA_964428355.1 of uncultured bacterium. GTDB lineage: Bacteria > Muiribacteriota > Ozemobacteria > Ozemobacterales > Ozemobacteraceae > CAYRYU01. Next base: position 116,602 of record CAYRYU010000008.1, read on the forward strand.
CCCGATCCGGGATCATCGATGGACGGCAACGGACTGGATTCGAACGGCGGACCCGGAAAGTCCGAAGGCAACGGATTGGATTCCAATGGCGGGCCCGGGCAGGCAAACGGCAACGGGCTGGACTCCAACGGAGGGCCCGGAAATGCTGACGGTTACGGGAACCAGGCCGATGGCGGCCCGGGGAATGCCGATGGTCAGGGCCGCGACACAACCGGTTCAAATGGGAAAGGTACCGGCTACGGCAAGGACTCCTCAGGACCTGGCGGCTCCCAGGGAACCGGCTATTCCGCCAAGGGAACTCCCGGGAAGGCCGATATCGAGGAAAAGGCCAAAGACAAAGGGCTCATCCATTGTCCCGGTTGTGGTGGATATCATTATCCCCCGCCCGCTCCCAGCGGCGGCGGCGGCACCTCCGGCGGCGGCGGCGGCGGAGGCGGCGGAGGCAGCGGCGGTTGCTAATTCGGGGGACGTGATACTCGATTCTTCGCTGGATTTCCCGGAAACGAGGGGGACGACCCCGCCCGGCGAGTCATTCAACTCCAATTTCACGTGGTTTCGGGCCAGGCCGGCCTCGCTTCATAGATCTTCCTACCAATGCTTCGATCTTCGCCACAAAGTCCTCATCACCCAAGGGGCGTCCGGTACGTGAATGGAGTTGGAATCGGGAACGGAATTCCCGAGAGGGTTCTTCCCTCAGGAAATCACTCCAATCTCGGACCCCGAGGTCACGCATCGGTCCGCTCTGGAAAACCCCATCCTCGATGCCGAAACGATGAGCACGCGCACTGCTCCATGGGTAGGCGAAAGGGTCTTCCGCCAGACCAGCCGCCACCGGATTTCGCTCGACGTAACGGACAGCCGACAGGAGATGAGCCTGATCCAGAAGGCAGGAGAAAAAACGGTCTTGCCACAGAAAACCCCGCCAACCTTCCCGGAAGTTCACCATTCGGGAGTAACGACGGTGGGTTTCCCCAATTCCCTTTGCCAGAGAGGCTTCCGTCGCCGGGACTGCGATCAGGTGCACATGATTGGGCATTAGGCAGTATGCCCAGATCACTACCCCGGCTTTTTTGCACCATTCCGCCAAAAACCTCAGGTAGGCTTCATAGTCACTTGGCCCAAAGAAGGTCTGCATTCGACGATTTCCCCGCTGGGTGACATGATGGGGAAGTCCCACCCCTACCACCCTTGCCATTCTTGCCATGGGTGCCCTCCTTTTTCTTTGGCTCATAAAGAAATCACCTGAAGCCCCCCACCGGGGAAATTTTTTTTCCATGTGAACAAAAAATCGGCCCGAAAGTTCGATATCACGTCCCCCGAATAACAGACTCCGATTCATTGATTTCAACCCGAAAAGCCAGGATGGCGCAGTCCTTGAGGGCGTCCCACCGTTTTTCGGAGGAGGCCTTGAAAACCAGTCGTGTGTCCCTGGTTTTGGAAAGGGGTTACCCGGGCAACGAGTGTGTCCGGTGAAGGACCAGGATAGTCACGTCATCCTCCGGAACCACGCCTTGCGAATGTGCCTCGAAGTCTCGCAACAATGACCCCATGATTCCTTTGGCGGAACGCTTCACCTGGGTGGAAATGGGAACTCGAAGGCGATCGTACCCAAAGGGAAGTCCCGATCTGTCCGATCCCTCGACAATCCCGTCGGTGTACAGAATGAGCGTCGAGTCGGGGGGAATCAGCGCTCGTTCGGGAGCCCATTTTGTGGCGAGGGAAATTCCCATGGGCCGGCAGGGTTTCCCCAGTTCTTGTACCGGTCCATCGCCGGTTCGCAGCAGCGGATACGGGTGTCCCACCGATGCCCACTCGAGAATTCCCGAAATGGGGTCGAGAATCCCAACGAAAAGCGTCATCAACCTTTTCTTCCTCAATGCTTGGTTGACCAGAAGATTCAGACGGTCGAGCAGAACGTGAAGCGGCTGGTTTTCCTTCGCGCTGAGGAAGAAAGCCGTCTTCGTCATGGCAGTCAGAATGGCCGACGGGATTCCATGGCCGGTGACATCAACGATGCCAAACAGGTACTTCCCATCGGGGCGATGCAGAACCTCAACGAAATCCCCTCCCAAATCCGATGCGGGGGAAAAGTGGAGGGCTATCTCAAACCCCGGAATCCTCGGAGGTTCAAGGGGAATCAGGCTCTCCTGGATCGCCCTGCCGAGGTTCAACTCCTTCAAGTTCCCAAGCATGTCATTGAAAGCTTCCCCTAACCGGCCCAATTCATCTTTTCCCAGCGATGGAAGCGGATGTTGGAACTCCTTTCGTCCGAGTCTGGATACTCCCTGGGACAAAATCGAAACCGGCGCCAAAATCGACCCTGAAACGATTGATGAAAAGAGAAGAGCCAGCAGCACCGTGGTCAGGCACAGAAACCAGAGTGCCCACTTCAACCTCGAGATCTTCAGTAGAACGGAGGCAATCTCCGTCCTGGTGACGAAACATAGTCCGGGAATCCTCATGCTCGGATAAGCGGTGATGAGTATCGGTCGGCGGTTTTCGTGGCAAACCTGATGAACTGGAAGAAGACGTTGGAGCGATTGGGAAACCATGGCTTTGGGAATGTCGGATCCAGGGGTTTCAGGGAACCAGGACCATGACTCCTGGTTGAAAACAGTCATTCCCTCGAGTTTTTGTGCCCTCAGGAATGCTTTGATGTTTGCAGGTCCATGTTGGGAAAGGAAGATGGACGAGACCGGTTTTCCAGGGGAGGGAGGAAAGAAATCCCAATACCATACCAGAGGGGTTCGGCCCAGAGAGACGAAATTCAGGGCATCGGGCCGGTCGTAGATCTCATTGATTCCGATCTTTGAGCTCCGGGCAACAGCCTGGCCAAGAGCCTCGACCCCACCCATCGAAACCCTCTTGATGCCAAGGTATCTCTCGGTCGCATTCTTGAAAAACAACTTGAGAAGATGATCGATTCTTGGGGAACCCTGAAACCCCTCAATCTTGGAACTGTTGATGTCCCGAATGTCCCCCATCGCGATCAATTCCTCCCGGGCCAGGGGCCGGATGATGTCCGCAAACTCCTCCGGAATCCCATTGCGAAGCCGGGGATGGTTGCGGCAGGCCCTGAAGAGTGAAAGCAGGCGGTCCTCCCACTTTCCGTATCGGAAATCAAGGTTTCGAAGGCAATCGAGATTCCGTTCCTGCACATCCCTTTCCAGAACCTCCTTGGCTTCACGAAAGAAACCCATCCCAACATGCCCCAGGAGGGCTGCGGGAACGGCAACGACACACAAGAAGATCATGCGGATTCGTGATGAGATCCGGAACGAGTCGATCAGAAATCCCCCTTGCTGCCACAACCGGATCAGGATGCCCAGAAGACACAGAAGCCCAAGAGCTCCCAGAGTCTCGGGTTTCCTCCCCCGGTCGGTGGGAGGAACTCGGCGGGCCCTGAAAACCCAGAAGCCTTCCGGATGCCTCAAAATGCGGCAAAAATGGCCGTCCGTGTTGATGCTCTCAAGTCCCAAGCGAATACCCTTTGAAAGGGTGGTCCTCCAATTGTTCCAGAATCCCTTCCCTCTGCTCCACTGCCGATTCTTGGGATTGTACATTCCGAGGAATCCGGACACCTTGTACCGGCGAATCCGGGAAGAGGCCAGGTCAACTGTGGAAGGGCACGATGGCAGGTAGATGATCATACCGCTTTTTCTTGGCCCCCTCTTCCACATAAGGAACGAGGAAGAATCGTTGCCCAACTCAACGGGACATCCCTGATAGAACAGCAGGATACGGGGGACAAAGGATTGCCCGAACGCGGAACGGAAAAGGTTGGAGTACCTGCTCTGAATCTGATTCTCAACCAGCTCATCCCAGAGTTTCTGGAAGACATTCCTGCTGGAAACGCGCCCCCATGAAAGAGGCCGGAGCCGTCCTTCAAGATCGAAAACGCCGATCTGCACGGGCATGATCCGGGGGAAAACATTCCGAACCCTCTGAAGATCACCTCCCTGAAAGTCACGCTTTTCAAGAAAGGCGAAGAGGGTTTCGAAATTTCGGAACAGAATCTCGCGCGGGGAGTTCTTGAAGAAGAAAACCCGGATTTCCCGGTCAAGTGTTTCCTCGAGAGCCTTGGCCCGGGCACGCTCATCTTCCCTGGTGACGTTCAAGAACAGGTTGAGCGCAAAGACGATGGGAACGATGAGCAGGAGGATGAACTCAGCGATGGCCACAACCCTGCCCATCAAGGGAGGGGTTTGGCAGCCGGGTTGGGACGTCATAAACTGTCCCCCCGCGTCTTTTCGCGCTTGATGGCCAGAAAGGATATGTCATCGGGTAGCGCCCGCCCTCCCGCGTGCTGGAGAACCCCCTTTTGGATGACTTCGCACAGGGAGGCTGAACCCCAAAGTCCCTGATTTCTCATGGTTTCGACGAGCAGGCTGTAACCGAACGGTCGGTTATCGGAGTCTGGGATCTCGACCAAACCATCAGTATAGAGGAACAGGAGGTCGCCAGGATCCAGGTGAAACGGAATCCCTTCCCCAAATGACTGGTTATCCTTGATCCCCAGCGGATATCGGGGATAGCCCAGGAACTCCCCTTCGCCCGAACTCCCCTTCCAAAGAAGGGGATACGGGTTTCCCCCGGGGAAAACGCGGCCATCATGAGTCACCGGGTCGAGAATCCCGAGGGAGAAAGTCATCATTGCTCTTTTCCTGGACACTTTGCACAGAGCCATGTTCAGCTTGGGCAGCAGGTCCTGAACGGTTCCATTCTCTGAAAAATGCAGGAAAACGAGCGCTTTTGCCATGGCCATGATCAGGGCCGAGCCAACGCCGTGGCCTGCCACGTCCCCAACCAGGAACACGAGGCTTCCTGAGTTAGTTTTCACGACATCAACGTAGTCTCCTCCGATTGCCTGGGATCGAAGGAACCTCATCTCAAGCGAGTATCCCGGCCAACTCGGGAGCTGCGCTGGAATGAGAGCCTCCTGGAGGAGGCTCGCGGCATCGAGTTCTCCCGCGGTTTCGAGGATATGATTGAAGGTCTGGGCGAGCAGGCCCAATTCATCCTTCCCGGTTTCGTGAATCCGAAAGGAGCGGTCCCTGCGCTTCAGAGCCTGAATCCCACCTTCGATGGCCCTGATGGGCATCAACAATCCCCTCGAAAGGGACCACACACCCACTCCCCCCGTCATCAACGCAAGAAAAACTCCCCACAACAACATCCGTTCGAAGGACTTCATCCCCTCGAGGATCCGGGTTTCCGGAGCACATGCCACCAGATCGAACCCCGCCAGGTTTTTCCCCGGAATCCCTGTTGCAACATATCTTTCACCCCGAAGGATCATCTTCCGGGTTTGTTGCTCGCCGGTCGACGCAATCGCTCCACAAAGGATGTCGAACCCCATCGCCACCTTTCGCCAGGGGTACCATACTCGGTTGGACCGGGAACGGGCGAGGAAAAAATCCTTTCGCGGTTGGATCAAACGCTTGTTTACATAGAGCTCTTCCCAGTTCAGATGTGGACACGAAATGAGAAAATAACCCCCGACTTCGTTCCGGGATTGGTCTCCGAAGAACGAATAATTGTAGTAAAACTGGCTTCCAATCCGGTATTGAACGGTCCTTCCGGGAATGGATTCCTGGAAGAACAGCCCGAACTCGGGATCGAAAACGAGATCGTAGGCTAGCCGATCCTGTGGACTGAGAAAGGTCTCCACCGGCCGGCCAAGGTGTTTTGCCAGAACTTTTTTTGCAACCAGTTCCTGGAGATTTTCGGCTCCCGGGTCTTTCCCCTCTGATTGTGAGGAAAACAGGAATCTTCCATCCCAGCCACAAGCGGTAACGAAGAAAAGATGCCCACGTTTCTTCAGACGGTTCAGGAGTCTGCACAAGCGGTTCCATCTGCCGTATCTCAAATCGGGAAGACGGGACAGCTTCTCCAGACGTTTTTTGGCGAACCGTTCCTCCAGGCGGAACTGCTCGTCGAATGCCATGAGAGCGTTTCCCGTTTCCCTTTCCCATTCGTCCATGAGGATCCGTTTTTTCCCGGAAAGGACATTCATGGCGAAAATTCCTACGGAGAGGAGGGGGACCATCAGGAGGTAGAAAATGAACGCGAAGAGGCGCAACCTCAAGGACCAGTTGACGTTTCTCGAGGCAATGAAATGGAGAGCGGTGCAAAAAATCAGAAGGAAGGCCGAAAATCCATGAATCCAGGAAAGAAATGACGGATGAACGTACCGGGGAAGTCCTTTCTCGAGGCACACGGCAACATTCCCTTTGAAGAGCCTGAAGACGGCCACCTTGGAGTCCATCTGGAGGATGAGGGAGGGTGCTCCCCCCGCCGAGGTCTGAAACCGCCTCACCCAATCCGGTCCGAGGTCCGGGTGGCTCCAGGAACGTCTTCTCTCCGGGTCAAAAACACCCCCCACCATGTCGCCACGACGTTTAAACCGACGCAGGACCGTTGCGATCCTTTCCAGGAGCTCAGGTGAACGACAAATGCCCAGACGGATTCCAGGGGAGGCGGGGGTGGCCGGATCCGGGACATCCACCCCCCAAACCAGCCATGCCGGCCGGTTTTCCCATCGTACCTCGATGGGAATTCCTGGGCACCTGGCGAATTGGATCGGGTCGAACTTCCACCCGAAGGAATCCTGCCACCGGGCCTGGGTTTCCTCCGAAGGCCGTTTCCCGGAAGCCAGGAACTCCCGCAAGTGAACCAGCTCAATATACCGGATACCGGTGGTTCCTGATGACAGAATATGGAACCACGGCGGTTGGAGTCCCTTCGGCAACGCTCCGTTCTTGGTCTTCGCGAACCAATCAGTCAGGAATGCATCTTCGGATGATTCGGAGATGATTTCCTGAAGCCCGGTTTTCAATGTGTTTTGAGCTTGCCGGCAAAGGTTTTCCCGGTGGATCTGAAAAGCCAGAGAAGCGGCCGATCCCGCCAGGATACATGGAACGACCGTGAAAAGAAGCCATCTCGAGATGCTCTGGAATCCGTTCATGGAAAGGTCCGGGCCAGCTTCCCATCCGGTTCAAGGCCCCAGAGACCATGGCAGAAGGTTGACAATCCAGGGGATGCGACGATTCGGAACATCGGGTTGAATCAAGGATATCCGTTCAAAGTTTTCCCAATGATATCCACCCCCCCGAGGAATTTCAAACCTTGCCGGTCCCATCGCTGTAACCAGGTGATCGAAGTTCCCCTGGATTTCATCCTTTGAGTCTTGTCATTTTTTCTGCCCTGCGAGGTCTTGCATGAATCATCGCGGGGGAAGGGGGCATGTCCCCGCTGGGCATCAAGGTTTCGCGCTGGCCGCGATGACCGCGATGATCGTCATGTCGTCCTGGTGGCCGGTTCGGATCACGTCATCGAGGATTCCTTCCAGAAACCGGTCGGTGGGAAGGAGCACTTTCGAAAGAAGGAGATTTCCCATCCTTTCAGGGCTTTCGAAAGGAGTCCACACGCCATCGCTCATGAGGAACAACCGATCACCCAGCCCGAACGGGCTTTCGAACCATTCCCCCCAGGCTCGCCCCGTTCCGAGCCGCATCTTGCTCGAGGAATCGGTAAGGATCCTGACCGCGCCGTCGGAACGTTGGAGATAGGCACGGGAATCCCCGGCGAAGCAGCCACAAACGCGGTTGCCGAGGACTGCGCATCCCAGAAAGGTGCTCTCTCCTATGTCCACCAGATCCGAATCCATCTCGCTGATCCACTTCTGCCAGGTTCGGGGTTTTCCCAGATCCCCGGGATGCGCGGAGGAAAAGAGCATTCCAAACAGGCGACATGCCCTGCTCCCCGCTCCACCTACTTGTCCCGTCCCGTCGCAAACGACTGCGTGAGGGACCGGAGTCAGTCCGAAGTCCAGGGCATCCTCGTTTGTCGTCCCGCCGGGGGATGATCTTGAAATTCCATGGATTTCCAGCATATCATCGTTCTCGGGACGACGATAACCTACTCCCGGGCCTCGGAGCAAGTCGCCCCCGTTCGCATGTGTCCTGGTTCCGGGAGGGGAACTGGAACCCCCCGAATCCAAGCGGGCGATCGATCCCCTGAAAGGATGACGCTTGGCATCTGATACCGAGTTCCTCCAACAGGTCCTTCCCCTGTTCACGGATCTTGAAATCGGGCAGAAAATCCACCTCGAGCCGTTTGAAGACGGGTGGCGGATACGGACCAACGACGGCAAAGGGCTGGAAGAGCTTTCAACGCTTTCTCATCAAGGGGGAATCCTGATCGCCGAGTTTCTCTTGAAGGGCTCGGGAATCTTTGACCAGGCCCTTGTTCTGCCTGCGGTTGGGGCGCTGAAACTGACCGTGGGAGAACGGACCAGGTGGCTGCAGGTGACTAGCACCCCCGTTATCTGGGGAGTCGTTCTGGTCGTTTCCCCCATCCGCCCAGAACTGCCGTTCGTGAGCATGGAGAAGCTGGGGGCGGAAGAACCCGTCAAAAATCTCCTCTCAGCTGCATTGCGGGAACGCTCTGGCCTGATCATCATCGGAGGGAAGTCCGGTTCCGGGCGTTCGACGACCTTGCGGGCCATGCTTTCCACGTTGGCCTCAACGGGGCGAACCGTTTCGTGCGTCGAGTTCGCCGATCAAGGCCCTCTGCCCGGAACCCGGCAGATCGTCGTCGATCCGGGAGGGCAAACGGCCGCGGACGTGACCCGGTCTATTCTTCAGGGCTCCTCTGAAGTCGTAAAAACCTACCTCGACACGAACGAGGACCGGCAACTTGCACTTCAGGGCGCGGAAACGAGACTCGTCCTTGCTGATATGATGGGCGTCCAAAGGGTTCTCGATATCATCCCGAGGCTCCTGAGCAACTCCCATCCGGCTGAAGCGATCGCAAGGGGTCTCAGGATCGCCATCGTCCAGCGTCTTGTTCCCTCGTTGTGCCAGGAGTGTCGGAGGAAAACCCCCTGTTCCTCAGCAGTCCTGAGGAATCTCGACATCGACGAAAGGTTTCTTGGCGACCTGGGGCTTTCCAGCGTTGCCCCGGGTGAGATCGGTTTTTTTCTGAGCCCCGGGTGCGAGAAATGCGGGAACAAGGGGTTCGTCGGAAGGCGACTTGTTGCCGAGGGGTTCTTTATGACCCCGGAGTTGCGCGATCTGGTACGGATGCCCGATTTCCCACGATTGGAATTCGAAAAGGCGGCAGGCCGTGCGGGCTGGGTTCCCATGCGAAAGAGGGCGATCGGGTTGGCGATTCGCGGTTTGATCCGGATCGAGGACGCATTGATGCCCTAACCGGACCACCCGGTCCGGAATGAACGACAACGGGCATGGTCCTTCGCAGTCGGGGTGACCATCGCAGTCGGGTGATCCGGAAAAACTGGTCGAGTGTCCCTAGTTTTCCCTAGTTTTCTTCCTGTTTCGAATTCGGGAAGGGAATCTCCGTTATGGCTAAACCCGAAACAAGCGATGGGGGTATTTAGGTAGCATGATCGAGGTTCGAACAAGACAATCACCAAAACCGGTTTCCGCCCCGGAAAAGAGGATAAGGAGATGAGTGAAATCATGAGGAACATTTCTTTGTGTCTGATCTTTCTTGTCTCACTCGTTTTGGTTCAACCCCTGATGGCCGAGGATTTCGCCCTCGTCCTCAAAGGAAAGCTCTATTCCGGAACATTCCGACAGCCCCAATCATCGGCTATCCCCAACTCGACCGGCTGGATGGCGCTCATGTACAACCAGACCATCCGACCGGTCAAGAACAGTCCCCTTGGTTCCATTGCCCTGCGGATCGATATCGTGACCGACTCCACCCAGATCGACATGAATTCGATCAAGATCACGCCAACAGGTGTCGATCCAAGCGTCGTCATCAGTGATGCGACCATCTTCCATTTCAAGAAGAACAAGCAGGGTTTGATGGAAGCTTTGATCAGGATTTACATCGATTTCCATCATGATTGGGCCAGCTACACCCTTCTCGTTACCCCGCGGGGCATGCGATGCTTCGAGACCCCGATTCATTGAATTCAACCCGGAAAACCGCGGGCACGAGCCCCACGATGGGGTGAATGTGCCCGAAAAGCCAGGATGGCGCAGTCCTTGAGGGGAGCCGGCCGGCTTCCCCCTTTCCCATTCTGTCCCGCAGTCGGCCAGGATCCTTTTGCCTCCGAGGTGGAGAAGGGTGTATGGCTGATTCTTCCATGACAAGGGCTTCGCTGGTCATCTCCCTGGTTGTTTTGCCGGTCCAACCCTTATTCACCCCCCGCCAAATGTCCACAACCGGTGCTTCCCCGAAGGCAGGGGGGAAAAATCAGGGGTTTTCCCCCTGTTTCCATTGCCTTTGAAAGGGGCTAGAGTGGCATCGTTGTTCATGGAGGAAAAGACTTTTCAGACAAAGGTAGGAGGAAATCACGAGGGGACTCGGGGGGTCGATCCTTTGTTTGCCGTTCCTTGCCGTGGCGATTACAGCCGGTTGCCGATTGGGGGGAGATTTCGGAAGTGATACAGCCGTTTCCGCAGTCGATGGCAATTCGGTTCTTTCGGGAAAAGTGGCTCTGGCAAATGATGTCGATACCGGTCTTCTGGCTTCCGTCCTTAATGCTGCTGCTTCAGGGGCGGTTTTGGGGCAGACGATCCCCTTTTCCGGACTGAAAGCTCAGGCTTTCTTCTACACCCAGGGGGCGACCGCAGCGGTAACTCTTCCTGTCGAGGTTTCCGCCAGCGGAACATTCGTCTTGCCGGTGTCAAGCAGGAACAGTCTGTACAATCGGGGCAACCTCGTGATCTACTCGCCCAATTGAGTTTGGGCTCGAGGATGGCGATACCCCATTCTTCGGTGGATGGTCGGAATGGAGTCTGTTAAAGGGCGGGGTCTTGGACTATAATGTTCATCGTTTATCGCCCCGAAGGAGGCCTCTTTGGAGGAAGATTTTTCCGGTCAGACGGTTTCCCCGCGGTCGGGGCCGAGTGGTTGGTTGAAAGCCGGTTTTGTCCTGATTGTGATCATCGTGGCTCTCTCTTTCGTTCTGCTCTCGGAAAAATGGATCAGGCTGTTCAGGGAATTCATGGGTCAACTGGGGCCGAAGATCCCCGTTTTTTCGGAGGTAAAGGTCGAACCCGACGAGGTAAGAATAACCCGGCTCGATGTTGGTCGCGAGGATTTTCCGCAGGATGCCCGCTTCCCCTCACTTCAGATGCGGGGGACATCTTTCGAACTCCAGTTTTCCCTTAAAACCGGATATCTTCTGAATTTGAGCCTCGAGGGAGGGGAAATCCATGCCTCGGACGATCTGGGGACCGACCTTCTGGCCAATACCCAAGAGCCGGTTTCCGGAAATGCCAGCCCAACCAAGGTGGGCATCAACACGAACGGGGATTGCAACGCAGGGAAAAGCCTCCTCGTCGGCTTGGGGTTTCCAGGGGTCCCTCATCCCGAAGCCCGCGAGATACGTCTTTGGGGGAATCTCGTTTTCGAGGTGGGCTCAGAACCGGAGGTGTTGATCATTCCCAACATTCCTCTCGGGGCAAGATGCCGGATCCTTCCGGACCTCGAAAATGCGGAACTCTCCCTGAAATGTCCCCGAAAACTCGTTCCGATCATGAGGGCATCCAAAACCCCTCTCTCCACGTTCACGAACCCAGGCCAATCACTTCCTGAAGCGGAATTCCCCAACATGAACCAGGAGATCATTTCGGACCACCGTCTGAGCCCGGTTATTGAACCCTGTCTGTTCTCCCCCGCGGGGGAACTGGTTTCCAGTGACCCCGGAGGGGGAGTGGTGAACAAGGGTTTCCAGCTTGGGGAAAGGTCCAACTACCTGCGCGTAAAAACGAGCTCTCGACTTTTGAACCTCGTTTTCAAGGTTCCCACGTTGAGGGGGAAAATCCGCATTCCCTTCGATTTGCGCACGGGAATCGGCTTGCAGGGCCCTTCACCCGATCGATGAGGGAGTTGATAGTGTTCCCCAAAGCGCATTCCGCCAAAAG
>CAYRYU010000009.1:0-3173 GCA_964428355.1 uncultured bacterium
GGGTCGTTTGCGAAGCGCCATCCGGGGGAAAAAAAGTGCACCACGAAATAATGAACCTTTCCTTCGCCTATCTCGTATGACGTTGTGGAGGATGCCATATGAGATGTGAAGAATTCAAAACCGAGTTCGACAGGGTTGAGGGAACAGCGCTCCCGAAGGAAATGTCCGAGCACGCCCGGACCTGCCCAGGCTGCCGGTCAATTCTTTCCGCACAGCGAAAGATTGATTTGAGCTTCGAAGTCATCGAACGGTCGACGCCGTCGGTAGACCTGACCGCCCGGATCATGGCAAAAATTGCGAAGGAACCCGCCCGTCGCCCCGCGGAACCCTCGCTTTTCGAAAAGCTGATCGCCCTCTTCAACGGCTCCGGTTTCATGAAGCCCGCGTTTGCGGTCGGGGTGTGCGGCTTGCTTCTTTTCGTGATGCTTTCCCATTCCGTTCCGCAGGTTCCCCCCGCCAATAATCCGGCTTCCCAAGGGCTTTGGGAGATGGCCTGCCTTTCCGGGAACCCCGCCAACCTCCCTGCGGGGGCACAAGCGCAGGGGAAATCGATCCTTCTTCCCATCGGGGAGCAGGTCCAGCTTGGTGAGAATTGCCGGGTCGCCATCACACTCCCTGGCAGGGGACAGGCAACCCTCGAAAACGGGTCCTTCATTCCTCTTGCCAACGGGTTTTTCCTCCTCTCGGGGAAAGCCGGTGTGAAGGTCACGAAGACCACTCCGGACAACCCCTTTACCATCGGCACACCTTTCGCGGACGTCGCCGTTATCGGGACCCAATTCACACTGGACGTCGCCGAGGATGGACTAAATGTCAAGGTTACCGAAGGGCGGGTCCGGGTGGTGCACCCCACCGGAAACCGCGAGCTCACTCCCAGCCAGGAGACCACTGTTGGGAATTCCGGTTTCAGGGTCGAGAATGCCACGGTCAACGCCGCGAGCGGGACTCCGGTAACGAACGCCGGTTCGATCGATTCATCAACCGAAGGAGAGAACCCAGGAAAATAGCGTCCTGTCCGGAAAATGCCAGAAACACCAGAAATCACAGACCAGCAACTGGTTGAAGCCGCCCGACGCGGCGAAGGGAAAGCTTTTGAAGCCCTGGTACAAAAGTACCAGGGCATGGTTTTCAAGTTCCTTTACCATTTCATGGGAAGCCAGTCCGATGCCGAGGACCTCACACAGGAAACCTTCGTCAACCTCTATCGGAAGCTCGACCTCTTCAACCCGTCGCTTTCATTCAAATCCTGGGTGATCACGATGGCCAGGAACCTCGCGATTTCCTTCCACCGGCGCCAGGTTCCTGCACCGATCGACCCGGAGATCCTTTCCGAGGTCGTTAAAGACACCGTTTCGGGCCCGGAAGGGGATGTCCTTTCGAAGGAGAACGTCAGGGAGGTACAGGAAATACTCGCCAAGCTCCCGGATGAAATGCGCGAGGTCCTGATTATGCGTTACCTTCTGGATTTCCCCCTCCAAAAGGTTGCCGAAACCCTCAACATCCCCGAAGGGACGGCAAAGTCGAGGGCTTTTCAAGCCCGGACGGAGCTGAGGAATGCCCTGATCAGGAAGCGGAAACTCGAAGGAAGCCTCGAAAACGGGTGAGGGGCCAGCTTCACTTCTTTTTCTTCGGGCTTACCTTTTCGTAGATCTTGGTCAAGGGTTTGCTCAGGTTCTGCACCAGAGAAAGTTGTTTGTAGAGGCCCCCCATTGCCTTTTTCAGATTGTCCGCGTTTTGGGCGATCTGCATTTCCCGTTCGAGATACTTCACGAACTGTGGTTGCTTGCCCTTATAGCGTCCGATCATCCGGGAAAGGCTTTTCCGGAATTCACCCATGCGCTGATCGGGTTTCGTTCCGGATTCGAATGAAAGCAGCAGCCCGATTTTCTTCAGATCGATCATGTGCTGGATAAGCTGGATCTGGCGGTTTGGGGAAACCCCTCTCTGGGGGGGTGCCAGGATCTCACGATAGATCGATTCGGAGCTGGCGAATCCGATGGAGATCTTCAGTGTGTGGTTCAGGAGCAGGATGGGAGTTCCCGCAAGTCCCTTCCTTTTTTCGAACAGTTTCGGCCCCAAAACAGTTTCGTCGAGGGGGGAATTTTCAAGTTTCCTGATGGCGGGTTCGATCCGGGAGAAGATGTAGAAAAGAGTGCAGGCTTTCTGTTCCTTGAGCTGGGCGATATGTTCCTTCAGGGCAACGATCTTCGATGCCTTCACCTTCTGCTTGAGGAACTTTCCCAGATCGCCCTCCGCCCTGCTGATCGAGGCATTGAACTCCTTGACCGAGGTGTCGCACATCAAAAGACCCGTCAGCATGGTTCCGAGGGCCATGATCGACTCCGAGTCACCACCTTTGTTGTAAAGGATGAACTTGTCGATCGACCAATCGTCGGATTTGTATTCAGGATCCAGCCATTTGTAAAGTCCCTGGACGATGAGGTCTTTTTCGATGGGTTCGAAATTGGGAGGAATCTTCAGCCGTTCATGATTGTAACCGTAGATGTTCTGCTCGATCGAGTACTGGTGAGCCATTCCCACCCGGTCTTTCCAGGAAATAGCCACCGTTATCCGGACAAGGTTCGGAAGGGAGTTGCCAGGATTGTCAGGATCAGGAACCAATCCCGAATCGACCTTGCAGGAAAACATCTTCAGCTGGTCGTAGAGGTCGGATTCCTTCGTGATCGGCAGGTCTTCGCCCGGAACGAGGGACGCGAACCCGGCGGTGTTCTCCAGGAGACGGAAGAAAGGGCTTTTCCCGTCGACGACTGATTGGGGGGACCCACCCGATGCGTAGGAAATCAACTCGTTGAAGTAATACGGGTTCACGGCCACCTGATCGTTGATATCCTCGATCACCTTCTGGGCCAGGAACATCGCGGTGAAATGCTCGGAGGAGAAGGACTCCTGTTTCATTCCCCCGCCGCGGATCAACATGATCACGTATAGACCGACCCCCAGGAGGATTCCCGTTGCGATGATCACTTCAAGGAGGCTGGTTCCCCGATCGGTTTTTCTTCGGAATCTGGTCATCTTTATCGTTTCGCTATAAAAGGCCCGGCTAGGAGCCATCGTCACTCGCTACTGGAGCCGCCGGAGTCGCCACCACCCGAGTCACCGCCACTGGAGCTGCCGCCAGAGTCCCCACCGCTGGAGCTGCCGCCAGAGTCGCC
>CAYRYU010000009.1:3273-83325 GCA_964428355.1 uncultured bacterium
CCGGCCGCTCCGGTCTCCCCGCCGGTCGAGCCGGCCGCTCCGGTCTCCCCGCCGGTCGAGCCGGCCGCTCCGGTCTCCCCGCCGGCCGAGCCGGCCGCCCCGGTCTCCCCGCCGGTCGAGCCGGCCGCTCCGGTCTCGCCGCCCGTCGAGCCGGTGGTTCCCGTTTCGCCACCAGTCGAGCCGGTGGTTCCGGTCTCCCCGCCGGTCGAGCCCGAACTGCCACTCGAGCCCCCGGTAGAACCGGAGTCGCCGCTACTGCCGATGGTGCCGGTTTCGGGATATCCGCCGGAGTCGCCGCTGCTGCCGGAACTACCGGTATTGCCGCTGTCCCCGGTGCTGCCGCTTCCGCCGGTACTGCCACCGCTCTCTCCCGTGCTTCCACTGCCACCAGTGCTGCCGCCGCTGTCCCCGGTGCTGCCACTTCCACCAGTGCTGCCGCTCCCTCCGGAACTGCCACCGGAGCTGCCCGATCCGCCGGAAGTGGAGGAATCGGCATTCGTGGATGTTGTCGTAGGTTGTGCGACATTGAATGTATCGGGGGAGGCCTGTGCGACCTCGTTGGCGGTCTCCTTGGCTTCCTTGGCTTCGGGAGCCTTTTCCGCCTCCTTCTCGATGTTCTTCTCGAGGTTTTCGAGCTCCCGCGGGGTCATGTCTCCGGAGTTGGCTTCATTCGCAGATGCCTGCGAGGTTGCCCCTGAAGAGGACCCCGAAGAACCTGTTGATCCGGCAGGTTTTACAACCTTGTTAAGGTCTTCGACCGTCTCGGGATCGACCGGGGGGACCACATTCTCATGGGGGGGTAGATCTTTGATCGGAGACTCCGCTACAGGGGGAGCAGCGGGAGTCTCATCTTCAGACGACTGGGGAAATGGATCGGATCTGACTTC
This sequence comes from uncultured bacterium, assembly GCA_964428355.1. Lineage (GTDB taxonomy): Bacteria > Muiribacteriota > Ozemobacteria > Ozemobacterales > Ozemobacteraceae > CAYRYU01. The sequence goes on from CAYRYU010000009.1 coordinate 4,161, forward strand.
TACCGGAGGCGGGGCATCGTTGACCTTGGAAACGATCGCCGCCGCATCGGGAGATCTCTTGACCTCTTCAACAACCTTCTCGACCGCCCCCGCATTCTGGTTCCGTTGGGCGATCATGTCATTGATCTGGGCGGTATGTTCATCGGTGGCGGGTGCGCCAGGAGGCGGGAAATTGGCCTCTTCCAGCTCGACGGAGCTGATCGGGGAACCCTGCATTACCCCCGGAAGCAGGCCTGGCTGACAACGGACCCGGTAGAAGAAGCACCTTTTGACGTTCTTGTACGTCGATCTGATCCAGATATCGACGTGGTAGGGACGGCCAGGGGTATCCTGGACGAAATAGTCGTAGAACCCTCCCGATTCCGCGATCTCGGTTTTGGCGTCGGGAGCACCCCGGAACCACCGTTTCTCGTATGGGAGGTTCATCAGCCGGGCAAAGAGATAGTTGTAGCCGGACTCTCCGATGTATTGCGCCCGGAGCGCGCCATCGGCATACTTCGTCTGCTCCTGCACGCCCCCCATGAGGCGGGAAATCACGATACTGGCCAGAACCAGAACGATGATGATCGCCAGCACGAAAACGAGAGCCATACCTTCTTTTCGGGCTTGCCGCAGACGTTCCATAATCAATCCTCCACGGTCACGTTCTTCAACCGGACAAAGTTCACCAGGGAGAACCTGCCTTTTCCACCCTTAAGAGAACAGGAAATCAATACCCCTCCGAAGTGGTGGGTGGTAAAGTTGAGGGAAGTAACATACCTGGCCAGAATCCGGGGTTCCTTGGACTTTTCGCCCCCGGGGTCTTTCAACCCTTCCATCAGCTTGAATAGATCCTCGCCTTCGGTTTTCGACAGTTCCAGGTCTTTTTCAAGGTAGATCACATGGATACTGTTCACGAAGTCTCTGTAAACGAAGTAGGGCAAGGTCGCTCCAGGTTGGGGAAGGATGACTTCGATGCCTTCCTGGACCTCCCGGTAGAGGGTAAGAAATGCCCTCCGGGCTTCCATCTGGAGAATCAACCGTTTCGACAGGGTTTCGCTGGCCCGGCCAGTGAACAAAACGAGTGCGCGATAGGAAATTGCGATCACGAAGGAAAAGATCACCGAGGCGATCAGCAGTTCCACGATCGTGACACCCGACCGGGGTTTTTGCATAGGACAATCTTCCCTCTACTGGATTCCCCCCCATTATCAGTATACCAGATTCCATTCTTGAAAAGAGGGTTCTTTTTCCCGGAAAGCCGAAACGGGGATGCCCGATGGGCATCCCCGTTCTCTTCGATCAATTCAGGGTTTGGAGGGTTGGTGGTTGTTCAGGATCTCCAGCGGGTTTTCCCCCTGGCCGGGCCTGGAGGTTTCGGAGGTAATCACCTCGGGAACCGAAGCAGGAAGTGCAATCGTGATGGATGCGGGCACCGACGGCGCAACCGGCGCCGGGGCCGTTGCCGTGGCTGAAGCCGGAAGGACCTCGACCGGAACGATGGGGGCAGTGAGAAGTATTTTCCTGGCGGCTTCCTGGACCGATGGGGGCAGGAAGGTTCCCCAGATGTCGAGGGAGGAGGAGGCCAGCGCCTCGATGTTGACGCCCGGTGAGGCAATGCTTGCCCGGTTAAACGGAGTCACTTCCAGCCATTCCCCGTTACCCGGCGTTACGCGGACCTTCCCTTCGAAGAGATCCACAACCATTTTCGAGGAAGTTGTCTGAACCCCAAAGCATGTTCCGACGACCTGGACCATCCCGGCTGCGGATTCCACACCGAAGGGGTGCGAGGAGGAGCGGGAATTGACCTGGCACCACGCGGTTCCCCTGCTGAGAATAAGCTTCTGGGAAGAAACGGAGGCTTCGCTTTCGCCGAAAACCACGATCCGGAAGTTCCCCGGCCCGGTCACTTCGACCTTTCCGTTGCCCGACGTAGTGAACCCTGACTGGGAGAAGGCTTCCCCGCTTTTCCGGACCGACGTTGAGGACCAGTTTCCTTCAGCTTTTGCGAGCATCAGGGGTTTCGGGGGGTCGGGGAGCTTGGGTATCTCGGGAGCACCGGAGGCGGGTGTTGCCGTTTCAGGAACCAGATTCGGCCGCGGAGGATCGATCGGTACGGGGGAGCCCTGTAGCCCGATGAATGCCACGACCGCCAGGATGCCGAGCAGTCCGATGATGGCGATAGCGGGTCGGAGCCAGTTGGAAGGGGGGGCGGAATCCACGGGCAGACGACGGATCGCTTCCATTATCGTGGGCTGGAGATCGGGCCCCCTGAGCTCTCCGAACCCGGTGAGGGAGGTTTCCCCGGCCCGGGCATCCTCGTAGGCTTCCCGGCACTCGGAGCATTCGCGGAGATGATTTTCCAGAGCGGTCTTTTCCGCCGCGGAAAGCTCACCCGCAAGCAGATCGGCAATTCGATTTTCGTTTTCTTTCAGGCTCATATCGTTTCAATCCTAACTTCCCGCGAAGGTCCGAAAAGTTACACTTCCTGAAAAAAACATGTGTACATCCAAACATCATCTTCCCCCGAAACCGGAAAATGTTTCACCCGGGTTTTCCCTCCTGGAATTCGTGCGGATCGGTTTTCCTAAGAAGCTCACCCAGTGCCTTCTTTCCCCGAAAAAGCCGGATTTTCACGAGATGGAGAGGCATTTCGAGGATTTCGGAAATCTGTTCGTAACTTCTTTCGAAGAAGTAGAACATCCAGATGACGAGTTTCTGCTCCTCAGGGAGCTTGGACAACGCTTCCATCACCATCTGGCGACGTTCCTGCCGGACGTGGTCGTCCAGGGGATCGATATAGAGGGGGATTTCCTTTCCATCGAGGGAAATTGAGGGCTTCCTTCGCAACGACTTGTAGCAATGATTCGTCGCGATCCTAAGGATCCAGTTCGTGAAGGATTTCGTCTGGTCGAATCTGGGAAGGCTCTGGAATGTTTGAACGAAGATCTCCTGTGTCAGCTCCTCCGCCAGGGTGGCATTCCTGGTGTGAAAGATGGCCATTCCAAAAATCTTGACCTGGTATCGACGGATGATCTCCCCGAAATCATCCCTTTGTCCTGCCAGGACACGCTTGACGATCTCGATTATCTCGCGGTTCTCGGATTCCTGACGTTCGGTTTTCATTTGCCATGCCATCCTATCATAACACTGTTGCTGGCATGGTTTCGGCAATAGATGAAACGGGTCATCTCGAAAACCTCGGTTCCCTTGGGGGGCGTCCCCGTTTTCAGGAACACCTGGAAACCGATCCCGCCGTCAGGAAGATTCAGACGGGTGAAGGAGCAATCCAGAAGCATCAGATCGCGGCAGAAAGCGTGGCTCTCGATGGCCGCTCCCTTCTCACGGATCCTCATCATGCCGAGATTTCCGATCCCTTTCTGGTATTTGATGATTGCAGTCGAAAGACCGCTGGTTGCCTCCTCGACAATGGTCACCGTTGCCGAGGCCTGGGATTCCTGCGCTTTCATCAGCCCCACGTCGCAGGTGCGCTCCAGGTCATCCTCGATCTGGGACATCAGGAGAGCCGTGGTCTGGACATTGGTAAGGTGGGCGGCACCCTTGGTGGAATGCCTGATTCCACTCGACAGGAGCCGATAGGCCGCCATCAGGATGATCGAGCCGATGAGAGTGGAAAGGAGAAGTTCCATCAGGGTCACTCCCTCGCGCCTGGAGAGGGAAGCGAAACCGGAGATCTTGAAGTTCTCGTTCATTTCGGCCCGGGTTTCGGTCTTGATTTGATGCTGGACATCCGGATCTTCTTGTCCTGGCCTTTCCATCTGATTTCGGCGACCAGGACCTTGTAATCGAAGGGAAGGCCGTCGGGAACAGGCGGAACCATGACGGTCAGATACCTCTCGAATTTGGGTTCGATCTTGAGCACGGCCACAGGCCCTTCCGGCCCGTTGATCTCGATCTCGTCGGCTTTTCTGTTCCCTTCTTCCAGGAATGGTTTTTCGTCGAACTTGAGGGATTGGGCGTAATCGAGGAGCTCGGTGGCATAATTGTAAGCCAGGACCTCGTCACGTGTCCGGATGGTTCCCGAGGTTCCCCGGGAAAATACGTAGATCATCGGGGCCAGGGTGACCCCGATGATCAGGACCGCGATCATGATTTCGGTGAAGGAGAATCCATGCCTTCCGGAGGGGTTGAAGGATCGTCTCATTTCAACAAGACCAGGGTGGGATCGAGGCTGAAGGAAAGCAGCTTCTCCTCGCCGCTATCGGTGTTGCCTCCACCCGCGGGCAGGGCCGCAAGATCTGTTTGATACTCGAGGACCGCTCCCTGGGATGCGCTGGTCACATCAATCTTCGCCATCGCCATTGCGCCCTTGACCTGGGGTCTTCCGCCGGTCCCGATCTGGACACGTCCTTTTGGAGCCGCAAACGCGGCTTCGATCTTGACGTTGGTATCGAGAGTGATATCGCCATCGAGGGTAACGAGTTGGAGCATGGCGGATTTCTCCGCGGTCGAGACCGCCTTCAATTCGTTCTGGACGAGTATGTTCCCCTTTTCGAGGACGATTCCCCCGTTGGAATGTATCCGGAAGTTCTTCTTGAAGGTCAGGTCGGCGGAACCTTTCACGAAAACCCAACCGTTCAGGTCGAGGTCCTGGTCGCTGAGCAGAGACCGTTTTCGGAGGCATTCGAGCGGATCGGTTTCCCCCTCGGCCTTCGGGTCGACGACCCAGGCGGCCCGGGGTCCGGGAACCTGCATTGCGTCGATGAATGGTTTGATGGACTTGAGATCCTTTCCGGAAGAGATGAAGTCGAAGGGTGCCGGGGTCTTATGGAGGTGGTCGGTATTGGCCCCCGGGGCGGGAAGCCCCATGTAATCGACGATTGGATCGCTTCCGAAATTGTGCAGTGGTGAAGGGTCATTTCCCCCTGTCATGATGAAACCGATGGAGAGGTTGTAGGGAGTATACGCGAGATTGCTCGAAAAGGCCTCCCGGTATTTGCTGTAGGCTTGCATCTGGGCGAAGAAACCGGGGAAGAGAATCGATGCAAAGGTCGCAATGCTGTCGTATTCATCAGGCGGATAGGGATTCACGTATTCCAGCCATGTGGGTCCGATGGTGGGGACTTTGTATGAGCGGATGAAAGCCAGGAAGGTGGGGCGGAACTGGGGCGTCGCGGCGATGCTTTTGCAGGCTTTGGCGCAGATGAAGGACCGGTAGACTTCACCGAGAACCAGCGTGGGGGAACGCTGACCGTCCGTTCCGAACAACCGGAACATCGAATTGAGCTTGGCGTGGCCCGCATTTTCGGAGAACTTGATGAAATCCCACCAATCGGCTCCTCCCGAGGAGGAAATGTCGGAGGAGATTCCCTGATCCCAGTTCATGATCGCGATCTCGTTGTTGATCCAGAGAACGGTGTACAAACCGTCCCCGTTTCCGCCCTTGTACAGGTGGAAGCCCTCCCCGAACTCGCCAATGATGCCCGAGACGGTCCAACCCCGGGCCAGGTTCAGGTAGACCTTCCCTCCTCCAAGATAGATCAACCCGCGGGGCATCCTGACCATCTGGTCGAGCGAATTCGGAATGGTGGGGGGATCCTTTCCGTTGTAGAGAACGATCGGTTTTCCAGGGGCGGGGTTGGTAACGTTGCCCTGGATGTTGGTGGAAATGACGTTCAACCGCCAGGGCGCTTCCTGGCCGGCCGGTTGGCTTTCGGGATCGTTCGCCTTTTCGACGTAGAGATTGAACTTGGACAGGACTGGAATCAACGACGCAGCGGTTTTCACACGGATGGCGAAATGGAAATCCTCGGCGATCTCCCCCGAAACATCGCCTTTCTTGTTGTATTTGGTCGTTACGATAAGATGGATCAGGCCTAGTTTTTCCCGGCAATAAGGGAGAGGGGTGAGCGGAGCGAAATCGCCGGCTTTGCAGAAGAAGTGGAGCTCGTAGTCGAAACTTCCGAGGTCTTTCAGGGGCTTGAAGAGCTCCTGCAGGAGGGAGGTCATATCGGGCTTTCCCTCGTCGAGCTTGAACCGGGTGTCATTGGAACGCGGAAGATCGACCAATTGCGTGATCGGTTTGTCCAGGAATTTTGTCAGAGGGGAATCCTGGTTCTTGAGGATCCCGAACTGGAGTTTCTGAACCGCGAGCGAGGCGAGGGCATACGCCACCGCGGTGGTGATCCGTTGTTCTCCCTGACGGTGGCTCTGCTTGCTCTGCATGAGCATGTATTTGAAGAACCATCCGGCGAAAAGGAAGAGGATGACGATGACCGCGGCCACGACGAGCAGTACCGAACCCTTGCGGGTGGCGGCATGGGACGTCGATTGGGAAATGGGCATGAAATGGGGGGGGAACTCAGAAATCCGAGCGGGGAAGACTCCTGGTATCCGTATTCGTTTTTCCCTGTTTCTTGGGATCGGTGCTCCGAAGCGTTGCATAGGGCTTCTTGGCGGCTTCTTCGTCGTTGACTTCGGTATATTCCAGGACGTCGATGTAACCGGAATGAACGAAGCGGCCGGAGTAGCTACCGGTGTTCACCTTGTACCAACTCCCGCTGACATCGACTATATCGACGATCGTCCCGTTGGGGAGGGTGCCGAGAGACTGGTAACTGGTACTGGGACCTGTCCGGATGTTGAGGGCAGTCGCGGTCACCTTTCCCTTGGTGGGCATCTGGTAGGAAAAAAGGGCTCCGGCGGTGAAGATGAGAAGCAGGATCCATGGTATCACGCGGGTTTTCAAGGTTTCACCTCCCGAATTCTTTCATTTTTCTCCATCTCAATTATAACACGGCACCTCAGGGCAAGCCGATGGGAAGCAAACATACTGTCTCGCCCGGCTGGGAAATGGTCGGCATCCCCCGGTCAGACCTTGGTTTCCCGGAGAAGCTGGGCGGATTCCTCGGGTGCCATGGGGTTGATATAGAAACCGGAACCCCACTCGAACCCGGCTATTTGAGCCATTTTGGGGATGATTTCGAGATGCCAGTGGTAGAACTCCCGATAGGAATCGGAACAGGGGGAGGTGTGGAGGACGAAATTGTATGGCTGCTCCGGAAGCAGGCTCTGCATCTTTTTCAACGCCACCTGCAGCGCGACGGCGAATCCGTTAACGTAATCGCTGTCTATGTTTTCGAAGAACGGCTGGTGGACAAGCGGAATGATGAGCATCTCGAAGGGAAATCTTGAAGCGAAGGGGCAGAAGACGAGAAACCTTTCATCCTTGTGGACGATCCGGACGGGTTGGTTCATTTCCTGGCGGATGATGTCGCAGAAGAGGCAACGGTCATGATAATGAAAATACTCCCTCGCGCCGTCGATTTCCTCTTCGATCCGTTTGGGAATGATTGGAGTCGCTACGATGTGCGAATGGGAATGGGAGAAGTTCGAGACTCCCTTTCCGTGATTCTTCACGATGAGAAAATGCTTGAACCGGGGGTTTTTCTTGATATCCAGGAGCCTCTGCTTGTACGACCAGATGATCTCCCTAACCTGGTCGGGATGGGCATTGTGCAGGTTCTGGTCATGGCGGGGGCTTTCCACAACAACCTCGTGGACCCCGATCGAGTTCATGGCATCGAACATCCCGATCCCTTCGCGGCCGGAATCACCGGTGGGAACGAGAATCGGGTCACGGTCGGGAATGATGCGGACCCACCAGCCCGGTTCATTCGCGCGGGTTCCGCCTTTGCGGAAGGCCAGCGTCTCGGGGGGGGTGGATTTTTCCTTTCCTTCGCAGAAGGGGCACTCGGCAGAATCGTCCTGGGAGGGAACCGCGGACTTGACCATGTGCGGCCGCTTCCCGCGTTCCAGCGAGATGATGACCCATTGTTTCAGTACCGGATCTTTCCGGAGTTGGGGCATCTCCCTACCCTCCTTTCGCGATCTGGGTTCATGACGCCGACGCATGCAGGAGATGTTTCGCAGCGTCCTCGGGGGGCACGGGGTTCACGTAGAAACCGGAACCCCATTCGAACCCGGCGACCTTGGTCAACCTCGGCATGATCTCCAGATGCCAGTGGTAGTATTCGGCGCAATGCTCATCGCAGGGGCTAGTGTGGATGATGTAGTTGAAGGGTGGATTCCCGAGTGCCTTTATGAGCCTCTGAAGGGTGGACCGGATTATCTCCCCGAAGCTTTCGATCTCGGGATCCTCGATGTCCCCGAAGGAAGCTTTGTGGTCCTTCGGAGCTATCCAGGTTTCGAAGGGAAACCTCGAGGCGAAGGGGGCGAAAGCCACGAAGCTCTCGTTCTCGTTGATGATGCGGGTTCCCGAACTCAGCTCCTGGCGGATGACGTCGCAGAACACGCACCGTTCCTTGTAGTAATAGTACTGCCTGGCGCCCTCGACCTCTTCCATCACCCGCTTTGGAATGATGGGCGTAGCGATGAGCTGGGAATGGGAATGGTCGAGACTCGCTCCAGCCGCCGCTCCGTTGTTCTTGAAGAGGAGGATGTAACGAAAACGACGATCCCGTTTCAGGTCACGATACCGGTCGACATAAGCCGTGATGATCTTCACCACGTGGTCCCGGGAAAATGACTCGAACCCGGCTTCATGAACGGGAGTCTCGATGATGACTTCATGTGCGCCAACACCGTTCATCATGTCGTAGATTCCGAGGCCCGTCCGGTCGAGGTCACCTTCGATCTGGAGCGCGGGAAACTTGTTGGGTATGACCCGGACCTGCCACCCAGGCTGGTTGGGAAGCGTATTGGTTTCCCGGTAGGACATCACTTCTGGAGGAGTAGAACCCTCCTTCCCAGGGCAGAAAGGGCAGCTTCCTGACTGAATCTGGGTCTTCACCACCGGAAAATCCTTTGGCCCGCGAGCCCTCTCGTGGTTGATGATTACCCAGCGCTTGGTAATGGGATCCTTGCGAAGCTGAGGCACGCTCCCTCCGGATTCTGGAATCGGTCGGGTTGGATTATACTATGACCCGCCCGCCATGGCAATCCCTACTGCTGCTATAGGGATTCGAACCGGGGGCTTCCCGAACCTGAGGTTTTTCAAACCTGAGGTTTTTCAAACCTGAGGTTTTCCGCCCCGGATGGCCGCAAAGCAATTGTCCCGTACCTTGCACAAAAAAATTGACAAGGTCCGACCGGTCGAGTAGACTAGCTCACATTCGTTCGTTTATTCGTGCATCAAAAATTCTCATGGACAAGAGGTATGTCATGGGCCGCAAGAGAACCTGCGAACTTCCCTTCTGCAAAGGCTTGGTCGAGGGCACCCGGAACAAGCGCCGGTGCGATAACGATCGCAACATCCACCTTCACCAGGTGATCTCGAAGAACGTAAAAAAGATCATGCGGTACATCGAAACCCGGGAAGACCTCACTGCGAACGACGTCAACCGGGATCTTTTCAAGAACCGTTTGGACAAGAACGAGAAAGGGTCGATGTACAGGCTTTTCCAGGCAATGGTTCGGGAAGGCTATCTTGGCGAGAAGGGAAAACGCGAAGGCCTCAAGGTCTACACCTTCAACGGGACACCGGACCAGAAGGACTTCGAGATCATCTCCGAGACTTCCGCTCACGTCGAACCCCCGCCCCCCCTCGCGCCCCGTGAGATCCTCCGCGGAAAACTCAGAGAGTTCGTCCACCTGAAAAACGGCTCCTGGAACCATGACGATTGGCTCTGGCTCGTCAACCGCCCCGATATCCGGGAGTTCAACCTTTCCGATCCTGAAATCGGAGCCCTCCTCGAGGAGGAGAAGAGCCGTTTCTGGTCCAACCGTTAGCGGAAGGTTTTTCCCCGCTCCGGTCAATTTGACTTTCGGAACCGAACCCCAGGGAGATCCCCTGGGGTTCGTTCTTTTCGCCCTTCGGGATCAATGCTCCGGAATTCCTTTTTGACGGCCAAAAGGGAATGGGCTTTGCGATTGAAGCCGGGGCTGAGGTTGCGGCAATGGCAACCGAGCAGAAAACGGAAAAAAGAGAGAAGCCGGGGAACCCCGGCTTCTCTTGATATCAAATCAAAGGTTTGACCAACACTGCGAAAGAAAACTATTCGTCCTCTTCCTCGTCTTCCTCTTCATCGTCGTCGTCGAGGTCATCATCGTCATCCTCGGCTTCGTCTTCCTCGTCCTCGAAGTCGTCGTCAAACTCTTCATCGTCGTCGTCGAAGTCGTCTTCGTCTTCGTCCTCGTCGTCGTCGTCGTATTCCTCGTCGTCGAAATCCTCGTCGAGATCGTCGTCATCGTCGTCCTCGTCGAGGTCGTCGTCATCCTCCTCTTCGGGGAGGTCTTCGGGTTCGTCTTCCCCCTCTTCCTCCTCGTCGTCTACTTCGTCTTCCGCCTCCTCATCCTCATCTTCAACATCTTCTTCCTTATCGACCTCCTCCCATTTCTTCTTGGGAGAAAAAAGTTGAGCTTCGTCGGCTTCCCAATAATGTTTCAGCATGAGGGAACTCCTTTCGGAAAGTTTGGACTTTTTCAATGGTGGGATATTGTCATAATTCATGCCCCATGTCAACAAAAAAAAGATCCGTGGAAGGGTACCCTTGAAAACTCGATTGGGGCTTGGCAGGATTGGCTCGGGTACCCAAATTCCTTGACTTGATGCTGTGGTTGAAGTATACTTGGAGTCTGATTTTCTACCTGGGGGAATATTTTGTTCCAGAATCTATCGGAAAAGTTCTTCTCGATCTTCGACCGGCTGCGAAAATCCGGGAAACTCTCGGAAAAAGAGATCGATGCGGCAATGTCCGAGGTCAAGATCGCCCTCCTGGAGGCTGACGTCAACTTCAAGGTGGTCAAGCAGTTTACGAACCGTGTCAAGGCGAAAGCGATCGGCGCGGATGTCCTCAAGAGTCTGACTCCGGCCCAACAGGTCGTCAAGATCGTTCTGGACGAGCTTACCGGGCTCCTTGGCGGAAAACAGGAAAAACTCACCTACTCCTCCAAAAAGCCGACCGTTATCCTCATGGCGGGCCTCCAGGGCTCAGGAAAGACCACCACCTGCGCCAAGCTGGGCCTCCATCTTCGGAAAGGGGAAGGCAAGTCTCTTCTTCTCGTGGCTTGCGACGTTTACCGTCCCGCCGCGGTAAAGCAGCTCGAGATTCTCGGGAACCAGCTTGGAATCCCCGTTTTCTCCAAACCCCCCGGCACCCGTCCGGCCGACATCGCAAGGGCCGCGATCGACCACGCGAAGGAAAACGACGTGGACGTGGTCATCATAGACACCGCCGGCCGCCTCCAGATCGACGAGGAGATGATGGCGGAAGTCAGGGAGATCAAGGAGGTCACTTCACCCCACGAGATCCTCCTGGTCGTCGATTCCATGACGGGCCAGGGCGCGGTCAACATCGCCAAGGGGTTCAACGAGATCCTGGAGCTTTCCGGAATCGTTCTTTCCAAGCTCGACGGCGATGCCAGGGGCGGCGCGGCTCTTTCCATACGCGAGGTGACGGGGAAGCCGATCAAGTTCGTTGGAATCGGGGAAAAGGCATCGGCCCTCGAACCCTTCTTCCCCGAACGCATGGCGCAGCGGATCCTCGGAATGGGTGACGTGGTCTCCCTCATCGAAAAGGCCCAGGCCAACATGGATGAGGAGAAGATGCGGGAACTCGAAAACCGCATGAGGGAAGCCGAGTTCAACTTCAACGATTTCCTCGACCAGCTCAACCAGATCAAGAAAATGGGGCCTCTCGACCAGCTTCTGTCGATGATTCCAGGGTTCTCCTCGATGCCGAAGCTTTCGGAGATGTCCTACGACGACAAGAACTTCAAGCGATTCGAGGCCATCATCCTGTCGATGACCCCGGCGGAACGCGCCAATCCCGATCTCATCGACGGAAGCCGCCGGAAGCGGATCGCGGCCGGGAGCGCAAACTCCATCCAGAATGTCAACCTTCTTCTCAAGCAGTTCAGCCAGATGCGCCAGATGATGAAACAGCTGGGCAGCATGGCCAAGAGGTCCAAGCTTTCCAAACTGTCCAAGTTCCTACCCAAATTTTGAACGCCTCCGGTTCTTCCGGTGGAATACCCATCAGTTACGAAGGAGTGTTTATGTCAGTATCCATCAGACTCAAGATGCTGGGCACGAAAAACCGCCCTTGTTTCCGGTTCGTGGCCATGGACCATCGCAAGACCCGTGACGGAAAGAGCCTGGCCAATCTCGGGTTGTACAACCCCCTGGCCAACCCCGCCCAGATCGTCCTCGACGAGGAACGGACCCTTCAGTTTCTGAAGACCGGCGCCCAGCCCACCGAAACCGTCCGAAGCCTCCTCAAGCAGAAAGGCATCGTCGAGGTAACCGTTTCCCATGAGGGAAAGGTCACCACTTCCTGGCAGAAGAAGGGTTGATCGGCCTTTTCGGCCGACAAGGAGCTGACCGGTGTTGAGCAGCGAAGAAGTCAAGAACATGGTCACCAGCCTGGTGAAGGCCCTGGTAGAGCACCCCGACGAGGTTGTCGTGAAACCCATCGAGGGAGACTCCACCCTGGTTTTCGAGGTCCAGGTCAACCCCGAGGACACGGGAAAGGTCATCGGAAAGAAGGGGCGCACGATCAACGCCCTCCGGACGATCGTCCGTTCTTCCGCCCTCCCGGGCGACAAGAAGATCATGATGGAGCTCGTCTGACGATGGCCCGGCTTCCCCCCACCCCGGCGGTAACTCCCGCTCCGGCAGTGATGCCGGGGGAAACGGGCATTTCCTCCGAAGGGGAAAGCTGGATCACGGTCGGAAAAGTCCTGAAAACCATCGGATTGAAAGGTTGGGTCAAGATCCAGAGCAACTCCGACTACCCGGATCGTTTCCGGAAGGATGCCGCCCTCTATCTGGAAGCCCAGCCCGGCGATTTCCAGGAAATCCGGGTTCTGGCATCCCGATCCAGGGGCTCTTCCGAGTTCCTCGATCTGCTCCTGGAAGGTTCGACAGATCCCGAATCGGCCAGGCGGTTCGTCGGGAAGACGCTGTCCATTCCTCTCTCGCAGCGTTCCGACCCACCAGGGGGTTCCTTCTACCCCGATGAACTCGAGGGGATGGCCGTTCTGTCTCCCGCCGGACAGCAAGTGGGGCGGGTGGAACTCCTCGAGGCCGAGGTTCCCTGCCCTTTTCTCGTCATCCGGAGCGAAACTCTCGGCGAAGTCATGGTACCGTTCCGGAAAGTCTTCATCGCTTCGGTCGACCGGTCCCGACGGATCGTCCAGCTCGTGGTCCCGATCGAAGAACATATCCCCGTCGAGTGACTTGAACCATGCAGATCGATGTCGTTACACTCCTCCCGGGAATTTTCGACCGGGTCTTCGATGAGAGCGTTCTCGGGGCAGCCCGGAAGAACGGTTTGATCGACATCCGGATCCACAATTTCCGCGACCACGGCGAAGGACGCCATCGGACCGTCGATGATACGCCATTCGGGGGGGGGCCGGGAATGGTCATGAAGCCGGGGCCTCTGGTTTCCTGCCTGCAAGAGCTGCGCCGACAGCCCCCCGCCGGAACGGTCATCGGCCTTTCACCCGCGGGAATCCCCCTCACCCAGCCTCTGGTGAAGAAACTCGCATGTCTGCGGAGGGTGATCCTGGTCTGCGGCCGGTATGAAGGGTTCGACGACCGCATCCTCCCCGAGTTCGACCTCCAGATTTCCCTGGGGGACTACGTGCTCACGGGCGGGGAGTTCGCGGCAATGACCGTTGTCGACGCGATCTCCCGGATGATCCCCGGCACCGTGGGCCGGAAGGAATCCGTGGAACAGGATTCCTTCTTTTCCGGGGCGCTCGACCATCCCCAGTTCACACGGCCCGCCGAATGGCGGAACCGGCCGGTCCCCCCCGTTCTCCTCGAAGGGAACCATGCCCATATCGAGCGGTGGCGTCGGGGAAAGGCCCTTCGGACCACGGCCATGGAACGGCCGGACGTCTTTGCTTCGATCCCCCTCACAGCCGGGGATCGGGAAGCATTCCAGGCCTCCCTGGAAGGGGAGCCCGCCACTTTCAAATGAAACCAATCCTCGGAAGGAGATAGGATATGAATCCCACCATCGAAAGCGTCGAACGCGCATACCAGAAGGACAAGAAGGCAATCCCGCAGTTCAGCTCGGGTGACACCCTTCGGGTCAACATCAAGGTCAAGGAAGGCGAGAAGGAACGCCTCCAGGCCTTCGAGGGAGTCGTCATCGCAAAGCGCTACACCGGGCTCCGCGAGAACTTCACCATCCGGAAGATCTCCTACGGCGTAGGCGTGGAGCGGACTTTCATGCTCCATTCCCCCAACCTGGCGGAGATCAAACTCGTCCGCCGCGGCAAGGTCGCGAGAGCAAAGCTTTACTACCTCCGCGGCCGCGTCGGAAAGAAGACCCGGGTAAAGGACAAGATCCTGGCCAAGGAAGACTGAGCCGTTGGTTGAAGAAACACCGGCCCCCGGAACTTCCCAATCCGATTCCCCTGAGGGGGCCCCTTCTCCGGCCGGGACAGGGACCGGAATCCACATCCGCGACCTTTTTCTGAGGGTCGGGAAGGCTCTTGCGGTTCCGATCGACCAGATCGAAGCGGACGAGGTCCTCGCAGACCCGTCCGTTTCGATCGGTGGGACTGTTGGCGGCCGTTTTCCCGAGGGAGGGGTCCGGGCGGAACTCCTTCATTCCCCGCGGGGAAACGCGCCCACGCGGATCTCCGTCCCTTTCCAGGAAAGGAACCGGTTCTCGGCGGGAGTTTTCCTCCGCAACGGGATGAACTACTTCAATATCAGGATCCTCAAAAAAGAGGGAGAAGCCGTTCTTGAGGAGAAGTCGTTCCAGCTATACTATAAATCCCCGTTCAGAGAGTGGAACGAGACGATTTTCATCGCATTTTTCCTCGCGCTGATGATCCGGAGCCTTGTCGTCCAGGCATTCTGGATTCCGACGGGGAGCATGGAGAACACCCTTCTTGGAGAAAAGCGCGATATCAACAATGTCCTGACCCGGTCCGGCGACCGGATCCTGGTCAACCGGTTCGCCTATGTCATCGACCTCTCGCTCGACGGCAAATTCCCCTTCCTGCCGAGGTTCTGGCTCAATCTCCCGCAGCGGGGAGACATAGTCGTTTTCAAATACCCGAGCAAGGACCCCAAAGAGCCCCCGCGGGATTTCATCAAGCGCGTGATCGGGCTCCCGGGCGATTCGATCAAGGTATCCGACGGAACCGTTCACGTGAACGGGACCCCGCTCGTCGAAGACTATATCAAGGAGCGCCCCTTCCAGGATTACGAGACGGTCGTCCCCAACGATTCCCTTTTCGTCATGGGCGACAACCGGAACAACAGCTCTGACAGCAGATATTGGGGCCCCATGCCGTTGAAGAACCTCAAGGGTCAGGCGGTTTTCCTGTACTGGCCGTTCGGCCGGATCCAATCGATCCGCAGCCATCCTCATCAGAACGTGAACTCCGCGGTCGGAATCCCCGATACGGGGGCAAGATTCCCTGAGGAGCCTTCGACTCCCGAAGCTCCCGGGACGCCCTGAGCGCAGGCCGGCAGGGCACCCGAGGAAGAGAGTGACGGCGATATCCACCAATTCCGGCATGCACCGGGAACTCCCGGGCCATATCCGGAAGGCCTTTCGTTCCATCGAACGTTTCCTTCCGGTGGTCGATCTGCTGATCGAGCTGGCAGATGCCCGGATGCCCGGCTCCTCGAGAATCTCGGGTTTCGTTACCGGGTTGGGAAAGCCTTCCCTCCTCGTTCTCGGGAAAGCCGATCTCGCTGATCCGGAGCTCACTTCCGAGTGGGTATCCCGGTTCGAGGAAGAGGGGACAGCCTGCGTCGCCCTGGACGCAAAAGCTCCCGCCTCGGTGAAGGGCCTCCTCGAGAGGCTTCAGCGGCTGCTCTCCGGCCTCCCCTCATCATCCGGAACCCCGGGTCCCGGCCGGCCAAGACGTCTGATGGTGATCGGGATTCCCAACGTGGGAAAATCGACATTGATCAACTCTCTCGCGGGGCGAAGAGCCGCGAGAGTGGCGAATCTCCCCGGAGTCACCCGGGACATCCAGTGGATCAAGCTCGCGGGACGTCTCGAACTGCTCGATCTTCCGGGAGTCCTGGATTTCAACCTCCTCAAGCGCGGAACCGACCTGCGACTGATCAACACGGTCCCGGGACCGGAGGACGACCCATTCGAAAGGGCGAGACGCCTTTGCACCCTGGTCTCGGAACGCGGAGGCCACCCGGATTTCCCAGCCGCCCCGGGAGCCGTTTTTTCGGAGTTCCTCGATGGTTACGCGCGGGGAAGGCATTTTCTCCTGAAGGGCGGAGATCCCGACCACACTAGGGCCGCCATCGACCTCGTCCATCGGTTCCAGCAGGGAAAATTGGGCCGGATCAGCCTGGAGGCCCCTTCCGATCCCGCTCCAGCCTCATTCGACGGCCGGGAGGAGGCTGAATGACCCGGAACGAGGAAATGTTCGAACTGAACGAGGATCTCTCCCGCCATCTGCTTACGGCCGGAGGGTCCAACGGCCTCGACCTGATCCGGGAACTTCCTTCGGTAACGGTCAGGGCACGGGGAAACCAGCTGTTTCTCGGAGGCGACCCCGTGAAGGTGAAGCTGGTCAAGCGCTTCCTGAACATCCTTGCCCAGAGGCTGAACGGGAACGGGATGATGGATGTTTCTGAAATGAAGCACCTCTTCCGGGAACTCACATCCGACAACCCGGTTTCCCCCTCCTCCGCCCCCGGAGCAGGAGAGGAGCCCTTCGACGAGATCCTGGTCTCGCATTCGGGCAGATCGATCAGGCCGAAGACCGCGAACCAGCGGGCGTACATCGAGGCGATGAGGACACACGAGATCACGGTCTCGATCGGTCCCGCGGGTACGGGCAAGACTTATCTTGCGATCGCGATGGCGGTCCGGGCATTGAAGGAGAAGCAGGTTTCCCGGCTGATCCTCTCCCGACCGACCATCGAGGCAGGCGAGAAACTCGGCTACCTCCCCGGGGACATCCTCGAAAAAGTCGACCCGCACTTCCGGCCGCTCTACGACGCGATCCAGGAGTTTCTGGGTGTTTCCAGGTTCCAGCAACTCCTCCGGCAGGGTATAATCGAGATCACTCCCCTCGGTTTCATGCGAGGCAGGACTTTCAACGAGGCCTTCATCGTTCTGGATGAAGCCCAGAACACGACACTGAAACAGATGCGAATGTTCCTCACCCGCATGGGTTACGGCTCCAGGGTGGTAGTGACCGGAGATCGGACGCAGATAGACCTTCCCTCCCCGCGCGATTCCGCTCTCTCTACGCTCCAGGCCGTTCTCGGCAGACTTTCACGCGTCGCGTTCCTCGAACTGGGCGATCGGGACGTGATAAGGCACGAGCTTGTCCGCGAGATAATCCAGGCCTATGAAGCCTTCTTCCGGGAAGAATCGGAGGATGGTAAAAGATGACCGAGAAGAACGGCAACTCGCCCGCTCGCTTCCTGGCCTGGCTGGATATTCCCCCCAAGCGGTCGCGCCAGTTCCTGACGCACCTGATGGCCTTTTTCGCCCTCGTCGTGATCATCCTATTCATCGACCCGGCGGGTTTCAGCCCCGACGTCGGTGAGGGCCAGCCCTGCCCGAAGAACATTCTCAGCCCGAAGGCCATCAGCTTCGTCGACGAAAGGAAGACGAACGAACTGAGGCGGATAGAGGAGGACAAGGTCGAGCCCGTTTTGAACCATCTCGAGAACGCCGAAGGGATCATGATGGGCAAGTTCGACCGGTTCATGGAGGACGCCAGCACCTTCTTCCAGGCATGGAAGGACAAGGACACGGCCGCGCTCCCCGAAACCGATATCCCGGGCTTCTTCAAAGGGGAAAAGCTCCTCGAGCAGGACCAGTTTCGGGAAATGCTTTCCCTGCCGCGGCCCGAGTTCGAGCGGTTCAAGAACAACTCCCGCCAGCTTCTCGTGAACTTCATCCAAAGCGTGATAACCGACCAGAACCTCGAGATCGTGAAGAACGAGGTGAAGAAGCGGGCCTTCACTCTCCCCGGGGGAGGCGTTTTCAAGCAGCTGGTAGCCGACGTCGTCAAGAATTCGCTGACGGTAAACGCGATCGTGGATGAGAAGCAGACCAAGGTTAAGCGCGAGGCCGCCTCGAAATCGGTGACGCCGGTCAAGAAGTCCTTCCAGAAAGGCCAGAAGATCATCGACGAGGGGGTCATCGTTACCGCCGACGATATCTACGTTCTGAAGCTGATCGAAAAGCAGATCCACAAGAACCGGGTTCTCTCCCTGCTTGGGAACATCCTTTTCGCGGGTTTTTTCATCCTCGCCTCCGTCCTGCACCTGAAGCTCACGAGGCATCAGATCCTCAAGGATCCCGAGCATTACAAGCTTCTTGCGGGGTTCTGGATCGCGGCACTTCTTCTGGGGAAGATAGCCTACACCGTTGGAAACGCCTACGACCAGCCCGGGATGTCGATCCTGTTCTCCCCGCTCCCGACCGTGGGAATCCTCATGGCCATCCTCCTCGACTGCAACCTCGCCCTGTTCAGTTCGACCCTGCTCGGAATACTGCTTTTCATCGTCGGGGAAGCGAACGCGAAGTTCGCCCTCGTGGGGCTCCTGGGAAGCATCGTCGGAATCCTTTCCTGGGGAACCTCCCTCCGCGAAGGCAACCTCCGCCGCTCAATCGGAGGTTCAGGACTGAAGGTCGGCTTCGCGAACTCCGTGATCCTGCTCGCACTCCTCCTTCTGGACGCGGAGAATTTCTCGCTCATGAACCTCAGGACCGTCGCGGAGTATGTCGGATGCGGCTTCGCGAACGGAGTCCTGACAGGAATACTCTCCAACGGAGTCCTTCCCTATATCGAGAATGTATTCTCCCTGGCTACCGGTTCCCGCCTCCTGGAACTTGCCGACCTGTCTCAGCCTCTCCTCAAGCGGCTCGCAGAGGAAGCACCCGGAACCTATCAGCACAGCATCGTGGTGGGGAACCTCGCCGAGGCCGCAGCCAACGAGATCAACGCCGATGCGCTTCTCGCAAAAATCGGAGCCTTCTTCCACGACATCGGAAAGCTCAAGAGGCCAAACTACTTCGCGGAAAACCAGAAGGACAAGAACCAGCATGACCAGCTGACGCCCTACATGTCCAGCCTTATCCTGGTCGGACATATTCGCGACGGCATGGACCTTGGGCGCGAGAATGGCCTTCCCGAAAGAGTCCTTTCGCTGATGTCGCAGCACCACGGGACCACCCTCATCAGCTATTTCTACGAGCAGGCGAAAACCGACACTGAAGGCCAGCAGGTTAACGAGGAACGATTCCGCTACCCCGGCCCGAAGCCCCAGACGAAGGAAGCCGCAATCATCATGCTTGCCGACTCCGTGGAGGCCGCCGCACGGACCCTTCCCCAGCACACCCACCCCCGTATCGAGGGGCTGGTCAAGAAGATCATCGAGAACAAGCTGAACGACGAGAACCAGCTCGATGAAAGCGACCTGACCCTCAAGGATATCGAGCAGATTGAAAAGACCTTTGTCAAGGTTCTCAGTTCCATGTATCATGGAAGGGTGGATTACCCGGGGAAATTGTCCAATCAACCCAAGGGGAGCCCAGATGGAAGTCCTAATCAACAACCGGCAAAAGAAAATTAGGTTCGATCTCCGCACGCTCCGGAAGATCGCCCTCGAAATGATGAAGTTCGAGGGTGCCCCGGAAAATTCGGAGCTTTCCCTCGTACTCTGCGATGACGATTTCATCCAGAAGCTCAACCACGACCACCTCGGTGTCAACCGACCCACCGACGTGCTTTCCTTTCCTCTCGACGCCGATGAACACGAGACCGAAATCCGCCTCCTGGGGGATATCGTCATCAGCGTGGAGACAGCCGTCCGGCAGGCCGCGAAGCTGAAGCATTCCGTCGAGTTCGAAGTGACCTTTCTTCTGGTGCACGGGCTACTCCATCTCATGGGGTACGATCACAAAACCGGCCCCGGCCTGAAAAGAATGAAAGTCCGGGAGGAGACCCTCTGCAACCACCTTTTCGAAAAACGAATCCTCCAATGCTCCGGTCCGATAGGGCAATCGACCCTGATCAGGCGAAGCGTCGAACCCCCACCGGGGAAGCCGCCGAAGCGCCGTATCGATGCCTGACGACTACCAAGAACGGCCTCCGGTCGACTTTCCCGGCCGGATGTCTCTCTCCTGCAGAATTCCATTATGATTGATCCCGTTTTCGGTCTGATCTTCATCTGCCTCCTTTGCCTTTCCGCCTTTTTCTCGGCATCGGAAACCGCTTTCTTTTCGCTGTCGCCGCTCAGGTTGAGAAAAATGGAGGGGGAAGGGGATGCGGTTGCCTCGGAGATTCTCAGGGTCCTTGCGGACAAGCAGAAGATGCTCATCTCCCTTCTTCTTGGAAACACCTTCGTCAATGTCGCCGCCACCGCAATGGCGACGAAGTTCCTGCTCGATGTGGTTCCCACCCTGGAGTTCCTTTCCGGATCCACCCTGGGAGCCTCCCCCCACCTCATCGTGGCCTTGTCCTCGTTTGTGATGACCGTCATCCTTCTCGTTTTCGGGGAAATCACTCCAAAAACCGTCGCAATCTTCAACGCCCAATCTTTCGCAAGATACGCGGTGAAACCCCTACGTCTCCTGATGTTCCTTCTTACTCCGGTTTCCTTACTGGTTATCAGGGGATTGCAGGCGTTCATCCCGTCCTACGCGGATTGGAACCGCAAGCTGGGCTCGTCCACATCAATGGAGGAGATCGATTCGTATTTCACCCTCGGCGAAGAAGTCGGGATCATCGAACGCGATGAAAAGGAGATGATCAGCTCCGTTTTCGAGTTCGGGGACACTCTCGTCCGCGAAGTCATGGTTCCCCGGCCCGATATCATCGCCGTCCCCCTCGGAATCGGGCTCGACCCGCTGATGAAGCTGGTTCGGGACGACGGCCATTCCAGGTTCCCGGTTTTCGACGGCACCCTCGACAAGATCCAGGGCATACTCTACGTCAAGGACATCCTTATCCGTTTCGACGAGTTGAAGGAGTCCTTCGACCTTCCCAAGCTGCTTCGGCCTGCTTATTTCGTCCCCGAAACGAAGAAGCTCGACGACCTGCTCCGCGAGTTCCAGAAGCGGAAGCTACACATGGCCATCGTGGTGGACGAATTCGGCGGGATTTCGGGTCTCGTGACCATCGAAGACCTTCTCGAAGAGATCGTCGGGGAGATCGTCGACGAGTATGACCAGGACGAACAGGCACCATTCACCACTCTCGATGCCGATACCTTCAGCGTCGATGCCAGGTTCAGCATCCGGGACCTCGAGAACGAGATCGGTCTGAAACTCGATTACGAAGACTCCGAAACCGTCGGAGGATACGTGATGGAGCGCCTTGGACGGATCCCAAAGCGTGACGAAAAAGTTGAAGACCAGAAGGCCGCCTTCCAGGTGACCGAGGTCAAGGGAAACCGGATCCTCCGAGTGAAAGTAAAAAGGAAAGCACCCGCGCCGCCCCTTCCCGAATCTTCACCGGAGGGAACCTGATGCCCCGCCACCGATGGGGCGCCCAGGCCCCGCAATGGCCGGCGGAATACGGGCAGCGGTAGAACGTGGCAACCTTCGTCTACATCCTGCTTGGGACCCTTTTCCTGTTCCTGATCGCGGTTTTCGCAGGAACTGAAACGGGGTTCGTCTGCCTCGACGTCCAACTCCTCAGGACCCGGGCACAGCTTCCCGCCAACACGCGGGAAAGGGCTCTTCTTCGCATCGTCCAGCAACCGGAGAAGTTCCTGGCTCTGACCCTCCTGGGCATAAATATGAGCCTCGTCATAGCCACCAGCATTTTCACCAATGTGTTCCAGAATCTTGGCCCGGGTTGGGTCACCATCGGAACCACCGCCGACTCACTTTTCATCTTCCTTTTCTGCGAACTTCTCCCGAAGATCGCCTTCAATGCACGCCCCATGGACCTCTCCCTCCGCTTCCTCCCCCTCATCGGCCTCTTCGACCGGCTGATGTACTTTCCGGTCCTGATGATCACAGGGACAACCCGTTTCCTCATGGGCCGGTTCGGTCTTCGGAACGAGAGGGCGGGGAAAAAGATTTCCCGGGGGGAGCTCCTGATCCTCCTCCACCTGGGAGCTTCGTCCGGTGCCATCCGGGAAAAGCCCCACAAGATGGCCCGTGGCATCATCGGCCTCAAAGACCGGAACGTCGCCGAAGTGATGATCCCAAGGGTGCGAATCTCCGCGCTCGACGTCTCCATGCCTCTCGAAAAGGCGCGGAAAAGCGCCCTGGAGTGCGGCTACTCCCGGATACCGGTATTCGAGGGCACCATCGACCAGATCATCGGAGTGGTCTATTTCAAGGACCTGTTCCTGAAATCCGGGCCGATTTCCTCCCTTAGGGACGTAATGATCCCGCCCCTTTTCGTACCCGAAATGAAGAACGCCCATCAACTTCTCCAGGAGATGCGGAAGCGGAAGTTCCATCTGGCGGTCGTTCTGGATGAGTACGGCTCCCCAAGCGGAATCGTCACCCTCGAGGATCTGATCGAGGAGTTCGTCGGAGAGATCCATGATGAACTCGACGAGCCCATGATCGGGGTAAAGCTCAACCCCGACGGCACCATGACCATCAGAGGCGACCTAAGCCTGGTCAATCTCCAGACCGACACCGGAATCACCTTTTCCCTCACCCAGGTTGGGATAACCACCCTCAACGGCATCATCGTCAGCCAGGTCGGCCGGATCCCCCAAGCGGGAGAATGCATCCTCATCGAAGGCTACAAGTTCGAGGTCCTCTCCGCAGACGCGCGCCGCGTCCTCTCCGTACGCTTCTTCCCCTGAGTAGTCGCTTTCCCCTTGTAGGAAATGGACCTGTTCTTCTTTGCGGAAGTTCCCGGGGTCTTGGATTGTGATATAATTCGTCGGGGGAGGAGGGCAGGAGAATCTTGAAACGACGGGTCTTCTCGCTGATGATGTCGGTCGTCGTTTTGGCCGCCTCCGCCGTCTTGGGAGGACCATACGGGTCTGAACGACAATCCCCCTCCCTTGAGACGCTTCATCTCAACGACGCCATCCGGGCAGGAAAGACCGGCGAGGTCCGGGCTCTCCTCGACCAGGGAGCCGATGTCAACGCCCTCTTCGACATCGACGGCCCCCCCCTCCACGTCGCGGTCCGGGCGAGAGAGAGCCAGGGAGAAACGATCGCTTCGACCGCGGCCAAGCGCGCACACATCGAGGTCGTCCTTCATTACCTCGACGAAAAGATTTTCCGGCCCGATGATTCGGACGGTCGGGGGGTTCCCATAATCCATCACGCGGTCATTTCCAATTCCCCCGCCCTGCTGAAAGCGCTAGCTTCCGCGGGGGCCGATCTGAACCGCAGGGAAAAGTGGCAAGGCTACACGCCCCTCCTGCGGGGTATCGCGGCCGGAATGAAAGACGCAACATACTGCCTCATCGACCTCGGAGCCGATCTGAACGCCTCCGCCAGGGGAGGGGCAGTTTCCCCCCCGGAGGAGGAAGGACGCACCCCCCTTCACCTTGCCGCGCTCATCCACGACGTGCAACTGGTGCAACGCCTGCTTGACCGCGGGGCAGACCCCAACGTCCGGAACGGGGCGGGGAAAACCCCTCTGGGGGTAGCGAAGGAGTTCCGGAAGAGGAGGACCTCGTTCTTCCGCTGGAAATCGGAGTATGACGGAGTGATATCGCTCCTGAAGAACCGGGGCGGAGTTGAATGACCCCTCCTCGAGCCTTTTTGGTTCCTCTCATGATCCTGAATCTCTTGTCGGGCGACCTCCAAAGCGTTCGCGGGGAGGACGGGGAAGGGGTGAAGACGACGGTGACCCCAATCGGCGACGGAGTTTTCATGACGACGATAGAATTCAAACCCGGCAGGAAAAGACCCGATCCGAGCACTCTCTTTCCGCTTCACAATGCCGCCAGGGATGGAAACCTCGAGCGCTTGGTCGGTCTGGCGACCGGCGGGTGCAACCTCCGGAGGAACGATTTCGAGAACCGGACTCCCCTTCACCATGCGGCCATGCACGGCAAAACCGAAATCGCCCGGCTCCTTCTGGATAAAGGCGGAATGAGCGACCAGGCCGATCTGGTGGGAAACACCCCCCTTCACTACGCCCTCGCCACCGGTGCGGCCGATCTCGTCCGGATCCTCCTCGATGCTGGAGCCGATCCGAAAAAGGTCGGATCCGATGGCAACACCTGTCTGCATCTCGCTGCCAGGTCGGGAATGGCGGATTTGGTCGGCCTATTGCTCTCGCAAGGTGCCGATCCGCGGCGGCTCAACGCGAAGCAGGAGTCTCCCCTGCTCTCGGCTGTCCGAAGCGGGAATCTGCAAGCCGTCCGCCTGCTCCTCGACGCGGGTGGCGATCCCGAAGTCCCCGACCGGAGCGGGACAACCCCACTGTCCGCCACCGCGGAAAAGGATCTTCCCGAGATCGCCCAAGAGCTCCTTTCCCGCGGAGCATCCGCGAGTTCGCGACTTCCGGGCCGCCGGAATCCCTTCGATATGGCCCTGGAAAGCGGCTCCATCCGGATGGTCCGCCTCATTGCGGCGCGGGACGGCCGGCTTCTTTCGGACTCCTACGAGGGCGAAACCTCCCCCCTTCATCGGGCCTGTCGAAAAGGGAACCTGGAATTGGCCCGGTATCTTCTCGAGCAGGGTGCCTCGATCAACGGAAGGGACCATTCAGGCAACACCCCACTTCATGAAGCCGCCGCGTGCCGGGATGCGGCCCTCGCCGAGTTCCTGATCGACCGGGGCGCGGACATCGAAGCTCACGGCGGAGAAGACGCCACGCCCATCCACGAGGCCGCCCGGCAGGACTTTCCCGCCATGATCCGATTGCTCATTTCCAAGGGGGCGAGCCCCCGGGGCACGATGACCTACGGGCAGACCGCCCTCCACGTTGCCGCAGAGGCCAGGGCCGCATCGGCGACGGAAGCCCTGCTCGAGCTGGGCTTCGATCCCACCACTCCCGACAGCAAGGGAAACACCCCGCTCCATCTTGCCGCCAGATACGGCACGAAGCCGATCTGCGAGAGTCTGCTCGCAGCCGGAGGCCGGACCGACCTGAAGAACGCCGAAGGGTTCGACGTGTTCATGATGGCGGCGCAGAATTCCGACAAGACTCTGGGAGATGCGCTTCGCGCCCACCCCGTCTCACCCACGCCTTCGCCGGTTCCCGCTTCTCCTGCCGGCGGTTCTGCCGGGTACCCACTTCACTCGGCGGTCGAAAACGGGAATCCCGATCTCATCGAGTATTTGTTGAAACATGGCACGCCGGTTAACGCGAAAGATGCGCAGGGAATGACGGCGCTCAACAGGGCGATGGATTTCTGCCGACCGGAGATCGTCCGGTTGCTGCTCGATCACGGAGCCGACCCGAACGCCCCCGGCCGCGCGGGCCGGCCGCCTCTTCACAACGCCGCCATGGACGGTTACGTCGAGGTCGCCCGGCTCCTCCTCGATCACGGCGCGGACATCGACCGCCCCGGCCTGCGGGGAGTGAGGGCGGTTCACGAGGCGATCTTCTGCAACCGTCCCGAGATGCTCGAGTTCCTCATCGAACGGGGAGCCGACATCCGGAAAGCCGCCCCGGGCGGCCTGACTCCCATGATGGCGGCGGCTTCGGTCGGAGCCCGCGACCTCATCCGGATACTGGTCAAGCATGGGGTCGAACCCCTGGCGGCGGGTGAAGGCGCGGAAACTCCGCTCTACACAGCAGCCGCAAATGGAAAGACGGAGGCGGCGAAGTCGCTGATCGAGCTGGGGGCGGACCCGAACCTCCCCGGGCCCGGTGGAAGGACCCCCCTTCACCTAGCCGCCCTCCTCGGAAACACGCAACTCATCGACCTTCTGTTCGAGAAGAAGGTCAGGGTCGACCCGGTGGATTCCCGGGGTCGCATCCCCCTCCACGAGGCCGCTGGGTGTTTCCGCCACCTCGTGACCGAATTCTTCCAGAGCGACCCCGATCACTGGGAGAATCGCGCGCGGGAAGCCTACTTCGAGTTCCAGCTCATGCTCATCACCAGACCTCATCCGGGAATGCTGGAATCCATCGACCGGCTGCTGAAAGCGGGTTCCCCTCTCGACGCAGCGGATGCCTCGGGGGCAACCCCCCTCCACTTCGCCGTCCTCGGCGGAGAACCGGAAGCGGTCGAGCGGTTGGTGGCAAGCGGGGCGAATCTCCTGACGAAGGACAAGGCCGGCCGGACTCCCCGGGAATTGGCCCGCCACCTTCTCGCGAATCTGTCGAACAACCGGAAGACCGCGGGACCCCGCCTGAACGGGCCTGAAAACCAGATTCTCGCCGTCCTGGAAGATCGGATGAAGCAGATCGTGGAAAAACTGGGGGTCTTGGAGAAGGCCCCGCAACGCCGATGACCTTTCCCGACTCCAACCGGACTTTTCCCGAAAGGCTGGAATGCTGTCCCCCATGGTTCACGAAGTTGCGAAATCTGCCGAGAGTTGCAAACGGCGGGTGAAACGGGTAGGTTAGCTGATTATGAGCGAAGAAGAGATGAAGGAATCTCACGACCAGAGATTGAAGAAGATTCTCCGCACGCTGGCCGAATCCCTCAACGGCTTGTATGGCATCCTCCGGAACTACTTTCTGACCGGAATGCTGATCCTTATCCCTCTCGCAGTGACGGTGTTCATTTTCGTCCAACTTTTCCTGTTCGCCGACAGCATCCTGGGAGATGCGCTTTCAAGGGCTCTCGGCTACCAGATTCCAGGAGCAGGTCTGTTCGTGACCCTCCTCATTTTCATCATGGCAGGGGCCATCGCCCAGAACGTTCTCGGCCGCCGGCTTCTGAAATGGATCGAGTTTTCTCTCGAGAGCGTTCCGATCGTGAGGTCGGTATACCTCGGGGCAAAAGAGGTTTCCGGGGTGTTCTTCCAGAACAAGAAGGGTGAATTCAAGCGCGTGGTTCTGGTCGAATATCCCAAAGAGGACAGTTGGGTCGTGGCTTTCGTGACGGGCGATTTTCCGACCGAAACCTACACCCCGGCCTTCAAGGGGAACGACATGATCTGCGTATTCGTCCCCACCACCCCCAACCCCACCTCGGGATTCCTCCTCATCCTCGAAAAGGCGAAAGTCCGTGACACGCTTCTCGGGGTCGAGGAAGCGATGAAGTTGATCATCTCCGGAGGATTGGTCCGACCGGGCCTCCCGGCCCAGTTGGCCCCGGGAGCAACGATCCCACCACAGGAGGATTTCACGATCCCTCATTGAGGGAGGGATTTTCACACCATGCAACCAGACATCGCAGTTGGAAGAATGCTTTTGTTCGTCCTCGCGGCGTCCGCGCTCGTTTTTCCGATCCAAACGGCGTGGGGCCAGGGTTTTGACGAAGTGAAGGAGTATATCGACCTCCGGGACGAACTTTCGGCGGTCAAGGATGCGCTCCAGAAGGGTCTCACAGAGGAACCAGGTTCAACACTTCTCAAGAATCCCGATATCGAAAGCGCCCTTGCAGGAAAGCTTGTTTCCGTGGAAAACCGGATCAGGAGCCTCAGCCTGGGCAGGAGTCCCCTTTCAACCTACTATCAGGAAAAGTTGCGGAGCCAGCTGAATGATTGCCGGGTTCTTTTCCCGCATTTCGTAAGAAGGATGGCCCTGGGGTTGCGTCAGGCAGTCGCATCTGCTCCAAATTCCCTGGGAATGCCGGTTCCCCGCGCAATTCCCCAACCACCCGTCACTTTCGTCATCCCCAAAGGCCCGGCCATCCCAACGGTTTTCGCCACCCTGGCCAGCACCCCCGCCGCTTCACCGGCCGCTCCGTTGGTCGAAACGTCCGTTCCGGTCCAGGCACTTCCACCCGGGGTCCGGCCCCCCGAAAACCCTTACAGGCAGCTTTCCCCGCAGCGGAAAAGGGAGTATTTCCGCCAGCGGAAGGCTTACTTCCAGCCCATAGGAGGGCGGATTTCCCCTCACACCCGGATCATCCCGATCCCAAAGCCTCCCCTTGTCGTCGCCTCCAACACCCCTCCGAAACCCGCGACACCTCCGGGGGCGCACATCCCCCTTTCCGCCGGGCTTGGTGTTCCAAGAACTCCGAAGGCCGTTCCTCCGGTTCAGGTGGCTTCGGCCCCGCTAAGGGCAGTCGGCCCAATCCCCCCCCGTCCGCCCGCTCCGGGAACCGCAGGCCTGTCCGGCCCGGGAACGCCCCCGGCGATCGTCCCCGTCACTGCTGCGTCGATGACAACCACCGCTGTGAAACCGCCCCCAAAAGCCTCGTTTTCCTTCCCAACCCTCCCTCCGCCTCTCGAAAGGGCAGCGGCCACCATCACTCCACTTCAACCGTGGAACGGCAAGGATCCCCAGATCAGAGAGACCCCGGGGATGCGCCCCCTTGCCATCATGATCGAGAACCACAACCAAGCCCGCCCGCAGACAGGCCTGGAGGAAGCCGAGGCCGTTTTCGAAATCCCCGTTGAGGGTGGAATAACGAGGTTCATGGCCCTTTTCTACCATGTTCTCGACAAGGTCGGCCCCGTCCGAAGCTGCCGGGAATACTTCGTCGACCGCGCGCTGGAGGTAAACCCCCTTTATGTCCATTGCGGAGGAAGCCCCAGCGGATACAAATATCTTGGCGAATCGAAGGTTTTCGCCATCGACGAGATCAGCAACGGGAAGCCCTTCTTTCGGGACATGACCAGGAAAGCCCCACACAACCTCTATACCCGTGCCCAATCGTTGATCGATGTAATGAATCTGAAGTTTCCGATGCAGCTCCCTTATCAGAAGCTTCCCGTCCTCTATGGGGAAAGCCCCACGGTCTCACAGACCCCATGCAATGGGGTCGCGATCAGGTATCATGGCAACTACACGACAGCCTATGTCTTCAACCCGCGACGGAACCAGTACGATCGATACATGAACGGACAACACCATATCGACCGCGTAACATCACGTCCCGTTTCGGTTGGAACCGTCGTCGTCCAGGAAGCCCTGATGAAAGTCGTCGATGACAAGGGCCGCCAGGACATCGATTTCATCGGAAACGGCCGGGCATGGATTCTCGCCCGCGGAACCGTTTTCCCCTGCACCTGGCGAAAGACCGCGCCCCGCGAGTTCACGCGGTTCTTCGATCTGCAGGGCCGCCAGGTCGTCTTCTCGAACAAAGGATCGGTTTGGTTCCAGGTGGTTTCCCCCCAGGAACCGGTCGTCTTTTCCCCCCCCCTTCCCGTCCTACCGACAGCAATAGCGGTTTCTGCGCCCCAACCCGACAGACCCGCCTTGCAGGCCCAAACCCAGCCGACGGCAGCCTCCCAGCCTTCGGCAATACGCTAGAAGGGAGTTTGGCGATGTCGGTTTCCGACCAGAAACGTGGACCCCGGGAAAAAGGGAGTTCCAAAACATCCTCAGAACCCAGGTTTGGCGCGATCGGCGTCTTCGGCCTGCCGAACTGCGGAAAGAGTTCGCTGGTCAACGCCCTGGTCGGGGAGGCAGTTTCGATCGTTTCCCCGCGACCCCAGACCACCCGCCGGAGGGTCATGGGAATTCTGACCGTCGGAACCGACCAGATGGCCTTTTGCGACACCCCCGGGCTCCACCGCCCACGCAACAAGCTGGACGAGTTCATGGCCGCCGAGGTGGACTCAACGCTGGAAGGCCTTCACGCCGGCCTCTACCTCGTCGACCTGGGTTCCCCGCGCCCCGACGAGGACTCCTCTTTCCTGAAGGCAATCTCGGGGCGGTTGGACGGACCCCTTTTCCTTGTCTTCAACAAGCGCGACCTGGTCAAGGACGCCCAGCTCGGCCAGATTGCACAAAGCTACGAGGGTTTGGCTTCGTTCGCGGGGGAGTTCCAGGTCTCCGCACTGAAAGGAACGGGGCTGAAGGAACTCCTTCGCCGGCTCCGGGAGGTGATCCCCCCCGGGCCCCACGGCTTCTCCGAAGACGATTACACTTCCCTGACCGAGCGAGAGATCGCCGAAGAGGTCATCCGGGAGGAGATGCTCAAGCTCTACAGGCATGAAATCCCCCATTCGACGGCTGTCGTGATCGAGGAGTTCAAGGAACGGGAAAACGGGAAGACCTACATCGAAGCGAATCTTTTCCTCGAAAAGGAAAGCCAGAAGAGGATCGTCATCGGACGTGACGGAACCGCTCTCAAGACCATCGGCACCAATGCACGGGAAAGGTTGAATCACATTCTCGGACGGGATATCTTCCTCCAACTCTGGGTAAAGGTCCGTGCCGGATGGCGGAAAAGCGCGGAGTGGGTCAGGAGGCTGGGATACAAGCCGACGTGATTACCGAACCCGCCACGCCACATGGAGGGAAGAATCTGATTGGGGGTCATCATCGCCCAGGAAATCACTCCCATGTTCTTCTCCGATAAGAAGATTTTGTGTGGTCAGGTTGGGATAAAAATGGTATTTTCACGATTTGAGGAAAAAACAGGGAGAGATCGAAGGCTTCTCCCGAAGACAGGATAGAAGGGGAAAATGAACTCCATTCTGATGATCATCGTCGCAGTCATAGTCATTCTTCTGGTATTCATCATGTTCTCCCTGGACGACCAGGAAGAGGTCCCCGCGGAAGACCCCTCCTCCCCCGAACCCG
The DNA here is from genome assembly GCA_964428355.1 of uncultured bacterium. Lineage (GTDB taxonomy): Bacteria > Muiribacteriota > Ozemobacteria > Ozemobacterales > Ozemobacteraceae > CAYRYU01. Next base: position 34,623 of record CAYRYU010000009.1, read on the forward strand.
CCGGGGAATCATCGGAACTCCATTCCCAGGCCCCTTCGAGCGGGGACGGCCCTCCGCCGCCCGCCACCGCCCCTCCTACGCCGGCCGCCATCACCCGGACCCCACCCCCCGTGGCCCTTGACACACCTTTGACCACGGAAACCGGCTCGAAAAAGGATCTGAAGTTCCGGACCCTGATCAATGACCAGCTCCCCGCTCCAACCGCCTGCTCCAGAAGAAATTCGGTGGTGGTGGTTCCCCAGATCCGTTATCCCGAGGAACTACATTCCGACGGGGCGCTTCTGGTAAAGGTCCTCGCGGAGGCGGAACAGATACTCTCTCCCGAGAAGGCGGCATTTCCGTTCAGCTCCTTCGCCTCCAACCAGGGAGACCGGTTGTGGCTCTTCGGATTCGACGAGGACCGCGATGATGCGGTTTTCGAGGCTATCGTGACCGCGGTGGACGCTGTAAAGCGTTTCAAGAAGGCCTTGGAAGGGAATCAGACTCTCCTGGGCGCAAAAGTCCGCCTCTCCATAGGTATCTCGACCGGAGAGATTAACCGGATCAGCCGTGGGCCTCTCGGGCCGGTTTCCCATTCCGGGAAAGCCATTTATCTTGCAGAAACCCTTGCCGAAGCCTCGGGGGATTTCAAGATCTACGTCGACCAGGAGATCCATCGGCAGAGTCTTCCTCTCTTCGATTTTCGCGAGTGGAAACCCACGAAGCTGCGGGAGCCCCTTCCCCCGGTCCCGATCTACGAACTGGTCGGGTGGAACAAGAAAGAGGAGATCTTCGCTTTCACCAGCCATCAGGAGGTTTACGCACGACGGGCGGTGGCCGTGGCCTTCCGGTACCTTGACTTCGACGATATCTCCCCACTTCTGAACCTTCTCGCCGACCCGGATGAAAGAGTAACTCTCGAGACGCTAGACACGATAGCCGAGATCGGCGACGACCGGGTCCTCGGGATTCTCAAGAAAATCCTTCCCGAAGCCAAGAACTCCCATATCCGCAGCGTCATCATTCACGCACTGGGAAGCATCGGCCGTGAGGAGATCCTTCCCGTGCTTCTCGCTTCCACGAAGGATGTAAACTGGCAGGTACGTTTCCAGGCTGTCCAGGCTCTGTTCTCGGTGTGCAAAAAGGACGCTGACAAACACCTCCAGGACCTGGTGCGAGACGAGGACGGAGCGGTTCGGGCCGTGGTCCACAAGATCCTCTATCTCAATCACCCCGACCCGGAGCATCTGCAGATCCTGGGGGAACTGATGTTCGACCTTTCCCTGCGGGCCAGGAAAGCCGCGATCGAAGCCCTGATCGAAATCGGGGAGGAGCCGGCCCTTCTCGCCGTCGTAAACGCCTTCCCGGAGCAGGAAAACGACCTGAAACGGCTCATTCTCAGATTGCTGATGAATTCGAGATCCAAGAACCTCTACCGGATCTTCCTTGACCTGTTTGAAAAATCCGATGAGCGTTCCAGAGGAGATATCGTGGCCGCGGTAAGACGGGCCAACTTGATGGGGTGAGAAGATGACGATCGATATTCTTGTCGTCGATGATGAGGACATGATCCGGTGGACTCTCAAGGAATCTCTCGAGAGCGAGGGGTACCGCGTCTTCGATTTTCCGAGGGGTCAGGCATTCCAGAAGTTTTTTGCCGAAAAGGGCGGAGACATAGTGCTTCTGGATGTTCGACTCCCCGATATCAACGGGCTTGATCTCCTTCTGGAGATTCATCGCATCGATCCGAACATACCCGTTGTCGTGATGACCGCCTTCGGCGACGTTGAAACGGCGGTCACGGCGATGAAACGGGGAGCATACGATTACCTCCCGAAGCCTTACAATCTGGCCGAGGTCAACCTGTTGATCAGGAAAATCGTTGAGAATTCGCTTCTCAAGAGCCAGTTGAGCCGATACGTCGAACGGGAGGAGAGCATTTTCTCCCAGATTTTGGGCGAAAACGTCAAGATGAAGGTGATCAGGGAACATATCGCCATGGCCGCACAGAGCGACCGGACAACGGTCCTCATCCGGGGCGAGTCGGGAACCGGGAAGGAACTGGTCGCCCGCCAGATCCACCTTCAGAGTTCCCGGGCGGCAATGCCCTTCATCGACGTGAACGCGGCGGCCGTGACCGGGACGCTTCTCGAATCAGAGCTGTTCGGCCACGAAAAGGGGGCCTTCACAGACGCCCAAAGGCAAAAGAAGGGAGTCTTCGAGCTTGCCGACCGGGGTACTCTTTTCCTTGATGAAATCGGCGACCTGGATCCCAACCTCCAGGCAAAGCTTCTCCGGGTTCTTCAGGAACGACGCTTCCGGCGGGTCGGAGGGTCGGTCGATATCAACGTCGACGTCCGGATCATCGCCGCTACCAATGCAAACCTGGAAAAAGCCCTCGAGGCCGGTTCCCTCCGGCGAGATCTTTTCTACCGCCTGAACGTGTTCACCATTTTCCTCCCCCCGCTCCTGGAACGGAAAGATGACATCATGCTCCTGGCAAAATACTTCCTGGACCAGTTCCGAAAGGAGTTTTCCAAGAACATCGGGGGTTTCGCCCCCGAAACCGTGGAGATCCTCAGCAATTATTCCTTCCCCGGCAATGTACGGGAATTGAAGAACCTCATCGAACGCGCCACGCTCCTCGAAACTACGCCCAAAATCCGCCCTTCAAGCCTTCCTGAAGAAATGCGCACCCAGAAGACCATGCAGATCACTTCCGGCGAACTCACGGAGCGACCCTGGGAGATCCCCGGTTTCAACCTGAAGAATTACATAGATGGCATGGAAAAACGCGTCGTGACAGAGGTTCTTTCTCGATCCGGAGGGAAGAAGAGCAAAGCGGCAAAAACCCTCGGCCTCACACGTTTTGCCCTCCGCCACCAATTGAAGAAGCATGGTATAGAGGACACTTGATGTGTAGACACCCGCATCGTTCCTGTTTTCACGAAGGTGGTTTTTTTTCACGCATTTTTCCCCTGTTTTTGTGTTTTTTTGGCACTTTTTCGGCTCGTGTGTGAATTTTCAGCACGCTTTTACCAGAACAGTCGTGTGTACAGGCCGATTTCGTATTGGCACGCAAAATGCATAATCTTCAGGGAACACTGAATTAGAAGCGCGGCAGGAGAAGGACATATGATTTCGGAGCTGCTCCAGGAAAACTTCATCGAACTGAATTTGTCTGCCACCAACAAGAGTGAGGCGATCGATCACCTTTCCGATATGCTCTCCACCTCCGGAAAGGTCAACGACAGGGGCCACTTCGTAAAAGCGGTCCTCGAGCGCGAAAAGCTCGGAAGTACGGCCATTGGGGCAGGCATCGCAATTCCCCATGCGCGCGCCAATACGGTGAACGAGGTTTCCATCGCCTTTGCCCGCTCCGGATCGGGGATCGATTTCAACTCGGTGGACGGAGATCCCGTTCATCTCATCTTCCTGCTGGCGGCCCCCATCGAGTCCGGGAGTCTTTATCTGAAGCTCCTCGCCCGGATCTCGAGACTCCTCCGCTACCAGGATCTCATTGACGACCTCAAGAAAGCGACGAGCAAGGAAGAGGTTATCCGAATCATCGCCTCCAAGGAATGACCTCCTCCTCCCGGTGGTCAGCATGACGACGATGCCAGTTGAGAAATCCGAGCAATCCTCCGTCCATTTCTCCTCCGAGGGGTTGACGGTCCACATGCGGATCCCCTCCGATTGGGTCTACCTGAACAACGCCATCCTGACCCTTCGCGAAATCTGCGACCATCTTGATCTTCCCTCCCGCCAATCCAACCGGATCGTCCTCGTCCTCGAGGAGGTCGTCATGAACGCCATGGAGCATGCCTATTCCGGCAGCTCCGGGCTGATCGACCTCCAATTCTCCGTTTCCGGAAACGAATTCATCCTGGTCGTGGAAGACTTCGGCCAGGGCATCCCCGATGGCCTCCCCATCGATCTCCTTAACGAAGAGGAAATCCTCTGTGATCGAGGTCGGGGCCTGATGATCGCCAAGGGAATCGCCGACCGGGCGCTGGTCCAGAAAACCTCCGGGGGTGGCACCCGCGCGACGCTTCTGTTCCAACTCAACGTCCTGGAGACATGATGCCGAACGAGGAACTCAGAGAGAGAACCCTGCTTATCATCAAACCCGATGGGGTCCAGAGAGGGGCAATCGGAAAGATCGTTTCCCGGTTCGAGGAAAAGGGTTTCAAGATCGTGGGGCTGAAAATGCTTCGCATCTCCAACGCCCAGGCCGAGAAGCAATATGCCTGTCACAAGGGAAAAGTCTTCTACGATTCCCTTGTCAAGTTCATGACGAGCGGTCCGTGTGTGGCCATGGTCCTCGAAGGCCGGCATTCCATCCAAATCTGCCGGAAGATGATGGGGGCGACCGACCCCGACAAATCCGAGCCCGGTACCATCCGGGGGGACATGGCTCTCGACATCAAATACAACATGGTCCACGGCTCCGACTCCGAGGAAAGTTTCAAGCACGAGATGCCCATCTACTTCCGCCCCGAAGAGCTGATGGAATACGAGTTTTCCAACAAGGAATGGCTTTACTTTTTCTGACCCCCCGGATTAGACTACTCTCCGACGACCGACGGGCTTCCCGTTGCAAACCAGATCAGCCACAGGAATTTCCACCCTATTGATCCGCGCCCGGCGGGTTCGGTCCACCGGAGATGAAAATAAAGAAAGCGTTCCTGATTCTCCTTGCAGTGGGAACCCTTGTTGTTGGTGTATTGGCGGGCTTCCTATTGGGAACCACCTCCGGTCTGACCACGATCATCTCCTTCACCGACGGTTTTCTCGGTAATCCCCCCGGGTTCAACCTTTCCCTGGGCGAGTTCTCAGGCTCGGTCTGGAATGGAATCAGGATCGCGACCCTCTCTGGGACGCTCCCCGGAGAAAGGCTCCAGTTCGCTGCGGAGGGCTTGGAGGTTTCCCCCGGCCTGACATCGATCTTTGGGGGAAGGTTGCGTATCGTAAGCCTCTCGTGCAAATCGTTCATGATCGAGGGCGTTCCGCGCCCGGGTTGGTTGGAGGGAATCCCGGATATTCCCCCATATGGGTGTTTTGTCGGGGCACCCCCAGTGGTGGAACTGGGCGAAGCCCATCTGGATGTTTTCCGCTGGTTTCCTGCGGCTTCCGGCCCCATCGAACTGCAACTCACCGGACTGGAAATTGGAAATCCCCCTTCGGGTCGGGCTCCACACCCCCTCAGATTTTCCTGCGCGGCCCTTTTCCGGAATCGCCCCCTTTTCACCGCATCCTTCACGGGGAGGCTTGGAATCCAGAAAGCCGAGGCGGGAGGAAGTTTCACCGCCAGACTTCTCGATCAACCAGTCACCGGGGAGATCAACGTCGGGCGCAAGAAGTCGGGGTTCTCTGCCAGCGGGGTCACCAACCCTGCCTCTTTCGACCTGACATCGATCTTCCGGTGGCTTTCCCCGCTATGGATCAAGGAGTTTCCCTTCGGATTCGACGGGTTCCTCGATTTCGGCGGTTCCTGGGTCTTCGATTCGGACCTTGGCTTCAGCGGGAACCTCGGCGGGGAGATCCGGAAGACCCGTCTGGTCGCTCAAGGACTTTTCCTGACGATTTTCGAACTCAACTCGAAATGGAAGCTTTTCAACGGAAAGCTCGACTTCGAAGATTCGGGAAGCACTTTTGCCGGGTTTCCTGCCAAGCTTGCCGGGTCACTTCGGCTCCAGGATTCCGCCCCCCCCACAGATCTGGTCTTCGAGGTCGCCAGTCTTCCGATGCGGGAATTCATCCAGAATCTTCCATGGCTCCTCACCAGGAATCTCCAGCTGGCTGCGATTTCCGGAACCGGAAGCCTTTCCGTCCACCTCTCGGGAACCCCACCGGATCTTCTGGCAACCGTTCGCCTTCCGGAAATCGACATTGTCAATCTGGGAACACCAGCAAAACTGGACGGGACACTGACGTGGCGGTGGAGCTTCCCCCAGCCGCCCTCGTGCCATGTTTCCTGCTCCTGGGTTGCGACCGCGGCAGTTCCCCTTGTTTATTCCGCAGTCCAGGACGGTCGAAGCCCGTTGATTACCACCCTTCTCCCTCCAGTGAGGTTCCAGGGCGTGTTCACCGGGCCGTCGCTGATGGAGGGGGCATTCCAGGGAAGCATCGTTTCCGCCGGGGCCAACTACTCGTTTTCCAGCCCCATGTTCAACGGAAAATGGACCGGATTCGAAGTGACTCAGGCTGACGGGGAAGGCCGGCCGATCCCGCAGGGGACCCGCTTTCAGGCAGGATCGGATGCCCCCCCGCTCGGGTTCCTGCTTCTCCTCCTGGGCAAGTAGGGTCGGAACTCGATGGTTTCCTCGGGCAGTTTCTGGCCGATGCTGGTCGAGAAGAGATCCCGGGAAACCGCATGGCGTGATGATCTGATAGTGACGGTGGTCCCGGCATGTATTACCATCCCCGAAACCGTCGCATGGGTCTCTTCCAGCAGGAGGAGGGCAAGATCCGCTTTTTTCAACTCGAGCTTGAGAATCTGCTCCTGAAGACTTCGCGCCCTCTGGCGCATCATCGCGAGAACCTGGACACGCATGTCGCCTTGAAGGACCCCGGTGCCTTCTTGAAGGAATTTCAGGTTCTTTTCCACCGCCTCGCTCTGGTTCTTGACGTCATCCAGGATTTTTACCACCAGGTTGAGCCTTTTCAGATCGGTATGGGAAACCCCGCACAGGATTTCGGTACGGGTTCCCGCTGCATTCCCGATCTCCCCCACTTCGACAGACTTGAAGGAGGTGACCGATCCACCAACGATGCTCTTCACAACCGAGATCATCCCGTTGGAGGAAAGATGCGAATTCATCGCCGCCCCCAGTTGGATATCCCCCTGGGCGGTCATCCGGACGTTCTCCGCGAAAAGTGCCTTGATTCCGCCAAAGGCCTTGATCTCGGGTTCGACTTCTGCTGTCATGCCCGTTCCAAGTATCCCCTTGAAAACCACAAGGTCACCCCCGGCGGTGATCTTTGCACCGGGTTCGATGTTTCCGAGGACGGTCAGGTTTCCCGTGACGGCAACGGTGAACCCCGATCGAACGGCACCGTGGACGACGGCGGAACCCTTGAAGTTGATGTTGCCCGAAGAGAGATCGACATCCCCCTTGATATCCAGGACCGGGGAAATGCTCACGGTGAGGGTCCTGGGGCCACTCACCCAGACGACCTGGCCGAAGGAGTCCGCCCGGGCGGTGGTCCTTCCGTCGGTTTCGGAAATCAGGGAGACGTGGTTACCCGCCAGAATTCGGAATTCCGGTGAAGCGGGCGCCGGGATTTCCTTGTCGAAAACCGTTTTTCCCGGAAGACCCGGAACCGGGGGGTGCAGAACGGCGATGGTCTCGCCCGGAGCCACACTCCGAAACCTGTCCTGACTCTTGTAATCCATTGAGCCGTCCGCCCTGAGAAGGAACTCGCCGGAGGGCCTTGGAACGATGAAATCGACCCGGGGCGGCCTTCCTTCGGTCGGTTTTCGGCCCGCGGCGATCATCTTCCCGAAAAAGGGAACCCCCTTGTCGAGGAGTTCCGGGAGCTCCTCGCTGAGGAATCCGACGCATGCGGTTCCGGGAAAGTTCTCCAGGACCGCCATCCGGATTGCAGCCAGGGTGGTCTGGAAGTCGAAGGACGGAGGAAGCTTTTCGACCTCCAGATAGGCTTCCGTGGCATCCCGGTTCAGGGAGAAGATGGCCTTCATCCCCGCAAGAATCGGGGCTTCAACCTTCTGCCTGTCGGGTGGCCAGGAAACGGCCACCATCCTCAGTTCTTCCTCTGGTTGAGACTGATCACGCGACGGCGGATCTCCTCCATCCTGACTCCCTGGCGCTCGAGGAATTTCTCGAAACCGGAGGTATCATACCCGAAGGATTTAAGCTCGGAGCGGTACTCGACCACGAGATATTCGAGTTCGACCAGGTCCGCCAGCTTGAGGCGGGGCCGGCTGGGGTTGTTTTTCATTGCCCGGACGTTCTCGATGGCTGCTTTAACGGCGTTTGCGAATTCGTACCGGGTCACCCGGGATTCGCCCGAATACGGGAAGTTCGGCAGCAACCCTTTCTGCGTGATGCTTCGGAGACTCTTCATCGTCCAGTGTGAATTTGCCACGAAGTTGAAAGCGGGGGCCTGCTGGGTGCCTCCTCTGGGCTGGGCCTGGGCTTCACGTCGCGAGTTTCCCCGGGGGGCCCGGCCATCGGCGAGGGGAATGTCGAACGCGGCATCGGCTTCCATGGTCGAACGAAGGGCGAAGGGCCTGGGCCGTTCGTTGGAGGTGTTGAACTCCCATGTGTAACGGGAAACCAGGGGCTCCCCTGCCGCGCTCTTGATTTTGTCCGAGACCAGGACCTTGTACTGCGTGTCGGCATCGAGAGGCTCGGCTGGTATGAACTCCGCCCGACAGGCTTGGGAGTTGTAGGTAACGCGCCCTTCGACACGGGTCTGGTGGCCGAAGATCGAGATATTGATGTTGTTGACGGTCGAGGGATTTGCGGGTTCGTTGAAAACGATCGAGATCTTGCTGTTCCGGGGAACCCTGTCAGAGTTCGCCGCGGGGAGGATTCCCGCAACTTTGAAGGTCGAAAGGGATTCCCGGGAACGCGTGGCCTTCCGGCCCGAAGCGGAACGAGAAACCGGCGCGGAAACCGGGGGGGCTTCCTCCATCATGCCTTCCTCGGAGTCCATGCCCATTGAGGATTCATCGTCCAGCACCTCGAGTTCCCTTGAATCCCGCTTGAGCTCAGAAGCCTTGGGAGCAGGACGGGCCGCCTGGGTCCGATAGGTGGTTGCGGGGGCACGTGGGCTCGCGGCGAAAGCATCCGGGATCTGGGGGGCCGCTGACGGGGAGCCCGTTGCAAAGGTGGTGGACATCCCACGCGAGAGGGGGCGGCCATGGACATCGGTGATGCCCTGGGTGATGATCACGCGATAGGACCGCCGCAGATCCAGAACACCCACCGGGGTCAGGACCGCCTGCTTCCTACCTGCGAAGTATTTTATCCGTGAGGGGATGGGTCCGAAGTCGTCCTCGACCCTGAATGTGAACTCGTTCAGGGTTTCAGGCCGCACTTCCTCATTGAAAGCGATCGTGATGGGCTGGCTGAGGTTGGTGACGGATGCCCCGTTCTGCGGAGTCATTGCAACGACCTTGAGATTGCCGCCGGAACTTCCCGCAGCTTGCGCCATTCCGAGGGTGGCAGGCATGGCTCCACCGCTCATCGGATCGAAAGGATTCTCGAGAGTCTGAGCGCCGCTTCTTCCACTGTTTGCGACGCGCCCCGCCACTCGAGTCTGGGCAGGCTCCTCGGGAGCCTCCTCGATGACATTCAGGGGAACCTCTTCGGAAACCGGGTTCATAGGGATGTTGATCCGGAATGGAATGAGGGTGTTCTTTGCCAGGCGCGCGCCAGAGGTCCCTGACAGGGAGTTTCCGACCATGATCCCGTATTCGGTACCGGGTTTCAGACCTGAGCGGGGAATGACCGTAAGGGTCTTCATGTCCTTGGAGAGGCGATAGTCGATCCCGATCTGGTCCTTTCCGCAGTTTAGCTTCACTGGAGCATCGCGCAGGGATCCAAGATCGATGGGCTCGGAAAAGGTGACCTCGAGAGCATTTCCGGCCATGATCCGGCCCGCTCCCATGCTGGCTTTCTGGATCGAAAGCTTCCGGGCGGGTGCTGCCGCCTGCTGGGAATCACCGGCGGTCATGACGGCGGGTGGAGTTGAGGAGGCTCTTCCCGTTGCCCGAAAGGTCCAGACCTTGTCCGAATTCCCGCCCGAACCGTCGGGAAAGGTGACTTGGGCGGTGTATGTCTCCCCTTCCGATAGGGGCGCTTTTGGCTTGAACATCACCTGCCTTGCAGCAGGATTGTAATAGAGCTCCCCGTCGAGGGGCTGCCCGCCCCGGAACAAGGAGATATTGAGCCCCTGGTAGAACTCCTGGGTCACAGGACCTCCGAACTCCACCGTCAGGGGCGAGGTAACCGCGACTTCGGAAGCCATATCCGGTGGGAAAACCTTGTTCACCTGGATGGCCCCGACTCCACCCTGGGAATACGACTGTCCGATGTTTGCCGAAACCGGCGAAAAGCCTGTTACGGCAAGGAGAAAGGCCAGGAACAAGGCCATGCGGAACCGACGGTTCATGGTTTACCTCCTCACAGGTCCCAATGATTCACTTTCACCATCGGCAATTTCTTTCCCCAAGATTAGCTCGGGCTGGGGTTGTCCTCTTTCACCATTTGTGAGGGCCGTCGGTTGGTCGAACGGAAGGTCAGGAAATCAAACCCCTCGAAAAAAAAGACCGCTCCATTTTCCTTGGTGGAAATCAGGAAAAAATGTTATAAAGGTTATAGGAATCGAAAAGAGAAAATTTACCCTAATTTCTGGATTTTTGGTGAAGATTTTCACATTCGGTTTTTCTCAATTTACTGGAGGAGGGGTTATGCAGGGCTCAAAAAGGAACCGATTCACGCTTTCGGGAATCACGATAGGCTGGTTTTGCGCGGTTTTTCTGCTCTCATTTTCTTTTTTCCAGCCGGTTTGGAGCATGGATTTCCAGAATGGGGATGCCGTCACCATCCATACGTACCATGGAGCAACGCTTTACGCCTGGTATGACAAGAACGGGACGGCCATTATTAAAGGCAAGCCTGCCAACTTGCTTCCCCAGAAGAACTTGGTTACCGAGAAGAACGCGGCCGACCCGGTTCCCGCAGGGGATGTCTTCGCGGTGGTTCCCCTCGGTGGGAAAAAGGTCGCACTCCAGACCTACCGGGGTGATTTCGTCAGCATCGACCTTTCGAACCCGAAGAAGATCCTCGTTGCAAAAGATCGGAAAGCAACGGCAAACTCCACCTTCGAGTTGGTCGACCAGGCCAACGGGTCGGTGGCACTGAAAGCTTCGAATGGGCAATATGTCAGCGATCAGGTGGGATATGTGGGAACGGTTCCGCACCTTGCGGGTTGGGAGGAGTTCAAGCTTGAAAAGAGACCTTTCTTCTATGGCGGGAAGAAAATAAGGTTGAGGGTTCCCAACGCGAGATACTGGTCGGTCAACAATCCAGGCTGGATCTTCACGGCAAACCGCGAGGAGCCTGGTTTCTGGGAAACCTTTTCCGTCACCTCCATAGAAGGTTCCCCGACCAAGGTCTGCATTCAATCCCTCGATGGAATGTTCCTCTCCAAGCGGTGGGAAATGCCCGAATTCCCGCTCATTGGAGGGGTCCAGCATTTGGCGGGGTGGGAAAAATTCGACGTCGCTTTCGATTCGGGGAACCGGGAACTATTGACCCTGAAATCCGTCGAGGGAGGCCGGCAACAGATTTCCGGCTTCGCCTTCGAGGTTGTTCCCCCTCTTCCCGAACCGGAGTTCAAGACCACCTATTGGGTGTTGAACCCGTTTTCAGCCTACAATTCCCTGAGGTGCGCCTATACCACCGAACATGAGACGATCTGGTGCAGCAAGAACCAGGGCCCCGCAACCGTTGTCACGGTCGGCCGCCCCAAGGTTCCGGACGGCTGGACCTTCCTCGGGGACATCATCGACAAGGGGGAAAAGAACCCCAATCTTCCCTGCCTCATCGTCAGGGACAACCCCGATGTCCTGGCCAAGCCAGTCGGGTTCCGGGTTGTCTGGGATGACTCGAGAAACCCGGAAAACGGAAGTTGCCAGCATCTCACGATCTGGTATCCGGTCCCTCCCAAGGGCTTCGTATCGCTGGGTTGTGTCGTCACTAACCGGGGAGCCAAACCCCAGGAGATTCCTGCCCTCGCGAACCTTCGTTGCGTCAGAACGAGTTCGGTCATGACCGCCGACTGGGACCAGGAAATCTGGAACAGCGACGCGGCCAAGACCAAGAGCAACGTCGGATTGGTCGGGATCAAGGCCGGAGAGACGAAACCCTGGGACACAACGGTGAATGGCGCACTTCCCCTTGTCCCGGGGACTTTCATTTCGATCCGGCGCGATTCCCAGACCGCCTACCTGGTTCATGGAAATGATGGTGGAGGGTCTTATTTCAAGGATTTCGCCCCCCCGGGAACCGTTCTGGTAGGTCTGGATATCAGGCAGGGATGGTATACCGACGGCATCCGTGGACTTTTCCAGGATCCCGACAACCCGAACGGGCCGATTTTCAAATCTCCCGGTAGGGGAGGCACGGGAGGAGGCGAGAGAAGGGCAATCAAGCCGGGATATGTAATCGGCAACCTCTTCTACAAAAGAGGGGATATCATCGACGGTCTGGTGGTCCATCTCTTCAAGCTCGTCAACGGAGTCCCGGACATCAAGCAGCGGTATGGAAACGCCGAATGCCGTTTCGAATCCGACCATGGTGACGGGGAATGGCAGGCATGGAACATCGATCGCGAGCAGGCGGACATCCTCGCCGGAATCCGCGGATTCTGCGGCAGCATGCTCGACGGACTGGGCATGATCGAACAGTATGCCATCCCCTACGCGCTCAAGGGTTTGACCCCGGAGCAGGTGAAAACCCAGGCCCTGGCTGCAGCCCTTGCGGAAGGCGAGGTCAACAAGGCCTACCGGGTCGAGGCTCTGGTCGACAAGAAGTTGGAGGGGGTCAACAACACCGCTGATGCCCCCGTCCAGCCCACCAACGAAGGCGGTCTCCTGAATCTCATCAAGAACGCCAATGCATCAGCCTCGGCGAACATTCCCTCAGGCCCCAAGGCCAAGGAAGAACTCGTCGTTTCGGTCCCCCGCCCTCCGACCACTCCCCGCCCGGTCATCGAACCGGAAAGCAGGTTCAAGAGCCTCGTCGACAGCCTGAAGCAGGGTCCCGAAGCGAACCTCAAGTTCGGTGCACTCCCCGGGTTCGAGAACGTTTCCTTCCTGAAAAACGCGGCGATCACCAGCCCCAGAATTTCCTCTGGAGCTCAACCATTTCCCTGGATGTGCATTTCCGGCGAAACGAGCCTCGATTTCCCGGTTTCCGCCGGCGCGGTCAAGGGGAAGTTCTTCGTGGTAAGCCGCTGGACGAAATCGGAGGGAATCCAATCGGCCCTAATGTTCTTCCTCTCCCCCTCGGAAGTCAAAAAGGTCGGAATCCTCGGAGAAGTCCCGCTAAAGTATGTCTTCGTTACCGGTTGCATCATGACATATGCTCCCGAAGCCCATTCCTGGGATTTTGCCCAGTTTCCCGAAAATGTCCGGAACGAAATCAAGGCCAACACCCCAATCGAGGCGGGGGAATTCCGTTTCGCCCAAAGTACCGGGGCGGTCTTCGGCGCCCGCCCCCAGGACGTTCCCGTTCTGAGGGACATCCTAGGCGTCTTCCTCCAGAAAGTCGAGACGATGCTGTTCACGGTCACCTTCCCCAAGGTCAGAACCGACCCCACCATCGTTCAAGCCAGTTTCAACACGGATTTCAAGAAGCTCTTCCCCGCCTTCATCACCCTCACCGACCCGAAGCTCGAGTTCCAGGGCCTCTCAAACTTCGCCCTCATGGGGAAATTGAACCTCAGGCTCACGAGTTCGCTGAAAGTCGACGGCCTCGCCCTTCGAATCGATCTCCCGATTGGCGGAAAGAAGATCGCTCAGGAAGGGATGACCCTGTCGGTTGAGATTCCCGGCGAGTGGAAGAATCCCCTCGGGATCAAGGGCCTCGCGATCGGTAACCTGATGATTTCGGGCCAGGTCGGCGGCACGAACGGCCTGTCCCTGGGCCTGAAGGGCCTGATGGATTTCGGTAAACGCCTGGAAATGGCTGCGGTTCTTTCCCCCGCCTCGCCGGTTGCGGTCGCGGCAATGAGCGGGAAGCTCGATGAGCTTTCCTTCAAGGACCTGATCAAGGGTGTCCAAAGCCTTCTCCGGCAGGCTGCCGGAGCGGTCAAACTCCAGATTCCCGAGACTCCGGATCTTCCCATCGACATCATCAACCTGAAGAAGGTTGAGATCACGATCTCCGAGGTTTCGAATGCTGCTCTGGGCCTCGATGATGGATTGATCGTCCAGGGAAGCCTGAACATCGGCGGGGTCGATATCGGCACCGTGGATATCCGCGTGATCCCGGACAAGGGGCTCATCGCGAAGGGCTGGGTCTCGAAGTTCAAGCTCGGGCCGATCGAATTGACCGGAGTCGGGCCTGACCGGAAAATCGGGACCAATGACGACTGTCCCTACCTCGACCTCGAGTATCTGGTCGATCTCGAAGCCAGGCCGATTCCGATTCTGGAGACGAATGGTCTCGTCAGCGGGCTGATCAAACTCGGACCCGTCGTCCTGGACGCCCTTTTCGACATGGACAAGGACAGCTGCAAGCTGACGCTCGTCGGAAATATCGCGAACTCCTTCAAAATCGGACTCGAGGGGGGCGTCCCCATACCGAGGGGTTTCCTCATGAGTTCCATCGGATCGATGAAACTGGCCGGATTCGTCGAGGCCCCCTACGTCGGGAAACTCAACCTGGATGTCATGGACCGGGTCAAGAGCACTCCCGTCGTTAAAGACATCATTGGTTTCATCTCGGGGAATATCTTCAGCTTCAAGGGAATCACCCTGAACGGAAATCTTGAAGAGATCTCCAAGGCCGTGATCCCGGGAGTCAAGCTTGGCGCGAGGATTCTCGGAAAGGACCTCGAGATCACGGGTCCCAGCCTCGACCTGAAGGAGGGAGCAAAGTTCGGGGAAAAGATCGGCAAGATCCTGTATGACGAGGTGGTCTTGAAGATAAAGGACCTCGGAATCGACATCGGCAAGTTCTTCCAGAACGTCGGCGAGGAAACCGCGAAGTTCGCCGTCAACGCCGCCAACGAAACGGCGAAGGCTGCGGTGACCGCGGCCAACGAGGTCGCCAACGTCGGAAAGACGATCGGAAACACGATGGCGGACCTCGGGAGAACCGTCGGAGACGAGGCTAAGAGGCTCGGGAACAACATCGCGAACGGCTTCATCTTCGTGGGCGGCCAGATCGGCACCGCTTTCGGAAAAGCCGGCGACTGGATCAAGGACAACATGAACCCCGCCAACTGGTTCTGACCTTTCCCTTCGGATCACAGGGCGCCTCCCACCGGTAGGCGCCCTTTCCTTTCTCCGCCAGAACCGGAACCGCCGATGCCTCCTATCCATTCCCACCCTGGGGGGGATGAAAGGGGGGCCTCCCTGCAGAGAGGGCAAGGCCCAAATCGGGTTACCGGGTTTGCCTAAGAACTGACTGCCGTGAGGGCATGCGGGGGATGGGGCCGCGGACCTCAACCGGCGGGTTGGGAACAATCACAGCCCCGAGGGCTTCGGCAACCTTCTTCGGGTTGATCTTCTCGAAGGTCTTGCCGGTTTGCTGGATTCGGGGAAGCGTCTTCCCTGAGTTGGTGATAAGCTTTGCCAAAGTGCCCCCTTCAGGAAACCCGGAAATAGCCGTCAATCCGAGGGTTTTTGAAAAAGGCTCTCAGATTCGGGCTAAGTTTTTCGAGGAAGACAACCAGACACCATTTTACCGGAGCATCGAGGAAAGCTATCGAGGGAACGAAGATCGCCTGAACCGGCGTCGTATTTCGGAGGAAAGCGGCAGTTGCCCGGGCAACCTTCTTGTCCGCGAAACACCCGGGGGCTTTGGTCAGGGAAAGCGCCTTGCATACTGCCCGGTCGTGGAGGTCGATGGTATGGGAAAGCTCAACTTCAAACCGGTAGACCTTCCGTTTATGGACCTTCTTGCCAAGGCCCGGAGACCGGTTGACCTGGAAATGTCGGGCATACTCGGCAAGGGCTACATCCTTTTCCTGGGCAAGGAAAAGGGTCGGCTCCCCCAAGACGTTCCATCGGTTTGCCTTTTTTTTCGGGATAAACGGAAAGTTGAGAGCATCGGTATTCATCTCACTGGTGAGTGATTGTCGATCGGAGGTTCCATGAAGACGCGACGCGTTTTCCTGCTCCTGTTTGTTCTTTTGGGAACAGCCTGGGCGAATGACTTCGAATCATGGTTAGAAAAGGCGCAAGAGGGGGATGATTGGGCGCAATACCAGGTTGGGTGTTTCTATCTGGGCTGGCGTGGTATCCCAAAAGACGAAAGGAAGGCCGCATTCTGGCTGGAAAAATCCGCCGCCCAGGGAAATGCCTATGGAATCGAAGCCCTCGCGGATCTCTATCTCGAAGGAGGAAAAAACCTTCCGAAAAACCCCGCGAAAGCGATGGAGCTTTTCGAAAGCATCCTGAACCTGAGTCCGGAAGATCTTCAAGCACATCCGGACTACGGTCAGCTGATCATTCCGGTCTTGTTCCGGACGGCAATGGTCTATGCATCGGGGGAGGGAGGAGTTCCGACAAACCCCGGGGAAGCGATCTCACGTCTCAAGAAGGGGGCGTCGCAGGGGGACGCGAGTTCGGCCTTCTTCCTGGGATTGGCATATCTGAATGGTTTTGGGGGCTGTCGGAGCGACCTGGCTGCGCTATTCGCCTTCCAGGACGCCCAAAAGGGCCGAAGCCTGATCAAAACGGGGAGAGACTTCATTCCCCTTTACCTGGGAACGATGTATGCCGAGGGTCGGGGCACCCAGAAAGATGAGCAGAAAGCTCTTGACCTTTGGATGAAATCTGCGAAAGAGGGTTTTGTGCCCGCAATGCGTCTCCTGGCGAAAACCTTTCGCGAAGGAAAGCTGACCCAAAAAGACGGTCAGGAGGCGGTCAAATACTACACAATGGGAGCGGTCCGGCGGGATCTCGAATCGATGTATTGCCTCGGAGAAATGTACTTTTCCGGGACGGAAATCCACCAGGATTTCGAAGAGGCAGGTTTCTGGTGGTACAATGGTTTCTTCCTCGAAGACCCGAAATGCACCGCGGCATTCGAGAGTTTGTCGGGTACCCTTGATGAATCAAGCCGGCGAGGGATAATGACCAGATCCGATAACTGGCGAGCCAAGTGCGAAAAGGAGAAGAGACCCTGGTGGGTCCCAATTCCGGCTCTCGTGCAGGAGGAAGAAAGAGAATCCAACCTGGTCCGGATCTTCGGAGGGAAGATCTACTGAAAATCCCGGTCTCGGGGAGGCCACACTCTCCATTCGGATGTTGGCCGCCATCCCGCGGCCGGTAGGTTCTTTTCAGTTGCCCTTGTTTTCGAGACAATCGGGAGCATGCTCCCCAAACGAAGCGCCCCAAGTCCCATCCAGACCGGACAAGAGGGCTCTTTCCCCCCCTCCCTTGGCAAACGATGAGGGAAGAGCCCCGGGAAGCTTGATTCCTCGCAGTCCAAAAGGCTTCTTCTTCCGGAAGGCGGCGGAATTCTGGAGAGCAGGATGCAAAGCGGGGACGCATTCGGATTCAGAAGGTTCGCGCACCTGTGCCGTTCGTTGAAGGACCTTCCGACTGCAACATGTCTCCCTTCATCTCGTCAGATTCGGAACGAAACCTTGAAACCGCCGTTTCCGCAATTCCCGAATCGAACCCGGTCTGGGGGAACCATCCTCCCGTTCCCCTGTAAGGACGAACGATTATGGTATCATTCCTGAAGATGGAAGGTACCCCTTCGAGAGGGTGAGACCCCGGGGATGCTAATCATCCCAAGCTGAGGAGGAACCATGCGCAAGAGCCTTTTCGTCCTGATCTTCATCATTTCCGCCACCCTTCTTTTCCTCCAGGTGGGATGCAGGTTTTTCGGCCTTGGAACGGTCGACCAGGAGATTGCCCTTTCCCCCGAAAGCCTTGCCCGTGAGGACGGACACGCGCGGGTTTCATTCAAGATCGTCCTGCCTGGGGCTCCGAAGAATTCCCCCAGCCCCGCGGTCCGCGCTTCGGCCGGAACGGCCTCGATCACCTTCCGACTGACCCTTCTCGACGCAGGAAATCCTCTCGCTTCCCCAACCACCCTTGTAAAGTGGGCGCTGGTAGACTCTTCGGGAACCGCCAGCATCGTTTTTTCCGATCTGCCTATCCGAACAGTGGTCGGGGAAATGATCGTGTTCGGAGGTTCGATCGGAGGCCGAACGAACTTCCACGGAGGCGCGGACCTCATCGACGGAGACAACGAAATCGAACTGAGTCCCCAGGGTTCCGGCCATCGTTCGGACGTCCTGGCCCAGGTCATCCTCCAGATCGCGGCGATTCCGGAGATGCTGATCCGGCTTCCACACAACCTGGCTGCCTCAGTCATGAATGCCGGCGCAGGTTATCTTGACCCTGGAACGAACATGCTGACAGCTTCTCCGACCGCGGGCCTCTTTACCGAGATCGTCGACCGCGTACTCACGGCGGGGGTTTCAGCACCCACCTACACCCGGATCGCCATGTCCGACGGTGGAATGTCCATCCAGGGCAGCGGACCGGCAACCTGGACCAGGGCGACCTCCCAGATCTGGGGGGGAACGCCGCACGCAGTCGAGTTCTTCCGCGCCACCCGGATCCTTCGCCACGGTTTCGGGGGATTCGGGTACGTTCTTTGGGAAAGCGGCGCGGGTAACCGGTTCGGCCTCACGCGGATCGACTCCTCGACCGGGGACCTCCTCAACTACCTTGTCCTGGATGGCTCTCCCGGCCCCTGCGCCCCGATGCCCGATGACGGGCTACTGATCGGGGGGAGCATGGACTCCCTCCCGCTTCTGGTCCGCTGGACCGGACGTGAAAACGCATTTCTGACTCCCTCCTCTCTTTCTTCATTCTCAAAAGCATGGGCCCATTCGTTTTCGGAAGTGAAACCGGACGTGAAGATCCCCGAGCCGGGGGTGGATTTCCTGCTTTTCCAGCCCGGGTCCGAACGAATCTACTGCGGGGTCTGTGATCCCAGGACTGGTCAGACCAGGCATTTTGCGGTCGACCCCTCGAACGGGAAACCGGATCCCGAGGAAAGTCATGGAATCCCCATCTGGGCGACCCCCTCGGACCGTGAAGTAATCGTCTTCTGGGAAACGGGGGCCGGGGTCGTTTCCAGCAACCTCTACTGGGCAACCCAACCATTCGACCTTCCTTCCCCACTGGCGACAAAGGTCGATGGAGCCGTTTCCCCCTTCCATCACCAGGGACTCGACAACGGAAGGGCATACTACTACCGTGTCACCACGATCGATGGAGGGGGTCTCGAGTCAGCTCCCTCGTCAACAGTAACATCGGTCCCCGGGGACAACACGCCCCCCATCGTCACAGAAGTATTCCCGGCCGAGAACGCCTTGGAAGTCCCTGTGGAAACCACCATCGGGGTCATTTTCAGCGAATCCATGGACGGGGCGACCCTTGTCCCGGGAAGCATAACCCTTTGCAGCGGAACCGCATGCATCCCTGGCAATGTGACATTCGGGCCGGGAGCCACCAACGCCACCTTCACTCCCGACGCGGCACTGGCCTACAACACCACCTATACCGCCACCATCGGCCTTGGAGTCAAGGATCTCGCGGGGAATCCCCCTGCTGCCGAAAAGTCCTGGAGCTTCACGACCCGCAACGTTCCCGATACAACACCCCCGATCGTGGTTTCCATGACTCCCGCTTCGGGGGCGGGAGGAATATCGACCGGGACATCGGTTACCATGGGTTTCAGCGAGCCGATGGACCCCTCTTCACTTTCCACCTCGACGATTTTCCTGGCAAGCGGGACAAAGGTCTTTCAGGGCCTCATAACCGTCAGCCCCGACCTAACGGTCGCGACCCTCACCCTGGAGTTTCCCCTCGCATATTCCGCACAATACAGGATGACGGTAAAGGGAACGGTCGCGGACATTGCTGGGAACCAGATGGGATCAGACCATTCCTGGATTTTCTCCACCGTCCCAGCCCCCGACACCGTTCCACCAGTGATCACGACGATCGATCCGCCCGAAAACGCGATCGAAGTCGGAATCGGAAAGGTGATCACGGTCGGTTTCAGCGAGCCGATGGATGCCTCGACCCTGGTACCCGGCAACCTCTCCCTTGCAAGCGGGTCCACCGAACTCGATGGGACCGTGAGCGTAAGCCCGGACCTTTCCACAGCCACTTTCACCCCAGCGGCACCCCTCGAAACCGGAACAACCTACACCTTTACCGTCGGAAGTTCCGCCAGGGATCTCGCCGGCAACGGGCTTTCACAACCCCGGAAATGGAACTTCACGACATCGGCCGATCCCGATACCACACCCCCCACTATCGTTTCAGTTTTCCCTGAAGAGAACTCGATCGATTTTCCGGCAACAGGGGTGATCGCTGTCCGCTTCAACGAACCTATCGAGGCCCCTTCGCTTTCCTCCGGAACCTTCATCGTCTCCGATGGAGCGAGCCCTGTCCCGGGCGCAATCCTTCTCGGTCCCGACCGGACGATGGCTACCTTCACACCCACAAGCCCCCTTCCATCGGGAAGACAACTTTCGGTCACAGTCACGACGGGTGTTAAGGACTCTTCCGGAAATGCGCTTTCAAAGGAGAAAACCTGGACATTCACGACGATCCATGCCTCGGATACCACCCCCCCGACGGTCGTTTCCGTCTCTCCCCTCGAGAACTCGACAGGAATCGGCACCCAGAGTCTGCTCATCATCTCTTTTAGCGAGGCTCTGGAACCTTCCTCGGTATCCACGATTTCGGTGATTCTCTCCAGCGGCGCAACCGGAATCGACGGGGCGGTAACCCTGGCCTCCGGCGGAACCCTCGTGACCTTCGTTCCTGCCGCCCCCCTCGCATATTCGGTTCAGTATTCCGCGAGAGTGAAGTCCGGGATCCGGGATCTGGCAGGGAACCATCTGGAGGCTGAAAAAACCTGGGACTTTACGACCATCGCAGTTTCCGACACGACCCCGCCCACGGTGGTGGAGGTCTTCCCCTCCGAGAACGCGGTCCTCGTTTCGACGGGAACGGTTGTTTCCGTAACGTTCAACGAACCGATGGACCTTTCCACCCTCTCGACGGAGACCGTGACCCTTTCCAGCGGTTCCATCCCGGTCGCGGGAACGTTGTCCTTCAGCGGGGACAGGATGACGGCAACCTTCACCCCGTCCGCTTCGCTCGCAGCTGAAACCAACTTTACCGCTACCGTGAAAACCGGCGTCAAGGACGAAGCGGGAAATTCCATCCAAGCGGTGAAATCCTGGACTTTCACCACCGCTCCGGTTCCCGACACAACTGCCCCGACGGTTCTTTCGGTCGATCCCGCGGAGAATTCCACCGATCAGGGAATCGGCCGGGTGATCACTGTTTGCTTTTCGGAGCCCATGGACCAGACGACGATATCCACATCGACTTTCAGCCTGGCGAGCGGTTCGGTCCCGGTTGCCGGAACGATCACGATCGGCACCGACGGAGCCTGCGCCACGTTCACCCCAGACCTGCCTTTGGAATACGGCTCGGCCTATACGGCATCGGTCACGACTGGAGTCCGTGACCTCGCAGGGAACCCACTCCAGGCATCCAAGGTGTGGTCCTTCACGACCTCGACCGTGACGGACACCACCCCGCCCGTGGTTGTTTCGGTTCTTCCGTCGGAATCCGCCGAAGGATGCGAGATCGGAACGAAGCTGACGATCACGTTCAGCGAAGGAATGGATCCCACGTCGATCTCATCCGCCAGCATCACCCTTGCGAGCGGAACCACCGATATCCCGGGAACGCTTTCCATCAGCCCGGACCGGACGATCGCCACCTTCAGCCCGGATTCCCCGCTGGATTACGTCACAACCTACACTGCCACCGTGAAAACTACCGCCCGTGATGTGGCGGGAAACCCGCTGGCCGCAGAAAAAGCATGGAACTTCACCACCAGGACCCCGGATCTGGCACCCCCCACGGTGGTCTGGGTCCTTCCAGCGGAAAATGCGGTCGGAGTGGCCACCCAGACCGCGCTGTGCATCAGCTTCAGTGAAGCGATGGACCCCACCTCGCTTTCAACGGCAACCATCAGCCTTTCCAGCGGGGTTCAGGGAATCGAAGGCTCGGTAACCGTTTCGCCGGATGGGACCATGGCCACCTTTACCCTGCTCGCCGCGCTCGATTACTCGTCGACCCTTTCTGCCGCAATCGGGACGGGAGCCAGGGATCTTGCAGGGAACCCCCTCTCCGCCCCGAAAGCATGGGTTTTCAGCACGATGCCCGCCCCCGACACGATTCCGCCCTCGGTCACCTCGGTGGCTCCGGCAAGCGGCGCGATGGATGTCCCCCTTTCATCCGCCCTCTTCATGGAATTCAGCGAACCCATCGCGTCCTCTTCCCTCGCCTCGGCGGTTTCACTCGTAAGGGTTTCCGACGGTATGCCGGTGCCGCTCGATCAGCCGACATTCGGTTCAGGATATCTCCTTGCGACGATCACAATTGGAGAAGAGCTCATCCGTTCGAAGGAATACGAGATAAGGGTTTCGGGCCTCCGCGACCTCGCGGGAAATTCCCAGACCCTGGATTTCGTCAGTCGTTTCGATACCGTCAACGACCGGTTCGAGGACAACGGGACGGCTTCCACCGCAGCAACGCTCGTGGGAACGCTGGGAGATCTTTCTATCAAGCCCGCTGGGGAATTCGACTGGTTCAGGCTCACTCTGGCAACGCATTCGGGCCTCGTCATCGAAACCGACGGCGAGGGTGGAGGGGATTCCTTGCTGGCCCTCTATTCGGATCCTTACTCATCCCCGGTCGCTTACGATGACGACGGGGGACCGGGCAACTACTCCCGGATCAGCCTTTCCTACCTGGCGAAGGGAACCTACTTCGTTAAGGTCTGGTGCTATTCTTCCTCGGCCGAAATCGCGAGCTACCAGGTCTCCCTGACGACTTCGGTCCATCTCCCGACCGTGGATTCGACCGTCCCCGCTAGCGGGGCAACCGGTTTCCCGGCCACCTCGCCGGTTACGATAACCTTCGTCGAGCCGATGGATCCTTCTTCAATCATCCCTGCGAACATCACCCTCTCTTCGGGAACCGCAGACCTGCCGGGAACGATTACGTTGGCCCCCGACAATCGAACCGCCACCTTCACCCCGACTTCTATGCTTCCGAGTCTTTCGCTGATCACGCTGAAAATCGGAACCGGGGTCAAGGACGAGGAAGGGAACGCCCTCGCTTCAGACGACATCCGAACCTTCACCACCGCCGCACCGGATTCCACGGGCCCCGCTGTCGTGGAAACAACTCCTGGAAGCGGCTCGACCGGAATATTCCTCGATTCATCGCTCACGATTGGGTTCAGCGAATCCATGGATGCGTCGACCATTGCACCAGGGGTGACACTTGTCCGGGTTTCCGACAGCAGCCCGGTCCTCCTTTCGGATCCGGTTTTCAACGGATCGAAAACCGTCGCCACCTTGACTCCGGCCACCGCCCTCGCCGGGTCGACCGAATACGAGGCGCGGATTTCCGGATGCAAGGACCAATCAGGTCTTTCCCTGGCTTCCGATTCGGTCTGGCGTTTCACGACCATGCCGCAATACGATCCCCTCGAACCGAACGATACCTGGTCCAGAAGCGCATCCATCACGGGGACGATCGGAAGTCTTTCCATGCAACCCGCGGGGGATTATGACTGGTTCAGGTTTGACGTGGACTCGATATCCCACGTGGTGCTCGAGACTGCGGGAACACCCGGTGGGGACACCGTCCTGACTCTCTTCTCGGATCCGCTCGGAACTTCCATCTTCGAAAACGACGATAACGGAGCCAACGCGTATTCCAGGATCGATCTGGCGGAACTCGAGGCCGGGACTTTCTATGCGAGGGTGCGATGCTTCAGTTCCTCCGCCCAGATCTCAAGCTACCAGCTCGCGCTGTCCGTGGCCTCCAATCCGCCCCGCATCGTCACGGCAATCCCGGCGAGCGGGTCGACCGACGTCGCGGCGACTTCGGCGGTAACAATCACTTTCAGCGAACCGATGAATCCCCTGACGTTGACCACCACGAACATCGTCCTGAAACAAGGCGGAACGGACATTCCGGGCGCAATCAGCGTCGGGAACGGAAACCGGACAGCCACTTTCACCCCGGATTCCCCTCTTCCCCACACCGCGACATTCACGGTCACCGTCAAGACCGGAGTCGAGGATGCGGAAGGGACGGCGATGGCTTCGGAAACGACATGGGACTTCTCGACCCCGGATCAGACTCCTCCATCAATCGTGTCAGTTTCACCAGCCGAGAACGCTTCCGGAATCCTCGCGAAGACCTCCGTCGGAGTCGTCTTCAGCGAACCGATGGACGCGAGCACCCTGAGCACTTCGAATTTCGCACTCGCAAGCGGAACGACCGGCATCAGCGGGACCATTGCATTCGGAGTCGATCGAACGACAGCGACATTCACCCCGGCTTCACCCCTTCCCTACCAGGCAATAATTACTGCCACGGTGAAAACCGGTGTGAAGGATAATTCAGGAAACCATCTCCAGGCGGAAAAAACCTGGGACTTCTCTACGGCTTCCGCCGACAACGAACCGCCGCTTCTGCTTTTCCTGAACCCTGCTTCAGGGTCCATGAATATCGCTTCGAATGTCGTCATCGGAATCGTCTTCGACGAACCGGTTGCGACATCGACGTTGAACGGAACGAACATCATCGTATCGAGCGGAGGAACGAACATTCCCGGGACAATAACCTTCACGGGGAACGGTATGAACGCTACGTTCACGCCCGCCGGCCCCCTGCCATACGCCACCATTTCGGTAACCATAGGTACCGGGGTGACGGACCTGAACGGAAACCCCATGGCGGAGCAACAGAGCTGTGGATTGATGGTCATACCCAGGTTCGTCGCCGTGGATGGAGGGCTCAACCATGCAATATTCCTGATGGAAGACGGCACCGTCTGGACCGTCGGAGACAACAACTGTGGACAACTCGGAATGAGCGGCCTGACGATCACGCGGACCCAGCTGGTGAAAGCATACATCGACGATGCGATTGCCGTATCCGCCGGGGAATACGCTTCTTACGCCATCAAATCGGACGGAACCCTATGGGCCTGGGGAGACAATCAGTCCGGCTGCATAGGAACCAGCCCCTATGAATTCGTTCCAACACCCCTGCAAGTGGGCTTGTCAAACGTCAGGCAGGTTTATTCCGGAGGTGGGAAGCACGTGTTGGCCGTTCTTCAGGATGGAACCGTCTGGTCCTGGGGAGAGAACTCCTATGGACAACTTGGCGATGGAACGCTACTTCCACACGGCACCCCGGAACAGGTGATCAACCTAACCGATGTGGTCGCTGTTTCCGCGGCAGGCGATTTGTTTTCGGCGGTGTCGTTCGCATTGAAAAGTGACGGAACGGTCTGGTCCTGGGGCCTGGGGGTCGCCACTCCCACCCAGAACGCAAGCCTCTCGGGAATCGTTTCCATAGTCGCTTCTTATAAAGCCTCGGGCGGGGTATATGCCCTGAAAAGTGACGGGACAGTCCTGGATGGCTCGGGAGCTTCCCTGGGAATTTCCCCGATAAGATCGATTTCCAGTGACCGCACATCGTTCGGAGATCACGTCATCGCCCTCAAGCCCGATGGGACCCTTATGGGAATGGGGAGCAACTCATGGGGGCAGTTGGCCGATAATCCCGGAGCAAGTTCGTTCTTCCCCATCAATTCGATTTCCGATATCGGGATAATCGGGTGTGGTGATTCCCGAAGTTACTGCATCGACAAGAATGGACTTGGATGGGGGTTTGGCGAAAACGGGTATGGTGAACTGGGCATCGGAAACAAGGTCGATACTGGGACCCCAACCATGATCGTCTGGCCGTCATATTTTTACATCCACGGGAATTAGGCGGAAGCCCTCAAAGGAAGGCGGACTCACGGGAGTTCCCAAAAACGGTTGCATATCCCGGGGGTTTGGGAGACAATTTGACCCTCAATACGGGTCGGGGATTCACCCTCTCCCGAAAAATCAGGAGATATTCATGAAACCTTCGGTTGTACTGTCGCTGCTTTTCGTCCTGACAATCGGGCTTATGCCGGTTCTCGCGGACGGGGGAATGGAAAGACCCCTGACGGAACAGGAAAAGACCTTCTTCCAGTCGGCCTACCAGGCCGGGGTCGGTTTCTTGCCCCCAGCCCCCGCCGGTTGGAACAAGGATGTCGAGGAGATCTCCATCCCCTCGCGGTTGAGCCAGGGTGTGGAGCCACCTCCCTTGCCCATGACCATCCGGTGCGAATATGCAAAGCCCATGGATCAATCGAAAGCCTTCGATATGGCCAACAACGCAGGTTCCATGGAAGCGCTTGGCGAAACCGTCAACAAGCTGAGCGAGCAGCTGCAAGCCGCCGCGGCCAAAGGCGACCAGAAGGAAATGGCCCGGCTCCAGGAAGAGATGCAAAAGGCGGTAACCGGAAACGCGGGAGTCCAGAAAGCCCAGGCAATTGCCAAGGAAAACGAGCTGAACAACGCCCATATCTCCATCGATTTCAACGCGAACGGGGTGGATTATTCCCAGGTCAAAGAGATACCCGCTCCCGCACCCGCCTTCGGGGCAATCCGGATGGACCAATCCACCAACCCACAATTGTCGGGGAATGGAACCACATGGGTTTTCCTGGGACCGTTTTCCAAGAAGGGCTCGGGAGACTCTTTCCAGATCTACACCACCAGTAAGTCCGGCAAGGGAACCGACATAACCCGGATCATCATCCAGATAAGGGCCGACGGCAAGGTCGCGGATGACCTCCTGGCAAAAATGGACCTGAAGGGTCTTGCTGGGCTGATAAAGCAATGATGCCGAGGAAGTGAACTCCGTGGAAATGCGGCCTTCATTCCTCGATTCATCAAGCCTCTCGCTCCTGGTGTCCGCCCTCGAAAGGCTCGGGGATGGATTCGCCCGCCTTCCGGACGCCGGAAAACCTCTCCCGGAAATGGAAAAGGCGGGGCCAATACTTTTGGAAGTCGCCGAGCGGTTGAAGGACAACTTTCCCTACTTCCATCCCCTCTACGCGGGTCAGATGCTCAAACCCCCGCACCCGATCGCGCGGCTCGCCTACTTCCTTGCAATGTGGATAAACCCCAACAACCATGCACTGGACGGAGGCCGAGCCAGCTCGGCGATGGAAAAGGAAGCGGTGGCGCAGCTGGCCGGTATGTTCGGGTGGGACGAGCATTTGGGACACCTTTGCGGCGGTGGGACCATGGCGAACCTCGAAGCGCTTTGGATCTCGGGCCAGATCAATCCCGGACGCAAGGTGGTGGCGTCATCCCAGGCACATTACACCCATTCCCGGATAAGCGGAGTCCTCAAGCTGGATTTCGAAACCCTCCCTTGTGACGGGAAGGGGCGAATGGATGTTTCAGCACTGAAAGAACGCCTTCGAAAGGGCGGAGTCGGCACCGTTGTCGCGACGATCGGAACCACCGCAACCGGCTCCGTGGATCCGCTCCCCGAGATATTGGATCTGAAAAAGGAGTTCGGATTCAGGCTTCACGCGGATGCAGCTTACGGAGGCTATTTCCGACTGGTCGGAAACCTCGGGGAAGCGACGAAAGCCTCGTTTCGAATGCTCTCCGAAGTCGACTCGCTCGTGATCGACCCTCACAAGCACGGCATGCAACCCTACGGATGCGGGTGCGTCCTGTTCCGGGATCCGAGCGTCGGCCGTTTCTACAAGCATGATTCCCCCTATACCTATTTCAGCTCCAGGGATCTCCACCTGGGCGAGATCAGCCTCGAATGCTCCCGACCCGGGGCCGCCGCGGTCGCCCTGTGGGCCACGCAGAAACTCCTTCCACTCGTGCCCGAAGGGGATTTCGCCCGAATGCTGTCGGCATCGAGGGCCGCTGCTGTCGAATTCCACCATCTCCTGGCGGAGGACCCCCTCTTCCTCCCGGCGTTTCCCCCCGAACTCGATATCGTCACCTGGATTCCGCGGGCAACAACCGTGCGTGAGGCATCGGAGAAGTCCCAACGGATCTTCATCGAAGCCGGGAAACGGGATCTCCACCTTGCGCTCGCCACCCTCCCGACATGCTTTTTCGACCTGCAAAAAGCCGGCATCGAGTCGGACCGGGACACGGTAACCTGCTTCCGCTCAGCATTGATGAAACCCGAACACAAGGAATGGCTCCCCCGAATCCTCGCCCTTCTGCGTGAAAGCTCCGTCCCCAAAACAGGAGCATCCCCAAAATAGGGACATGAGAAACAATTCGTAATTCGGGGACATGAGAAACAATTGAGGCCGGGACCTCGCGGGGCAGCTTGTCTGTTTCCTTGCCCCGAATGGCTTGCATGAGGCTCTCTCTCGGTTTCCGGGTTTGACAGAGAGACTTTCGAGGTCTAATCTGGCAACATGAAAAGGGATTTTTTTGCGGGCCTTTTGGTTTTGATTTTGGTTTTGTCACTTCCGGCCGCCTGTTGGGCACAGAGCTCTCCTGATTTGTCTGAAGAGGAGAGGGCCAAACTTGGACTTCCATCCGCTCAAGCGGGTGACATCTCCAAGGTACCCCAACCATCGGAGCAGGATGAAGAGTTCGTCGCTTCATTGACTCCGGAAGTCTATGATGCCGTGGACGAATACGTAAAAACCGCTCGCAACCTGGATTTCAAGTCGAAGGGAAAGATCCACGCCGCCAAGATGATCGGCAA
The DNA here is from genome assembly GCA_964428355.1 of uncultured bacterium. Taxonomy (GTDB): domain Bacteria; phylum Muiribacteriota; class Ozemobacteria; order Ozemobacterales; family Ozemobacteraceae; genus CAYRYU01. The sequence goes on from CAYRYU010000009.1 coordinate 63,040, forward strand.
CTTCTACCTCCTCTGGATTTCCCAGCCTGACGTTTTCGATGGAGGTTTCGAGCTGATCTATTCCGTCGAGAAAAAGAGGATAGTAGGTTCATTCTTCGCGGGATACAAGGGCTGAGCTCTGGGAATTGGTCCTTCCGGAGCCCGTTCGAACCCCCCGGACCATTGAATCGAAGAAGGCAGAATCCGGGAATCAGAAAATCGGGGACATGAGAATTTTTTGAAAAGATTCTCATGTCCCCGATTTTCTGATTTTCTCGGAATTTCGCTGGATCTTTTCAACTAGCTTGTGAATCTCCGAACAAACGGGGTTGAAAAAAGGGTACCTTCATGATATAAATCCATTTCCGGTTTTTGGGTCAACGATTGAAGTCCACCAAGGAGAAAAGTCATGGGTACTGACGTTGCATCTTTTGCCCGCCAGCTCAAGGAAGACGGAATCGAAGCCGCCAAAAAGGAAGCTGACAAGCTGATTGAAGCGGCCCGTGCAAAGGCGAAGGAGATCCAGGACGAGGCGAAAGCCTCCATCTCCAGGATGGAAAAGGAAGCCCAGGAACAGATCGACCGGGACCGGAAGAAAGCCGAGGCAGATCTGAAGCTGGTGGGCCGCGATCTCGTATTGGGAGTCCGGAAGACCATTGAGGAGACCGCGGCAGCGTTGCTCAAGCAGTCGGTTTCCAAAGCACTTTCGACTGAAGACACCGTCAAGACAGGTCTCCTCGAGCTCCTGAAAACCCAGAAAACTGGCCGGGAGTGGGAATTGGCGCTTGGTCCCACGGTCGGAAAGAAGCTTGCCACGACGGTTGTGGAAGACCTTTTCAAACAGGCCGGAGCTTTGGCAAAGCTGAAATCCGCCCTGGAAAAAGAAGGTTTTCAGCTGACATCGAAGGGCGGAACCGAGGTTATCGAGGTCACCGAAGATTCGGTGGTGGAGGCATTCCGAAGACTCCTTTCCCCCGAACTTGCCATTATCCTGGGCCAGAAAACCCCTGCCGCCAGGTGAGCTGACCCGTGTCGAATCCCCTCTATTTCATTCTTTCGACCCTTCCTTCCCTTCCCCAGATCGGGGAATCGCCTCCGATATCCGTCGAGGAAGGGCTTCGACACCTTCGGGATGAAAAGAACCCTGCATTGGACATCTTTGCCGGGGCAATCGCCCTTGAAGAACAGCTTATGGGATTCATCAAGTCCCGCCTCGGAAAACCCGACCCACAAAATGTCGCATCCATCCCACCCCAGGATTTCCCCGCCGGGGTCCGTGAAAAATGTGAAGCGGACCCGGTGGAAACGGGCGAGGTTGCATGGATTGAAACGATATGGAATTCATACCTGGTCTTCCTTTCAGAGGCTGGAAAACGGATGGGTTCACCGCTTCTTTCCTCCTGGGCACGTTTTGAGCATGACCTCCGAGAAAAGCTCGCGGAAACCCGCATCAAGGAATCCAGGGCCCCCTCCGAAGGCGATGGGATAGGGGGTTCTTCGGCTCCCAAAGAGGGTTTTCTGCTGCGCCCAAGCGCCAGGGAATCCGATTCCGATCTTGAAAAGGTTGTCCTGGAGTGGTCTTCCGCCCGTGATCCGATGGCGGCAGAACAACTCCTTGACCAGGCCAGATCACATTTCATCAACAGGCTAACCACACGGTACTCGTTTTCCCTCGACGAGATCGTCGCATATTTTCTCAATCTTCGCCTGCTTCACCGGTATTCCTCCCTCGACCGTGAGTCGGGCTTGAAAATCCTTCAGGAGGTCACGGCGCTGTGAGCTTGAGCGGACAAATCGTCACCGTTTACGGAAACATGGTGACTGCCGAATTCGACGGGAACATCAGGCAGAATGCGGTCGCCTATTGTCATCGTTCCGACGGGGTGAAACTGATGGCCGAGATCATCCGGGTCCGCGGAAACCGCGCCGACATGCAGGTTTACGAGCTGACCAGGGGACTCCGGGTGGGCGACAAGGTGGAAGTCACCGATTCCCTGCTCTCCCTCGAACTCGGGCCAGGTCTCCTCGGAAAGATATACGACGGCCTCCAGAACCCCCTCCCGCTCCTTGCCGAGAAGGTAGGGAAGTTCCTCACTCCAGGACACTATTTTCCCGCTCTCGATCGTTCGGTCGACTGGAAGTTCACCCCCATTGCAAAAGCGGGTGATACCGTTCGCGCCGCAGACAACCTGGGAAAGGTCCCCGAGGGTATCTTCGACCACTTCCTGATGGTTCCTTTCCAGCTGCAAGGGGAATGGAAGGTCAAGAGCATCGCGGGGCCGGGCACATACAAGGTCGATAGCGAAATCGCCGTCCTCGAAAGAGACGGGGAAACGCACCGGGTCACGATGATAAACCACTGGCCCGTCCGTCTTCCCCTTGGAATCTATTCGGAAAGATTGCTGCCCGTGCAGCCCCTGATCACGAAACAACGGATCATCGACACCTTTTTCCCGATAATGCTGGGTGGAAGTTACTGTATCCCCGGCCCCTTCGGCGCGGGAAAGACGGTTCTCCAGCAGATCACCAGCCGTCACGCGGAGATCGACATCGTCATCGTAGCCGCATGCGGCGAGCGGGCGGGCGAGGTCGTCGAAACCCTCCGGGAGTTTCCGCACCTCACCGACCCCCGCACCGGCAAAGCACTCATGGAGCGGACGATCATCATCTGCAACACTTCCAGCATGCCCGTTGCGGCGCGCGAATCGTCCGTGTATACCGCGGTGACACTCGGGGAATACTACCGCCAGAACGGTCTGAACGTCCTTCTCCTGGCCGATTCGACGTCCCGCTGGGCCCAGGCCCTTCGCGAGATGAGCGGGCGCCTCGAGGAGATCCCGGGGGAAGAGGCCTTCCCGGCATATCTGGAAAGCTCGATCGCCCGCTTCTACGAGCGCGGCGGGATCGTCCGCCTCCGGGACGGACGTGTTGCCTCTCTCACAATCGGTGGAACGGTAAGCCCCGCCGGAGGGAACTTCGAGGAACCGGTTACCCAGGGCACCCTCAAGGTCGTCGGAGCATTCCTTGGACTTTCCTACGCCCGTTCCTATGCCCGCCGATTTCCCGCAATCGATCCCCTGGAATCATGGTCGAAGTACCGTGGGATCATAGATGCCCAGAAGGTCAGCTGGGCACATTCGTTCCTGAAACGTGGGAAGGGCGTCTTCGAAATGATGCAGGTCGTCGGCGAGGAGGGCACTTCTATGGAGGACTTCCTCGTCTATCTGAAATCGGAGTTCCTCGACGCGGTTTACCTGCAGCAGAACTCCTTCGATGAGGTTGATGCGGCCTGCCCCATCGAGCGCCAGAAGAACCTCTTCGATAAGGTCTGCCAGGTCCTCGACCACGCCTTCAGCGTTACCGAAAAGGAACAGGCGCGGGACATCTTCTTCACCCTGACCGACCAGTTCAGGAACTGGAACTTCGCAAAACCAGGCAGCCCCGAAATGAAGAACGCCGAGGAAAAAATCGCCCAATGCCTGGGCAAGGGGAACTGAACCATGCGGAAATATTACACCAAGATCGATCGCATCGCCGGGAACGTCGCCACCCTGCAAGCTTCCGGAGTCGGCTACGAGGAGTTGGCCGTCGTCGAGGGGAAGTGGGGTTCCTCCCTCGGACAGGTAATCCGGGTTTCGGGGAGCGAGGCTTCCCTCCAGGTTTTCGCAGGGACGCGGGGCATCTCGACGGGCGACAAGGTAAGCTTCCTGGGCTCATCGATGCGGTTCAGCTTTTCGGAGAATCTGTTCGGCCGAATATTCACCGGTGGCGGTGAACCACGCGACGGTCGAAGCCCCCTCACCGGAAATCTCGTCGAGGTTGGAGGCCCGTCGGTCAACCCTGCGGTCAGGATCATGCCCCACCGTATGATCCCGACCAACATTCCGATGATCGATGTATTCAACACCCTGGTCGAAGGACAGAAACTTCCGATATTCTCGATCCCGGGCGAACCATACAACGAGGTCCTGGCCCGAATCGCGCTCCAGGCAGAGGCCGACGTGATTATTCTGGGTGGGATGGGCCTGAAATACGACGAATACCTGTATTTCAAAAACACCCTTGAGGCAGGCGGAGCTATGTCCCGCTCGATTCTTTTCATCCATACCGCCTCCGATCCCGTTGTCGAATGTCTTCTCACCCCCGACATCGCCCTCACCGTTGCCCAGGAATTTGCGGTGCAGGGAAAACGTGTGCTGGTACTCCTTACCGACGTCACGAACTTCGCCAATGCGCTCAAGGAGATCGCGATCACGATGGAGCAGATCCCCAGCAACCGCGGATATCCCGGGGATCTCTATTCCCAGCTCGCCGCAAGGTACGAGAAAGCGGTCGTTTTCGAGGAGGGTGGATCAATCACCATCATGGCGGTGACCACCATGCCCGGAGACGACGTCACACACCCCGTCCCCGACAACACCGGTTACATCACCGAAGGCCAGTTCTACCTCAAAGGCGGATGGATCGAGCCTTTCGGATCCCTTTCACGGTTGAAGCAGCTGGTGAACGGAAAGACACGGGATGACCACCGGGCGATCATGGACGGTTGCCTCCAGCTCTACGCGAAGTGCCGCGAAGCGCGGGAGAAGCGTGCAATGGGTTTCGAGATGTCCCCCTGGGACCTGAAACTCCTGAACTACGGCGGCGAGTTCGAGAAGAAGATCATGGACCTGTCGGTCAACATCCCGCTCTCCGGAGCCCTCGATCTCTGCTGGAGGATCCTGGCGACCTTCTTCGAACCTCGGGAAACCGGAATCCGCTCCAACCTCTCGGAGAAATTCTGGCCAAAGAGGGTGGATTGACCCGAAATGTCATCCAAGCTCAAGAAAACGCGGCCCGAACTGCTCAAACAGCGAAGGGCGCTCACCCTCTTCAAGAGGTATCTTCCGACCCTGGTTCTGAAGAAACAGCAGATCCAGATGGAGATCCTGAAAGTCAGGACCGAGCGCGGCCGCCTTCTCGAGGAGATGAAGAAGCGCATTTCCAAGGTGGAGCGATGGGTTCCCCTGTTCAGCGAAATGATTCCCGGCCCGGTGACCGAGCTGGTGCGTGTGCGGTCGATACAACGGGGAGAGAAGAACGTCGCCGGGATCGTCCTGCCGACGGTCAAGGACGTTTCCTACGAAGTGAAGCCGTACAGCCGGTATTTCACGCCCCCATGGACCGACCTCGCCGTCGATTTCGTCAAGGCCCTCCTGGAACTTCGTGAACGCACGCGCATTCTGACCGAGCAAGAGCGCCTGCTCCAGGCGGAACTCCGGAAAGTTACACAGCGGGTGAACCTTTTCGAGAAGGTGATGATTCCGCGAACGGTCGAGAACACACGCCTCATCCGGATCCATCTGGGTGAAGAACAGGTGGCCGGTGTCGGGCGCGCCAAGATTGCCAAATCCAAGACGGTCGAATCCCCCGCGGGGATGGAGGTCCAGTCGTGATCAACCCGATGAAAAGGCTCCTTCTGGCAGGCCGGGAATTCGAGCGCGAAAAGATTCTGTCCATCCTCCAGGAAGTCGGAGTGATCCATGTCGAACCGATCGATCCCGCCGGGATTCGCGTTCCCCCTGACCTGATCGAGGAAATCTCCCAAGCCACGAAAGCCCTGGAAATCCTCGCCGGATTCGTTCCCGCTGAAGGGACCATCGATCCTCCGGGAACACCGTCCCGCCTGGTCGATGAAGTCTGCGTGAAGAGCCAGCTCCTCGCCAAGCTCCAAACCGACCGATCGGAACTCGAGAGACAGAGGACGGGAGCTGCCCCCTGGGGGCGGATCGACGCCAAGGACCTCGATGAACTGCGGAAGAACGGGCTTTTCGTTGAGTTCCTACTGGCCCCCAGAGGCTTCGAGGACAAGGTGACCGCGGATTTGGCCGAACCCATCGCAGAGATCGACGGAGTTTTCCATATCCTGGCGGTTTCCCGTGCTCCGATAGCGTCAGATCCAGTGATCACGAGGTTTCCCCAACCTCCTCACGATGTTTTCCAGATCGATTCAGCTCTTTCCGATCTGACCAAAGAGGAAAAAGAGCTGCGAGAAACCCTTTCCGCACTTTCCCGGCGATCGGATTCTATCCGGTCCCATCTTTCAGAATTGCTTGAAAGGAAGCGTTGGAGCGAGGTCGAGACCAGCCTGGGAGCTGAGGGGCCTGCCTTCCTGATGCGGGGGTGGATTCCCTCCCAATCAGTCCACGCGCTCGAGAATGGGCTTTCCACCTCCGGAGTCGTGATCGGCATGGACCTCGCGGACCCTGATGAGGGGGAGGCCCCCCCCACCCTTTTCGATAACCCGGTGTGGTGCAAGCCGATCGAACCCCTGTTCACGTTTCTCGGAATCATCCCCGGTTACCGTGAAGCGGATATCAGCATCTTCTTCCTTCCTTTTCTGACCCTGTTTTCCGCCATGCTCATCGGAGACGGTGGGTACGGGATCGTGGGCCTCGTCGGGCTTGCACTCGCCTACAAACCGCTCGTCTCGCGTGGAGCGCCCGGGGGCCTTCTTCAGCTTTTCATGATCATTTTCGGAGCTTCGATCTTCTACGGGCTGTTGACCAACAGCTGGTTCGGGGCACCGCTCATCCCCCTCCTGTCTTTCGACGCGGGAAGTCCCGCAGGAATGGAGTTCCTCAAGAAGCTGTGTTTCTTCATCGGTGCCATCCACCTCTCGATCGCCCACGCATGGAAGATCCGGCGGAATCCGATCACTCTCGCCACAGCAGGCGAAGCGGGTTGGTTGATGTTCATCTGGGCGATGTTCGGGCTTCTCCAGGTTCTCGTTCTCGGGGCACCCACCCCGGGCTGGATGATCCCGCTTTTCGTTGTTTCGTTGTTCCTGGTCCTGTTCTTCACCGCCCCATCCACTAATATCTTGTCCATGGTCGGCCAGGGGCTGGGGGCAATCGCCCTCAACGCGGCGGGTTTCCTCTCCGACATCATCAGCTACATCCGTCTTTGGGCGGTTGGAATGGCCGGAGGAATACTTGCGGCCAGTTTCAATTCACTTGCAAAGCCTCTTCCTTTTGTAGCGATGCTGGTGGTGCTCGTCCTCGCTCACCTCATGAACCTTGCCCTGTGCGTGGTCGCGATCTTCGCGCATGGAGTAAGGTTGAACCTGCTCGAGTTCTCCAACCATCTAGGCATGGAGTGGTCAGGCAAAGAGTACAAGCCGTTCAGGAAGGAGCGGCAATGAAAATGTTCCAATCTGTCACATCGTATTTCCAATTTCCCATCAGAAGGAGTTGAACTCATGTTGGAAGTCATCGGAAAGCTTTCCTCGGGTCTTGTTCTGGGTATGGGGGCGCTCGGAAGCGCTCTCGGAATCGTCGCAGCCGGGACAGCTGCGGCGGGGGCTTGGGCGAATGAAGGGAAAGCGGGGAAGAACCTTTCCTTCACCTACGTTCTTTGTATCGCAGCCCCCATCAGCCAAACCCTTTATGCAATGATCCTCATGAACTCGATGCTGGGAAAAGCGCCGACGCCGGCCAACACCTTCCTGCTTCTCGGGGTGGCAATCGGATGCGGGATGGCGGAGCTTTTCTCCGCGTGGTATCAGGGAGTCATCGGAGCAGCGGGAGTCCGTTGTCTCAACGAGAACGGCGGAAAGGGCTTCGGGATGATCCTCATCGCCCTGGGAATCATCGAAACCGTCGGGATCTTCGGAATGGTTTTCGGCCTCCAGGCTCTCGGAAGCGCGGAAGTCCTTCAGGCTGTCGCCACCGGCGCCGGGAGCTGACGTTTCCCGTCTCCCTCGAACAGGTCCATCACCGTGGGAAGCCATCGGTTTCCCGCGGTTTTCTTTTTCCAGCCTGAAGGGACCGGGTGTGATATACTTGAGCCGGATCCAGTTACCCGTTTCGTATGGAGGATGAAGGATGGCTCGATTTTTCGGAACCGACGGCATCAGGGGCGTCGCAAACGCTTATCCGCTCACGGGGGAGATGGCGTTCAAGATTGCCCAGGTCGCAACCAAGCACCTGTTGTTGAACCACAAAAAAAACAACCGACCCGTTTTTATCGGGAAGGATACGCGACGATCGGGGGATTTCCTCGAACATGCCGTGGCCGCCGGAGTTGCATCGATGGGAGCTCACGCCAAACTCCTTGGGGTGGTCCCGACGCCGGCAGTGGCGTTCATAACCAAGGAACTCCAGGGCATGGGAGGGATCATGATCAGCGCCTCCCATAACCCTTTTCAGGACAACGGGATCAAGATCTTCGGAGCGGACGGTTTCAAGGTCCTCGATTCAATCGAGGACGCCATCGAAAACGACCTTGTGAACACGGGCACCCAGAAACTCCCCGGGGGGGCTGAAATCGGCACCATTTCTTCCGAGTCAACTGCGATCACCTTCTGGTTCAGCCATCTGGCGAAACTTCTGGGGGACAACCCATCCCCGAGGCGATTGAAGATCGCCCTCGACTGCGCCAACGGGGCTCTCGCTCCGTGGGCCCCCAAATTCTTCTCGGATCTCGGGTTCAGTGTCGATGCCATCGGGATCAACCCTACGGGGGTGAACATCAATGAAAAATGCGGTTCGACAAACCTTTCCGAGATAATCAAGGTGATCTCGCGAGAGCATTTCGACATGGGATTTGCCTTCGACGGGGACGCGGACCGGGTTATTGCCCTGACCTCGCAGGGTGACATCGTCGACGGGGATTTCATCCTCGCCATTGCCGCAAAATACCTCAAACAGCAGGAGCGGTTGGCCGGGAATTCGATGGTTACCACGGTCATGAGCAACCTCGGGCTCGACATTGCCATGAAAAGCCTCGATATCAAGGTTCTCAAGACCCGGGTGGGAGACAAATTCGTCCTCGAGGAGATGAAGAAGACCAACACCGTGATCGGTGGGGAACAATCCGGCCACATCATCTTCTCCGACTATGCCACCACCGGTGACGGGCTCCTCACGGCATGTTTCCTGTTGAAGATCATGCGTGACAGCGGAACAAGCCTCAAGGAACTCGCGGAAGTCATGAACAAGCTCCCACAGATTCTGGTCAACATCAGGGTGAAGAACAAGAATTTCGAGGGGGTCCCCCAGATCCAGGATGAAATCCGCCATTCCGAGAAGAAGCTCTCAGGGCGGGGAAGAATCCTCGTCCGTCCCTCGGGAACGGAAAACCTCGTACGGGTCATGGCCGAAGGACCCGACGAGAGGGAAATCAAGAACCTCGTGGACGGTATCGCGAAGATCATCTCATCCTACCTTTGCTGATCCCGGGAGGAAGGTTATGCGTCCTCTGACCTTCACGGTTCTTCTCCTGGGGTTCGTTTCTTTGCTGATCGGGGGCTGCAACTGTAAGCTTAGTTCTCCCCCCGGCTCGGACGAATCTTCCCTTCCTTCAAAAGTGGGAGTTCCGGCAAACGGCAACGGCTCGGCCAACGGCGGCAAAGCTTCGGGAACCTTCTCGTTCCAACCAGTTCCCCCGGACCAATCGGCCAGCGAAGCCGCGATAGCCGCCCGGGCTGCGATTTCGAACCTTTCCCGCCTTTCAAATGCCCAGAAGAGCGATTATGAAAGAAGACTCAACCAGGGTGTTTCCCTTCTCCAAAGCCAGGATTACGGAAAGGCGATCCTTCTTTTCACTGAAATCCTCAAGGACTATCCCGGCACGGAGGAAGCAAGCGTCGCCGAGTTCTGCATCGCCCAGATACATTTCCGAAACAAGAACAACAACATGGCCCTGGAGACCTTCAAGAAGATTCTCGAGGCCTATCCCAACACCCCGGCGGCGGAGCGGGCACAGGAAGGGATCGATTACCTTACCAACTTCGAAAAGTATGAGAAGGAGTATGTCTCCCCCGAAGTCGACGATCGGAAGCGGCGGGGGCGGTGAAGAGCCCATTCCAGCGTCCTTTTGCGAGGAAAGAGAAATGAGAGTGTTCGGAAAACGTGGATTCACGCTCGTCGAGGTCATGATTGCGGTCCTGATCATTTCGGCCGGAGTGATTCCCGTGGTCGCACTTTTCCTTTCCGGAACCCGTACCGTCGAGAAAGGGGGTCTGGTCCTCCAGGCCACGATCACGGCCCAGAACATCCTCGACCGGGCAAAGAGCGACTCCTTCCTCTGGGACCACATTCCAGGAACCTTCGATTTTCCAAACAAGGATCTTCCCGATTTCAGGATTCCAGACTTTTTCGCCGAGAAGTACAAGGCGTCGGGAACGCTCCTGATCGAGTTTGCTCCCGAGCATACGGTTCTCGGCTCGGGTGAACCCGAGACGAACCTGATCCAGCTCTCCGTCCTGATCAACTGGATCGAGAACAAGAGGCCCCGCCAGCTGAGGCTGATCACCTATCGCGGAAACACGAACAGTTTCAACATCAAGACCTCGACCCGCTTTTGAGGTGGAATGAGATGACCATCGGACGAAAAGGATTCACCCTGATCGAACTTTCGATTTCCGCCATCATCGTTGCCTTGATGGCGTTCGTCATCATCTTCGTCTACCGGAGCAACCTCATCTCCTGGAAATGGGGGACGAAGCACATCGATTTCAACCAGAAGATCCAGCTGACCTCGAAGCAGATCTTCTCCGACATAAAAAAGATCAATCCCATCGTCTTCAAGGATTCCGCCGACAATTTCTGGTTCCAGGGAGAAAGGATCGGAGACCTCTTCCCCAACCTGGTCCAGATAATCGACCGTGACAAAAACCCCGACAACGGAGGCGAGGAGCTGGTTTTCTACCATACCTCCTTCCTCGGCCTTGAGGAGGAGAACTTCATCCGCATCTTCCTCGAGAAGGATGAGCTCGTTCGTGAGAGTACCGATCGCAACGGGGTCAAGAAACGGAAGGTCGTTGCGGAGAAGATCAGCAATCTGCATTTCCTGGCCAATCCGAGGGACATCTTCGAAGTCGTGACGAAGATGACGATCGAGGATGACCAGACCTCGGGGCTGAAGGAGGAACTGAACTTCGCCGTTCACCTGGATACCGACCTCGTCTGCGTGAAATTCATCCGGCCCGAGAGTTGAACATATGGCAAACCTCCTGCATACCGACCGAAAGGGATTCATCGCCTTCTACTCTTTCATCCTCCTGTTGATCCTCGGAATCTTCGGAATCGCCTATTGGTGGACATCCCGGCTAACCACGGACATGATCGTCAAGGAATCCCACCGGATCATCGCGCGGAATTTGGCCCAGGCGGGGGTGGAGAAGGCACTGGTCCATATCATGAACCAGTACCGGCTTGGAAATCCGAGCTTCGAATACCCGACCGGGGGAAATCTCGGCTTCAGCCGGGACAAGGCAGACAAGGAGTTCAACGTCTCGTTCGCCGATGGCTCCTACCTCGTCGAGCACATCAAGCCGTATGTCGTTCCAGGTTCCGACAGGAAGATGTCGGGAATTCCTTATTTCAAGAACCGCGTCCATGTAGGTTTCTACGACGTCTGGGATATTTCCGTCATCGGGAAGGTCGACTCGACCGGTATCAAGGTCAAGGTCCAGACACTGGCCAAGGTCATCCGTAATTTTGTACAATATTGACAGGGGAGCCTGCTTTCCCGCACTTCGGGAAGAGACCCCCAACGCGAAGGAGGAACGGAAATGAAACGGGGAATGGTATATTCGTGGAGTTTTTCCCTGGCTTTCCTTCTCTTCCTGGCCTCGATGGCACAGGCCGCCTCACCGGGCGAAAAAGGGCCCGAGTTCAAGGGTTGGAAGGCCAAGGTTTCGGGGGACATCTATACCCAGGTCAAGGTGATCGAGGATATGGACGGAGACGGCACCCGGGATCTCATCTTCGGAGCGGTCGACGGTGATATCCATGTCTTCTCGTCGAAGGGGGTCGAATATTTCCGCCCTCCCATGATTCCCATCAAGACCGGTGCCCCGATCCTCAATGAGATCTCCCTCGTCGATCTCGACAAGGACAATGTTCCCGAGATCGTCACCACCTCGATGAACGGAAAGGTATCCTGTTTCGGACGCGACGGCAGGAAACAATGGGAGTATGACACGAAGCGTGAAATCCGGATGACCTCTCCGGAGGTCGTCGACATCGACGGAACGGGCCGTATCAACATTTTCTGCGGTTCAAAAGCTGGGAGGATCATCTGCCTCGACAAGTCAGGAAGATTGACCTGGGAGCAATCCACATCCACATCGGTTTCCGGGAAACTCTCTTCTTCCGATCTCACGGGTGACGGCATCCGGGAGATACTCCTCAAGGACGACAACGGCAAGGTGATGGTGGTGAGTCCCGAAACGGGACTTCCCACCCAGGGCTGGCCTCAATCGACGGTCCCCAACCTGACTTATCCGTTCGAGGTCGGGGCCACGGACGTAAATGGGGACGGCCTTCGCGAAGTGTACACGACCACCCCCGAAAAGAAATTCATCCTCTGGAGACACACGGGGGAAAAAAGGAACGAGTTCAAGCTGACCGATGCGGCCCATACTGCTCCGAAGGTCGCCGACCTGAACGGGGACGGCCGCGATGAATTCATCATCGGGCAAGCAGACGGAACCATCGCCGTGTGCGACGAGAACGGGAAATCCCTTCCCGGGTTCCCATTCGAGACGAAACATTCGATCTACCACTCCCCGTCGGTGATCGATGTCAACGGAGACGGAAAGCTTGAGCTGGTTTTCACCGCCTGGAACCCCGAAGGGATAGGTGAGAAGGCCGGGTATATCATGGCCCTGAACAGGGACGGAACTCCCCTGAAGGAATACCCGAAGTACATAGGCAAGACTCTCGCCCCCCTCACCTTTGCCGATCTCGATGGGGATGGGTTCCTCGAGATGATCGCGGCGGGCGGAATCAGCTACACATGTGAACAACTCCACGTTTTCCCGACCTTTGCCCGGGTCCAGATCAAGATGGCGGTGCTCGGAGCGGAGGTTAAGTTTTGACCGCTTCCAGGAAAACCAGCTGGATTTCAATATCCCTTCTTCTTGGAAACATATTCTGCATGGTGGCGGTTTTTCCTGCATTGTGTCAGGAAGCCGAGGACATCGCCGAGTTCCTGAACAAGGGGCAGGAATGCTATAACAAGCACGATCTCCAGGGTGCTGCCATCGAGTTCGAGAATGTACTGATGCTCGACTCACGGAACTTCGAAGCGAAGGTTTGGTTGGCCCAGATCTACACGGATATGAAGCTGCTCCACAAAGCCCGCAACCTCCTGGAACAAATCCGCAAGGTTGCCCCTGAACATGCACGGGTAAAGGCCCTTTCGAAACTCATCGGAGATGAACCCGCCAAGATCACGAAAAGGGAACCCGATCTGGTCGTCCACGAGGCACTCACCATCCTAGGCTCGGGAACCCGTCTCCGCCCCTTCGGTTTGGTCATTCCCGAAGGCAAGGTCAAGGATCCCGAGGAAGCCGCCCCCATCCAACTGGAGGAGAAAGTGGAAACGGGGGAACCCGCCCCCGAACTGGCTGGCTTCAACAAGCAGGAAGGCCCCCTGGGCGCTGTTTTCGAGGCATGGACCAGCGAGGGCTTGAACGCCGGTCTGGATGCCTATTTTCGGGCGGTCATCGACGATGTATCCCTTGCCGAAGCTGATGACCACGGGCTTTTGAAAGAAGGCCTGAAATTCTTCGAACCGAGGCTCAGAGCGAACGCCTCGGATCCGGAAACCCTCTATTATCTGGGCATGATCGCCTATTTCAACGGAGTCCTCGATCGATCCGCGAAGTTCCTCGACCCACTCAGGGGAAGTGACGGTCCCCGTCAGGAAATGCTCTCAAAGGTTCTCGCCGATCTCGACAAGCGAAAGGCACAGGAAGAGGCACGGCTTGCCGCCATCAGAAAGGAAGAGGAGGCACGCGAAGCCGCCAAGAAAGCCGAAGCGGAGCGGCAGGCGGCGGCACAGGCAGCGGCAGCCCAGGCGTCCGCGAACACCGCCAGTCCGGGCGCCCCACTCACAGGGACCGACGCCATGCATGCCGAAGGGTACGAGTTGTATAAGAAGGGCCAGCTCGATGCCGCCATAGAAAAGTTCCAGTCCGCGATCAAGGAAAAGGCCACCGAGCCCAAGTTTTTCTACCACCTTGGCCTTGCGCTCACGGACAAAGGCCTCGCGGGGAACGTCGATTCCTTCGACCGGGCCATCGAATCGTTCAACCAGGTCATCCATCTCGATCCGGGAAGCAAAATGGCGAAGGATTCCGAAGTCATGATCCGGGACATCGTCGCGGCGAAGAATTCCCTGAAACGCTGATCCCCCGATCCCTCCAGCAATCCCCCCCCGGAGCCCAGCCCATTGTACCGCAGCGCTTAGCCAGACTGGGGTGAAGTGGTTGATTTTTTCCGGGAATAGTGGGTATAATTGGCCCGTTTTCCCCACGATGAAATGACGGGCAGGCGCCAACCCAATGACTGAAATCGAACAATCCTCAATATCGACCTCCAAATCGGTGGGAATCACCCTCGAGGTTCCCCAGACCCGGCCTTTCGAAGGCTTTTTCTTCCTGAGAAAGGAATGGATCGACCAGGAGGACGGAATAGACAGGGTCAGTTTCAACATGACCCTGGGTCACCTCAACGAGCCCGCAGACTGGAAGAACACCCAAACCTTCATCATGATGCCCGAATGGGGAAACATACCCCTGAAACGCACATGGATCGTTCGCCTTCCCACCCACATCGAGGGCCGGGACCGCTACCTTTTCCATTATTTCTTCCAGGTTTTCTATTCCAACGGCACGGAACGGGTTAGCAACGCTTTTTCCCAGATGGTCATGCCGCGTGAGTTCGAATACATTGATTATTCGGGGGAGTTTCACAACGTCCGGCTTCACTGGAGCCTGGGCTCGTGGTCCTACCCCCAGGATACCGACCTGGAGGTCGACGGGATCGAATGGGGCACCGAGTTTTCCGTCAGTAACGCGATCTACCGGGCCAACGACAAACTCTACCTGAACGGCCGGGTTTTGATGGTCGGCCGGCTTCCGGTTCCCCGAAGGTTCCGCGGCCTGATCTGGGGTCCCAAAGGCTCCGAGATCCGCTACTGCTTCCAGCTTCAGCGAATTTTGCCGGAAGGAAGCGACCTCCGTTGGGACAACAATCTCGGAAAAGATTATTCATTGACACTCTAATGGCGAGGAGATAGCCCACGTATGAGACATCCCGACATCCTGTCCCGGGAAGGCGCGGTCCTTCTCATCTGCGACGTCCAGAAGAACTGCATCAAGCCCATCTACCGCAAGGAACCCATGATCAACAACATAAAGACCCTCGTTTCCTTCGCTGGAATGGTCGGACTTCCCATCCTTCTGACCGAGCTTTCCCCTCAGCAATTCGGAGGAACCATCGAGGAGATCAAGAAACTCATTCCCCGCCTCGAACCCATCAAGAGAAGCCGGTACAGCTGCTTCGGAAGCGAGGATCTCACGCTCCGCCTCGAAGCGATGAACACCAACACCCTCACCGTGGTAGGGATGGAAACCCACGTTTCCATTGCCCAGACGGTCCTCGACGCCCTGACCCGCGGGTACCGGGTTCACGTCGTCCTTGACGCGACAAGCTCCCGGCGAAAAGTGAACTGGAGGTTCGCGCTCGAGAAGATGAGGCGGGCAGGCGCCATCCTCACTACCATGGAGATGGCGATGCACGAGATCATCGAACGGGTGGATGTTGCACACTACGAGAAGTTCAAGGAACTCATCGGATCCATCGGAGGCCGGTAGCGGTCCGATGAAATCGATCCTCTCCGACCAGGCTTCGGTCGTTTTTCTGATCGGAGGTTTGGGCGCGGGAAAGACCGAGCTTGCCCTCAACATGGCCATCCGGAAAGCGCGGCTGTCCGGCCCCGGCACCGTTCGCCTGGTCGACCTGGATATCGTCAATCCGTATTTCCGGGTCCGGAAACTGCGCGACGAGATCGAACGGGAAGGCGTCGTCCTGGTTTGCCCCGAGGGGAAAAGCGCCGCGGGTGATCTCCCCGCCCTTCCTCCGGGCATCTGGCCCGCCCTTGAGTCCCCCTCGGGATCAATCGTGTGTGATGTTGGGGGGGGAGAAATCGGCCTCAGGATCCTTATCCGGCTCCGCGATTCGACTGGCTCCCGCACCCCTTTCGTCCTATTCATCCTGAATCCATTCCGACCCGGGTTCCTTTCCCCCGACCAGATGGCTGGAAGTTTCCGAACCCTTTCCGAGATTTCCGGCCTGAAGGTCACCCACGTGGTGGCAAACCCCCATCTTGTCCATGAAACGACTGCCGCCACATTCATTTCAGGGTTCGAGCGGGTCATTGAGTTCGCCGGAAGTATCGGCCTGCCCGTTCCCTTCGCGATGGCAGTCCCGCATGTTCTAAGGGATCTCTCCTCGGACCGCATCCATTCAAAGGATTTCAAGGGCAGTTACGATGCGGTCGGAAGCCCCGATTCCCCGCAGGACTTCACCTTTCGCGGAACTCCGCTCTTCTCCCTGTCACGCTTCTGGGAACAACCATGGAGAATAGGGTCCCAGGCGGCCGGAACCATCGGCCCGAAGGGAATCTGATCCCCAACCCCCCGGTTTTCTCCCCGGCCGGTGGCCGCAACGCTTCCGAAAGGAGTCTCGAGATGAAACAGGTTTTTTCCCGACCTAAATGCATGACCAACACACCCTTCCATTATTGTCCGGGATGCGATCATGGCGTGGTCCACCGCCTGGTCGGAGAGTGCCTCGACGAGCTGGAAGTCGCTGACCGCGCGATCGGAATCGCTCCGGTCGGTTGCTCGGTTTTCGCATACGACTATTTCGACATTGATTTCCACTCGGCCCCCCACGGCCGAGCCCCGGCGGTCGCCACAGGAATCAAACGCGTCCGCCCCGATTCGATCGTTTTCACCTACCAGGGTGACGGCGATCTGGGGGCAATCGGAACCGCCGAGATCATCCACGCCGCCAACCGCGGAGAGAAGATCACGGGAGTTTTCATCAACAACGCCATCTACGGCATGACCGGAGGCCAGATGGCGCCGACAACCCTCGTCGGGATGAAGACGGCGACCTCCCCATACGGCCGGGATGCCTCCCTCTGCGGTCATCCCATCCGTGTCTGCGAGATGCTCGCGACTCTCCAGAGCCCGGTTTACGTGGCCAGGGTTGCGGTCAACACCCCTGCAAACCTCATGAAGGCCAAGAAGACCCTCAAGAACGCCTTCAAGCTCCAGAAGGAAGGCAAGGGCTTCACTTTTGTCGAGTTCGTATCGATCTGCCCGACGAATTGGGGGAAAAAGCCCACCGATTCGCACCAGTGGCTGGCTGAAAACATGCTCCCGGTTTTCCCCCTCGCCACCTACAAGGATGTCACAGGCATCGACAAAGCCTGAAGGGTATAGAACCATGGACAAACAAGCGGAAGAAATCATCATGGCCGGTTTCGGGGGACAGGGAATCCTGTTCCTCGGCAAGGTCCTGGCGGAATTCGGCTTGTCCGCCGGAAAAAACGTCTCCTGGATTCCCTCCTATGGGCCTGAAATGCGAGGAGGAACGGCCAACTGCACCGTAGTGATCTCCGAAAGCCCCATCGCCTCCCCGATCGTCCTGGAGCCCGATACCGTGATCGCCATGAATCGGCCATCCGTGGCCAAGTTCATGCCCAAGATCCGGAAGGGGGGGATGCTCCTCTACAATTCTTCCCTCATCGAGGGCGAGAAGTTCCGGGATGATGTCAAAACCTACGGGATTCCCGCAAGCAAAATCGCGGACGAGCTTGGAAATCCCAAGGTCGCGAATCTGGTGATGGTCGGCGCCTACATCCGGCATTGCACCTTTTTCGATTACGACAAGGTCGCCAACGTCCTTCCAAAGATCATTCCAGCCAAGAAGAAGGAAATGGCCGAGATCAACAAGGCCGCCTTCGACAAAGGCTACAACTTCGGCAAATAAGGAAAGGAGGAACAACATGCCCAAGTGGGTCATCAATGAAGATCTCTGCAAGGGATGTGGAATTTGCATCGGCCGCTGCCCCGTCAAGGTCCTCGGGGTTGCAGACCACCTAACCCCCAAGGGGTTCCATCCCGCCAAGATGCTCAACGAGGAGAAGTGCACCAGCTGCGCAGTCTGTGCCCGCAGTTGTCCCGATATCGCCATCGAGGTCTTCCGGGCCTGAGGCGCAAGCCTCGACGGAGACCCCTTCGTGAAAAGGAGATTCGAAAATGTCTGAAAAGATCCTGATGAAAGGAAACGAGGTGATTGGCGAGGCGGCGGTTCTGGCCGGTTGCCGTTACTATTTCGGATACCCCATCACCCCCCAGAGCGAGCTTCCCGCGTATCTTGCCAAGCGCCTTCCCGAGGTCGAGGGGGTTTTCCTCCAGGCCGAGAGTGAAGTCGCAGCCATCAACATGGTCTTCGGGGCGGCAAGCGCCGGTGCCCGGGTAATGACGAGCAGTTCCAGCCCCGGGGTAAGCCTCAAGCAAGAGGGTATTTCCTATATCGCCGCTGCCGAGCTTCCCTGCGTCATCATCAACGTGGTCCGCGGCGGACCGGGCCTTGGGAACATCGCACCCGCACAGTCGGATTACTTCCAGGCCACCCGCGGTGGTGGCCACGGCGATTACCGGACCATCGTTCTCGCCCCCCATTCGGTGCAGGAGATGGCCGATCTTACGACCCGGGCCTTCGACATCGCCGACCAATACCGGAATCCCGTTCTCATTCTAGCAGACGGCGTTCTCGGCCAGATGATGGAACCCGTTCTTCTGCCACCTCCCACCGATTACGACAAGGATTCCAAAAAGTGGGCACTGGGCGTGTCCGGCAAACGGGAGAAGCGAAACCTCTGCACCACGATCTTCCTGGACGTCGACCAGCTCGAGGAACACAACTGGCATCTTTACCAAAAGTACCAGTACATCACGGACGAGTTCACCACCGGCAAGCAAAAGGACCTCGGATACGAGCTCTACGAGGTTGATGATGCCGAGATCATCCTAGTCGGATACGGGATCATCGCCCGAATCCTCAAGACCGTCGTCGAGAAATGCCGAAAGCGGGGAATCAAGGCTGGCCTCATACGTCCCATCTCCCTGTGGCCCTTCCCCTCGAAGGTTTTCGCGGAATATGCGGAGAAAACCAAGAATTTCCTGGTCGTCGAAATGTCCTGCGGTCAGATGATCGATGACGTCAAGCTTGCCCTGAACGGGAAGAAGCCGGCCTTCTTCTTCGGCCGGACAGGCGGAACGATTCCGTCCGATTTCGAGATTCTCAACGAGGTGGACAAGATCGTCCGACCTGATTGAGCCCAGAAACCACTTCCGATTCCTCTTGCTTTCCGCCGCTTGCGGATTGTAGAATCGGAAGTGGGTCCGGGCGAACCCGGAAGCGGAGTGTCGGACGGCCCGAAAGCCGTCGCTCGTTTTTGAACTTACCAGGAGGGAAGGAATGTCCGCTGAAGTAGAACGAATCATACTGGCAGGTTTCGGTGGCCAGGGAATCTTGTTCCTGGGGAAGGTTCTTGCCGAAATCGGCATGAAGTCAGGAAAAAATGTCTCCTGGATACCCTCCTACGGCCCGGAGATGCGTGGGGGAACCGCCAACTGCACCGTGATTCTCAGCGAGTATCCCATCGCTTCGCCCATGGTTTCCGTTCCCGACACCGTCATCGCGATGAACCGGCCGTCGGTAGCCAAGTTCAACCTCCGGATAAAAGCGGGGGGAATGCTCATGTACAACTCCTCCCTTATCGAGCGACAGGAGTTCCGCGATGACATCCGGCTCGTCGAAATCCCCGCGAGCGAAATCGCGGACGAACTTGGAAATCCGCGGGTAGCCAATATCGTGATGGCCGGAGCGTATGCCAAGTTCAGCAAACTCCTCGTCTACGAGACGATGGTCAAGATCCTTCCCACACTGATTCCCGCGAGCAAGAAGGACTTCCTTGAGATCAATCTCGCCGCCCTGGAAAAGGGGTTCAACTACGTCAAGGAAAAGAAATACATGTTCGGCCGGTACGTCTACTCGGTTTTCAAAGGAGTTGGGGGCGCTTGACCGGCAGCAAACGCGTTCCTGAAAGAATCGCCAATGTTCTTCGGATCCTCGACGACAAGAAAGTCGAGGATCCTGTTGTTCTTGATGTGGCCGAACTCGTGGGATACACCGATTTTCTCATCATCGCCTCGGGTCGAAGCAGTCCGCACGTGCAGGCGATGGCCGAAGCCGTTGCCGCTTCACTGAAGATCAAAGGCCAGCGGGGTCTTCACCTCGAAGGCGATCCGGCCGCTACCTGGGTCCTTATAGACGGTGGCGACTTCGTCCTTCACCTCTTCCAACCCGACGCGAGGCGCTATTACGCTCTCGAAGACCTCTGGGACGACGCCCCGCGCCTTAAATCGGGGACATGAGAATCTTTTGAAAA
>CAYRYU010000009.1:83425-116372 GCA_964428355.1 uncultured bacterium
CGGGGACATGAGAATCTTTTGAAAAGATTCTCATGTCCCCGTTTTTGTTTCCGTTTTTGCTTCAGGTTTTTTTTCCACATTCCAGCTTTGAACTGGTAGGATTCAGCGAGTTTCGACTGGCCACCGAACCATGGAGCATTGAACATGAGCCATTCATCGCACGCCCGGGTTCTCGAAGAGCGAACCGATGGCTTGCTGACACCCGAGAACCAGCGTTACCTCGAGAAAGTCCTGAGGCTTCGACCAGGAGATTCGTTTATGGTTACCGACGGGAAAGGCCATGAAGCGGATGCCAGGCTGGGGAAGAACGGCTTGTACGAGCTCGGAATTCTCGCCACCCACGCCATTGAACCTGGTTTTCCGGTGGTTCTCTTTCCTGCGCTTACGAAAGGGGACGGTTTCGAGTGGTTGATCGAAAAGGGTGTGGAAATGGGTGTCACCCGCATCGTTCCTTTGTTAACGGAAAGGTGCGTTGTCCGCCCCCCGTCGGAGGACCGACTCGAACGATGGAGGAAGATCGCCGTCGCCTCGATGCTGCAATGCGGGAGCTGCATCAAGCCGTCAGTGGAATCCCCTGTCGGGATCTCGTGCCTCCCGGGGAGCCGCGAGTGCGCCACGGCAGTGGTTCTCCACGAAGCCCTCGACGGAAGAAATTCGACGCCCTTTCATCTGCTTCCACACCCTTCAGAACTCAGCATCGCTTCAGGTCCCGAGGGGGGATTCACGGACAGCGAGGTGGCAACCTTCCAGAAGATCGGTTGGCTCCCGCTCTGGTTGGGGAACCGCCGGTTCCGGGCGGAAACGGCACCCCTGGTCGCTCTGGCTTCCCTCCTGGTAAAACCTCTCGCTTGAACCTTTATTTAGGGACATGAGAATCTTTTGCAAAAGATTCTCATGTCCCCCTTTTTCCTATTCGCCGGATTTCGAGATTTTCAGGTCGTCGAGGAGGATCTCCTGCCGTCCCATCTGGGGCCGGTTGGGATCATTCTGATTGAATCTGTTATCCCCCATGATTCCGAACTGGGTAAGGGGGAAGTCACCATCTTTCGGGGAGGGTTCGAGTCCATCCGCCACCAGTTGTCCATCGATGAATACGCTCGCCGCCCCCTGGGCAAAATCAATCTCGACCTTGACGGAAACGAACTTGTTCGAATCGAAAGACCCGATCAGGGTTGATCCCTTCCCCAGGAATTCAATCCTTCCATCCCTGAAATAGACGGCATTGGTGATGGGGGTTCCGAAGCGAACGCCATCCGGTTCCATCTTCTTCTGGATGAACCCAATTCCTCCAGAGGATGGACCCCCAATCCCGAGATCAGAGAGGCAAAGCCGGGCTTCGTAAGTGAACTTGTCGGAATCCCCCAGACTGATGTTCCTGCTTTGCGATCTACCGAAACCGTTGTGTCCCCGGACGGCAAAAACCTGGGTCCCGTTGTCCGCGTTCCCGGCAGAAACACCGGATGAATCCGTCCAAGGAGAGGGAAAGGAGGGGGAAAGCGGCGTCCAGCCTGGAGGAAGAGTTCCGGGAGGGACGTTCTCGTAATCCTCCTCGAGGATCTTCTGAATGGGCTTTTCCTGTGCGGGAGGGCTGAGCGTGGAAGGGGGCACAGAAGAGGGGGCCGGATCCACGGCGTCTTCGATTTCCTTGCCATCCGGGCCGTTCAGGACCACCATCACCTCTCTCAGCGTTGAAAGCGGTTTGATCTTTCCTGCCCGTTCCTTGGCCGGCATGTCGTTTTCCTTTCGCGATTTTATCAACTCTTCGATCTCATTCGTGAAAGGGGACCCCGAGGTCTGGTTCGGGAACTGCTCAGCATCCAGGGAAGTGAAAATAATGGGAAGCATTCTTCCGACAGCGTCCAGGATCGTCGTCTCGTGAACGAACCTCCAGAAGAAGAGCCTCTTCGCGCGGCGATAGGACGCCCGGATGTAGACATCAGCCTGAAGTGGTTTTCCCGCGGTGTCCTCGATGAAGAGATCGTATTCGCCTCCCAGGAGGCTCTTCCCGAACTCCTCGAAACGAGGCTTGAAAAAACGGTTTTCATACGTTTGATCCCTCATTCGTGCAAGGACCTCGGCGAAGGCGGACTCCGCGATCATCCTGCACCTCAGGACCTCGTCTCCGTGGGCCACCTGTCCGGCGTATCCCGAGGTCATCGAATGGATTACCACGACCAGGGAGACGATCGAAAGCAGGGCGAGGAAAACCATGGGAATCAGGAAACCATCCCGTCGGCCTCCCCGACACTTCCAAACGTTCGCGAATCGGGTCATTGTGCCTCCGGAAACCGCTTCACAAGTTCCGGAACCTCGTCCGAAAGTCTCCGGAAATCCTCGGTGATGATTCTTCGGATCTGGAAAAGATTCTTGAACGAGGTGGTATCGACCTCAGCCCCCGTGAAGTGCCGTTCTTCCCTTTCCAGAAAACGCATCCGGAACGGGTTCTTTCCCCTGGCTTCCTGGAGCTCACGATCGAGAAACTGTTTCATCAGACCGGGGGCCTCTTCTCCGATCGAGACAAGCAATCTATGGGCCTCCAATGCTTTCTGCCGGACAAAATCACATTCCCGGGCGGAAAGAAACTGAAGGCAGGAAGGTTGGAGAAGGAACTCATAATCCTTCCTTGAAGCTTCGACCCAACGGGCGATGGACCCCATCCGTCCCCGGAACCCCCAAAGGGCAAGTTCGAAAGCCCGTTTTGGAATCTTTTTGAGAGTGTCCCCGTCCGCCATCCGCCGAACTTCCTCGAATGTCGGCCGGAGCTCGTTCAAGGCAGTGAAAACCAGGCTGGCACCGGTTTCGCGACGTCGTGCAATAGCGAGCTGGAACTTGACCAGTTCGGGATCGGGGGGGGTGAGCCACGGCTTTCGCATCCCTTCAAGAACGCGGATTTCGGAAGAAATCGAGTCCAAAGCCTCGGTTATGGCGTGGGTTGCCCAATTCAGTTTCCCGACCTGCCATGCAAGCTCCCGGTGACAGGCTTTTTGTGAGACCGCCTGGTCGAAGGTCATCCCAGGCATGTCGGGGAACAGCCATTCGCGAATCCTCGAGTCGAGTTTTTCGTCGGGAAGGAGCCCCGAGTTCCCGAAGGGTTTTTCTCCGACAGGGCTGGGAAGATGGGAGAAAAGTTGGTAAACCCTTGCTGGCCCCACTCTTTCGGTCCACAGGATCCTGACGCCGATCTCGGCCAGATGTTTCCGGTGCGGTGCCTGCGTCGGTTCATCGATGCGTCTGGGGATCACCTCCACGGAAAAGGGGTTGAACTCGTCGAAGGCGGGAAGATCGGTCGGGCCGATTCCGCCATCGACTCCTTCGTCGAGAAAACCCCTTGGGGGAACGAGATCCCAGAGGTTCCTGAAATAGAAGGACCGGGCTTCCACCATCGGTGCTACGTCACGCATCTGGTCTGTTTGGGTGACAACCTCGAAAAGAGTTCCGTTCACCCGGGCTTCCTCGAGCAGATCGCTCATGACCTTGGCCCCCGCATGGATTGCCCCGAAGGAGTTCTTCGTCATCGTCATTCTCTGGGAGCTGGTCCTGATGAACTGGAAGATCACCAACCCCAGGATCGAAAGAATGGCAACCCCCACCAGGAGCTCAAGGAGGGTGAAGCCGGTTTCTTTCCGATGAATCCTAATCATCGACAGTTCCAAGGTTTTTCAGGGGAATCTCGAGGATTGCGGGAAGTTCCTTCCCGGCCGGATTGACCATGATCAGCTTTGCAACCACGAGAGCGGGGGAAACTGTGGTGAAGGAGACCGATTTCACGCTTCCAAACAGGACTTTCCTCCGTTTCGGGTCGAAAGCGCCGCTGAAATCATCCGTGAACATGGCCAGGTTGAAGGGACGGTCTTCCTTCCTCTCCGCCCTTTCGAGATACAGAACGCAGATATGGTTCACAACATCCTTCACCACGAGGAACGAAAGCGTTCCCCCTTCGGAAGGCTTGACCACTTCGTTCCCCTCGAGGAGCGATTCGGTCAGCTTGTCGACCGCGCTCCTCATTTCCATATGGAAAGTCAGGTCAGCAGCCACTTTCATCACCCCCTGACTACCATGGCGGAACTGCGAGATCCCTACCGCAAGAAGGAGAAGGAGCAACCCCACCACGACCAGCAACTCGACCATGGTGAAGGCCCCTGCCCCTGATTTCCAGCCGGGGGGAACCGGGGCCGGCCTGGTCACTTCGGGTGAGTCCATGGCACCATTGTAAGCTTGCCCGGAAGACTTGTCATGGAAAATTGGGGAGGCCCATGGCCGCGGGGAAGACCTGGCGCAGGAAAACCAGGGTGGGGGGATCGGGCGGACAGACCAGCGAAAGATCACGATCGAGGAATGGGTGGCGGAAACCTATCTCGACCGCCATGAGAAGCATACGACAAAGCCCGTATCGTTCCCGGATAAAGCGGTTCTGGCGCTTGTCACCGTGGGATCCGTCTCCGATCACGGGATGGGAAAGCCCGGAAAAGTGGCGCCTGATCTGCTGGCGACGCCCGGTCTCGGGATGGACATCGAGCAGGGAATACCGGCTCGATGGATGATTCTGCGACGGAAAGGGCAACTCGGCACGCGCCAGCGTCCGATACCTTGTACGCGCGGGACGTTCCGGTTCTCCAGGCCATTGTCGAAGTGGCCGGTCGTTCACCCCCTCCGGGGGTTCGACCCAGCCCCGGACAACCGTCAGGTAACGCTTCGTCACCTCCCTGGCTTCGAACTTTGCGGACAATCTTCCCGCGGCTTCGGAGCTCAAGGCCAGGACCATGACGCCGGAAGTTCCCCGGTCGAGTCTGTGAACGACGAAAACCTGGCGCCCAAGCTGCTCCTGGAGTTTATCAACAAGGTTTTCATGGATTCCTCTGGCGATCCTCGAGCAATGCACCAGCAAACCAGGAGGCTTGTGGACGGCGATATACCAGGAATCCTGGAAAATGACCGGAAGCCCGACAGCTGCCGAAATGTCAGAAACCACTTCCCATGCGCCCCTTTCGGTGGATTTCCCCGGAATACCCATTTTCCTTTTCCGGCAGAGGAAACCTTTGTCCCCAGCGTCCTGCCGCGGTAACGACTGCGAGCCCCGTTGCTCTTTGGCCCCAAAAGCGGGCCAAAGAGCCACCTATCCCCATCAATGTTCAGGTTGGGATCAGAAACCCGTCGTGAACAAGGCGAAATCCGACCAATCGCTGGCCAGGCCCCCCGAATCGAAATATCGGACCCGGATCCAGTAGGGTGTCACGGGTTCCAACTTGATTTTTCCCGCCAGTGCGCCTTCGAAAGTTCCTTCCGATGTAAAGACATCAGTGTATAGACCGGTAATGTTGCTGCCACTCCAAACGAGGGTTTTCAGGTCAACCACGGGGGAATCCCGAACTTCCCAGGCATCACTGGCAAGAAAATCTCCCACATCGGGATCGAGAAAAGCAGTTCCCGTACAAGAGGGATTCAAATCAACATTCATGGCTTGGTTTGCAGGAGCCAAGACAACGGGTTTCAGCGGAGGGCGGTTGGGGGTGGCGGTCGTTTGGAAGTGCCGGAAATCGGACCATGGGCTGATGAAGAACTGCGAGGTTTCGTTCCGAACCCGAACCCAGAAATCAGTTCCAGGTTTCAACTGGTTTGGCCGTTCCGACCATTGGGAGACATTCAGCTCCGCCCGGCTTTTCCATGCAGCTGATGCAACATCTCGATTGTCCGCGATTTGCCAAACAAAGGTGGAGAAGGTTTCGGTCCCCACGGGTACGAAGGGGGAGGCTCCGAACGAAGCGTTCAAAGGCACTCCAGTCCAATTTTCCAACGGCCAGAGGACCGTTGGTTGGACAAGATCAGGGATTTCCCTTCCGATGATTGCCAGAAAAGCCGAGGAGGCGTAGAACCCATCCCATCCAAGGACCTCGTGGAATGAATCGGTTGAAAGGATGTTGATCGAGGGGAATCCACCGACATCCATGTCTATCTCGACGGAGTCGTTCAATGGATCGGCTTCATCAAGTTTCAATGGTATGAAGCGCGAATTCACATCGCTGATGACACTCTCGTCAATGAAGGTCTGGTCTTCCAACCTCCGGCAGACACCGCACCAGGAAGCATAGATGTAAAGAAGAATCCGTTTCCCACTCGATCGGCTCAGGGCTTTGGCTACATCAAAGTCTGTCAGCCATTCGATCACATGTTCGGGCCGGGTCGTAAAACGGCGGGGATTGGACCATTCACTGATCGCACCATGGTTGTCGGCGTATCTCACTCTCGCCCAATATTCGGTGGAATAGGAAAGGCAGGATTTCCCCACAAGGGCGTTGGAAAAAGACCCGTTGGCGGAATCGACAAGGATCGTCGTGAGGCTGGCGATCTCACCATACCTTTTCCAGACCAGGGTCTGGGAGGTGGGAGTGGCGTTGTCGTGAATCTCCCAGTCCGTGTATCCATGCCCATCGCCATCCCAATCGGAGAAACTGCCCGCTGCAAACACCGGGTTGGTAGCGACACCTGCAGCTTCCGCGGAAGGGGTAAATATGTACGGCGCGGACGGTGGATTGTTGGGAGCGTCCAAGGTAGTGAACTTCACCGGCGCTGACCAGGAACCTGCCACTCCCTGGCTGTCAAAGAACCTCACTACCAGCCAGAAATCCATCTGGTAGGCCAGCTCCGTGGTCGTGCTCCAGGTGAAAGACCCGTTCACGCCGTCAACCTTGATCTCGGTCCCCGCGGAGCCGCTTTCAACCCCTTTCCAGTAGAGAGCGGAAGAGGCCAGGTCCGAACGGAAGAATACCTGCCATTCCGATCTGGTGAGGAATTCCCCCGGGTCCTGGTCCGAAAATGCATGCACTACAAGCCTCGGGGACAACGCAACCCCCTTCTGGTTGGCGGTCGGACTTGCGACTACCGGCGCTTGGGGAGGATGATTCTGATATGGGGAGGCAACGGTGCTGAAGGTCCAGGTGATGGGTGAAAGGGAATTCCCCGCGAGATCCTTGCAGTCGCTCGATATCCTTGTCGTGATCGAACTTCCATACGGAAGCGGAAAAAGAGGCGTAAAGGTCGCGGCCGAGAAATCGAGATTGAAAAGAACCGTCCCCGCGATCGGGAAAGCGCCGCTTGCCGCTGAAAAAGCCCCGGGAAGGTTCGAAGCGGAAGCGAGGGGTTCGCTGAAAACCGCCCCGATTCGGGTCGACGTGGCAACTCCGACACGTCCTCCGACTGGATAGGTCGAAATGACCCAAGGGGGGGTCGTGTCCACCGGGAGTATCGTTCGAAACCAGCCCGTGAACGGGCTTGTCAGGTGGTTTCCCGCCAGGTCGCAGCATTCGGTCCCGATTCGAACGGAGATAACCGATCCGTGGGGGAAGGGGTTCAGCGGAGTGAAAATGGCTGTATCCCATCCGGCCCCGAAGGATATGGTTCCCAAAAGAACCGAGGACCCGCTCGAAACCCGGAAACTCCCTGAGCCAACGTTCGGAGCGGAAACCGGTTCGCTGAACCGGATCGAAATCTGGGTGGCAACCGGGACATCGATCGTTCCCGGAGCAGGAAGCATCGCCAAAACCGCAGGTGGAACGGTATCCCGGGTTCCGCCGGTCGTGAACTTCCACCTGAGTCCCGAGGAAAGGGTGTTCAGGGCGAGGTCGCGAGCGCCGGCTGCCCCCCCCTTGACCGAAGCGAAATAGGCGGAAAAGGAAGCGAGAGGGCTTCTGGGAGTGAACCGATAGACCTCGCTTTTCCCCTGTGCCCAGCTCTGGGAATCAAAGGGGATTTTTGCCCCCGAAGCATTTTCCAGAGAGAAAGCCTGGCCAACCGAAACGGCATCCATTTTCTCTGTGAAGGTCACCGTGACAACAGAACCCGTCGAAATATCCACGGCCCCGGAGGCAGGAGAAAAAGCCGCGATCTGAGGCGGAATCGAATCTCCGACACCCCCCGATCCCACCCTCAGGGGAAGAACAGCCGAGCAGGATGCCCCGGCGGGATCGACCACCTTGATCGTGAGGGTCGCGGTAACATCGCTTCCCGGACTGGTCCAGCGGGCATGGAACTCGGACTCCCCGGAAGCCAGGAGCCCGTGCGTGGCCTCCCAGAAAACTTTCAGCTTCCCGGGATCGGTTTCTTCGGGATCCGAAATCCGGGCCTCAATATCGATCGTTTCGCTAGTCTGGACCTTGTTTCTGGATGCCAAAAGGGCCGCGAATGGCGGCCGATTGCGTGTTTCCCCCACGGAGACAAGGGTCGCCTCGACGAGGGGGGGGAGGTCGGAAAAGAAGGGAACCAGGAAAGACGACCCGGCGTATCCCTGAACTGTGGGAACCCGTATCTCGCCGCTGGTTTCCGAATCTGGAAGCGGCGGTGCCGCGAATTTCCCATCTCCGTCGGTCAGGAAGATTTCGCCCCAGAGATACAGGGGGACATTGGGCACAGGCTTCCCATCCAAATCCCGAATGATTCCCCGGACGAAATTCCGGGCGGGTTGAAGCACCAGATCCCCGATCCAGGTGGACTCCCCAGCTGCGGGCGCAGTAACCGAGCCGGTTCTGGCCTTGAGAACGGGATTTCCCGAGCGTTCGGGAAATCTCCCGACAACACGATGGGACCCTTCGGGAACATTGGGGAAGATGAATCTTCCCCCGGAATCGGTCACAACCTTGAGCGAAGGAAGATCCTCGAGCCAGACTTCCACACCACCCAGGGGAACGGTATCCGATGAGGAACTTGCCACGGCGAGTGAATTGGCCCGAATGGAAGCCGAATAGGAAGCTGCAGCCAATATTCGTCCGGACAGGGAACGCTCCCCCCCTTCGACGATGATCGAGTTCCCCCCTCCTGAACCACAGCCGGAAAAGAGAAGGACAACTCCGAAAACCCCGACAAAAAGCGTCGAGGCCCAAAAAAGGAAGAACGTTCTTCGCATCAACGACCTCTCAAACCCCATTGCCAGCTTAGGGTTCAGGGAGAATATACCTCATCGGTGCGTGGAGGAGCAAACCACACCAACTTCTTCCCGACATCCCGCCGCTACTGGTTCGAACGGGGGTTCCTATCCAAGAGACCTTGCAGTTTGGGAGTGGGGATTTCCAGCCTGTTCCCGACCTCATCGATTCGGAAAACCTTTACCCGCCTGATCGAAGGGCAGAGGTTCAGCCCCTCCAAAAGCCTTTCCTCGCAGCCATCATCGAAATCCGTCGTCAGAATCGTGACCGACCCGAGGCCAAGCATGGTCGCGGCATAGGCTATCTCGGATAGGTGCGACTCCATCTCGGGAATCTTCTCCCCCGGAGCGATCCAGAGGAAACCCATTCCCATGAGTTGGCCCTCTCCGAGAGCATTGGAAAGGGTCCGGATTGCTCCCTCCTTAACCGCGGAAAACCCCAGGAAAAGGTGACGTGTTGGTCCACCTTTCAGGGCCATCCCTATTTCCCTGGCCTCATCGATCGACAAGCCCCGACCGCACCGAGGGAATGATTCCGCCCCAATTGGAGTCCCTTCGTCTCGATGCTGAAAAACCACGAACTCATTGAAGGGGGCGAATCTCTTTTCCTGGCTGATCTTCAATGAGCCTAATGAATCAACTTCGACAGGGATGACGGGGTCGGTCTGGAGTGTCAGTTTCTGGTCCCCATCCGATTCGGGTTGGAAGATGGGCCCGAAGCGAAGCCTGGGAAGCTCTTCCCGTAGCTTCCTGACCCGCTCCCCAAATTCCTGCACGGCTGAAGCAGAACAGGTTAAGGGGCCCTTGGGAGCCAACACATGTCCGAAAACCGGCTCATCGAAATTTTCGTGGGTCAGTTCGGAACCCGTCGAGGAGATGATGAGCTCGATCAGGTTTTTGATGACATCCGGATCGGCGTTTTCCTCGATCAGCCATTGGGCGGAACCCCCGCTCCAGACAAGATTGAACCCGGGATTTCCGTCTGAAAGAAATGTTCGCCTGACCACCAGTCCTGCCTTGGGATTCCGGGGAAAGTGGGAAACCCGAACCATCGGGTTGAAGAAGCCCATATGCCATTCGAGGCAGTTCCGCCTGAAAACGAGGAAATGGTCCGAGAAAAAGATGGCTGCCCAGAAAACCAGCATCGCGACGACACCTACTCCGGTCAACAAAATTGCGATGATGGGAAGGAACATGATCATCAGGATGGTCAGGCCAAAAAATGCGGACGGCCGATCGATCCACAGAACGAGTTCCCGGTCCGAGGTGTCCCAGACCGTGCAAGGCCGCGGTTGCATCAGGGAACTCGGGATTCAGAGAGACAGTACAAGTCCGAACCAGGTCGCGGGGTCGGAATCGAGAAAGGTTCCACAGGCTTCGAATTGAAGCGAATCGCGCCCGATCCTGAGCCCCCCATTCAAAGAAGAGTCATGGGACGTCTTGCGGAAAATGTCGTCATAATCGAACTTGGTTCCCTCGAACATCAGTGTCAGAAAAGGTGTTGCCCGCCATTCAATCCCGCCGGCACCGACAAGAAATGCTTTTCTATCGGTTCGTGCCGTTCGTCCACCCGTCAGGGCGATCTTCTGGTGGGTCGGGAAAACGCTTCTCAGACTGAGGAATCCCGTGACCTGCGGGCCAAAATCCAAACCGAATGTTCCATAGACGAACTTCAGGTTGGCGACATCAGCGAGGTCGGTAAAATCGGCATCGGAATCGGAAATGCCCGAGTAATGCCCGCCGATACAGAAGCTCTGTTTACCATTGGTGGTGTAGAGTTTCACCCCTCCACCGGTGAAGTCGGCCCGATCGTCGGCCTTGCCGCCGGTCTTTCTCTTCCTCTCGAACCAGAGGTGGTTGACCGATACTTCCAGGTTCGGGGACAGAGAGCAGGAAACCGCCACCGACCTCGAGTCCTTGTCAAAGCGGAGAACCTCTCCCGCGGGAAGGGATCTGGTTTTTTCGCTCCCGCCCTTGATTCCGACACGAAGGGTCTTCTCGGGAGAGGAGGGGGAAGTGGGAATCGTGACAAGGCCGGTCGTGCCTGCTAGAGAGAGACCGCCGGGCCGGCCGGGAGAAGGCTCGTTATCCGGAAAGGAGAGGAGCCCCTGCCCGTCCGGAACAGTCTCGAGAACCTGCCCTGGAGCCGGTACGGCAAGAAGCATTGTGAAGGTCACGATCAACCCAAGAACCCGGTGCGCTGTCAGAATAGGTTCCCTCAATCTGGGAGTCCTCTTTTCCTTGGGAAGTTTTCCCCCATATCGGCGAAACTCCGACATTTTTTCACGATTCTCGGGAAGACTTCGGGGCGTATTCCCTTTCGATCTCACGCTCGAGGGAGAGCAAAAAATCTGAGGAGCCTTTCCCTTTCAGGAAGAACTTCCCAGCCCCAGGTCTGAAGCCCTGGGCGAAAGTTCAGGGCCAGGCTGGAAGGCGCAGAAGCTTGCCGGGTTTCCCCCCTCCGTCGGTCACGATGACTACTCCCTCGGAACTGTCGAAACAGACACCCTCAGGTTTCTCATCCTTCCCAAGGGGGAGATCGCGAACTGCGAATACTTTTCCCGGGTCGGAATCAGCCTCCAGTGGGAACCCGATTTCCACCAGTCTCCTCGATTTGCTCGACAGAAGCAGGAGGTGACCGGTCCGATGATCGAAAGCGACATCGGAAAGGTTTTCCAGGAGCATGACCGCCTCATGGGAAAGTTTCCTGAGGAAGAGAGGTTTCAAGTCAGGGATTCCGAACAACCCCAACGACCGCGGGGATTCCTGATGCACCGCCAGAAGGAACTCCCTGCCCTGGTGGAAGCAGATGGTAATGCCCTCCCATCCTTTGTTCGGCTTGTCACTGATCCCGGGTAACCGCCCGACCTCCTCCGCATGCCCGAGAACAACTCGCGATCCTTCGAAATCGAGGGGAATCCGGATCACCCTCCCTTTGCCTTCCTCGAGGCAGTAGACGAATCGCTTGTCTGTCGACAAGGTTATTCCCTCCAACCCACGGAAAAGGCTTTTCTGATTTCCGGAAAGAAGGAGGTTGGCCGTCCCATCGGAAAAAACCTGGAACAACCCGGCATCGTCATCGACCACAAGGAACCCCTGCCCCGGACTTTTCGGCGGAAGCGCGGCAATTCCGCTGGCTTCCTTTACCGACAGCTTGACCGATGAAATCGCTCCATGGCCTATTGGCGAAGGGGTTTTTGGGGCAGCATGGGATGCGTAAAACCCTGAGAGGTTCATGAATCCCGGGCCAGACAAGAAAATCCCGAGAAGAAAGGCGATCCGAAGAGCATCTTTCATGTGAATTCCTTTTTGTACAGTCTAGCCCGAAACCATCGTGTTGTCTATCGCCAGAGCAATCCTGTCGCCCCTCGCCCTCCCGTCATTTGCCTTGGCCCCGCATGCAATCATGCAGTTCTATCATTGGTCCGTAGTTTCTTGCCAAAAGTCTGATATCATCGTGGAATCCAAGACATGATTTTTGAACCAAAGAAATTCGGAGGCCAAGACCTTCAGCCCGTTCTGGGAAAAACTCTCCGGCGGGTGATTGCCTTCCTGCTTTTCGTCGCTCCTGCCCTCGTTCTTCCGCGTTGGTGGTGCGGCAGAGAGGCGAGCCGGTTCCGGACCATGACCCCGGCCGCAATCGAGGAGCTTGGGGAGGAGGTCTCCGCCTGGATCGACCGCGGAATTTCCGATTCGGATTTCCCCACCGGCCATTGGCAGTTTGACGGGGAATGGCAGTATGTAACATATCAAATGGCGGGCCTGGGATTCGGACAGATGATCAGAAACCGGCCCGAATGGGCGGGAAGGTATCTCCCACGCCTCGAACGATGCATCGAGGTTCTTTCCTCCGCCCCCGCGCGGGCTTATGATACGCGATCGTGGGGAGGGGAGGACGCGCTCGACTCCCTCGATGCTTCCGACGGGCACGTCGCCGCGCTTGGATATTTGAACCTCGTCCTGGGTGTCTACCGGCAGATAGCAACCGCGCCCAAATTCATCGACCTTCACGACCGGATCACCTCCACCCTGGTCCGGCGGTTCGAAACCCACGAAATCCGCCTTCTCCAGACTTATCCTGGCGAAACATACCCCGCGGACAATGCTGCCGCTATCGGGTCGATTGGGCTTTTTGACGCGGTGACAGGGTCGGATCATGGGAAACTCCTCGACTCGATCGAGGAGCGCTTCAGGAAATACTACACACACCAACCTTCCGGCCTGCTCTTCCAGTCAGTGGATTCGAAAACCGGAGGGCCCGCGGGAAAGCCTCGCGGGAGCGGAACTGCCATCGCAGCGTATTTTCTTTCTTTCGGAAGAACGAGGCTCTCGAAGGATCTTTTTCACGCAATCAGGCGGTCCGCAAGCGCATCCTTTTTGGGGTTTGGGTTCGTCATGGAGTATCCGGCGGGAATCCCCGGGGATTGGGGCGACGTCGATTCAGGCCCGGTGATTTTCGGAACCTCGATGTCGGGAACTGGTTTTTTCATCGCTTCGACAAGACTCAACAAGGATGATGCTTTCTTCGACGACCTATGGCGGACTTCCGAACTGCTCGGTTACCCTCTGGTTGCAGGAGGCCGGCGAGGCTACGGTCTGGGAGGCCCACTCGGGAATGCCATTATGCTGGCAATGGTGACGGCGGAGCCCAGGCCGTGAGAGAAAGCAAGTTCTGGCCGGTTCTTAGAGACATGCTCCTTCTTCTCGCGATCAACTTCCTCGGCCTCCAGGTCATGGGACCGATGCGCCTTATCGAAAATCTCCTGGCACCTGGCGGGAGTGCCGGAGCGGGAACAGTATGCCTCGCCGTGATCTTCTATTTCGTCAGGATCTTCCTGACCGTCTTTGGACCCGGATGGGTTCTCGCCCGCATCTTCTGGATCCTGACCGCCCCTCCTCTGGACGAATTGCCCACTTCCGGACGAAAGTAGGTCCATTCGAGGGATTTGGAGTATACTCCTGAAAAACAAACCCTGGCAGGAGGGAAACGATGGATTTGACCCGCAATCTGAGAGATGTCCCGATAACCGAGCGGGGAAGATTCCTCAGGAAGAAGCTTCGCGAACTGAAGCTGGTTCAAGCCGCTGACCGCATCACCGACCGTCACGTTTCCTTGTCCGACCTGGCGGATCACACTTTAAGCTTGATGCAACGTTTCTTCCACTGCCACCTGGCCTCCATGATGCTCGTGGATCCTGGAATTCGCCAACCCCTCGCCTTCTTCTGCAAAGGCCTGCCAGACCAAAGCAGGGACGGTGATACAGGAGAAACACTCCGGGACCTGATGCGATCGATTCCGGATCACTCGGAAGTGAAGCTGGTGGCGACCCTCCCAGTCGGCTTTCCTTCCCAGGACAGCACGCGCTTTGCAGCGATTTCCTTCCATCTCGAAGGAGAGCTCAGAGGAATCCTGCTGGCAGGTGACAGGGCCAGGGATTTCGATGAGGAGGATCTCCACTTCCTCGGGGCAGTCGCCTCCCAGATTGACAACGCCATCCTTCACGGACGTTTCCTCGAGAAGTTCCGAAAGACACGGACCCATGCCCGAAAGACCACAAAGCAAC
This sequence comes from uncultured bacterium, assembly GCA_964428355.1. GTDB lineage: Bacteria > Muiribacteriota > Ozemobacteria > Ozemobacterales > Ozemobacteraceae > CAYRYU01. The sequence continues at coordinate 97,901 of CAYRYU010000009.1, forward strand.
TCGATTTCATGTATGAAGTCAGCCTCTCGATCGGACGTGACGAGGATTTCGTCTCACTTACACGCCGGATTCTCGAAAGCTCCCTTCAGCTGGTCGAGGTAAACAGATGCTCCCTGATGCTCTACGACGAAGCCCGCGATGAGCTGAAAACAGAACTCGTGGTCGGAGCTCCACTCCTCAAATCGGGATTCAGGCTGAAACTTGGCCAGGGAGTTGCCGGCCAAGCGCTTAAAACAGGGAAGGCTATACTCGCCGAGCGGGGAGCTGGAGATGTGCGGTTCGTTTCATTGGGAAACGCCCCGGAACCTGCAAAGGGTGTTGTCAACCTTGCCTGCGTTCCCCTGATATGCGACGGCCGTCCCCTGGGAGTACTGAATTTCAGTTCCACCGATCCGGAGTATTCGATATCCCGGTCGGAACTGGAAACGCTCGAAGTCGTCGCCCATCTCATCCTTCTTGCCTGGCAACGTCAGAAACTGGTTCAACTCTCGGTCAAGGACGAGCTCACGGGCCTTTTCACCTTCAGGTTCTTCCGCCAACGCCTTGGGGAGGAAGTCAGGAACTCATGTCGGGACGGAAGGCCGTTTTGCCTGGTGCTTTTCGACCTCGACCATTTCAAGGGAATCAACGACACCCACGGTCACCTGATGGGAAACACAGTTCTCCAGACCGTGGCCGGGGTGATAAAAAACGTCTGTCGAACCCCCGAAGACCTTGCAGCCCGGTTCGGAGGCGAGGAGTTCGCTCTTCTTCTACCCGGCACCACTCCCCAGGAGGCAGGAGAAGTCGCGGAGAGGGTCAGGTGCATCACCCAGGCATTGAATATCAGTCGAGAGGGTCTATCGCTGAAGGTCACCATCAGCGGGGGGGTGGCCTCGCTTCCCGGGGTCGACTCCCCCGAGAAACTGATCGAGCAGGCAGATCAGGCTCTGTACAAAGCCAAGACCGAAGGTCGGAATCGCATCGTGGTGGGGTGAGCGACCACCCGAATACCAGTGAACCGTTTTCCCCAGACACTTCGACCAATTCCCAGGACTCGTTACCCCCTGGAGGCTGCTGAGCAGTACCGTAACCCCGGCCCGGTGCCCCCCCCTTCGGCACCGAATAGATTCTCATGTCCCCGTTTTTGAATTGATTCTCATGTCCCCGATTTAGAAACCGGGGTCGAAGGCGTCATCGAAGGGGGTGCGGGAGGTTGGAGAGGAGTTCCCGACCGGGGCGTATTCGGGAGGAGTCTCCGTCGGCTCCTGGGGGACCTGGAACTTCCCCGCCCAACGCAATTCGAAGGGAAGCGCACCCTGGACTTCGATGAAAGAGTGCGGGGGGGCAACCACGTTCGTGAATCCCTTGAAAACAAGCCTTCCGCCACCCGGGTTTTCGAGTGAAACCCGATATTCTGCGGAGGTGAGCCCCGAGTGATAATTCTCGAACGAGAGCGCTTCCAGGAATCCTTCGAACCGGGAGGAATCTTGGTTAAAAGCCATTTTCAGCGGTTTTCCGATTCCTATCAGCCCCTTTTCCGTACGGGTTCCCTTGGGAGTCTTAACCTCCCACCCGAGATCGAACTCGAGGGGAAACTCGGACCACAAGTCCGTGAGAGCATGGAAAAAGGCCAGGGCTGAAGTTTCGGCCTTGGCCTGAAGGCTCCCCGGTGCATGCCCCTTCGCGAACTTCCCGGCCATATCCAGTTCCCGAAAACCTTCGACAAGAGCTTTCCCCGCCTCTGGAGGGGTAATCCTCCTCAGGGGCCCGGACTGGGTGGGCTCCATGCCATCCACCACCAGATCCCTGATCGCTCGAGGGGCTCCGACGATCAGGCCTCTTCGGCCGTCATGGACTTCATAGCCACATGCTTTGGCAACGAGGCTGAGAACCTCCCCGGAAGTCGGTGGCTCGTCTGCAAAACCAAAGACCGAGACCGTTCCCGAGGCAGAAGATTCGCAGATGAGTTCGATTCCGGCCTTCTCCGAAAGCTCCTCAATGAGTGCGGAAACGGAAACCCTTCTCTTCACAAAAGGCATTTCCGTAACAGCTTCATCTCCCCAGTTGTGATTGGCTTCAGTATGAGCTTCCCGACCTCCCTCGGCCGCCGTCCCGTTCTTTCCGGTTTCGGCAAGGATTCGCGAGGGAAACATTCCTGGGAATAACGAAGACCCGCGCACAGAAAGCCGGAACAGCCGCCCCGCAGCCTGGAACTGCATTTCATGCATCTCGCCATCTGCGCCGACGATGTTGAGCTCGCGGGATTCGGTTTGGTGGGCAATCTCCGCAGTTACCCGAAACCGGATGAAGACCATTCCGTCATCATTCATCCGAGCCTTTCCCGCGATATCGAACTTTCCACCGTCTTTCCCCGGAATCCCGAGTTCAGAGGAAAAATCTGTCTGGGACTTGACCGGTTGAGTCCAAGAGGCGAGCAACTTCGATGAACCGGAATCCTCAAGACGCCATTCCATCTTTATCTCATGGGTTGGAGTATCGACTGTCTCGAACACCTTCTTGAACTCGTCAACCTGGTCCCGTCTTCCATGAAAGGCCAAGTGCTCGATGTTCGGCGGGAGCCAAAGGGCCGCTCCGGGGAAAAGGATCCGCCGGAAGATCGGATAGAGCGATTCCCGCGAGCGGTATTGGCCGGCCTTCAGCACGGAAACCGGATTATCGAGCGGATCCCCGGTTTCGGCCGATATCAGAAGCCAGGTCGAGCCGAATTTCCTGGCCCTTCGCCCGCAGTTGGCGGCCAGGATACTAAGGGCTTCCACCCAATAGATTTCTGCCGGAAGCTTGAAACAGTTGATCTTCTCGCCCGGCAGGACGCTTCCAATGAGATTGGTCTTTACTTTCTGCGAGAAGTCGAACAGCGCATCATCGACATCCCAGCCCGAGTAGTCGAGTGGGCCGACCATGTCGGCGGAAAACCCGGCAACTGAGGAAAGAACGAGGAAAATCGCGACAGTCAGAATCCTTTTCATTTTCACTTTCCTTTCCTCAAAATTCATTGTCAAAAGCCCGGTCGAAGGCGTCAGCGGAAGGAGATGCATTCTTTGCCGAGGGGTGTTTCGAAGCCGGGGCCGGAACTTGGTCCTCTTCCACAATCCTTCCCGACTCATGTTTCGGGGGAACCAGATCCACAAGTTTTCCGTGGACTTCGATCCTGAAAGGGGTGGAGCCATTCACTTCCACAAGGGCAGTCCCCTTGCCCGCCGGAAGGAAGGTCCAGGTCTCGAGCTTCCAGGCTGCATCTGCCTTCTCGACCGAAAACCTGTATTTGCACCCCATCAACCCATTGGAGCTGAAAAGAACGGGAAGGAGCTCCAGGGTCGAGGTTGCGACACCATCGGAAGACCGTTTCACGATGCGGTTCCCAACGAATACCGGGAAGGTTTCGATGCCCGGGGAAAGTCCGGGGGTGGTTTCCAGGACCAGGTTCATTCGTCGGGGCCAGATATCGGTGAACTCGATGAAATCCTTCACCCGGTCGATGGATCCCCGGGTTCCGGTGAAAATCAGGGCATTCACGAGGGGATCCGTAGCCAACCGGACCCGGTCGCGGATTTCCTTCGGAACCGGAATCTGGCTGACAGCCATTCCCGTTTCAACTGCATCCAGGTGTTGGAGCCTTTTGGTAATGAAAAGGGAGAAATCGAGCCAGCCACCTGACCAGGATCCGGGATCCCCGACCTGCCAGACGCTTCCGATTTTTCGTGTTACAAGCCCTTTGGCTTTGGCCGCAGAGTAGAACAGGACATCGGTCATTTCTTCATCCGGGCCGAACAGGAACAAGCTGATCGTTCCCGTGCAATTGGAATCGCAACTCAACCCGGTTGAATCCGAGGCAGGCTGGAGCCGGGAAAGGACTTCCAGGAATGGCCGCTGGAAGAGGATTTCGCTCCTAAAGGGGCCGTTCCATGCGGGACTTCCCTCCGATTCGGATTCCTCAGCCCCGGAGGAAGCCGGATCGTCCTGGGACCCGGGCGTACCCGAAGCCGTCAGGCGAAGTGCTGGGGAAAGAGCTTCCACGCCGATTTTCACCTGGAGGCCTGAAGATGGGCCTTTAGCCGCCCCAACTGGCTTTTTCTCCCCGACCTGAGATCCGGAAACCAGGACAGACCGCCATTCTTTCCCGCTTTTCACGGAAAATGTCGCAGGACTGTCCTCGATTCCAGTGAAGGAAATGGTTGAAACCCCCTCAGGGAGAAAACCAGGGGAGCCTTCAAGAGTGAAGCGAAAGAACCCCGCAGGCTTGTCTCCGGCGTCGATCAGGGCTTCCGCGGCTTCAAGATCGGTTTCCTGGCCCGTCAGGACCGCCTGATTGCCCGGAAGATACGAAAACCACTCGACTCCTGAGGGTGGAAAGCTTTTCAGATTGCGGATGATGTCTTCCGTGGGACGTTCTTCAGCGGCAATCAATGCCAGGGCAAGTTTCGTGGGTTCCCTCGTCGCAGTCAGGGTCCTCACGATTGCGAGGCCACCGTTCATCTCCACATCCAATCCTGAAGATTGGGCAAAGGCATCGAGGATTTCTTCAGGTGCGGACCCAACTGGGCAGGAAAAGGCTTTTGCGGGCTGATCCGGGATATCCGCGATGATGTTGAACTTTCCTGCCCGGGCGATCTCTTCCAGACATCTCAAGGTGGACTTCCCGGAAAAATCCCATCCTGCAACCGGAGATGCCACCCAACACAAAGCCGAAAAAAGGACGAAGCCAAAAAACCGTTTCATCGCCACCCCCTGCTTTCCTGCCTTCGAAGCACCGGTCATGAAGCGGGCTTCGTCCGGCAGGGATCCCGTCGGTTCCAAAGCCATTCTACGGAAACGTGAAGGTGAGAGCAACTATTACCCGAACCACCTTTTGGGGAATCAAGGTTGCCGTATCACCAAGGAATGAGTTAGGTTGAGCGGAAAACCCCAGGACCGAATCAATGATGAACCGACCGACCTTTCTTCTACGCTCTCTCGGATGCAAGGTGAACCAGTATGATGGACAACGCATCGTGGAGCGACTCCGGAAATTCGGTCTGGCCCCTGCGGGTGACGGTGCCCCTACCCTTTTCATCCTCAACGGTTGTGCCGTGACCGCCCGGGCCAGTCAGAAAGCACGCCAGACGCTGAGGGCAGCTCAAAGAAAGTGGCCCGGGGTTAAAACCATCCTTTGCGGATGCGAAGCCAAGAGGCTGGATGGGACGACCGAAACCGGGGATGGCGGAAGTGCCGTGGGTGCAGGGGAACCTCTGCTTTCCGATGGGACACTTCCTCCGACCGCCTCCGATTCCGACTGGGAAGACCTTCTCCGCGAGCTCGGGTTGCTCGGGTTTCCCCATTCCAACCTGGAAGCGTTGACCGAAATGCATTCCCGCACCCGGGCATTTCTGAAGATCCAGGACGGTTGCGACCATTTTTGCACGTACTGCATCGTTCCCCATCTTCGAGGCCGTGAGACGTCCCGACCCCGGGCGGAAGTGATGGAAGAAGCAGTTCGTCTGGCGGAACAGGGGTTCAAGGAGATCGTGATAACGGGAATCCATCTTGGCCGTTATGAGCACGGGCTCGTCCCACTCATCCGGGAAATCCAGGAAGTCCCGGGAATCGGCCGGATACGGCTCAGCTCGATCGAGGTCAGCGAGATCAGGGATGACCTGATCGAGTGGCTGGCCACATCCCCGAAGGCGTGCCCCCATCTTCACATCCCACTTCAGTCCGGCAGCGAGGAAATCCTGCTGAAGATGAAGCGACCCTACACAGCTGCAAAGTTTTTCGAGATCGTCGGGGCGATCCGCGAGAGAATCCCATTGATTGGAATCTCGACCGACGTCATGGTGGGTTTCCCGGGAGAAACGGATTCCTGTTTCGAAGAAGGTTTGAAGTTGGTCGAAAGCTTGCGTTTCTCGAGAATCCATGTCTTCAGGTACTCCCCTCGCAAGGGAACTCCCGCGGCGGGATTCCCGGACCAGGTGGACAACCGAACCAAAGCGATGCGATCCGACCGGGTGGAAGGTGCCTGGAAAGCCGGAGCTGAAAACTTCCATTGCATGTTCATCGGCCGGACGGTCCGGGTTCTTTGGGAAGAAGAAAAAACCGGTGTATGGACCGGGTTCACCGATGAGTATGTTTCCGCGCGCCTGAATGCCCAGGGGCGGACATTGTCGAACGTCCTTTCCGTGCACCGGGTGATTGACGGGGATTTTTCCGGGATCGAAGTCTCCCCAGAAAGTTGAAGTGGGGGTTCCGCGGAGAAACGTGATCAATCCTGGTATTAAATGGGACTTCGAAGGGCGCGACGAAGAATTTCCTTGCGCGAGTGGGGTTTCCCGCGTATATTTTTGCCTTACTGAAAGTTTCGTACAACTCCGAAACTCAAATGATCCGGTTTGGGAGGGGAAAGATGGTTGAGAAGGCCTTGTTCCAACAGATGGAAGACCGATCCCATCAGGACGGGGATCAACCGGGATTCGAGTTTGGCCTGAAATGTCCTTCCTGCAAGAAGGTCTGGACCTCCGGATTCACGCAATACGAAGGCCCTTCCCTCGGAGGGGCCATGAAGAAATTCTTCAAATCCGGGGGGGATTCCGCAGGCGACAGTGCCGGCCAGGAAGCCTGGGCAAAAGCAAAAGCAAAAGCTTTCACGGAAGCGGGGGGATTGTTCGAACAGAATTTCATCTTCTGCGGAAAGTGCGAAAAGTATGTCTGCCAGAAGTGCTGGAACAGCACCCGCGACATGTGCCTGGAATGCTGCGTCCGGTCCGCCCAGGTTGCCTACGTGGATTCCATGGAGGAAGCCCAGAAAAAAGCCCGGGGCGAAGCCGACTGTCCGAAGTGCAAGAAATCCGGCCAGGAGGGGAAGTTCTGCATTCATTGCGGAACCATGATCACTCCAAAGGATGTCTGCAGCAAATGCCAGAAGAAATACCCCCACGGCGCGGTTTTCTGCCCCGAATGCGGCAACAAGCTCTGAGCGCCTTTTCCATTATTGTTGGGCCGGTTGGGGGGACCGGCCGGAACCCCTGAAATGTCCCCCACCGCCGAGGAGATTTCGACCCTTCGGAAGTTCGTGAAGCTGGTCCGCAGGGGAAAGAGTTTCACCGAATTCTTCATCAGGCGCTTCTCGGAATCCGAAGCCCTCGAGGCTTCCGCCGCGATCGCCTACTACGCCATAATCTCGATCTTCCCCCTTTCCATGCTCTTCATCGCAATCAACAGCTCTCTCCTGATGACCGGCGACACGCAAAAGCAGGTTCTTGGCGCGGCAGAGGAGTTCATACCCGGGTCGAGACTCCTCGTGAGTGAAAACATCAACCAGATGGTGGAACTCCGCGGAACGGTCGGAGTGATCGGAATTCTTCTGCTGATCTGGTCGGCAACGGGAGTTTTCGCCGGAATCGCCCAGAACATCAACCAGGCATGGAAGAATGCCCCCCCGAGACATTTCCTGATCGAGCGGGCGATGGCCCTTTTGATGATCGCCTGCCTGACGATGTTCCTGGTCACCTCGATCATCGTCACCGCGACCCTGAATCTCATTCCGCAACATTTTCCACAGTATTCCCCGGGTTTCATCGTTCAGACCAACCTCGCGATCGCGTTTCTGATGAAGTGTTTTTCGATCTCCATCATCTTCGTGATCTTCATTCTGATGTACAAATGGATTCCCAACACCCCCGTACGTTGGAATGAAGCGGCGTGGGGAGCTGTTATCGCCGCGATCGCATGGGAGACCACGAAGAATCTTTTCATCTGGTATCTCGGAAGCGGCTGGTGCAGCTACCAGATCGTCTACGGCTCGCTTGCCGCCGTGATCGCTTTCCTGATCTGGCTCTACATCGGAAACGTGATTATCCTCGGCGGGGCGCATATTTCCGCAGCAATAGCCCACCACCGTCCCACGGACCAGGCAGAGAACGGCGGAACCACCCCATCCCAAGGCTGAAAGCGGACAGGTCCCGAAAAGCTTCGCCGGCTGAGGCGCCCCCATCCGGGCGAAAACGGGACTCAGGCGTCCCCGACACGCCGCCATCCGTGGGTGGAAGGGCCGAATGGTGGATCCCGGCAACACGGGAAAATCCCTCCCGCTTGCCCTATGGTTCCTATCCGGCCCCGGACTTGCTTCGGAGACAAGTTTCCTGTAGCATTTCCTCGACAAAGCGCGAGCGTTCTCATTTGATTCCGAGGATCGAGATATGGATTTCAAAGGATTTCTCAACTGGATTTCCGGAGGCTCGAAACCCCCCGAGGTCCCGAAGCAGGAAAGCCGGGCCGAACGCAGGCGTTATGCGCGAGTGGGGCTGGAGGACTGCGACATCTCCCTCCAGGGAAAGGGCCCTTTCCCCGTGGACAACATCAGCTTCGGAGGAATCCGGGTCAAGCTTCCAGACCCCCTGTTCCTCGGGGAACTCCAGCCAGGGGCAAAGCTGTCGGGAAAAATCCGATTACAGGCGATCCATACCCAGATTACCCTCACGGTCTGCAACAAGTTTCCGGATGGCGTGGGATGCTCGTTCACCGACCTGACTCCTTCCCAATCCCGGATGTTTTCGGATTTCATCAAACCCCGCATTCTCGGCATTTCAATTCAGGAGGTCGCCTCCTCCGCCCTCCAGAATCGCGAGCCCAACATGAAGATGCGCTGGTTCCAGGGTGACGAGGGAACCCAGATTTTTCTCTGGCAAAGCCTTCAGGGAGAGGTCGTTACCGAGGAATACTATTTCCTCAACTACGTTATCTCCTGGGACAAGGACCAGAAAACCCTCAAGACGGGGTATATTCGCGATGACAGCGGAAAGACGGGCTTCGGCAGGATCGACCCGAAAGCCGTCGTCTTCTTCAATGTTCCTTCCCACCGGGCTTTGAAACTTGGGAAGACCATCCTGGAGAATTCTTCCCTTCCTCCTGAGGCGAAAGACCGGCTTATGGGAGGCATCCTCCAGGAGGAACGGAGACTGTTCAGCCGCTACATCCTCCAGGAGACCGACAGGAGTCTGAAGTTCTTCACCGATTCCTCGCGCACCCGCTATCTCAGCATCGCCAACATCAGCTTCCGAGGTGTTTCCCTGGTCCTCGCCGAAGGGGAAAAGGGCGAAGAGTTCATCAAGGGAAAGACGATTTCCGGGGAAATCAACCTCGGGGAAGACTTCGTTCCCGCGAAGATCCGGATCGTCTTCCGACGCGACCAATCGGTCGGGGGAACCCTGGAAGTGGCCGGGGAAAAGAACCTCGAAGCCCTCGCCCAGTATCTCGCTCCGCGCCTTCTGGGCCAGTCGCTGGAGGAAGCTCCCACGGCGGTTGAAGAACTCCCGTTCGTGCCTGCGGGAGCTCGGTGCTACCTGTTTCTGGGCCTGCACAACACCCACGTGATGGCGGTTATTCGCCCGGGGGGTGGAATGGTAATGGGCCGGATCGTCTACATGGACCAGGTCCTCGTTTTCGACCGAAAAACCCTCACATCCTACCGTTGCCCCTCGGGGATCATCTTCCCCCGCGACTGGGACCTTCCCCCGGAGAACCTTCAGAAGGAGGGCCGGGTTAGTGATTTCTGCAGATATATCTCCCAGGAAATGATCCAAGCCGGGACACTCCCCGAAGAAGTCCGCAAAGCCTGGATCGATATACTCGGCCCACCCAAACCTCAACCCGAAAGCAAGACCGAGGCATAGTCACCCCTCCAGGGCTCCCTGACGGGAACAAAGAACCGCTTTGGATTGCATCCGAACCGAAAAACACAGCCAAGGAGAGATCTTCATGAACTTCAGGAGTATCGGGATATTGATTCTCACCGCGTCGGTCTGCTGTTTCCTTACAGCTTGTGGGGGAAATGGAGGCGGAGGTGGGACCCCAGTCTCCCAAGTCACTTCCCAGGCGGTAAACGGCGGAACAGTGAATGGAATACTGCGCGGAGAGGGCTCGGTCGCGCGGGTTCCGGTTTTTCTGATCGCGAAAAGCCGGGTCCCGGTGGTTTCCTCGATCAGGGGGGCCATCCAGGCGGACATCGCGGGTTCCTACTACTCGACCCAGACCGACGAAGTGGGGAATTTTCTGTTTTCCGACGTTACGGAGGGAACCTACAACGTCGTTGCACAAGCCGATCCCTTTCGCAGCGCGATCCAGTATGACGTGGCCGTGATCCGGGCAAATACCGTGACTCTGGCTCTTACACTGACCGCGACCGGCCAGATCGCGGGGAAGATCAAGCTCGCAGGCGGAGCGGACCCTCTCGGAACAATCGCTTTCGTGGCGGGAACCTCCTACTCCGCGTTCGCCGACTCGGTGGGAAGCTTCACCATCAGCGGAATCCCGGTGGGAACCTACTCACTCTCCTTTTCCGGCCGGGGGTTCGCTGTCAGAACGATTGCGGGTGTAGTCGTGGGAGCGGGTCAGACCACCCAGGTTCCTGAAGTGACCCTTTCCGCAAGCGAGACTTTCACCGTGGCGATCGCGGGCCCTTCCAGCCTCAAGAGCGGGCTGACCGCGACATTCAAGGCCCAGGTGATGGGCGGAGCCGTCGGCCCCTTCAGCTATTCCTGGACCGCGGATGCGGGAACCTTCGCGACGAGCGACGGGCCCGAAGCCTCCTGGACCGCCCCCATCGGCCAGACGGGGCTCCGAATGGTCGACTGCCGGGTTACCGATGCCCGGGGGGCAACCGCAACCGGACATCTCAACGTGAACGTTCTTTCCACGACGAATCTTCCCCCGCAACTGACCATCCAGGGTCCGACAGTCGTTAACATCGGATCCAGCGCGACATTCCTCGCGTTGGCGAACGACCCGGAAGGCGCTTCGGTTTTCTACCGTTGGGTTCCCAATTCCGGAACCTACGCAAGCCCCACAAGCCAGCAAACGGTCTGGACCGCCCCCACGACGGTGGGAGTCCAGGAAATATCCTGCATCGCCACCGATTCGTCGGGAGCCGCCACCAACGCCACGCTGACGATCCTGATAAAGGATTTCAAAGCCGCCCCGGGGAACCTCGCCAAGAGCCTCGTTTTCGGAGGAGACGGGATCGATGGTGCCTCATCCATCGACCGGGCAACAGATGGCAACCTCTTCGTCTGCGGTTACACATACTCCTCGGATTGGCCCGATTTGCGGACAGGGGGGTATGCCGACCGGGATGCATTCGTGATGAAGCTCGACCAGGATGGGTCGAGGATCTGGGCAACCCGGATCGGGGGATCGCTTATCGATCATGCGAACAAGGTGCTGGCTTTGTCTGACGGGGGCTGTCTCGTCGTGGGCGGAACCGAATCCGGACAGGGTCAGGATTTTCCCACCGCCTCATTCGGTGACAGGGATGTATTCCTCGCGCGACTCTCGTCGACGGGGACGATCTCCTGGATCAAGAGATTCGGAACCACCAATTGGGATGATTCAATTTCCCTGATGGTCACGACCCAGGGTGAGATCATCGTCTGCTGGGCCTACTTCGCGACCTCCAACAGCATCTATTACGGTTGCCTGACCCGGTTGGACCCCTCCAATGGAACGATCAAAGCCACGCTTTCGGATCTCATTCCCGCGAGGCATTCCGGCCTCGCGGTCTGCCGGTCGGGCGACGGCAACATCTGGATGGTCGGAAACGGCGGGGGCTCATCCTATCTGCTCCGAAAGTTCCCAGAGAGCTTCACCGCAACCTCTACCTCCCTCGGAAACGACCGAACCTTCAACCCACCCACAGGCTCTTACCCGGGCGCGAGGGATATCATGCCGATGCCTGACGGTGGAGCGGTTTTCGTCGGGGCAACCGAAATGGACACCCCACTCAATCAAAATTGGGTTGCGATTAGGGCGGGAGCCATCTCCACCAACTGGATCTGGCGTGAGGCGACGGGTACCGCTGGAATTGAAGACATGGCCCGTTCCGTCAAACTGACATCCGATAACCGGATCATCATCGGGGGTTTCGGAGTCCTTCTCGCAGGCGGCAAGGGAGACGGGGACGGATGGATCCGCTGTTACGACCAGGCTGGTGGTCTTCTCTGGCAAAGTCTCTGGGGTGGATCCGCAGAAGACCGGATAATGGGAATGACCCTCAACGGCGAAACCGGCTACTATTTCGCGGGTCTCACCGATTCCGACAACTCCGGGGACGTTCCCGACCGCTCCACGACGGATCGAGACATCTGGATCGGAAAGGTCACCTACTAGGAGAAAAAGGGGAAATTTTAAAATGGGGACATGAGAATCTTTTCGAAGAAAAGATTCTCATGTCCCCATTTAAAAATTTCCCCATTTTATCAACCGGCGGAAAGCTATCCGGGCGAAACCGGGAAGGGTGAGAATGGGGATGAAGAACCGATATCTCCGTGTGGCCCGGAGCTGCTTTAGGGGCGGAGGAAGGGGGAGCGAATCCAGGCCGGCGAGATTTTCCTCGATGAGTTGCTCGTTTCCATCGTATAGCCCCTCCTCGATCCGGCGGAGGTAATCCATGTAGTACCCGTCCACGACCTTTCGCACCGACTCTCCAACCCCTTTGAGACCGTAGCCGTGGCCCACCCCGAAGGTTGCGTTGAAAAGGTTGTCCGAGAACATCCGCCGAAGGTTGTTCTTGTGGGAAAACATCTCGCAATGCAGGCGGGTGACGCACTCCTGGAGCGTGCTGGGTTTCATTCTCTTCGGGAAGTAGCTCACGAAATTTCCGGTGAGATAGTCGCAATACGAAGTATCCTCAGGGTCCCTTCGGCGGTACCAGGTCGCGAACCTCCGGTTCATCGGAATCATCAGGTTCGCGGAATCCTTGTTCTCGATATCATGCATGATGAAGAGATTCGGGCTGATCCCGGTCTTTTCGACGAAAGCGAGAATCTCCGCCGCCTTTTCCCGGGTATCCTCGTCGCCTCCGAGAACGAAGGTGCCAATCACGTGAATGCCCGCCCCCTGGATGCTCCGGATCGATTCCGCGACATCACCTCCCCGCTGCCTTTTGTCGTAGAATTTCAGGCTCCGGTCATCGAAAGACTCGATTCCCACAATGATGCACCTGACCCCGGCCCGTGTCATCAGGTTGAGAAGCTCGGTATCCCGACCGATTTCGTGCCGTTCGAAAACGAAGAAATGCGCGCCGAGATTCTCCCTGATCAGCCGTTCCAGCAACTCAACCGTTCTTCCACGATTGCTCAGAAAGCTGTTATCCACGACGAAAAACAGCGGTCCGAAGCGGAGTTTCGACCTGATGTCGCGGATTATGCTGTCAATATCCCGGTTCCTGTAGGAATGCCCGAACAGTTTTCCCGTGGGACAAAACTTGCACTTGAAATGGCAGCCGCGGGATGTCTGGAGCGTGTTGATCACGCGCATCCTCCCCAGCCTCGTCGCCTCTTCGATTCCTTCGATCAAGCCAAGGTCGGGAACGGTTTGGGGGATCTCGGGAGGAGCCGGGTCGGGAGTGCTGACCACCGCCCCATTTGCCAGGAAAGACAGACCAGGGACGCTCCGGACATCCCCTCCGGTTTGGAGGCATTGTGCCAGCGAGGGAAGTATCTCGTCCGCTTCCGGCCGAACGATGAAATCCCCGATTCCGAGAAGAGTCTCAGGGAACATGCATGCTTGCGGCCCTCCCAGGACGATCGGCAACCCCGGTTTCAGATGGCGGATCTCACGTGCAAGCTCTTTCACCTTGTTCAGGATCGGGAAATACACCGGCATGCAAATCAGATCGCAGTTAGCCATCGAGCTGAAATCCATTTCACTCACGCCTTCCAGGAACATCCGAACGGAAAATCCATTTTCACGCATGATTGAAGCGAGAAGCGCGGTCCCGTATTTCGGAAGGATCACTCCATTTCCAAGGACCGGGATCTTTGCATTGAACTCCACAAAATGGATGCGTTCGATCTTGGCCGCCATCACGGTTTCCTCCCGTCAATTGTAGATATTGACGTTGTCGAAGTATACCGCAGTCTGTTGAAAAGCCTTGGGGTCGGAATCCAGGACGAAGAACTGCGTGGAAAACACCACCTGGTTCAGGGTTCCCTCGGGAATCGATCTCGGAAAGGCTTCGATCTGCTCTCCCACCTTCGCCCCGTCGATGAACACGTCTGCAGTTTCGCTTTCGAAATCGACCTCGATTCTGACCTTGTAGAACCTGCCGGGAGTGTAGGGGCAGAACCGGGTGAATCCATTCTTTCCGTAGAAACCGATGTTCCCGTCCCTGTCGAATGAAACTGCGTTCTTGATCGCGAAATCGAAGGGAAGCTTGACCCCGAACCCAATCATTCCCCCTTTCAGGCCATTGACCTCCGGACAGCAGATATCGGCTTCGACGGTGACCGGGCGGCTGAAATCCAGGCCCGCTCCCAGTGCCTCGACCCTCTTGAAACACCCGGAACCGGAAAGCTTGTCTGCCCTGCTTCCACCCGCGGAAACTTCGGTCGAGACGCCGGAGCGATTCTCCTGATCATGGCCGTCGAACCAGATCGACCAACCCGGGGGACGTGTTCCCGGAGTCATGGACTCGAAATCGTTTTGATACACCAGCTTCGGGACGGGCTTTTCCGGAGGTTTGATCGAGGGGACGGGAGGAACCGGTGCCGGATCGACGTTTTCATCGACCTTGTCGCTGGGGGGGATCGTCAGAATGCCCAGCACTTCCTTCAGGGAAGAGTGGTTGCGGATTTCCTGGGCCTTGCTCTTGGCCGGCCCATTGTTCCGTTTTCTCTCTTCGATGATGTTCTCGATCTCCTCCAGGAATGGCGACCCCTGGACCTTGTCAGGGAACCGGGAAACGTCGAATGAGGTGAAAAGGAGAGGATACATTTTTCCGACCGCATCGAGAACCGTGTCTTCGAAAACGAATCTCCAGAAGAGAAGCCGCTTCGTCCTCCGGAAAGTCGCTCTAACGTAGACATCCGCCTGGTTGCTCTTGCCAGGAGTGTCCTCGATGTATAGGTCGTATTCGCCCCCGTACAATTGAGTCCCGAATTCCTCGAACCTGGGAGAAAAGAAACGTTGGCCCCACGGCCGTTCGCGGACTTTCGCAAGAACGATCGAATAGGCCGATTCCGCGATGAGACGACAACGGTTCACCTCGTCTCCATGCGCAACCTGGTTGGAATACTCGGAGCTCATGTTGCTCAGAACCGTGACCAGAAGGAATAGTGAAATCAAGCCGAGGATGACCAGGGGAAGAACGAACCCCGCTTGTGCTCTTTTCCCAAAACTCATGGTCATCCGGAAGTTACCAACCCAACTCATTTTCATTGGCCGTCATCCTCGGGATGGGCAGCCAAAAGCCTGGGAAGGTCGTCCACAAAAGGCCTAATCCCCGAATCGATAGTCGCAACCGTGGCGGCTAGCTGGGGAAACCGGGTCTTGAGGGGCTTGTCTCCAAACCCGATTTCCCTCTTGAAGAACCTCTCCAGGAAGGGGTTCCTTCCTGCCTGACGTTCCTTCTCACGGAATGCAAAATCCTGGAGAGTAGAACCGGGGAGGGTTTCCAGGGCAACCTGCAGGCGGAGCGCTTCGAGAGCCTTCATACAGGCATAGTCACGTTCCCGGGCCGAAATGAACGGCAACATCCCGTCCTGGAGGAGAAAATCGAACTGGCTGCCCGCCTGCCCCACACGGTTGGAAAACTCGGCGGCAAGTGACTGGACGTTCCGAAGTGCATCCCTGAAAGGAACCAGAGGGATTCCCTGGAGCGTCCGGGGATCTGCTCCCTCTCGGATTTCCTTCAAAGCGGGGCCAAGCGCGGAAAGGACTTGATAGATGAGGCTGGCAGCGGTCTCGTGATTTCGGGCAATCGAGATGGCGGTGTCCACCAGTTCAGGAGACGGTGCCTTCAGAAGGGACTTGAACAGCTTCTTCCGTTCCGCCACCTCCCGGGAAAGGGAGGATAGAGCGGCCTGGAGGTCGTTGGTAACGACCAGGACCCTTCCCACGTTCGAGGCCATCCCCGGATCCGCCCCGGCCACGGCAGCGGCCTGAACGATCGATCCCGCCCTGCCTGGGAACAGGACCGCGACGATCCTGCCCGGAAGAAGACCCTCGTCGATCAGCCTGACATCTTCGACAGGCCGGGGACCGACCGGGCTGGGAATCCGGGCGGTGATGGAATACTGCCTTTCCAGGCCCCCGGACTCCTTCCAATCCACCAGGACCATCGTTTCTGCAAGGTGTCTCTGGAAGCCAGGCTTGTCCGGATTTCCCAGGCGGGCGGGCTCAACCACGACCTTGTACTGGTCGAGGTTCTCGTATGAGGATTTGAGGGATCGGGTGATTCCCCCATCAGGAACGGGATCCAGTCGTCCAAAGGGGGGGAACCGATCGTGGAGGAATCTGAAATAGAATGACCTCCCCTCCACGACATCGTCACGGCGAGTGGTGTCCGGATCGGATTCGAGGGTCTGCAGGAAGGTCCCGTTGACCCTGGACTCTTCGACAAGATCTGCCATCACTTTCGACGAGATGTGGATGGCGGCAAACGTGTTGGCATTGAAGGCCAGCCGTTGGGAGCTCCCCCGCATGACCTGGAGGAAGGTGACTCCCAGGAGTGCAAGGATGCCGAAACCGATTGCGAGCTCCAGAAGAGTGAAACCGGACGCCCTTCTCATCGTTCGTCAACCGTTCCCAGATTCTTGAGAGGAACCTCGAAAACCGCGGGAAGCTCCTTGCCCTTTGCATCAACCATGACGAGGTTGATGACGACCAGGCCGGGTGAAACACTTGTGAAGAGGACCTCTTTGACATTGCCGAAAAGGGTCTTGTGCTCCGCGGGCTCGAAGCGGCCCGTCAGGTTGTCGGTATACATCCGCATCACGAAAGGTCCCTCGGCAGGGTTGGCGGCCCTCTCGAGATAGAAGACCCGGATATGGTTGACGATTGTCTTGATGACCAAGGCGGTCAGGGAGCCACCTTCGAGCGGCTTGACGATTTCGGTCCCCTCGATCAGGGCTTCGGTGAGCTTGTCGACCGCTCCCCGAACCTCCATGTGGAAGGCGAGGTTGCTGGCAACCTTCATCGCTGCTGGCGTTCCATGCCGAAACTGCGAGACGACAACCCCGAGGAGAAGGAGCAGGATCGTCGCGACGACTATCAGTTCTACGAAGGAAAATCCCCTGCACTCTGAAGAACCCCCTGGGAGGGGCCAAACAAAAGGTTTCATCATCTCCAAGTATACTCTCAGGACCGCATATTACCAATTTCGGACCGAGTGACAACGGCTGGGAAAATTGCCTCAAGAGAACAGCCCGCGCTTCCCCGGGCCGAGCCACCGAGGTTTTCAACAGAAAACCTGCTGGGGCAATGGGGAACGACTCTTCCCCCACCCGGAATCAGAGAATCTCCTTGACGCGCCCGATCTCGCCGGATTCCAGGCGAACCTTGATTCCGTGGGGGTGGTAGCCCGACTTCGTGAGGAGGTCGCGAACCACACCCTCGGTGAGGCGCCCCGTCCGCTGGTCTTCCTTGAGAACGATCCTGACCCTCATTCCGGGCTTAATGTCAGAGCGATTGGTTCCGGGCATACGTCACTCCTTTCCAGCACCGTTTTTCGCAAGCCCCTCGGACAGCCGGCGAAGGTTCTCCCTCGCGGAGGCATCGCCGGGAAACCATTCAACCTCGTCCCTGAACGCGCCCATGGCTTCCCTGACCCGCCTGAGCCCAAGAAGGACGATGCCGAGGTTGTTCCTGATACCGGGCTGCCCGGGATCGAGACGGATCGCCTCCAGATAGCTCTCACACGCTTCCTCCTTCCGCCCGAGCTCAACAAGACATTCCGCCATCGCGACATGGACGAAGCTGTCTGGAAGCCACGCCAGGGAAAGCCGGAAGGACTCCACGGCTTTTTCCCAAAGGCCCCGTTCCTGGAAGAACATCCCCCGGACACGGTGGATGTAGTTCCAGGCATCCCGCTCCAAGCGATGGGAGGATGTGGAGGGAGACGGAAAAAGATCCGGGAACCGCGATTTCCACTCATCATCTGCCTGCAACACCTGAGCCTGTGTCGTGGGAAAAGTTGCAATGAGGAAAAGGCCACCCCACGGAAGAGCATGCGAAGCAAGGCCCGGCTCTTTCCAGGGAACCTCAACGAAAACCGGCCAGCTCGCCGCCTGTTCGAGAGAAATCGGCGGGACCCGGAATCTCTGGTACTCCCTGCGGGAAATGGGATCGAGAAGGTGACGGTTCACTGGAAGACCCACCTTTTCGAACTGGGATCCGTCCTTTCCAGCCTCCCATTGCAGGCCCAGCCACCGTTTGGAGGCCGGTTCCACGACGTACCTCCGATAGACGAGGAGGCTCTGGGCATTGTCGTTCGCGACGAACACGAGGGCTTTTTCGGGCAGAACGTCCCAATAGGCCCGGAGACATTTCTCCGTTCCGGAGAAGTCCGTGAGGCTTTGCCCGGAGACATTGTCCCAGACCCGCAGGAAACCCGCGATCGCAAGCAGGATCAAGAGCCCCGTCGCGATTCGGGGATGCTTCTCCTCCCGCGAAATCCATTGCCAAAGGAAACCCGCTCCGATACCGGCAACAATGCCCGATACCT
>CAYRYU010000009.1:116472-121182 GCA_964428355.1 uncultured bacterium
GAAATCCATTGCCAAAGGAAACCCGCTCCGATACCGGCAACAATGCCCGATACCTGGTAGATCGGAAGGTGGAAATCCTGGACCCCGTAGGACCGAAGGTAGTACAGATGCAGGTTCTGCTGTTTGAGGTGACCCGTGAAAAGGATCAGCGCGTAAGGGAAGGAGACCGAGGCGAGCAATCCCAAGACCCTTTTCCCTCGGAAAACAAGCGTGAAAAGCCCTCCCAGCGAAAGCAGAAGAACCGGAAAACCCAACTGGCCGAGAAAATCGTAACTCGAGACCCATTCCTCCAGGAACCCCGCTGGAACCTCGGAAAGAGGCCTGAACGACCAGCGCTGCCGCAGAAAGGCATCGATGAAGGACCGGAAAGAATCCACGTGTGTCTGGTCCATGAATGGGCTGGCGGCATGGCGAAGTGGAAGATAAAGGAACACCAGCAGTCCGAGGCCAAGTCCAACCAGGAAGGAGAACACGGCAGAACCGAGACTGCATGAAACGCCACGGGGACCATCTTTCCTCAGGAAGGGATAGAATAGGAACGGGAGAAGGGCAACCAGTCCGACTTGGCTGGGATGGTTCCCGAAAGCGAGGGCGATTAGCAGGCCGATGATGAAAAACCGTCCCCGAGAAACGCGTTGGGATGCAAGTCCTGATACTCCGAACGGAAGGGAAATGACCAGTATCAGGGAAATGAACAAGGTCAGAAGGGTATACTGCTCAGTGGTAAAGCACATTTCCAGAAAAATCGGGGACCCCAGGATCCCCAACCCGCCGATCGAACCTGCCAGAACAGCAATGAACCAGGGAAGCCTGACCAGAAGGCGGGAAGCCGCAAGGACGAAAAGTATCGAGAGACCCCCGGTCAGCGCCCCGTTGACTGCCGAAAAATGGTTCGTTGCGGCTCCGGGGTCGGAAATCCCGAAAAAGCCGAGCAGGCGGAGGAAGGCTCCTGCCAGCAGGCAGTAGGTCGGCGCCCCGGGAGGATGGGGGATTCCGAAATCCGAGGCACAGACGGCGAACTCGTAACTGTCATGGAATGTAGCCGAGGGAGCGACGTTCCGGGATAGCCAGGAGCCCAGGACGATGGTTCCGAGGACCCACACGAGAAGCCGAACCCAACGTCTAAAGGCTCGGGAAACTCCCGGGGGGGTTCCCGGGGCAGGAGTTTCGGCAAGCTCCGCCACTCAGGATTTGAGCTTAAGAAGCCCTTCCTCGATGGTAGCGACTGGCTGGGCCACCTGGAAAATCCCCATCAGGCTGAAAACCCGGTTCTGATAGGCCGGAAGAGCGGCAAGAAGAAGCTTCCCCTGAAACTCTTCGCTGATCTTGACTCCCATATCGAGGAGTGCGGAAGCCCCAAGACTGTTGACATTGGTACAGCCCGAGAAGTCCAGAACGAAGCCATTCTTCCCCTTTTGGTGAAAACCCTCTATGGCAGAGTCGATTCGGGTTGCCGCATCCTCGTCGAGATACCCCTTGAGGATGATTACGGGAACCCCATCTCGTTCCTGTGTCTGTATTTCGAACGTTGCCTCTTCCATGCTTCCCGAAAGGGATTATAGTCCAAATCCTCCCGTCAAGCAAACCTTTCGGGACAGCGTCAGGGTGGATACGTAACGAAAGGGACCTGTGAAAACCTGTTTCCGTGTTGGACCCGCGGCTCGGTCCTCCTGCTCATTTTGGGGTAGAACGGAAAGGAAACGATCACTCCGCAGCTCCCTGGCAACGTCCATGCATTTCTTTCCGGCGGGATCCCTTCGCCCGGGATAGTTCCGCGGGAAATCCCTTTTGTATTTCCATCTCGGGGAGGTGTGTTTCGTTTCCGCTCAGGAAGATTTTTTCATCGTCAGGGAAATGCGCTTTCGGTCGGTGTCGACTTCAAGAACCCGAACCAGCACTTTCTGCCCCACCTTGACGACTTCGGAAGGGTCGCGGACGAAACGATCAGCAAGTTGGCTGATGTGGACAAGTCCGTCCTGGTGGACCCCGACGTCGACGAATGCCCCGAACTTGGTGACGTTGGTGACGATCCCGGGGAGCTCCTGGCCTTTCTTCAGATCCTCGAGTTTGTGGACGCCATCAGCGAAGGCGAATACCTCGTACTGCGCGCGCGGGTCGCGACCTGGTTTGGCGAGCTCGTTCCGGATGTCCTGAAGCGTAGGCATCCCGACGTTTTCCGACACATACTTTTCCAGGACGATTCCCTTTCGCTTCCCCTCGGATGTGATCAGTTCATTGACAGTGCAACCCTGGTCAATGGCCATTTTTTCGACGATGGCGTAGCTTTCGGGATGAACCGCACTTGCATCCAGCGGGTTCTTCGAGTTCCGGAGTCTCAGGAATCCTGCGGCCTGCTCGAAGGCTTTCGGGCCGAGACGTGGGACCTTCCGGAGGTCCTTGCGGCCGGAAAAGGGACCGTTTTCGTTTCGGAAGCTTACAATGTTTCGCGCCAACTGGGGACCAAGGCCGGAAACATACTGCAGCAGCTGAGAACTGGCAGTATTCACCTCGACCCCGACCGCGTTGACACAGCTGATGACGACATCGTCGAGACTCTGCCGAAGCAGCGTCTGGTCGACATCGTGCTGATACTGGCCCACACCGATCGCCTTGGGATCGATCTTGACCAGCTCCGCGAGAGGGTCCATCAACCTCCGGCCGATGGAAACCGCCCCCCGGACGGTAACATCCCGGTCGGGAAACTCCTCGCGAGCGACCTCGGAAGCGGAGTAAACGGAGGCTCCGCTCTCGTTCACGGAAACGATGGGGATCGAAGTCGGGAGACCGAGCCCCCGGACGAAAGCTTCGGTTTCACGACCACCGGTTCCGTTTCCGATCGCGATCGCCTCTATCCGGAACCGGGAGACCAGCTCTCTCACGATTCGACCGGCCTCTTCGACCTGCCTTTCGGATTGGGTGGGGAAGATCGTGACATTCTCCATGAGTTTCCCCTGCGGATCGAGGCAGACCACCTTGCATCCTGTCCGGAACCCAGGGTCGATTGCCAGAACCGCCTTCTGTCCGAGGGCGGCGGCCATGAGCAGCTCGCGCAGATTCCCGGCGAAGACCGCGATCGCCTCCTGGTCCACCTTTTTCTTGACCTCGTTCCGGATCTCGGTTTCCATCGAAGGCTCGAGAAGTCTCCCGTAACCGTCAGCAATGGCCTCCACGAGCTGTCGGGCAATCGAAGGTTGTTTCACATACTTCCGGCCGATTATCGCCAGGGCGGCCTCCTCGGGAGGTCGGATCTTGAGCCTGAGGATTCCTTCGGCCTCCCCTCTGAACATCGCCAGGATACGGTGTCCGGCCGCCCGGGCCAGTCTTTCCTGCCACTGGAAATAGTCCCGGAACTTCGAGCCCTCCGTTTCCTTGTCCTTGATCAGAGTGGACGCGATTATCCCCTCCTTCCAGAACAACTCGCGAAGCATTCCCCTGATCGGGGCATCCTCGCTGACGGTTTCGGCAACTATATCCCGGGCACCCGCGAGGGCATCCTCCACCGAAGCAACACCTTTTTCGGGATCGATGAAGGCGGCGGCCTCCTTCTCGAGTTCCTGGGTGGAGAAGTTCCGCAGGACCGATTCGGCGAGAGGAAGCAGGCCTCGTTCTCGCGCTATCTGACCGCGTGTACGGCGCTTCGGCCGGAAAGGCAGGTACAGGTCCTCCAGTTCGGTCATGGTGGGGGCCCGAAGGATTTTCTCCTTCAGGTCAGGATCCAGCAGGCCCCGCTCTTCCAGCGACCCGAGAATGGCTTCCCGCCTTTTGTCGAGCTCGACCAGTTGGGCGGACCGATCCCGGATTCCCTGGATGGCGACCTCATCGAGGCTCCCGGTCCTTTCCTTCCGGTACCGGGCAATGAAAGGAACCGTCGCCCCCTCTTCGAGAAGCTCCAGAGCGGCTCGAACTCCGCTTTCCCGGAGGTCCAGTTCCCCCGCGATCTTCCTTACATGTTCCTCATTCATCGGATGCCATCCTGCCAGACCGAAGTTCCAGAGGGATTTGCACCGGAAAAGGCAATCATTTTACAAGTCTCCTGTACATGCATCTTCGTGCGAACCATACCGCCCCGACCAGCCAGACCGGCAGCACAACAAGAACAGGAGCTTTCAGAGGAAAGCCCAGGGTCAGGGTCCGGAACAGGGAAACCACCGACGTCAGCGGAAGGCACCAGGCAACCCATTGTCCCGCAACGGGAAGCTGCTCGAGCGGGAAGAACACCCCGCAAAAAAGCAGCATGGGAAAGATCAGGAGAAATTGCGGATAGGAGAGCTCATCGATCGAAGCGGAGCGCGCGGCTGAAAGCATCCCCATCCCGGCGAAAAGGAAACCGCAAACGAACGCGAATGGCAAGGCGGCCAATGCACCCCAGGCGCTGAAGTCTCCCACCATCCACCCGATCAGGAGAACCGCCGAGGCCGAGAAGGTCGCTTTTGACGAGTCCCAGATCAGTTCAGCCCAAAGGATCTCTGACAAAGTGATCGGAGTCATCCCGATGGCCTGGTAGATCTTCTGGTAGTACATCCGGACGAAGCTTCCGTAAGCCGACTCGAAAAACGCCTGGAACATGATCGTCTGGCCGGCGATCCCGGCGAATATGAATTGCCGGTAGGTTACCGAAATACCGTCGGTCTTGAGCACCCCTATTAGTGCCCCCACCCCGAATCCGAAGGAAAGCAGGTAGAGAACCGGCTCCACGAATGTGGTCGTGAT
>CAYRYU010000010.1:0-19914 GCA_964428355.1 uncultured bacterium
GTCTCGGTGGAGCTGGCGGGGATCGAACCCGCGACCTCCTGAATGCCATTCAGGCGCGCTCCCAAGCTGCGCCACAGCCCCATTCAGTGAACGGCATTATAACCCAGGAACAGGCGAAAGTCAACCAGGAAAACCCGGGATCAGAAATTTCCCCTGAAGGCCGAATCCCGGACCGCCCACTTCGAGTTTGCCGGGCGCAGATAATGGGACGAGGAATCCTTTCCCGCGCAAGGATGGGTGGGGGCGCTCTCCCACGCTGACCAGAGCGGCGGCGTGGGGCCGGACTCCCAGAGCGGGGCCGGGCGGACCGGCTCCGACGGTTCCGGTCGGCCAAACCCGGTCAGGGGAAGAGTCCCAGTGGCGTGGATCACCCCGGGGTGGACAACCCCGGCGTCGTTGCGCGAAGTCGAAGAGAGGGCGATCATGGCTGTTCCTCGCAAAGGTCGAGGGCTTCGGTCTTTCCGCTTCCGCGGCAGGGGCGGCACTTGACTTCGCCCGAGCCGTTGCAGTCCATGCAGATCTTGTGCTCCCAACTGCCGGGAGGATTCGACGGGACGGCCCACGAGCCCTGTCCGTCGCAGGTGGGGCAGGTGACCTTGCCCTTCCCCTTGCAATAGGTGCAGTCGACGATCCGGCCTTCGATCCTGAAAGCGCCGACCGTCTGGGCCGAATATCGCCCGAACTCGTCGCCGTGCTTGACCGCCCAGAGGTAATGCGATCCGACCTTCAGCGCACCCTCATCGACGTGGGCCTTCGAAGCGTTGAGAACCAGCCGTTCCCAGATCGTCGATCCGGTGGACTTTTCCATCAGGCTGACCAGGGTGAATGCGTTCGAGCCGGACCAGGAGAAGAAGGGCCTCAACGCTGGAGCCTTGGCCGAAAGAGAGGTGCAGGGCTCCGGAGCAGCCGGAAGCGCCAATGCGGGGCCGCCCTCGAGGGTTACGTCGACCTGGCCGGTGATATCCATGACATCACTGAACATCTTGACCCGGACGTAGTAGTAGGTCGCCGTGAGCTCCTCGCGTTCGATGACCAGTTTTCCGCTGGGCTTGATCGCCCGCTTCAAGAACCGCCAACCCTGCTTCGCCCAGGCATCGGGAAGATCTACACGATCCTCGAAAATCTTCGTCACGACAGGGTATGCACTCGCCAGCTTGTGAGGGAACTGCTTCTGGAGCGTCTCCGCACAAACCGGCCCACCCAGGACGGCAGAAAAAACCGCAACCGACAGTACCAGGACGAAAAGACGACCCAACTTCATTCGAACTCCTCCTGCTACCCACTTGGGATTTACACAAGCATACTCACGCGCTCTCCAGCCCTCCACCCGGCCAAAATAGTGACAGGAAGCGGGATGCAAGGGAGTCAATCCGGGCCCCGAAGATCCCGGGCCGGAGGGAAAAGTGCTCTAAAAAAGCCTCAAATGGACATTTCCGGGAAGCCCCGCTTCACGTGAACATTCCCGGCGGGATCCGCCATGGTCCCGTTACATGGAAAAAGCAGCTCGCCCTCGTTTTGGTGAACGAATCACCGGTCGATGACCGCAGGCGGTGGCGGGTGGACTTCGAGTCCCGGTCCGGGAAACCCTGGCAAGCTGCCAAGAAAGTCATGCTCAACGTTCTCGGCAGGCGCCGGGGAAAGCCCTGGCGAAACGAGAATTTGCTGAGGGGATTGCCACGGAGACACAGAGCCACCGAGACTGTCGATGAATCGGACGAGTGCTTTCCCTTTTTCCCAAAATCCCCGGTCTTTCTCGGTATTCTCTGAAGCCGTAAAAGAGACGAGAAAGAATGGTTTTCCCACCGATTTTCACGGATTGCCACGGATTGGTTTTAGGGAAAATCAGTGTTGATCCGGGTTCATCCGTGGCGAAAATTCTTCGTTCTCGATCCCTTCTTCCGTCGGTTGATTTCCTCAAACGTTCTCTGCGGCTCTGTGGCACTTTTCGTCAGAAACCTTGCTTCAGTGTCCTATTTTCCAGGGAGACTGGTTCGGTTTCGCCCTGTGGCCTTGGACTTGTACAATGCCTTGTCCGCCTCAAGGATCAGGGGGGCTTTCTGGTCAGCGTGCTCCGGAAAGGCTGCGCATCCGAGGCTGATCGTGACGAACACGTTCTTTCCCTCGTGAGGTATGGCAAGGCCTTCGACCGATATCCTGAGCCTCTCCGCCATTCGGAATGCCCCATCGAGATTCGTTTCGGGAAGGATAACGGCGAACTCCTCCCCTCCGTATCGCGCGGCAACGTCGATCCCTTCGCGGACTCCCTGCCTGACCACCTCGGCGACTCTTTTCAGAACCTGGTCCCCAAGCTGGTGTCCGTAGGTGTCGTTGATCTTCTTGAAATGATCGATGTCGAACAGTATGAGAGAAACGGTAGTCCGCTGGCGGCGGGCCTTTGCGATCTCGCCGTCCAGGCGCATCTGGAAGTACCGGTGAAGAAACAGGCCCGTCAGCCCGTCGGTGATCGCGAGCTCATACAACAGCGCTTTCTGTATCGCGATGGCTACCTGGTCGGAAAGGTCGAGGAGCAGAAGGACGTCCTCCTGGGTGAACCCTCCGGGCCGGTCGGTCAATGCCAGAACCCCCACGAGGCCCTTCTCGCCTTTCAACGGGAGTGCCAGGAGGCACCGGGTCTTCGGTTTCCCGTCCTGATCCTCGGAGTTCTCGACGGTGTAGGCAGGAATTCCGGTCCGGGTCACCTGCGTTGCGGCCTCGAGCACGTCGGTTGCCGGAGCGGGGATCTTTGCGGTCCCCCCCCCCGTCTTCCGGGCGCGGGCGGTTGAAAACCTCGGAGTCAGGAGGCCGGTATCGGGGTCCGATAGGAGAATTGTTCCAACAGAAGCGCCGAGGGTTTCCACAAGGATCCGGAGGATCTCCTCGATGACCTGGGCTTCCTTCTTTCCGATGATCGCCTGGTTGATGAGGTTTCTCAACGAAAGGTCGAACACCTTCCGGTCCAGCTGGTTCTTGGCAGCCGTGATCTGCTCGATGTTCTCCTTCACCTTCAGCCGCATCGAATCGAATGTTTCCCCTAAAAACTCGAGCTCGTCGCCGGAGGAGATCGTGATCTTCGCGTCCAGGTTTCCCGCCCCCAGGCTGCTGGCGGCCTCGACGAGCCGTCCGATCGGCCTGGTCAGGGTCCGCGAAAAAAGGATCGCGAGAATGATGGCGAAGATCGCGGCCGCGATTCCGATGAGCAGGAAGTGGCTCCTGAGCGATGCCGCGGCCTGGGCGATGACGGTCATTTCGACCGCGGTTCCCAGGAAGAAACGGCCGTTTCTCGCTTCGAGGGAAGCGAACTGGAAGCGGTAGGCGGTTCCCCCGACATTCCAGACCAGCCATGAAAGCGAGGCCGCATCGTCGGGAAGGGTCGGAAGGAGCCTAACCCCCTGTCGCATGAACGAGGAGCCCAGCAGGAGCGGCTTCCCGTCCTTCGACGTGAAAAGGATGACCTCACCGCCCACGACGTTCTTGATCTCGTCCGCGAACGGGTGCGTTGCGAAGAGGGAAAGGGCCGCGACCCCGATCGGGGTGGAGACCGACTCGTGGTGGAGCGGAACCACGGAGCAGATCCGGAGCCGGTCTTCGACGATCTCGCGGAAGGAGGTGATGGAACCCTTCACCGCAGCCTGGATGGTTTGCCCATCGCAGGGGGGCAGGCGCGTGCGAGGTTCCGCGATGGCCTGGACGCCGGATGCGTCGTAGATCTCGGTAACCGCGTCGTAACGCTGGAGTCCGAGGTCGTGGTTGACGATGCTCACCTTGTCGATGAGCTCGATGATATCGCGGGTCCTGGCCGCCTCCTTGATGTCCTTGAACTGGGCGATAATCTGTGTTTTGAGGGCGATTCCCTCCAGGACATCCTGGAAGAGGTTCCTCGCGACCGAAAGACTTTCCTCCGCGCGGCGGGCGAGCATCTCATCCAAGTTTCCCGTCAGGAGCCGGGTCATGCTCAGCAGGAGAAGACACATGGGAACGCCCGCCACAACCAGGAAAAGGAGTCCCAGTTTTCTCTTCATTTTGTGGTTGCCGCCCGATCCGCTTTTCTTTGCCGAATCCGGTCCCGGGCGGTCTCGAGGATTGGGAGCGGATCGCTCGCGGGGTTCGCGAAAGCGGTCTGAAGCGACCAGTTGGCCTCCTGCCAGACCTCCTTCATCTCCTCGCCCGGAGGCAAAGGCACCCCATCGCGCACCCCCGCCCTGAACCCTGTTTCATCAGATGTGGTCGATGCGGGATTTCCCGTTTCGCCGCAGCAAGCCAGGGTTCCGAGTTCGCGGGCCGCCCTCCATTGGATTTCCGTCGATCCGAGAAACCGGACCCACTCCACCGCGGCCTCCCGGTTCCTGGAAAAGCGGTTGACGGCAAACCCCTTCACTCCAAGGAAAGGCTTGGCGGCACTCCCGGTCGCAATTCCGGGGACTGGCGCGATTCCGAAGGAAACCGGGCTCCTTCTGATGTCTGGGAGGGACCAAGGCCCGGTGATGATCATTGCCGCGCTCCCGGAACCGAAAAGGTTGATCATCGCGGGATAGTTCGATTTCGGGGGGACGATTCCGTGCTCGGTTTGCAGGGAGACGGCGAAGGCGAGTGCCCTTGCGCTCTCGGGCGAAGCGAAGACGATCTCGCCAGCTTTTCCGAAGAGTGTGCCTCCGAATCCGAAGAACCAGGGGGCGTGGAAATAGAAGTTCTTGTTGTCGTAGATCAGGGGGAAAACCCCGCGTTGCAGGAGCGATCGTCCTTCCCGGACCAGCTCTTCGATCGTCCCGGGGGGAGTTGCCACCAGTGCCTTGTTGTAGAAGAGTGCGACGGTTTCGAAGCTCCAGGGAACCGCCAGGAGCATTCCCTCATGCTCCATCGCCCCGAGCATCGTGGGAAGCAGATGGGAAAAGCTTCCCGGAAGTGGCAACAACAGGTCGGATTTCGCGAGTTCGCCGATCCAGTCGTTCACGATCAGCAGCACGTCAGGCTCGGCTGTTCCGCTGGCATGGCCGAGGAAGGTCGGCTTCAGATCGTTCAAACGAACCACCCTGAGATGGAGGGAAACGCCTTGATGGGTTTCCTCATACAATCCCTTGATGCTTCGGAAGAATTCCAGTTCCCTGGTCGATGCATCCAGCCAGACATTCAGAGCCAGGCGGGATTTTCCGGGGGCGGTCTCCCCACCGCACCCGGCGAGCCAGAAAAGGAGGGCCATTCCGGCGGAAATGAAAAACACCGTCGTGGCGAAGGGGAAAAGCTTGCGAATGGCAGTTCTCATCGACAGACCATTCTACCCTTCAACCCCCATCGTTATCAATTTCGGGTTTCAGGCGGGTGACCTGCTCCTTGGCGGGGTGCCGGTTTTCGCCAGGTTTCCCGGGATAGAAGGCCCCGGCGACTCCCGGGAGCCCTGGAATCTGGAATCTGGGAGTCTGGGCGACTGGGTGCCTGGGAGAATTTCCGGGATCGACCGTTTGCGCGGAGTTTCGATCCTGGTATCATTGTTCCCGATGAAATCCCAGGAGGTCAAACTGTGAAACTGGTCCCATCCCTTTCCTGGTCCCGATCCTGGTCCTGGTCGCAAGGGGTCCTGATACCGATCTTTCTCCTGGCGGCATTGGCCCTTCTTTCAACGGGTTCGGCCTTTGCCCGGGGGCTGTTGGCTGAGTATCCCCACTGGCCGAAGGACCAACTGGCGGCTCTCCTGCGGATCGACCGGTTCGTCGAGAGGAATGCGGGGAAGGGCATGATCGCGGTTTTCGACTTCGACGGAACGATCTGCAGCGAGCAGTATCCGGTTGCGGGACTGGAACTCCGGTCAGGCCAGTCCGCGTGGCGGATCTGGGTCGCGAACCATCTCGAGCGGTTTCCCAGGGCATTTCCGAAACTCCGCCTCCACGATTCGACCGCGGCCGACCGCGAACGGATCCTGCTCCACGACAACCTCCTGGAAGGCTATACCAATGTCAGGGCCGCGGGATACATGAAGTTCTCCCAGCTCGCCTGCTTCGAAACGGGGATGTCGATAAGTGAACTCGACGAGACCGTTCAGCCTTTCTTCACGGATTACCCTCCGCGGAAGTTCGTCTTTTTGCCGATGCTCGACCTTCTGCAGAGACTTCTGGACAAAGGATTCCGTGTCTGGGTCGTCACCGGGAGCAGTCCGTGGTTCGTCCGGAGCTTCCTGGATAAAGCGGCCAGGGAATGCACGCGCGAAGGCGGGCTGTCATACGATTTCAAGGGAATTCTTGGGGAAGGGGTGGGGATCTATTCCCGGGCCAATCCCACTGGTTCGAGGATCCTCGGCCATTTCCCGCTTCTAGACAAACATGGTCGTCTTTCCGGCGTTTTCGACGACCGGGCTTTCAGGTTTCCCGACGGGCGCCTGACAACGCTCGAAAGAGAGGGAAAAGTGTCTGCCCTCGAAAACTGGATCGAGAAGCAGGAGAATGGGCGGGCCGGGTTCTTCGCCGGAAACAGCGATGGCGATGCCAAGCTGATGGAAACGATTCTTTCCCGTCCCGACACACTGGGACTGTTCGTCAATCCCCGTGGAGACACCTTCAAAGGCTTGGGTGGGCCGGGGGCCCTGGTTGTCCGGATGCCTTCCGAAAGCGACTTTTGAGGTAATGGACGGATGGGGCGGACGGGGCAATGACCCCGTGAAAGGCATGTCATTGCAGGCGTTCACGGACAGGGATCGCAAGCCAAGAAGCGACCTCCGAATCGGTCTTCGAATCCCATGCAGTTTTTGGGTGGTCGGGAGAATTGCGCCAGATTCCCCCGGGGAGTAGAATGGGTACCTCAGGGTCTCCCCCTGACGCCTATCGGGTTTCGTATCAACGGAAAGAAGACCGGGAGCGGGGATCCGCCCGTTTCTGGATCCGAAAGTACCCCGGGATTCTTGAACGTGCGCGGATTATCAAGGATTTTGGAAGATTAGTTGACATGGGAAGGCTATCTTTCTAAACTACTGTCTCCCAAAAATGGAAACCGATCGAAAATATCGGTGGTGGAAAATCTTAGGATGCCGTGACAGGTGAACGGAAAAATGGTTATGGAAAACTGCAGGAAAACCAGGGTCGTCATTACCGGGGTCGGGCTCACCGCCCCCAACGGAAACAGCCTCCCGGAGTTCCGGGAGTCCCTGCTTACTCAGAAATCCGGGATCACCGAGACGGAAATCCGGTACATGGGCAAGGTCGCGGTCGGAAACTGCAACTTCGACGAAGGGGTCTACCAGAAGAAGAAGATGCGGAGGCGGGGAACCAGGGCCGGCTCCATCTCCATCTACTGCGCGAATGAAGCGCTCAAGGACTCCGGCCTTCCGCTCGAATCGGTCGCCAAGGACCGCACCGGGATCTACCTCGGAATCACAGAGCACGGAAACGTGGAAACCGAAAACGAGGTTTTCGAACTCCACCAGAACAATCTCGATGTGGGGTTGTGGTCTCACCACCACAATCCACGGACGGTGGCGAACGCCCCCGCGGGTGAGGTGAGTCTCAACCTCGGGATCACCGGGCCCGCCTACTCGATCGGAGCCGCCTGTGCTGCCGGAAACATCGGAATCATCCAGGGGCTCCAGATGCTGCAGCTCCGCGAGGTCGATCTCGCCCTTGCCGGCGGGGTATCGGAAGCGACCGGAACCTTCGGGATCTTCGCCAGCTTCAAGAGCCAGGGTGCCCTGGGGTTCAACGACGATCCCACGAAGGCCAGCAGGCCCCTCGACATCCACCGGAACGGCATCGTCGTTGCCGAGGGCGGGGCGATCTTCGTTCTGGAAAGGTTGGATGACGCCCTGGCGCGCAAGGCGAAGATCTACGGCGAGATCATCGGGTACAACATCAATTCCGATGCGGTGGATTTCGTCCTCCCCGATGCCCAGCGGCAGATCCAGTGCATGGAAGCTGCGATCGCAAGGGCTGGAATCCGGGCGGAGGATGTCGATGTGGTCAACCTGCATGCAACGGGCACCAGTTCGGGCGATGTCATCGAATGCGAGGCGGTCAGGCACATCTTCGGCCGCTCCGAAAAAACCTTCGTGAACTGCACCAAGGGCTTCATCGGCCACGCGATGGGCGCGGCGGGAGCTCTCGAGCTTGCGGGGAACCTTCCCAGCTTCACCGACAACCGGATCCACCCCTGCAAGTTGATAGAAAACCTCGATCCCCAGTGCAATTTGAAAAATCTGGTCAACGGCGAACCCGTTGAAAGGCAGGTTATGACCATTCTGAGTAACTCTTTCGGAATGTTGGGAATAAACTCGGTTCTGATAATCAGGAAGTTCCCTGGGTAAGTTATCCGCAAGGAGGAAGCAACGTGGATGCGAAGACCGTAAGGCAGAAAATCCTTGAAATCATCGCAAATATCGCAGTCGACGCGGACCTCTCGAACCTCGATGACAATGCTCGGCTGAGAGATCAACTCGATCTGGATTCGATGGATTTCCTCGATGTCGTGATGGAGTTGAAGAAAAGGTACAAGATCATCGTTCCGACCGAGGACTACCCCAAGCTCGCCACGATGAACAGCTGCATCGAATATCTTGGCCCCAAATTCCCCTGACACCGCTACGGAGAGATTCGACACGATCATCGCAGGTGCGGGCATGTCCGGGCTTGCGGCCGGGATCAGGCTCGCGATGTTCGACAAGAAGGTTTGCATTTTCGAGCGGCATCGTGTCCCAGGCGGGCTCAACTCGTATTATGAACGGAAGGGAAGAAAGCTCGACGTCGGCCTTCATGCCATGACCAATTTCGCCCGGAAGGGGGAGGGCGGCCGCCCTCTCACGAAACTCCTCAGGCAACTGAGGATCCCCTACGAGAAACTGGAACTTTCCCAACAGAACCGCTCTCGTATCGCCTTCCCTGGAAAGACCCTGGCATTCTCGAACGACCCGGCTCTGCTCATCCGGGAGATCGCGCGGGAGTTCCCCGACCAGGCGGGAAATTTCGCGCGGCTTCTCGACCTTGTCAAAACCGCTGACGAGCTGAACCTCGCTAATGAATACCAGAGCGCGAAAGAAAGGGTTCGCGGGATCATCACCGATGAAAAGCTCGTGGAGATGATTTTCTGCCCGCTTCTCATCTATGGAAGCGCCTGGGAAAACGACATGGACTTCTCCCAGTTCGTCATAATGTTCAAGAGCATTTTTCTCGAAGGCTTTTGCCGGCCCAGGAACGGGGTTCGGACCGTGATCGACCTCCTTCTCGAGAGATACCGGCATCTCGGGGGCCGGATCGACCTCGGGAAGGGCATCAAGACGATCGAGGTGGAAAATGGGGCCGCGAAGGGCGTGACCCTTGACGACGGCCGGTTCATCGCCGCGGACAGGGTGCTTTCGTCGATAGGTCTTCCCGAAACCCTGGGTATCCTTTCAGATAAGCATGAAGCCCCGCCCGTGGGGGCGATGAGTTTCACGGAAACCATTCTCTTCTACGACCGAAAACCATCGCATTTTGGAATTGAAGACACCATCGTCTTTTTCAACGACGAGGAACGGTATCATTACCGGAAAGCGCCCGACTACTGCGACTTTCGGAGCGCGGTCATCTGTTTCCCCAACAACTTCGGTCACGACGATTTCGACGAGGGAGTCGTGAGGGTGACTTACATCGCGAACTCCGACAAGTGGCATGAAATGGACCGGGAGACCTATTCCCTCCGGAAGGAGGCGGTTCTGCGGGAATCCCGCGCGCTGATTTCCAGACAGTTTCCGGGGTTCGAAGCCCGCCTTCTCTTCCACGATGTTTTCACCCCCCGCACGATCCGTCGTTTCACGGGGCATCTGGGGGGAACTGTCTACGGAAGCCCCAACAAGGCCAGGAACGGACGGACCGGGGTGGGGAACCTTTTCGTCTGCGGGACCGACCAGGGTTTCCTGGGCATCGTGGGTGCTATGCTGAGCGGTATATCCATGGCCAACCTGCATTGCCTGATGGGTGAAGAAAAGGCATGAGATTCTCGAATGTAGTCATTTCCTCCTTCGGGTACCACCTCCCCGAACGGATGATGTCTTCCGAGGAGATCGAGGAAAGGCTCGCTCCGGTCTACCAGCGGCTGAACCTCCCTCCCGGCCGGATCGAGCTGATGACCGGAATCAAGGAGAGGCGTTACTGGCCTCCTGGAACCCTCCCCAGCGACCTTTCGACCCAGGCCGCCAAAAACCTGTTCCAGAAGGGCCCCCTCAAGGCCGGTGACATCGACCTTTTGGTCCATGCATCCGTCTGCAGGGATTTTTTGGAGCCATCGACTTCGTCCGTCATCCACCACAATCTTGGGCTTCGGCCGGATGCGATGCTGTTCGATCTTTCCAACGCCTGTCTGGGGATGATGAGCTCATTCGTGGTCGCGGCAAACATGATCGAGATCGGTGCGATAAGGCATGCGCTCATCGTTTCAGGAGAGAACGGCGGGCCTTTGCTGATGACGACCATCGAAAAGCTTCTCAAACAGGGCGATCTCACACGAAAAGGGATCAAGAAATACATCGCGAACCTGACGATCGGATCGGCAGCGGTGGCCTACACCATATCCCACAAGGATCACGCTCCCGACGGTCACAGGATCCTCGGGGGCGCTTATCTGGCAGACTCCGCGGCCAATGTCCTTTGTCGTGGGGGCGGGGATACCGAGGCTCTCACGATGGAGACCGATTCCGAGGAGCTGATGAAGGCCGGAATCGCGCTCGCCGTCAGGACCTGGGACGAGACCAAGCGTGAACTCGGCTGGAACAACGAGGATGTCGACTGTTTCGTCGGCCACCAGGTCGGGGTTGCCCACGAAAGCTCCCTGAGGCAGGCACTGAAACTGGTCGGGTGTCCCACATTTTCGACCTATCCCTTCCTTGGGAACACCGGGGCCTCGGCCCTTCCGATCACCCTCGCGATTTTCGACGAACGGCAGGGAATTGCCAGAGGAAGCCGGGTCGGCCTTCTCGGAATAGGTTCGGGCCTCAACTCGATCATGCTCGGGGTCAAATGGTGAGACCCGACTGGTTGAAGGAGCTGTATCCCTTCAAGGAGAACTTCTTCCGCCTCCCGACCGGCCATTCCATGCATTATCTGGACGAAGGCAGGGGACAACCGGTCCTCATGCTCCACGGAAACCCCACCTGGTCATTCTTCTACCGGAACATCGTCAAAGCGTTCTCCGGAACCAACAGGCTGATCGTGCCCGACCACCTCGGTTGCGGCTTTTCCGACAAACCCCAGAACTACGAATACACGCTGGAACACCACATCGACAACCTCGAAAAGCTCGTTGGGAACCTCGGCTTGAAGGATTTTTCCCTCGTCGTCCATGATTGGGGTGGGGCGATCGGGTTCGGGTTGCTCGAAAGGCATCCCGAGCTCGCAAGCAGGATCGTGATCCTCAATACCGCCGCCTTCACTTCCGAGGTCATCGCCACCCGGATAGACATCTGCCGGATGCCGCTGCTGAACGATTTCCTCATTCGCCGGCTGAACGGTTTCGCCTGGCCCGCGACGCGCATGGCCGTCGTCCGCAAGCTTTCCCCCGAAGTCAGGCGCGGGTTCCTGTTCCCCTACGGTGATTATGAGAAGCGTGTGGCAATCGCGGGTTTCGTCGCCGACATCCCGATGACCCCCGACCACCGGAGTTACGCAACGCTGAAGAAGATCGAGCTGTCGCTTCCGAAACACCGTTGCCCACGGCTCATCCTCTGGGGAAAGCGGGATTTCTGTTTCAACGACTATTTCCTCGGCCGCTGGCGCGAGATCTATCCCGATGCCCGCGTCCGGACCTTCCGTTCGGCCGGGCACTACCTCCTGGAAGATGCCGGGGACGAAATAATCGGGGAACTGAAACGGTTTTTTTGACCGGAGCAGGTCCGATGGGTTATCGTCGGACAACCCGATATGGAAGATGACGCACATCCGCCGCAATGAACATCGCTGACCGTTTTTCACAGATCGCCGGGACTTTCTCCGGAAAGACCGCGGTCCGTTTTCCCGTTCGGGAAGGCGGGGGATACCGGTACGATTCCATCACCTTCGGGGAGCTGGAATCCCTTGCGTGCAGATATGCGAACGGATTATCGGGCCTTGGATTGCGCCGGGGAAGCAGGACACTGCTTTTCGTCCGGCCCTCCCTCCGCTTCCATGCGCTAGTGTTCGCCCTTTTCAAGCTGGGAGTCGTGCCCGTCCTCATCGACCCGGGCATGGGAAGGAAGAACCTTCTTGCCGCCATCGAGGAAGTCGCTCCCCGGGGGCTCATCGCCGAGCCCGAAGTCCATCTCATGGGAATGTTCGCACGCAAGGCAATGGCATCGGTCGAGGCAAGGGTGACCGTCCGTGGCCCGGTAATCAAAGGGTGCCACCTGCTTTCCGACCTCGAAGGTGCGGACTCCCGTTTCGTGAACGAACAGCTGGATCCTGACGAAATCGCCGCCATTCTCTTCACTTCCGGCGGAACCGGACGTCCGAAGGGAGTCGTGTACACCCACCGGATCTTCTCAGAGCAAACACGCCTCTTGCAGAAGCTTTTCGACCTCGGGGAGACCGAAACCGACCTTCCCGCATTTCCCCTGTTCTCCCTGTTCACCCTTGCGATGGGAATGACCTCGTGCATTCCCGACATGGACCCCTCCAAGCCGGCAAAGGCCGATCCGCGCAAGATCCTGAGGAACATCCGGGACAACGGCGTAACCTTCATGGCCGGTTCACCCACCATCTGGGAGAAGCTTGCCGACCACTGCCTCGAAAGGGGAATCACCCTCCCGTCGGTAAAATACCTCGTCATGTTCGGAGCCCCTGTCCGGGTCGGCCTGCACGAAAAGTTCCGCAAGATCCTGCCCAACGGAATGACCTATACACCTTATGGAGCGACGGAATGCCTTCCCGTATCCTGCATCTCGGGAAGAACGGTCCTGGAGCAGACCGCCCCCCTGACCTGCAAAGGGAAGGGAACCTGCGTGGGAACACCGGTTCCCGGGGTCGAGGTGGCGGTCATCGGGATCACGGATGAGCCGATCCCCGACATCTCGGCCGCGCGGCGGCTCGACCCCGGCCGGATCGGGGAGATCATCGTCAAAGGCGACGTCGCGACTCCCAGCTACTTCCAGTCTCCACGGGAGACGGGCCTTGCCAAGATTCCCGACAACGGATCATTCTGGCACCGAATGGGTGACCTGGGATACATCGACGAGAGAGGGTGGGTCTGGTTCTGCGGTCGGAAATCACACCGGGTGGAAACCAAGTCGGGGTTGTTCTGTTCCGTCCCCTGCGAGGCCATTTTCAATTCCCACCCCGGAGTCAGAAGGTCCGCCCTGGTCGGTATCAAGGGGAAAGGCGGCATCATCCCTGCCATCGTGATCGAAAGGAACCAGGCGGGAAAGAAGATCGACGAGGACGATCTGAAAAGGGAGCTTCTCGAAATCGGTGAGGCCAATGCCCTGACCGCACCTATCAGGACCGTCCGTTTCCGGGACAGGTTTCCGGTCGATGTCAGGCACAATGTCAAGATCGACCGTTCGAAACTTGCGGGGGATGTTTCCCGTGGTAAGATCAGTATCATGAAAATCCTGAAGGGAGTTCTGAAAACCCTTTTCCCGGGAAGGTCGGCCCCATGAACGTCATGGTAACGGGAGCGGGCGGTTTCCTGGGAAGGAACCTTGCCGCCGCACTTGTTTCCCGGGGAGAACGGGTTTGGAATTTCAGTCGCAGCGACCACCAGGAACTGAAGCGGATGGGTGTCCAGACCCGCTGCGGTGACCTGGGGGATCCGGCCGCGGTTTCCTCCGCCCTCGAGGGGATGGAAGCAGTCTTTCATGTTGCTTCCCGGGTGGGAATCTGGGGCGATTTTTCGGATTTCCACCGCACGAACGTTTCGGGAACGAAGAACGTCATCGCCGCCTGCCGTACCCACCGGATCCCGCGCCTTGTCTACACCAGCACCCCAAGCGTGGTTTTCGAGCGGAGTGACCTCTGCGGGGCGGACGAAACGACGCCCTATGCCCGAAGATTCCTGGAAAGCTACGCCCGGACGAAAGTGGCCGCAGAAAAGATGGTTCTCGAGGCAAACGGTCGGGAACTGGCAACCGTCGCTCTGAGACCGCACCTGATTTTCGGCCCCGATGACCCGCATCTCATCCCGCGTCTGGTCGAGGTCGCCCGGAAGGGGAAGCTGTCCATCGTGGGCGATGGGAGCAACCGGGTCGATGTCACCTTCATCCAGAATGCCGTCGACGCGCATCTTCAAGCGATGGGAAAACTCGCAAACGGGTCCCGGGTTGCCGGCCAGGCATATTTCATCGGCCAGGAAAGGCCGGTGGTGCTTTGGGAATTCATCAACGAGATACTTGCGCGCCACGGCCTTCCCCCGGTAACCCGGAAAGTCCCTGTGGCAGCCGCATTCGTTGCGGGGATGTTTTTCGAATCCTGTTTCAGGCTCCTGCGGATCCGGCGCGATCCGCCCATGACGCGCTTCGTAGCGCTCCAGTTTTCCCGTTCCCATTTTTTTTCCCACCGCAAGGCCAGGGACGATTTCGGGTACGAACCCAGAATTCCGATCGAGCAGGCACTTGATCTTACTGTGAGGAAACCGAATGCTTCTTGACAAGAAAGATGGAATCGAAAAGAGATACGATGTAATCATCGTGGGAGGCGGATTGGGGGGCATGACCGCGGCGAACAAGCTCGCGAAGGCGGGGAAAAAGGTCCTCCTTCTCGAGGCCCACGACAAGCTCGGTGGGTTCGCCACGTGGTTCAGGCGGAAGGGAAACCACATCTTCGACGTTTCCCTTCACGGATTCCCCGTCGGGATGAAGAAGACCTGCCGGAAATACTGGAACGAGAAGATCGCGGGGAACATCATCCAGCTGAAGCGGGTCAGGTTCATCAATCCCTGCTACCAGCTCGAGACCGATTTCACGGTCGAGGATTTCACCTCCAAGCTCGTGGAAGTTTTCAAGGTCCCACGCAAGACGGTCGACGATTTCTTCGCCGTGATCATGAACATGGAGTTCTACGAGAACAAGGAGATGACCAACGCCGCGCTTCTCGAGAAGTTCTTCCCCGGCCGGAAGGACGTCCACCGGTTCCTGATCGAGCCGATCGTGTATGCGAACGGTTCGACGCTCGAGGATCCCGCGGTGACCTACGGGATCGTCTTCTCGAATTTCATGAGCAAGGGGGTCTTCACTTTTCGCGGAGGGACGGACCTCATCGTTGGAATGATGCAGGAAGAGCTTTTGGGGAACGACGTCGACATCCGGCTCCGTTCCAAGGTCGACCGTATAGTCGTGGAAAGCGGCGTCTGCAAGGGAGTTCAGGTCGACGGTCGGTTCGTGGCTTCCCGTGCGGTCCTTTCGAACGGAAGTCTCATCGGCACGATTTTCGATCTCGTCGGGGAAAAGGAGTGGTCTCCGGCTTTCCTGGAGCGGGCCCGCAAGGTCAGGGTGAATACCAGCTCCTGCCAGGTCTACCTGGGAATAAGGCATGGGGAGCAGCTCGAGGATGTCGGTGACCTCGTCTTCTTTTCCGAAAGGGGGGAGTTCAAGACCGACGAACTTCTCGCCATGGACACCTCCAGCCGGACCTTTTCGATCTACTATCCTCGGCTCCGGCCGCACCTCGAGAACGCAGGTTATTCCATCGTCTCCTCGACCAACGCCCGTTTCGAGGACTGGGAAAGACTGGACAAGCAGGGATACGAGGCAAAGAAGAAGGAACTGGTCGCGGCCACCCTGGCGAGCCTGGAGAAGGTCATCCCCGGGGTCGCTGCGAAGGTCGACCACGTCGAAGTTGCGACTCCCCTGACGATCAGGAGATATACCCACCACGTCAAGGGCTCGTCATTCGGAACCAAGCACGAGGGACTGGAGATCTCCATGGGCATGCACAGGGAGATCCAGGGCCTCTTCCACACCGGGTCCGTCGGGATCATCATGTCGGGCTGGCTTGGCGCGGCGAACTACGGTGTCATCCAGGCATACGAAGTCGAAAATTTTCTGGGAAACTAGAACGAGGTGGATATGTTTGATTTCAGCGGACAAAGAGTAATCGTCACCGGCGGTATCCGCGGCATCGGTGCGGGGATCTCCTGCGCATTCCTGAAGGCCGGCGCGACCGTGATCGCTACCTATTCCTCCAACGACGCCGTTGCCGGGGAGTTCAGGGAGAAGAACGCCGAGTTCGCCTCGAGGCTCGATATCCGAAAGTTCGACGTGTCGTCCGCCGAGCAGGTCAAGGCCTTCTTCACCGCCCTGGACGAGAAATACCCGTCGATCGAGGTCCTGGTCAACAACTCCGGAATCCGGCGCGACGCCGTGGTTGCCTTGATGGCCGACGAGCAATGGAAGAGCGTCCTGGACGTAAACCTGGGCGGGACATTCCTCATGTCCCGGGAGATCGTTTCCCGGTTCATGGCCAACCGGTACGGGCGGATCATCAACATCAGCTCTCTGGGCGGAGAACTGGGGTTCCCTGGCCAGGCGAACTACGCCGCATCGAAAGCCGGCCAGATGGCCATCTCCAGGTCCCTGTCGAAGGAGGTGGCAAAGAAGGGAATCACCGTGAACTGCGTTGCCCCGGGGTTCATCGACACCGAGCTGATCAAGGATCTTCCCGAGGAGCAGAGGAAGGAGTATCAAAAGACGATTCCGCTCAAACGTTTCGGGACCGTCGCGGAAGTGGCCCACGCGGTTCTTTTCCTTGCCAGTCGTGAGGCCTCGTACATCACCGGGACCTCTATCACGGTCGCGGGAGGGCTGTAATGGACGAGATCCTGGCCGCCATTCCGCAGCGCCCGCCATTCCTTTTCGTCGACAGGATCCTGAACCGCGATGGAAAGACGATCACGACGCAAAGAACTCTCAGGGACGACGAGTATTTCTTCAAGGGCCATTTCCCCGGAAACCCGGTCATGCCAGGCGTTCTGTTGTGCGAGGCGTGTTTCCAGACGGGGGCGATCCTGATGGGTGGCGGAGGACGACCCGGGTTGGGGGTGGTTACGCGGATCAAGGACACCAAGTTCCGCAAGCTCGCCCATCCCGGAGACGTGCTGACGATCAGCGTGACTCTCGATGACGAGATCGAGAATGCTTTCTACATGAGCGGAACGATTCGGGTGGGTGAGGAAGTCATCCTGAAAATCGTCTTCCAGGCCGCCCTGATTCAGGGGGGGAGTTGAGGCAATCTATGGATTTTCTTGCCCTTTCGGGGAAAACCTTCCTGGTGGTGGGCGTGGCAAACAAGAAGAGCGTTGCCTTCTTCGTGGCGAGGAACCTTCTGGAAGCTGGGGCCAAGGTGGTCTTTTCCGTCCAGGGGGATGAACACCGCGAAAGGGTTTCGAAGCTCTTTCCGGACTCGATCATCCTGGTCTGCGATGTCGAGCGGGAGGAGGATATCCGCAGGCTCGGTGAAGCCCTCCGCGAGAAGGATATCAGGCTTTCCGGGCTCGTCCATTCCATCGCCTTCGCCAACTACCGGGATGGAATCAAGCCTTTTCACGAGACCGACCCCGGGGATTTCCTCCAGGCGACGAACATCTCCTGCTTTTCCCTCGTGTCGATCACGAACGCCCTGAAAGACCGCCTCGAACCCGATGCCTCGATCGTCACGATCTCGATCAGCAACACGCGGGCGACCGCCTACGGTTACATGGGACCGATAAAAGCGGGCCTGGATGCCGCGGTCGCCTTCCTGGCCAAATCCCTTTCGGCCATTTCCAGGGTGAGGGTCAACGCGGTCTGCGCCGGACCCCTTAAAACTTCGGCCTCCGCGGGGATTCCAGGCTACGTGGAGAACTACCTTTTCGCCGAGCAGCTGACTCTCAGGAAAGCCGCCCTCAAGACCGAGGAGGTTGCCAACACCGCGATCTTCCTCCTCTCGCCTGCTTCGAGCGGGATCAACGCGACGGGGATCCTCGTCGATGCGGGAATGTCCTGCAACTACTTCGATCAGGACGTCGTTTCCAGAGCCACCCGCTGACCCGACCCAACGGAAGCTCACCCCGAAGTCACGGAGGACACGAAGTCCACAAAGTAGGAGAAGACAGTTCAACGCATGATCGTCCGGACCGCGTTGAAGAGGTTCCTGAAACGTTTCCAGCCTTTGAAGATCGGGGTAGGGGATTCCCCGCATCCCAGAAGCGAATAGACCGCCATCTGGGCCGACCGCACCGAGTATTCGACCGTGAAGACGATATCCTCCGGGATCTCGCAGTACTGGCCGATGAAGGCGAAGTTCCCCGAACAATCGGGAACGACCTTAGGACGGTCGCCGGGGTTTCTGGGCATGAACTGGCTGGTGATATAAGGCATCATG
Source organism: uncultured bacterium (assembly GCA_964428355.1). GTDB lineage: Bacteria > Muiribacteriota > Ozemobacteria > Ozemobacterales > Ozemobacteraceae > CAYRYU01. The sequence goes on from CAYRYU010000010.1 coordinate 18,270, forward strand.
CAGGGGATGCAGATCGCCGAGTCCAGGAGGGCGTCGAGGTCCTTTTCGAATCTCAGGTGGCTCAACAGTTCGATAAGGATCTCCCGACCGGAACATTCGGACATCAGCTTCCGGACGAAGTTGCCCGGCTTTTCGGGGTTGAGACCGTATCCCCAGAAAACCTGCAGGTTGTCGGGTTGCCCGATGAAATGCGGCTGGGCGGGAAAAGCGAATGAGATCAGCCAGTTCGAGTCTTTGATCGTCAGGATCCCCTCGGTACCGGTCCGCACCCGGGTGATTCCCCGGAGAAGGTCGGTGAACAGGGGACTGGACAGGGTGGTGGTGAAAGAGACCCAGCCGGTCTTTCCGACATCGGAGTCGAATGCGGCGTGGCGGCCGAACTCGGGGCTCCACTTTCCGATGTTCTCCCAGAGATGCCAGCAGGAACTCCCATTTTCGGAGAATCTGGGGGGCGGCTCGTCCATCGAACCCGTCGCGACATTTCCCGTCATCGAACCCAGGGTCAGGAAAACAAGACTCCCCCTGCCGATCTCGACCCGCTCCTCGCGCCCTTGTGAAAGCAAGCGGATCTCGGTGATCCGCATCTTCCCACCTTCGCGGGCAAAACTGGCATCGGTAACGGTGCTGCACCTGCGGAACTCGACCCCGTGCGCCTGGAGCCACTTCTTGACAGGCCTGATGACGGAATCGAACTGGTTGAAACGGGTGTTCCTCACGCAGGTCTGGATATCCAGGAGGTGCGAATCCTGGATGAACCTCAGGATGTATCGCCTGAACTCCTCGAGGGAATGCCATGGCTGGAAGGAGAAGGTCGTGCAGAACTCCAGCCAGAAATTGCTCCTGAAGAAGCCGGGGGAGAAGAACCCGTCGATCCTGGCTCCGGCGATCATCCCTTCGGGGAGCGCAAGGAGCTTCATAAGCCTTACCCGGTCGATCAGAGGCAATCGGAAAGGCCTTGCCGCGACGGGTTTGCCCTTTTCCAGAAGCCTTACCCGGGCATGGGTTTTCATTGAATCGTTGAACTCGACGAAATCGTCCATAAGGGATTTCCCGGGATCTTCCAATGTCGGGACCGAGGAGATCAGGTCGAAGAATGCTGAATAGACGTGATCCTCCAGCATCCGGAAACCCCGCATGAAATAGCCGCTCTTCTGCGGTTCGAAGAACGCGTCGAGACTTCCGCCCGCGAATTCCATCGCTTCGAAGACGGTGACCCGTTCCCCGGGGAATCCGCCTTTCCGGATGAGATAAAAGGCGGTCGCGATTCCGGCAAGCCCCCCCCCGGCGATATATGCTCTGGCGTTGTCCAAGGTTCAACTCGTTTTTCGGAAAAATTCCATGGAAGGGAACCCCGTGGTCCATGGTCAGGATACCTGTATTGGATCCGCCAAATCAAGCCGTTCCCCAGAATGGGCCGGAATGGGATTGCGGGATGGAAAATTTCTGGTAGAATTAGCTGACCGAGTTCCGTTTTCTTCCGGGGCGGACGGGCCGTCCTTCGCGGAATCATACAGAAAAGCGCCTGGCCTGGATTGGGATGTGTTCCCCTTTTCCGGGCTTTCATGGAAAGGATGATCGCAAAATGAGCAATGTCCAGGGAAGATCCCTGTTTCTGATGGTCCTTCTGGTCCTGGGGTTCGCCCTC
>CAYRYU010000010.1:20014-117431 GCA_964428355.1 uncultured bacterium
TGTCCAGGGAAGATCCCTGTTTCTGATGGTCCTTCTGGTCCTGGGGTTCGCCCTCGCCGCGAATGCCGAAGTCCAGAAACCGGCCATCGTCGACGGAACCTTCCAGCTCCGACAACAAAGGGAAGTGCTGGACGCACAGATCCGCGCGCGTCTCAGTACCGATCCGGTCTACGCCGCCAAGGTAAAAGCCCTGGGGAAGGTTCAGCCCGCAATGGTGGTCCACAAGACCACGATCGATTTCCAGGTCTACAATTTCGGAACCGGGTCATACCAGACCCGTTCGGGGATCCTGAGGGAAGTCGGGGCGCACTGCTACATTTTCGTCGAACAGGATTCCTATTACCTCCTCGGATCCGATGGGCCCACCACCCTGGCGCAGATCCGGGCCACGTTCGACGAGAAAGTCTTCCCTACCGCGACCGGCTGGTTCGGAAACGTCTTCATTCCTCCCGCTTTCGGGCTTCCCGACGACAAGATATATATCTATCTGTGCGACATCCGGGACGGTTTGAGCGGTGGATATGTCGCGGGATACTTCGATTCCGAGGATATCGAGGCCAAGATCGGGGGGAACCGGAAACCGGTCTTCTTCATGGATCTGAACCCCGGAAAGCCCGGCAACCCAACCGACAAGAACAACGATTTCTACAGGACCCTCGTCCACGAAATGCAGCACATGATCAACTTTTCGCGTCATTTCGCCCTTGGAGCCCTTCAGGAAGACCGCTGGATCGAGGAAGGGCTTTCGGGATTCGCCGAGTATGCATACACCTCGATCGTGACGGGGGATGGAATCGGCCTCCCTCCGAGCCCCCATCTGTCGAAGTTTCTTGCAAACCCTGATCTGGTGCTGACGAACAACTCGAGTTTCGAATGGTTGAACGACTCAACCACCCTGTTCCGGCACTACGGGGCCTCTTTCCTTTACTGCTATTATCTTCAGGAAAAATATGGCGGTTCGACCGAGAACGACCGGAAAGTTTTTGTCCAGACGTTGATCAACAACCGCGACATCGGGGTGACCGGGTTGAACTCCGCTCTTGCAGCGAAGGGGGCGACCTTCGTCCAATCCCTGAAGAATTGGCTTCTCGCAAACCACTTGAACGATACGACGATCGGAAACGGATTTTACGGGTATGTGGACAAGGCAACCCGCCTGGGAACCGAAGGTAACGGAATCCCGATCGCGGGGTCCTTCCACACCTATTCCGCGAACTCTTTGTCGACGGTCGGTGGCGAGGGGACAGCCTATCCCAATGCCGGGAAGTACCATGACATCTCCGGAACCGGGCGTTTCACCCTTCTCTTCGAGGGGGAAACCTCGAAATTCACTCCCTTCGTCGGCCTCATCGGGAACAACAAATCCATGACCGTCTCGGATGTCTCCCTTTCCGCTTCGAATACCGGGAGCATCGAAATCGACCTTTCCAGCAACCAGCGGGCCGTGATCGTTCCCGCCCTTATTGATATCGGAGCACCTTCCACGGCGGCCTACTTCTACAGGTTTCAGGCGAAAAACTCGAAGCTGGTGCTGTACCCGGTTCCCAACCCGGCCTTTTTCGACGACGACTACACCCTCAACAAGAGCGAGCGGTCGTTCAACTTCCTGATCGTGGTCAAATCCACGAGCGGGGCGCTTCCCTCCGCCCCCGTCGTCCAGGTCAGCTTCAACAACATCGTTTCCAGTCCCGCCATGACCGCGGTTGACCCCGCCAACCCCACGATGTACGTCGGCAACTACCTGCTCCCTTCGGTTTCGGGGGAAGGTGTCGTGACCGCGACGGTGGGGGGTGACACCTCGAGTTTTTCTTTCTTCCAGTCCTCACTGAAAAGCAATGTCGGAGCCAAGTTGACCGTCAAGGAAGCGGAGTTTTCCGTCACCTCGCGGCTGGACACGGATTCCGCCTATCTTTTCGAAACGGCCCTGGTCGATCCGCCCTCCGAGCTGAAGATCCTGTCGAAACCCTACAACCTGCTTTTCAGCGCCAAAGACTCGGTCGAAGCGCGCCTCCTGGTGGACAGCGTCGCCTACTCAGTCGACAACGATTCCCAGATTGGTTTCTGGACCGGAAGGAAAACAGGAACCACCTGGCTCAAAGCCAGCCGGAACGAGCGCGGGTTCTTTTCCCCCATCACCTTCGAGGGGACTTTCGCCCTGGCCGCCGACACCGTCGCCCCACGGATTCACGATGCTCACGTCGAAGAGGGTGAGGACAAGCCCACCCTCATCGCCCGCGTTACCGACGGCGGATCGGGGATCAACCGGGATTCTATCCGGGTCGAGGTCAACTCCGAATCGGTTCCGTACAACTTCGATCCCGAAACCGGCCAGATTACCACTGATCTTTCCCGCCTTTCCAAAGGCCAGCACCGTATCGTGATCGAGGTGAAAGACCTTGCCGACAACCGGGGAAGGGCGATCCTCGATCAGACCCTTCAGGGGCCCCTGATGATCGTTCAGACCGCGGCTTACCCCAATCCGTGCCGGGGAACCGCCCATCTGGCCGCCATCCTGGACGGCAGCGGGGCAAACGATGCCTCCCTCGAGGTGGAGGCGCGGATTTACGACGTGGCGAACCACAAGATCACATCGCTTCCCCTCAACTACAAGTCGAACGGTACGTTCATCGCCAACTGGGACACCAGAAACGAAGATGGAAAGCAGGTTGCCAACGGAGTCTACATTTTCAAGGTCGTTGTCAGACGGAGCGGGGAGGAGCTCAAGAGCACCGGAAAACTCGCGATCCTCCGGTAGGCCGTCGTTTCCTCCCCTGTAGGCGCATGGAAGGACTTTCCCCTGGCACCATTCCCCGGCCCGCCTCGGATCCTGTGGCCTTGGGGAAATTGCTTTTAGGAGAGGTTTTCCGTTATACTTTCCTGGGGGAGGCAGGGGAATGCACAAGTTTTTTCCGGGATTCCCCATCAGGGGAGGAATTTCCTTCGGGTGCCGCAGGCTTCGGTCGGGGTCTGCATACCTGGCCGTTCTCGGTGTCGTAAGCGTTCTCGTTCTTCTCGGGATACTTCTTTCGCGCACGACGATCGCGAACAGGTGGCAGACTGTTTTCACCAACAACGAGAAGAAGGCCGAGGAGTGCGCGGAAGCTGCCACGAACATGGCTTTCCGGCTGGTCCAGGAGGGAATGAACGACTGGAGCTCATTCTGGAAGCTCCTCAACAAACCGGACGAGTTCTTCACCAGCTGGTTTATGCGGTTCCGGATACCGACTCCGGTTGCCCAAGCCTACATGGACCCTGTCTCATACAAAGGTGCCCAGCAGAACGGTGTCGATGTCACCCTGGACCTTTTCAGTAACGGTGTTTTCAAGCCCATATACGAGAAGGGGGTCACCTACGAGTTCGACTCCGCGGCTCCCAAGGCCGATTCGCCGCTCAGTCCCCTTACGGACATGTTCGGGCAGTCGGGAGGACGGGTCCATGTCAAATCCAATGCGAAGATCATCCGGGCGTGGGCCATTCTGGCCAAAAACCCCGATTTCAAGATTGCGGGGATAGAACTTCCCTCGGTTGCTGCCAACGGGTTTCTCGGAAATCTGATCGATTCGATCAACGACGACTCCCTGAGCTTCAAATTCAGCGTGATCGACCTGATTCCCGAGGTCAACCTCCTGAAAGCCCCTGACCTGAGCGGGTTGACCTGCCTTGTCCAGGGGGTCTACGTTCCCATAGGCTACATCCTCCAGCCATTGATCATCGAACCCCTTTTCGAGAAGATTTCGGATTCCCTCAATCTCACCACCCGCTCCCTTGCGAAGAAACTATTCGGAGAGAAACTCGATTTCGAGTTCAACTTCGACGACCTGAAGAAGAAGGTCAAGGAAAAGGTCCTCAGTATCCTTCCCCAGGATCTCCGAGCCTTTGCCGGGAGCCTCTCCTATGACGTGACCGTCGAGAAGCAGGGAGTTCTCGAGGTCCAGACGGATCTGGAATTCCAACCCAACCATCCCGGCCCTGGGCCTACGATCCGCAAGACCCTGGTCGTGCAGCGCGAGTTTCGGGTCGCCGACATCCAACCCGTGGCTCCCGACCACACTTTTTTCGTCGCCAACTCCAAGTATCTCTACGAGAATTCCGGAGTGGAGAACAAGGACAATTGGCCCGGTGATATCGCCATCAACTGGAACGAGGGAGCCGGCGCGATCGTTTTGCACAACCTCCCTTCCTTCGAATCGGTCTGGAACTCCTTCAAGGCCTTTTTCTCACTCGATCTCAAGGAGTTGACGAGGCAGGTTATGCTTCCGGGCCTAGTACGGGTGAACGGGACCAAGGAAATGCTCATCAACCTCGGTATGTTCGACAGGTTTCCCCCGACCCTCAAGTACATCGAGGCTGCTGCCCTCCTTATCGGGCACGAATCCGGCAAGTGCGCCTGCGCCAGCAAGCACGACGACTCGGGCGAAAAGACCACGCACAACCTCATCCCTGGCTGCAAAACTGTCTTGTACAATTTCTGGGCTAACGGGGAACCTTTCGACTGGGGCTACTTCGGCACCGCCGCCGTCGGAGGAAACGGTTCCTTCTGGCTTCCCCTCCCCCCGATGTATGCGCACACCCTGTTGTTCGGGAATTTCCACCTCGAGTTCCCCTTTTCGCTTTCGGCTGAGGGTTACCTGAAGAAGGTCTATAGCCACATCAAGTTCCTGATCGTAAAGATCCTTATCCCCCCTATCCCGATCATCGGATTCATGGGGCTGGAGATCCCGATTCCCTGGCTCTGGTATTCCAATCACAAGGAGCCCTACGGTTTTTGCCGTTGGCCGGGCTACAAGGACGACGCGGAGGGGGCCTCGAAATGGGATCCCAAGCTTTCAAAGAACAACCCTGCGAACCTGTACAGCCCCACCCAGTATCTCAAAAAGGCAAGCTACTTCTACAACAAGTCGTGGGAGTTCCAGAACGACATTGAGAACCGGTCGATCATGTACAATGACCACAAGGTGTTCATCTGCGATGGGGTCACCTTCGTCAACGACAACCTCTGGTTCAACGAAGACATTACGGTGATGGGCCGGGGAATCATCGTCGCAGCGGGAAACATCCACCTCAACGCCAACATCAGCAAGGAAGAGTTCGACCGGGACGGGAACCCCACGGTGTTTTCCCTGGTTGCCCGAAACGGTGCCCTGATAAACAAGTTCAAGTCCCTCAAGATCCATGCCTGCTGCTTCGCGGACAAGGGTGTCAACAACACGATGGGGTCCAATCTGGATATCCATGGGAACCTCGTTGTCAACCGCTTCGATCGCCAGGCTTGCCAGGGGAACCTGGAAGTCCATTATGAATCCAAGCACACCAGGAGTTCCCTCCTTTCCATGATCAGGCCGATTGCGAAGTATGACCCCACGAGGTACTTCGTGACGATGAGCTCGCGGCTTCTCCGATACGAGTTCTTGAAACAGAAATGAGCGTGATCGGGTGAAGATCGTATGACCGATGCCAGGGGTCTGACCATTCTCGAGATCCTGATCGCGGTTTCCATCATGGCGCTTGCGGTCATTCCTCTCTACACCCATCTTTCGGGCCAGGCCTCCACCGCATTCGAGACCGAGAAGATCCAGATGGCAGACAAGATTCTGCAGAGCGTCAAGGAAGAGCTCACCGCCCTTCCCTTCTCGGAATTCTACAAGAGGACGAAAGACCAGCCCGCGGACAAGGAAGGTCCCTTCGAACTTTCCGACGGATATTATCCCGTGACTCTCGACCAGGTCCTGAAGATCCAGAAGCAGCACAAGGATTTCCAGGTTACGGGAGTCTGGAAGTATCTGAAACGCGGGGACAAAATCGACAAGACGATGATCCAGGTAGACATGAAGATCAACTGGAATGTTCCGGGAAAAAACTGGGAACGGACCCGGAGCTTTTTGCTCGTGGCCCCCAAATGACCTTTCGGCATCGCCGAATCGAACGGAGGAACGAACCATGAATCGCGAACGCATCGGGGTGACGCTGATCGAGGTGCTGGTCGCACTTTTCATTTTCAGCCTGATTTCCCTTTCCGTCTATGGCGTGATGAGCGAAGCCAGGAAAAAGACCGCCCTTGCGGAAGCCCGTGCCCAGGCGCAGAGGGAAGCCGGAAAAGTGGTTTCCATCATGCAATCGGATCTTTCCCAGGCAAAGCTCGGGTCCTTCAAGCGCAACGGTGACAACTCCGTTTCAGTTAAGGTCAATCTTCCCGGGAAGTTCCAGGAGGATACGGAGCTTTCCTATGAGTTTAGCAAGCCCGTTCTGAAGCGCCGTCTCGGAAACCAGGTCTGGCGCGTGACCGACTGTCTCGAGGCATGGAATGTGCAGACCGTCGAGAACGCCACCGGCCAGCTCGTGCTCGACGTGAAGACCGAGGTCGCGTTCGACGGGTTGACCGAGGCCGAGACGCAGGCACATGACCAGCGGCAAATGGTCGTCATGCGGGAGGACATGGCCTCCTCCCGCGACCCGCACTGGCGCGAGGGAAAGCACGTCGGAACCTTCTTCTCGACCGAGGGAAGCCTCGTGGCTGGGCTGCAGCAGGATGCCAACCAGGTCGTCCAGGACTTCTCCGACATGGTCGAGGATCTCAAGAATCAGGCAAAGGCCGCCCTTGCAGGCAACCTCCAGAAAGCCAAGGAGGGGCTGTTGCAGGGCCTGACCAACATCAAGAACCAATTGGGGGAGATCGACAGCCAGGTTCTCGGCCTCGACAACGAGGCGATCTTCAATTTCGGCGGGCTTGGCTCCCGGATCTGGGGAAGTATCACCGGGGCCAAGAACGATATGAAGCGGAAGGCCGGCAGGATGCGGGAAGCTCTTTCCGCGATGAAGACCCAGCAGCAGCTGAACTGGCAGACGATCGTCGGAATCGCGGGAGACAAGAAGGGCCGGATGCGTGAAACGATGAGAAAGATGTTCGAAGGCAAGGAGGAACTGTTCAAGGCCGGGCGGCAGGTCCTGAAGGCTGCCGAGGATCTCAAGATTTCTTTCACCGCCGCGGACGGCGTCGATCCATCGATCTTCGCGCAGTGACCTCCTTCCCTGTGCTGGATATGATCCCGCTATGAAAGCCTCCACCTTCATTGACGCCTTGCTCCCCTTTTTCGAAATGGCCATGCCTTCCGACCAGAAGCGTGCCGCCCTTGAGTCCTACCTCGGGAAGGTGACTGAACCCGCCATCCTCAGACTTTTCCAGACGCTCCTCGACAATCCCCTTGTTTCCACCGAGATGATGTACGACTCGATGGCGACATTCTACGACCAGGCTTTCCCCGACCGGGAGCACGCTGCCGGGATTCTCGACCTCCTTGATCCGGGCGAAGCCAGAGGTCAGGTTCTCGATGTGGGTTGCGGGACGGGCGAATCGATAAGGCCCCTGCTTGACCGCAAGGGGTTTTCCCCCATCCTGGGGGTCGATTTCAGCCGCGAAATGCTGAGAGTTGCGGAGAAGAAGCTTGCCGTTCCGATCGCGGAAAAGCGGGTCCGTCTGTTCCAGGGTGATTTCATGCAACCCCCTTCTCCGGAAATCCAGGGCAATCGAGTCGTGGTCAGCGTGGGAGTGAGCCGGCACGCCCCTTTGGGAGCGGAGACCGGATTTCTCCGTTTCCTAGCCGAGGTTCTGGTCGAAAAGGGGATTGCCCTCGTGGCTTTCGTCACACACGCTCAAGACCCCGCAGTGAAAGCGATCGACCGGGCACTGGAGCGTTGGATGCAAAGTCGTGGCGTTTCCGACCGCAGGTACATCCCTGAGGAGATCCCGGGCCTCTTTGCCGCCGCCGGGTTCGAGGTGTTGCGCTCCGAACGTCACCCCTCCCGCTACCTCTACGAAAAACTCTTCCTGAAAGCCCAAAAACGGTGACACATTACTGGTTTTTTTGCCAGCCCGGAATCAGGGTCTCGGAGGGGAATGTGTCCCTGGAATCATTCTGTGGGGTTTGAAAACTGAGGGCAACGTCCCTTTGGGTTTTCGGAAATCATGCATCAGAGAGAATCCGGTAAATCCACAAGGTGGAAGTGAGCGGAGATACCTCAAAAATAGGGACAGGTACCAACTCCCAAAAGAGCCCCCAAAGCGGGAAAGAAAATCAGTAATGTGGCACCATTTTTGTCCATCGGTCGACGAGGCCAATCATTGCGGGAAGCATGATCAGCTCGGCGAGAAATGCGAAGATCATGGTAAGGGCGACCAGTCCTCCGAAGTAGATGACGGACAAGACATGGGCAAAAGCGAACACCGAGAATCCGAGGCTGAGAATCAGCGAGGTGGAGATGACGGCGGGGCCCTCGTCCTCCAGACAGCGATGGATAGCATGCTCCCGGGAAAGGCCCTCTCCCAGGAATGCATAGTAATGGAACAGTTCGTGGATCGTGTCGTCAACAGCGATCCCAAGAGTGATTGGGGCGATGATGACCGTTGCAAGGTCCAGCCGGATACCGGTGAAGCCCATGAAACCAAGAATCATCAGGACGGGTGTCACGTTGGGTAGGATCCCCCACATGAGCGCACTGAACCTCCTGAAGAGGAGGCCAATGACGAGGAAGATGTAAAGCAGTGAAGCGCCGAAACTCACCGCCTGGCTCCGGGTGATATAGTCGATCAGCCTGATGTAAAGGGGAATATACCCGCTGAAGCGAATGTTGACCCCCGATCCCGCGAACTCCCTTTCGAGAATTCCGGCGATCCGGTCGCGGTAGTCGGCGAGATGGAGTGCGCTTCTCATTGGGATGTGGACGGTCAGCCGTCCCTGGCGGTAGCCGTCCGTGACCAGGTAGGAAAGATCGTTGTCCGGATCGCCTTCATACAGCATCATGGATTGTGCGATCCGTTCCTGGGAAGCCGGTATCTCCAGGGATTGGGTCGCCCCGTCAGTCCATATCTGGTTCATCCGCTCCACCACCTCCGTCAGGGAGCGGCAGCGGGAAGCGAAGGGAAGTGCCTCGATCGCGGTTTCCGAAGCCCTCAGCCTGCGAAGGATGTCGGCCTCCTGCATTCCAAGCGGTCGCCCGGTATCGAGGAGGATCTCGATCGGGAGGTAGTGGCCGAATTCCCTTTCGATCCCCTCACTGTCCATCCGGACGGGATCATCGGGGAGGAGGTAACCCATCGTGTATGTATCGATCCTGACCAGGGAGGCTCCCCAGCCACTGATCAAAATGACCGAGACGGTGGCAAAGACGAAGATTCCAGGCCTCCGTTTGACCCCGGCCAGGATATTCAGGTTCAGACCGGTGAATGGCTGATGGACCCGGAAGTTGGTCTCAGGATCGAGATGCCCCAAGAGAAACGGCACGGTCGACATCACGATCGCGAACTCGGCTAGAGCCGCGAAGGCTGCGAAACCGCCGAAGGTATGGAAAACCCCGATCGGGGTGAACATCGTAGAAGCGAAACCGATCGATTCGGTGACCGATGTAAAGAGGCTCGGAGCGAGAATCTCGGCAATAACCGCGGTCAATCCAACCTCACGGTCAGCCCGGAGCGCCTTTTCGTTGAGGCAGAACCGGTTGAAGATATGGTTCACATCGGCGATCGAAAGGATCATCACCAGGGTGGGAAGGACGATCGTGACGATATCGAATCTCCCTCCAAACCAGCCGAAGACATCGAGGAATGCCAGGGATGAAAAGACCATTACCGCCGCAACGGTCACGGTAAGCTGGCGGCACCTGAAGAATACCTGGACGATCGTCAGAAGGAGCACATATGAGAGCGTGGCGAAGATGAGGCTGTCCCTGAAACTGATCCGGTTCAGTCGATCGTACATCACGCCCATTCCCGCGAGCCGGAAATTCAGTCTCTCCCGGTCGAGGCACTCCCGGACCTCGGCGATGAGCTTTGGCCGCCGCTCCTGGAGCTTGTCGTGGAGGGGCTCGACCAACAGGATCGCCCGCCGGAGGCCGGAATCTGCCAGACGATTTCTCCAGCGGGGCATGTCCAGGAAACGATCTCGAAGCTCACTGGCTTCGGATGCATCGGAAACCTGTCTGGGGAAAAGATCCTCAACGACGAACTCCGAACCATTTCGGAGGCCGATGTAATCCATTTTCCCGATGCTCGTGACCCTCTTCACCCCCTCCAGCTTTTCCGCCTGGAGGGTAACGTTCCGGAAACGGTTCAGGAAATCGGGCTGGAAGATCCCGCCGGGGCCTGCGTCGACAAGGGCCACGATGACTTCGTCGCTTCCGTAGGTTTTCTTGAACTCACGATATTCCGAGATCGCCGGATCCTCGTCCAGAAACCAGACTTCGATGCTGTTGTCGAAGCGGATCGAGGGGAGGAAAAATGTCCCGGCCAGGACGCAGGCTGAGAAGACCGCGAAGAAGGCCCTCCGGTGACGCACGAGGATCCAGGCGATCCTTGCGCTCCATTGCGGGGAATTCAAAGGCACACGTCCAGCTGCCGGGGATGAACCGAGAACGCGACCTCGACCGCCCGCTCGAGTTCTCCGTCAAGCTCAACAGAGAATTCGCTCATGGAGCTGATCCGGAAACGGCTCGCGGAAAAATGGGTTCGGCTTCCTGGGCCGGAAACCGATGGCCCCCTGAACCTCCCTGCTGCGAGGAAGGCCATCAGCAGTATCGTCCGAAGGGGGCCATGGTCCCTGCAAAGAGCGAAAGTGAGTGCCCCATCTGCCGGTGGGACATGGAAACCATACCTGAAAAAGCCGCTCAGGAAAGGTGTCTTGAGGATGCTCAGGTTGGTTAGCCTGACCCGCTCGGGCGACTTTTCCCCTTCCTGGGTCCAGGCCCGGATTCCGCGAAAGGAACCGAGGGCTCCGACGGCAGCGGAGAGGATCGCCAGATCGGTATTGAGGGGTTTGAAAAAACCCACCGGGCCCTTCCCGGAATTGAAACGGGCGTTGGCCTCCGCAACGACACCAAGGCTCCCGCTTACCAGGAAAGCCGAACGCCCGCTGGTCCCGTTTTCCCGCCGCCACTGGGCGATACCGATATCCCGGCGCTCCGAACTCCTGGTGGAGATGCGAACGGGAACCCCAGCCACGAGCCTTCGGAAAGGTTTCTGGAAATCGTTGCTGGATCCCAGGCCGATTCCACCGAAGCGGAGGCCATAAAGGGGAACCTCTCCCCGTTCGAAGCAGGCAAGGAGAGCGTTAAGGAGGGAGTGGACCGTTCCATCGCCCCCCGCAGCAATGAAAAGACGGATTCCATTCTTCCAGGCTTCGGAAATTGCCCTCTCGATGTCAGGGAGGTGCGTGACGCAAGTCCAGGCATCAGGACCCTCGCGGATTCCAAGCGCATCTTTCACCGAGGTCCACAGGCGGTTCCCAGATCCCCCGCGGGCTCCGGGGTTGAGCAGAACGAGGGCGCGTTTTTCGGGCTCACCATCGGGAACCTGCGTGGACATCGATCCCATCAGATCTGGCTCGACTCCGGGCGGAGCCGCAAAGCCGCTTCGAATCCGATGGAGAGGAAAAGAGCCCAAGCAACGAGGGCCGGATCGAGCCAGGCAGCAACTCCAGATTGGACGAGGACGAATCCCCGGACGGTCATGGCCACCGCGGGGTGGCTATCCTCCTCTCGCCGGATGCGCCACATCATGAAATGCGCGCTGATAACGAATGCGCTTCCAAGACCCCAGAGGAAAAGGGCCGTCACATTCGGCAGAGTCCAGATCTGCGGGGGGGTCCAGGTCCTCGCGATTACCATCAGGCCGAAACCGATCATCAGGAGACAGAAAAACCCGCTTACGACAATCCCGGTGTTCCACCCGAAGACGACGGGAATCGTGTTGTAACCGGTTTGCCGGTCGGCGGAGAGGTCCTTGAAGTAACCAAGGAGCACGAAGATCGAGTAGGAAAAGAAAATGCTCCCGTTGGCGAGCCATAGAAGCTGGTTCGAAAGGACGATCCGGGGGTCCGCCTCTCCGCAGAGGTATCCGATCACGGGAAGAACGATCACGACGCCGGAGTTCCAGAAAGGCCCTCCCCACCATCTGCGCTTGAAGGGAGTATAGGTCACGAGGCCAACCACTCCCAGGGCGCTGAAGATTATCGCCCAGGGGTTGCACCAAAGGAAAACCGCGGCGCAGGCTCCGAGTCCGAGGAGGCTGAGGGCCATTACCGCGCCCTTGGAAATCTTGCCGCTGCTTAGGGGCCGGTAGGGTGATGAGATCCGGTCGGTATCGGTCTGAAAAACGTCTGTCAGAGCCTGCCCGAGGCCATATGACAGGAAGAAGGCGAAGAAGCATGCCAGAAACCGCGCTGTAGAAATTCCGGGGACGAAGGAAAGCCCCACGAGGCCGGTGGACCCTGAAACGAAAAAGAGGTATGGCCTGAGCTGGACCCAGAAACAACGCCAGAATTGAACGGAAACAACAGAGTGAGGAGTGTCGGTCATTCTTCAGAAGCCCCCGTTTCGGTCTTGGAGCCAGGCTTTTCGGAACCAACCAGCCGTCTTCCGATGTCCTTGATTTCTTCGGGGGTTCTGTGGAGAATCCCATACTTCCTCCCGACTCCGGCCAGAATTGAAACGGTTTCCTCCAGGTCTTTCTGTGTGTGGCGGGCGTTGACCGCAAGGCGGAGAATCGATTCACCCCGCGGAACTGCCGGGAAAGCGGCGTTTCCGCATTTGAGCCCGCTCTGAAAGAGGTCGGCGCTGACCGCCCAGAGAAGGGGCTCCGCTCCGATGAAAATCGTGACGATAGGGCTCTCAGGAGATGAAACATTGAAGCCGGCTTCCCTGAGGGCGGGAACGAACTGCCGGACGTTTTTCCAAAGCCGTTGCCGGGGTCTGGGATCATCCGCCATGCACCTGAACGCCTCGGTGACCCCGGCGCAGATGTGCGCGGGAAGCGCCGCAGTGAACATCCCCGGATGTGCGAAGAAGCGTAGGTAGTAGATCACCTCCCTGGAGCCGCAGACGTAACCTCCCACGGTTCCCGGGGCCTTGCTGAAAGTGCCGACCAGGATATCGATAGAGCCGGGAAGGTTGTACAACTCCTCGACCCCACGTCCGGTTTCCCCGATGACGCCTGTGGAGTGCGCCTCGTCGACCAGGAGTCGGGCTCCGTGTTTCCGGGCAAGCTCGACGATGGGGGGGAGGTCGACAACCTTGCCGTGCATGCTGAAGACCCCGTCGGTTGCGATCAGTTTTCCCTTGCAGGACGCGTTCTGGCCGGCGTTCTCGAGAAACTTCCCGAGGGCGGCCATGTCTCCGGTCGGATAAGTGCGAACCAGCCTGGAATCGCACATCCTGCAAGCGTCGTGGATGCTGGTGTGACTGAGCCTGTCGCGGATGACGGCATCGTTCTGGCGGACCAGCCCGAGAATCGCGCCCAGGTTGGCTGCGTATCCGCTGGGAAAGACCAGGGTTTCCTCTCGGCCATGGAACGAGCAGATGGCCTCCTCGAGTTCACGGAGGTATCTTGTCGTTCCCGCCAGCAACTGTGCGCTCGGAGTTCCGTATCCGACCCGTTTCATGACCCGTGCCGCGGTTTCCAAGACCCTCGGGTGCTTGTGAAGGCCCAGGTAGCTGTTCGAGTCGAAGCAGATCATTTCCTGCTCGCACCGGGTCAACGGGTTGAAAACAACGATGCGGTGGTCCAGGCCGCTCGTCAGGGTCACCCGGTACATCGATTGGAAGCGACCCCTTTTCTGGAAGTCCTTGACCATCCCGTAAAAGTCCCGGCACTTCCGGAACAGGTCCGGGTTGTCGACACGGTGAAAATCGGCAACCGACGGCTCCTTCCCGGCAGGTGGGGGTGCGTCAGGTTCTGCTGTTCCGGCCAGAAGCTCGTCCCTGATGAATGCCGCCTCCGTCAGGAAGCCTGAAAGTTTCTTCAACAGAAGGCAGCAGGGCTCGTTGAACTTGATGCCGATCGCTTTCAGGGGAGTGGGTTCATCGGTCGCCCATAGCTCCTGGACCCGGACGATCCTTCCGGGCGGGGCCTGGCCTTCGAAGCCTTCGGTCCAAATGCGTACAGAATCGGCTGGGGCATCGAGGTCGGGTTCCTCCCAGAACGCCATCACCCGCATTCCGTCTGGAGTGATATCGTAGAGGTAACCCCAGAAGAGGTCCTTGCCCCTGGACCTGACCAGAGCCTCGAGAACGACCCCGGGCCGTGGAACCAGACGGGACCCCCTGTCCGAAAAGGAAGTCCCCTTTCGGGAGGAAGCGGGTTCCGCTCCAGACAGTCGTTTCACTCCCAACCTCTCCTCCGCTTCTCCCCTGAAATCCTTTTGAGAAGTAGATGCAGCACCAACAATGCATGATATATTTCCCCGTGGTTTTGTGCAATGTTGCCCCTTTTACTTCCGTTGAATTCGGGATATAATGGCTTCCGCGATCCGAAACAATCATCCGGGGTGAAAGGTGCCGAGCATGGACGTCGAATTGACCGGGGAAATGAACCAGACGGAAAAGAACGGGATAATCATCCTTTCGGTTACGGGTTATTTTGACGAAAAGCTTGGACTCAAGGCCAACTCCGTTGCGGACGGATTCCTCCGGACCGGGAAAGTCCGGTTCGTCATTGATCTCAAGGACTGCAAGGTGATCAACAGTCCGGGTCTTGCCCAGATTGTTGAGCTTTCGGAGAAAGTGGTTGAAGATTTCAAGGGAAGGCTTTTCCTTGCCCAACCAAAGCCGATCTTCCAGCGGATGTTCAAAATGGCTGGAATCCTGCCCCAAGCCGAAGAAGCCCCGGATCTTGGTTCGGCACTCGTCCAGATAGCGGCCCAACGCCCCTAGACAGGCCAGGCGGCAACCCGAGTCGGTTCCTGACCTCTTGAGGACAGGATTCGAATTGACTATTCCTTCCAAAAGTGCAATAATGGCCAGCATATAATGTGGCTTTTGTCCACAAATCGTTTCAGGAGGCGTTATGACCCCTCGCTCCAGTACTTCCATGGAAAAGGAAACCAAGACCAACATGCATACCGAACGAGTTCCCTACAAGGTTCATGACATCGATCTCTGGCAGCTCGGACGCAAGGAGATCGAGATTGCCGAACATGAAATGCCCGGATTGATGGCCCTCAGGGAAAAGTATGGAAAGAAGAAGCCCCTTCGCGGTGCGCGGATTGCCGGTTCCCTTCACATGACAGTGCAGACCGCGGTGTTGATCGAAACCCTCGCCGAGCTGGGTGCGGACGTCCGCTGGTGCAGCTGCAACATTTTTTCGACCCAGGATTCGGCCGCAGCGGCAATCGCCAAGCGCGGGATCCCGGTTTTCGCCTGGAAAGGTGAAACGTTGGCCGAATATTGGTGGTGCACCAACGAGGCGCTGACCTGGCCCGACGGGCAGGGCCCCACCCTCATCGTCGACGATGGCGGGGACGCCACCCTCATGATCCACATGGGATACGATGCCGAGAACAACCCCAAGGTCCTCGACCGCACACCCGGCGGTGACGACGAGAAGGAACTTGTCAAAGTCCTCAAGCACCTGCTCAAGACCGATTCCCGAAAATGGCACAACATGGTTCCGAACATCAAGGGCGTCAGCGAGGAGACGACGACGGGAGTCCACCGTTTGTACAAGATGATGGAGGAAAAGTCCCTCCTCTTCCCCGCCATCAACGTCAACGATTCAGTCACCAAATCCAAGTTCGACAACCTCTATGGCTGCCGCGAGAGTCTCGTCGATGGAATCAAGCGTGCGACCGACGTCATGGTCGCCGGCAAAGTCGCCGTCGTCTGCGGATATGGCGACGTGGGCAAAGGTTCCGCTCAAAGCCTCCGGAGCTTCGGTGCCCGGGTCATCGTGACCGAAATCGATCCGATCTGCGCCTTGCAGGCCGCCATGGCGGGATACACCGTCGACACCGTCGAGGATTCGCTTGGAAAAGCGGATATCTACGTCACCTGCACCGGAAACCTCGACATCATCACCGCGGAGCACATGGCGAAGATGAAGGACCAGGCAATCGTCTGCAACATCGGGCATTTCGACAACGAGATCCACGTCGCCGGCCTCGAGAACTGGCCGGGAATCAAGAAGACCAATATCAAGCCCCAGGTCGACCGGTATACCTTTCCCGATGGGCACAGCGTTTACCTTCTCGCCGAAGGACGATTGGTCAACCTCGGATGCGCCCGCGGACATCCCAGCTTCGTCATGAGCAACTCGTTCACCAACCAGACCCTTGCCCAGATCGATCTCTGGACAAACCCCCGTCCCGTCAGCGTCACCACTCTCCCCAAGAAACTCGACGAGGAAGTGGCCCGGCTCCATCTGGAGAAGATCGGGTGCAAGCTGACCGTTCTCTCCCAGAAACAGGCCAATTATATCGGAGTCCCCGTCGAGGGGCCCTACAAAAGCGACCAGTACCGCTACTGATCCGGAACAATAAGGACGCAGCGCCGAGAGGTTCTGCGTCCTTTTCCTTTTCCATTTCCGGCGTTTTTGGTTTCTTTCCTCGGGACAGGTTTCATAATACAATCGTCGTGATGGCCCCTCGGTGGGGGCGGGAAGATTCTTTTCGAGGGGGATGAGCGATGGAATGCCCTTCCTGCAAGAACCAGATGAGCCGCGCGATCAACGGCTTCGGGGTGGTGATCGATTATTGCGGAAGTTGCCAGGGGATGTGGTTCGACCGTGGGGAAATCCTGAGTTACAGCCGAAAACCGATGGAGCTTGCCAAGATAATGGCCGAAGACCTTCTCGGAGCGAAATCCGGAGACCGGATCTGCCCCCGTTGCCGCGGAGCGATGGAACAGGGCGGTTTGATCAAGCCGGAACTCGAGGTCGACCGGTGCCGGGGTTGCGGCGGGATCTGGCTCGATTCCGGTGAACTTTCCGAATTGAAGAGCCTGGAGCAGCTTGACCGGGCCCGATCGACGCGCCCGGGGCGCACCATTCTTCCCGAGATCGGTTCGGTTTCCGAGCCCAAGCCCGCAAAACCCTTGACCGGGGACGCACTGGCGGAACTCGAGGCGAAAAAGCAGGAAATCCCGACGCGGTCAGAGATTCTTGCACAACTCCCGATTCCCTCTTTGGCTTTCCGAGCCCTTTTCACGATGAGTTTCCTGTATGGCCTGCTCTACGTAGTGGTGGTATTGGCTTCCGAACAGCTCGACCTTCCCCCTTCCTTCGCGATCGGGATAACGGCACTGGTGCTTTTCATACAGTTCCTGATCGGTCCGTATCTCATGGATCTCCAGCTTTCCTGGTTGTTCAACCTGACATGGGTCGAGCCCGGGGCTTTGCCGCCGCATCTTCGCGAGTTCGTCATGAAGGTCTCAAAGGCCGAGAACGTGAACTTCCCGATGTTCGGTATCATCGGGGATTCGACTCCAAATGCATTCACCTACGGCCACACCCCTGGAAACGCCCGCATCGTCATTACCGAAGGCCTGATGGAAAAACTCACACCCGAGGAACTCGAGTCGGTCGTCGCCCATGAGATCGGCCACGCGGTGCATTGGGACATGGCCCTGATGACCCTTGCCGCGCTTGTCCCGGTTGTGCTTTACCAGGTCTATCGTATATGCCGGAAGCTGCTCAAGGGAAGCAAGGGTGGGGGGAAAAAGGACGGGAAGCTCCCGATACTCGCCGCCGCCGTTGCCGCTTATCTGTGCTACGTTATCAGCGAGTATCTGGTCCTTTTTCTTTCGAGGACGCGGGAATACCACGCCGATCGTTTTGCCGCCGAGAAAACCCAGAATCCGAATGCCCTTTCCGCCGCCCTGGTGAAAGTCGCCTACGGGTTGGCCTCGGATGCCGCAATGGCATCCAGCTCCGAGGAAGGCAAGGAACAGGAGGGCGCTCGCGAAGCCACTTCCGGAAGGATGTTCGCACCGCTCGGAATCTTCGATCCGACCTCGGCCAAGGCGCTGGTCTGCGCAACAGCCGTGATCAGCGGAGGAGGAGGGAACGTGAGCAAGGAACGGATCCAGGATGCCATGCAATGGGATCTCTGGAATCCCTGGGCCTGGTATTATGAACTGCAGTCAACCCATCCGCTCGTCGCCAACCGGCTCGACCAGCTCGGAAGGATGTCCTTTCGGTTCGGGCAGAAACCTTTCGTGAGGTTCGACCGCCAGCAGCCCGAAAGTTACTGGGACGAGTTCCTCATCGACCTGGGCATTTTGTACCTTCCCCTGATTCTCGGGGTTGTGCTCGCCATCGCAGGATGGGGCCATCGTCATGAGGAAGCCCTCGCGCTTGGAGGTTTCATCGTGGGCTTGGGTGCGGGAAGCCTGATCCAGCTGTTTTTCTCCTATGGCTTCGAGTTTCTTCCCTATACCGTAGCCTCCCTCCTCAAGCAGGTCAAGGTCAGCGGGGTCAGGGCGATTCCGGCCAGATTGAAGGGCCGGATAATCGGAAAAGGGATCCCGGGGTATGTCCTGAGCGAGGACATGACGTTCCAGGACCAGACCGGCTACCTCTTCGTGGATTATGCCCAGCCCCTGGCTTTCATGGAATGGATCTTCGCACTTTCGAAAGGTTCATATGTCGGCCGTGATGTTGAACTCACGGGATGGTACAAGCGTTGTCCGGTTCCATATTTCGAGGTCTATGCGATCAATGACGGGAGAGCCGGAATCCTGGAACAATCATACTCCTACATTGGACGCATGGTCATGAACATTGTCCTGATCGGGATCGGGATTTTCGTGATCATGGGGAACTGACACGCGAAGATGGAGTCGGGCCAGGAAGTATACGGATGGTTCATGCGCTCGCGCTGGACAAGGATTTTCCTTCCCCTCGTGGTTTTGCTGCTTGGGATTGGGCTGTTCATAGCAAGCCGTGTCCTGACCTCGTTCAGGGAGGGGTTCGCACACGCGTTGGTTCTCTATGCGGACAAAGCCTGTGGGAGGCTCGGGGTCCCGGCGGATGGAAAGGAGGCCCTGAAAGGTGCTGTGGGACGTTTCCGGGAGGAATACCTTTCAGGAAAACACCCGATCCAGAAACCCCTCGACCTGATTCCGGCATTCGACAGGGGGCCGCTTTTCGAGGCGATGCTGATCTCGGGTTTCCAAAACCGCTTCCGGTCAGCACGGGGTTTTGATCCTTTTTTCCTGGAGTGGAAGAACGGAACACTTTCCCCGGCATCCAGATCCGCCTTCGTGGAAGAAGTAACTGAGTTCAAGGACATCAACTTCTCGGAGGTGGAGACATTCGCCTTCCCCCAGCCCGTTCGTTTTCTCAGGAAGACGCTTGGTGAAGGAGCGGTGATTGGAACCCAGATCGAGACCGGGTCTCCCCCGGGTGAGCTCCCGGCGTCAACGCCTTCCTCAGCCCCCCCTGCGATTTACGATGCATGTCAAGAAAGGGTGGAAGCTTCCCCACTTCCTGCGAGCTCACCTTTTGGAGAGCTCTTCGACAAGATCGTTCGCGAAGGAATCCCCCCCGCCCACTGACTGCGGCCATGGAGGGTTGCGTGCGGGGGCGCCCAGCCCCGGTCTCGCCAGGAGGCCGAATTCAGGTTGGGTTACGATTCTATTCGGGTGCAGCGGTTTCCTGGGTTTCCAGCTTCGAAATGGCCCTGTTCAGGGCTTCCTGCTCGAGGAACAGGCCGGACATCTCCTCCTGAAGGTCAGCCGCCTCCTGCTTTTGTGCGGCGGAAACGGTTTCGGGGTTCGCCTTCGCCAATTCCTCGGTCTGGACCCTGAGCTCTGCCACCCTTGAATCGACCTGGGAAAGGCGGGTGCGGAGTTCCTCGACAGGCCTCAGCAGCAGGGAGCCCACGAGTGCCTCGATTTTTTCCTCACGCGCCCGGATTTCCGGACCGAATGTCTGTTCTATCCTCTCAGCGTCCTCCTGCGCGGCTTTCAGGGTCTCATCGGCCTTCCTGTTCAGTGCGTCCAGCTTCCTCAGCATCTCATCGGAGGAATCTGAGGCATTTCCAGGAGTGTCACCCGAAACCGGCCCGAAGGGGAATCCGATGAAAAGGAGGAGGAGAAGTCCCAGTGCAGGGCAATTCTTAACCATCGTTTCCATTTCAAACCTCCCTTCCCCGGAAATTATAGCATTCTTCAAAATCCCTCGCAGATCTTGGGGCAGTCTGAAGTGCGATTGCCCTGGGGATGGACTCGAGATGGAAAGAAAACCGCGTTTGGGGTATCCTTTCGGTGGACGTTTCCGGGATCCCGGGTCCGCCCGGAGCCTGGAGGCAATTTCCCAGGGAGGCTAACGATGGCCAAGGCGAAAGTTGCGATCCTCAAAACCTCACCCGCACGTGTCCTTTCAGACTATCACGAACTGATGAACCTCGCGGGGTACCGCGAGGTGATTTCCCCCGACGCCGAAACAGGACTCAAGATCAACATCTCCTGGCATTTCTTCTACCCTGGTGCATCGACCACTCCCTGGCAGCTCGAGGGTGTCATCCGGGCCATGAAAGGGGACGGGTACGACCCGAAGAAAATCCATGCCTGCCACAATCGGACGGTGGTGATCGATGCCCACCTGGGGGAGCGGCAGAACAAGCAGGTCAACGTCGTTGAGGCCCATGGGCTGAAGAATGTGCACCTGTACGAAGGCGGGGAAGAATGGATCGACGTTCGGGAAGCGGTGGGTGACCTGACGAAGGAGTTTCTCTGCCTCAACGAGGTCTACCCGAACGGTTTCATGATTCCACGCAGGTTCAAGGGGGAAAACATCGTTCACCTTCCGACGGTAAAGACCCATATCTTCACCACCATGACCGGGGCGATGAAGAATGCCTTCGGGGGGCTTCTGAACGAACACCGCCACTGGACCCATCCCGTCATCCACGAAACGCTCGTGGATCTGCTGATGATCCAGAAGAAGATCCATCGGGGAGTCTTCGCGGTCATGGATGGAACCTTTGCCGGGGACGGCCCGGGGCCCCGGTGCATGATCCCCCATGTGAAGAACGTCCTTCTTGCCTCATCCGACCAGGTGGCGATCGACGCGGTTGCGGCCAAGTTGATGGGCTTTGATCCCCTGCGCGATGTGAAGTTCATCCGGTTGGCGCATGAAAAGGGCCTCGGATGCGGTGATCCGAGGGATATCGAGATCGTTGGCGACCGCGAAGCCGCCGAACAGAACTGGAACTTCGAGGGGCCGTTCAAGCACATGACTTTCGCTTCAAGATATCAACACAAGATCTACTGGGGGCCCCTGAAAGGACCGCTGGAATGGTCACTGAAGACCTGGCTCGCTCCCTGGTCATACGTCGCCTCGGTGGTCTACCACGATCTCTTCTGGTACCCGATCTACGCGAAGAACCATCTGAAGCGGATGATGAAAAGCCCATGGGGAAGGCTCTTCGCCAACTGGGAGAAGGTCTCTCCCCTGGCCGATGGAAATGGCTTCCCAGAGCTTGGCGAGGCTGATCCAAAATCCCTCAGGATCGATTACCGGCATTTCCTGGAAGGATTGCGGTTGGTGGGAATGGCAGTGGCGGAATCCCCGGAGTTCAAGCCAAAACAAAAATCCCGCTAGAAGGGGGCGTTTGCGATGCGCCATCCGGGCTGCAAACGCCCACTTCCCGCATCGTGCGGGTCGGGTCCCCGAAACACTCGCCCGGGGGGCGCAGCCGGCGGAGGCCGCAGGGGAGGGGACCTGCCGGGGGTTTCCGGGGAGTTTCTGGTGGGTCAGACTTCCTGCAGGAGCAGGTGTTTGCAGTGGCGGATGACTCCCGCCCAGTTGTCCAGGGGGGCGGGCCGGTCGAGCAGGACCTCCTCGATCGCCATCGCTGCCTGAACGGCAAAGAGATTTGCCGGGACCTTTCCCACAGTCATCCCCATTCCGGGGACAACAATACTTTCGATGTGGTCTGATACCTTCTCGCCGTTCTCGAAACTTCCGAATTTCCAGAGATGAAGGATTCCCCTCATGGCAAGGTAGGGGTTCACGGTATCCCTTGGGAGAGGCATGGGAATCCGCATGACCGGTGCGGAAATCAACCAGGGGATTCCCGGATTGTTGGTGGGAATGATATCAGCCTGGCCGATCAGCATTTCGCCATGATAACGCCGTTTGATCAGGGCCTGGAGCCGCTTGGGGAGATCCTCGCCGAAATGTTCGGCATAGCTCAGGTCGACCCCTTCGTCCATCATCCCGAAGCAATTCCCGGGGCTGACGATGGCGTCCCTTTGCAGGGAGGTGAATTCCCCCCGCAGGACTTCGACATTGTCGAATTTTCCAAGGTATCTTCGCCAGATTTCGGAAGTTTCGAAACGCTGGGATAGAAACGAGAGCTTCAGCATGGTCCAAACCTCTCCGGAAAAAGGATCCGCAGTTCCTGTCACTATCCGGGAAGGGGAAAATCCACCTCCCGGGGGCATTGGAACAATGTATCATGGCCCCAGCCCCGTGACAAGAAAACTTTAGCTCAGGGATGGAAGCGCTCGGGATGGGGGACCCGGTCACTCATCGATCGTGGATACCTCCCCCTGACGCAGGTGGTTGAAATGTGCTAGATTGATGCAATCAAGGAGGAACCGGAAAGCGAATGGCATACTTCAGGATCGAACCTATCGAGTCGGGGTATCTCCAGATGGTCGTAGAAGGATCGGTCACCAGGAACGACCAGGACATCTTCAAGGCAATGTCCTCTCTTTCGAAGAAGCGGAGCCCAGTGATACTCAACCTCTCCGATTTGAGAAGCGGATGCCAGGAGTTCTTCGGTTTCATCCAGGAGCTTTCGCTTCGGACCCCGATCAAGGTGGTTTCCGGAAACCAGGAGGTTGTCCAGAGTTGCGTCCAGAACGGGATAAGCTCATTCGCAACCTTGAAAAATGCAGTCGTTTCGCAAGCGGGAGACGAAACCCTCAAGAAGATCTCCCTTGCGCTCAGGGACTTTCCGATCCTGAACGTGGAAGCCTACCAACTGGCGGTCTATATTTCGACCCAGGACGCCAATTTCCCTGACCTGGAGGTCAAGGTCCGCAGGAATCCCAATCTGGCCGGTCAAATACTGAGGCTGGCGAATACCGCTTTCTTCCTCCGGTCGGGAAAAGCCGAAACCCTTCACCAGGCTTTCATCGTCCTCGGCTTTGCGAACCTCCGCCAGATTTTCTTGTACAATTTTTATAATAGTGTCAGTTCGCTTTTCAAGGCGCAAAAGGAAGTCATCGACCATGGCAGAAGGTGCGCACTGGTGGCCGATTTTATTGCCCGGTCGGCTGGGAGCAAGCCGGAAGAATGCGCCCGGGTTAGGATAGGTGCGCTTCTTCACGACATCGGCAAGCAGGTGCTCTCGTTCCTTTTCCCCGGCCAGTATGAAAAGGTCACCCCACTGGCCCGCCAGAAGAAGATCGACACGGCGGATTCCGAACGCCTGCTTTTCGGAGTCGACCATCAGGCCGTTGGGAGCATGGTCTGCCACAGGTGGAATTTCCCCACCTACCTTTCCGACATCATCGGGGACCACCATTTCCTGTCCGTTTCCAGGTGGAACGATCTCACCCTTCCCGTGTTCGTGGCCAACAACTTCGTCAACGATCTCGATCAGGAGCCATATCAGAGCTATTTCCAGAAGCTCGAATCCTACTTCGCCCTGAAGAAGAAGACCCTCCCTTGGAAAAATGTCCCCCTGGAACTGAAGCACCACCTGGAATCGCAACCCGACGTTTTTTCAGCCTCCTGAAGGGGTTGGACCTCCCCCGGCTCGGGAAAAGGCGGGCCGGATCCGGGTCCGGATCACAGGCCTTCCACGATGAACGCTTTCGTCCTTGCAGCCCTGCTTCGGAGCTCCCGGGCCTTCGAATACTCGGGGGAGTTCCACCAGCGGCGTGCCTCCTCCACGCTTCCGAATTCGATCATCACGAGGCGGTTGGGGTTGATGTCCCCCTCCAGTATCTCGGCTCTTCCGCCTCGAACCAGGGGCTTTCCGCCGTATAGCCTAATGGTGGGCGCCCCTGCAGCCTTGTACTCTTCATAAACCTCACGATCAAGGACTTCGATATCCAGAATGACGTACGCGGACATGGTTCCTCCCTTCGGTTCCTTCAGGCCTTCATAAGCTCGACTGTAATCTCGGTTCCGGGCCCCAACCCGAGAATCCGATGCGCGTTTCCCATGACCACTGCCACCTCTACGAAACCATGGCTTCCGATCAGGCAGACGACTGCCCCCGGAGGATGATCCCCGTAGGTTTTTGCGGCCGGAAGCCGTCTTCCTCCGATAATCCCGATCCATTCGTTCCCGGCAACGAATCCGCAAGGGACGTTCGAGATGAGGTTGCCGAAATGATCCGCGTACCGGATCCTGCCCCGGCAGGTGTTGCCTTCGATTCGAAGGGGTTCCTCCTCCAGAAATACGAGGGATTCTGTGGGAACGGGTCTCCCGAGGTGCTCCAACCTGGTTCCGCGCGCCAGATGTGCCGCGACCGGGGCAAGGATGTCTCGTCCGTGGAAGGTGTTTGACGGAGCGGGGGTTCCCCAGAAACGGGACTCCGAAAGCTCGGCAGCCGCCAATGCCGGAGAACCACGGATCACATCGGAGAAGATGCCGTTGTCCGGACCGACGAGGAACCCCTCGCGGATACGGATCGCTATGCAGCGGCGACTTCCGCCCACTCCAGGGTCAACGACCGCACAGTGAACCGTTTCCCGTGGAAAGAAGGGAACCGCCAGCGCAAGGGAAAGGGACCCCTTGCGGATATCCTGGGGGGGAATTCCGTGGGAGATGTCGACGGTTCGGATCCTGGGATCGATCCGGGCAATCACGCCCTTCAAGATCCCCACATACGGATCATCCGACCCGAAATCCGTAAGGAGCGTAACGAGTCTTCGCCCGGCCAATTTCAGTCCCCCCTTTCATTGATCCATGCGGTTGGGGTCGAAAGCCCTTGCCGGTTTCCGCTTCCGAGGTCGCTGATCTGCGAAAAGAAGCGGTCGGTGAAGTTGTTTGACCCCTCGAGCAGGAAATCCTGGAGGTCCTTTGCGGCCTGGTCCTTCATCGGGTGGCTGAGATTCTGGAAAACAAGGAACCTCTGGGTCAGAAAGCCTTTGTTCCAAAGGAGGTTCGGGCCGAACTCCTCGATGGTGCGTGCCAGCATCACGGGCCCGACCTTGCCCGCCAGATCCAGGGTGGCCAGCTTCCGGAGCTCCTCGCATTGGAAGAGAAACAGGGGTTTCCCCAGCGCCTCCAGCAGAATGTTCGCGCTCTTGGATGACGAGCCCCCCATTTCGACGGCGAGGTTGAAGCTCTGGACGAGGATCGGCTCGACCGTGAAGTTCGGGGCTCGGGCGGTCCGAAAAGCTTCCGCCAGCAACCCCGCGGCAAGGTCAGGGTTTCCGCGCCGGAAGGCGAGGCGTGCCTCGAGCAGTCTCTTCTCGAGCGGAAGCTGGTTTTCGATGTCGTCAAGAAACGGTCTGGCCCTGTCATCTCCCAGATCGGCGAATGCCTGCGCAAGAAGGGCAATCTCGACAGGATGGGTGGATGAAGCCCCATCCTCGGGAAGGAAGCGGCGGACACCCTGGAGGTCACCGCCCAGAACGGCTTTCAAAGCCTGGATGTGTGGCGTCAGCGCGGGATCCTGGCTGTCGGGAAGCTGCTCGGGGTCCATTCCGCAGAAGAGCTGGATGAAAGGCTGAAGGCCCGTTTCATCGGGATCCAGGATTCCGTCCACCAGAGGTGGTTTGGACATCCCGAGCTGCCGGGCGGTGTTCCCGATGGTTTGGATGCCAACCGAATCAGGATTTCCCAGTGTCCTGGCGAAACCGTACTCGAGGATCATGTGATCGTCGGTGTTCAGGGTTTCGATCATTCTGGCCGGTTCACCCATCGTCCGAAGGAAGGAGGAGTTTGCCAGGTAGTTTCCGTATAGCCCCTCGGGTCCCCGGGCATGCCACGCTTTCCACATCGCTTCTTTGAACAGGGGAAGCTCCAGACGCTCCCCGACCTTGATCAGCGAATGCCGGATCGGATCGATCGAGCAGGTCAAGAGCAGATCGCAAGCGCTGGTCTGCCAGACCTCGACGTGCGGGAATACCGAGGAGACGGTGGCGAAGATGATCCCTATCGTTTCGGAATCGACCTCGTATGCCTGGACCCATTGGGAAAAAACTCCTCCCGGCCTGAGCCTGCCGATGACGGCCTGGTAGAATTCCCGTGTAAAAAGCGTGGAGACGCCTGCCCGGAAAGGGTTTGACGGTTCGGAAACAATCAGGTCGTATTTCCCGGGAGTGGTGAGAAGCACTTCGCGGGCATCTCCGAAGACGAGGTTGACCTTGGGATTCCGCAGGACCTCGCAGTTGATCTGGGAACACCGGGAAGCCACCTCCACGGTCCGCTCCTCCAGCTCGACTATGTCGACCTTTTCCATTCCAGGCACAGCTCCCAACCAGCCCCCGGTCGATCCGGTTCCCAGCCCGATCACGAAAGCCCGGCGGGGGTCGGGGTGCAGGATTGCTCCGACGATCCCGAGCATGATCTGCGTGCCGGCATCGCCCAGGGCGTTTCCGTCGATCTTCCCGTTGATGACGAAGGCAAGGCCGTTGGCGCAAGTCAGTCCCACGCAACTCTCCTTCCCATCGGCCTCCCAGATGACGGATCGTTTTCGGAAGTTCACCCAGTTGCGGATCTGTGAAACCGTTTTCCCCGCAAGTTTTTCGCGGCCCGTTCCAATCTGGCTGTGGCGCCAAACCACAGTGGGACCTTCGGCCGCAAGAAAGATCCCGACCAGGGCCAGGACTGCGATGGTTCCTGAGAGTCCCCGAACGGTTCTGCGCCCAGGGGATTCCGATATCGCCGTGAACAGGGAAAGCCCAGCGAGGCCCAGGACGGCCAGCTTCCAGCAGCCCGTCGCGGATGCCAGGGCGATGAGGCCAAACCCCCCCGCCAGCGATCCTGCAACCGCTCCGAGGGTGTTCGCGGCATACACGATTCCGACCTGTTGCGCGATCCCTTCTTTTCCGCGGCCCACTATTCCAAGCAGAAGAGGGAACTGGATCCCTGAAACGAAGGCTGCGGGAAGGATTACGATCGAAATGACCGCGTTCCAGCCGAGAATCTTTCCGAAAAATCCAAGTCCGTCCAATGGCTCCAGCAGACCTAGCAGGATGGCGACTCCATCCCCAAGCCAGAACGGGAAGGCAAGAGCCGCGGCCTCGAGCGCGCAGGTCAAGGAAAACCCGCGCCAGGTAGGTATTCGCTCCTCGCTCCGAAAGGAGTATGCGAAACCTCCGAGGCCGATCCCCAACAGCGCTGAAGCCAGGACCATCCCGAAGGCGAAGACCGAACCTCCCAGCAAAGGCGCGAGCATTCTGTACCAGACAGTCTCCATCAGGAAGAAGGCGAACCCCGTCACGAATGCCGCGAAAACTGCGCTCCAGATCGAGGTTTCTTCCTTTTGGGAAGCACCCTGGTCCGGTTTCCCGGAAGGAAGCCCGGAGGCTTCCGCGGCTTGAGATGGGCTCACGGGAGTTTCGACGCCGGTTCCCCCGGCAGCTCGGGCGCAGAGTCCCACGAAGAGGTTGAACCCGGCCGCAAGGAACAGGGATCTCCTCAGACCGAACGTTTCCAGCAGCCAGAATGTGGTCAGTGAAGCTCCCAGGACCGCTCCAAGGGTGTTCGAACCATAGATGACGGCCGATCCCGTCCTCCCGCTGTCTTTGGAGGACTGCCCCGCTTTGAGCGCGGCAGGGAGGGTGCCTCCCATCAAAAATGTGGGGACTCCGAGAACGAGCGCTGAAAGCAGGCCACGCACCGCCGCACCTCCCGCAGACCCGAGGGTCGCGGTTCCCCCCAGCCAGAGGTAGACCGCCCGGACGCCCTCGAGGAGGAAGGGGGAAAGCATCGCTGAGGCGGCTATTCCCAGCTCGAGGTTTCCGTAGAGCCTGAGAGGGCTGGGACTGCGTTCGCCCAACCTTCCGAGAAACAGGCTCCCCAGTCCGAGGCCGGCCATGAAGATGGCGACCACGGCCGAGCATGCCGCGGTCGATGTCCCGAAAACGAGACGGAGCTCCTGGAACCAAACGACCTGGTAGATCAGGCCGCACATTCCGCTGAGGAACAGAAAGATGGAGGTCAGGACGAGGCCCGGTCTCATCGATTTCTCCCCAAATCCGCATTCGGTTCAGGGGCGATTATATCATCCGGAAATCCTGGGCGGGAATTCATTTGCGTCCTGGTTGGCGGGGAGATAGAATTCATTCGGATATGGACGAGAGCGAAAGAACACGTATCGTCGACGCCCCTGAATCGACGTTGAAGATTTCTCCGGGGGGCGGGAAAGGCGACGCGGAGAAGACCATTCTCGTTGGCGGGCAGGGCCCGGGCCCGAGTGTGAGCCCTGGAGCTCCCGGAACCGCACCCCTCCTCAAAGGATGGGACCTCGTCAGAAGGTTTCCCGCGACCGGCGGGGAGGCGGATGTTTTCCTCGTCAGGCGTGAAGGCCAACTGAGGATCCTCAAGCTCTACCGGTTGGGGATCAAGCCGAAAATGGAGGTCCTGGAGCGGCTTTCCCGTCTTTCCGGGGCACACCCGGATTTCTTCGTCCAGATTCTCGAACAGGGTCACCATCCCGATTCGAACCGGTTTTTCGAAGTGCAGGAGTATTTCCCGCTCGGAACCCTCCGGGAGTTGGCGGGCCAGCGGAAGCTGGCCGTGGATGAGGTCAAGCGGGTCATCGAGAAGCTCTCGAGAGCCCTGTTCGCGCTTCATGAGTCCGGAATCCTTCATCTTGACCTGAAACCCGCGAACATCCTCATCAGGAGCATTGAACCTCTCGACGTGGTCCTGACCGATTTTGGAATCGCCTCCATCCTGGACGAGGAATTCTCCAAGAAGATGACGGACATCAAGGGAACCAGCCTCTACCAGTCCCCGGAAAGCCTCTCCGGGATCGTGGGAGCGAAATCCGACTGGTGGTCCCTCGGAATCATCCTTCTGGAACTTTTGCAGGGGAAGCACCCCTTCGACGGCCTCCAACGCCAGGTGATCTATTACCGCCTCACCACAGCGGGGATCCCGATCCCGACCTCTCTCGATCGTCGCTGGATCAACATCCTGAAAGGTTTCCTTACCAGGAACCCGGATATCCGATGGGGGACCTCGGAAGTCCGGCAGTGGCTCGAAGGAAGCGAAGTCCGAACCTTCTTCGACGACGAGATTCCGACGGGAGACGTCGAAGCCTTGACCGCGGGTTTTGACGCCCGGTTCAGGAAGCTCGAGGTTCCCTTTTCATTCCTGGGAAAGCGGTTTTTCAGTTTCGAGGAGCTCCTGAGAGCGTTCGCCGCCACCCCGGAAGGTTGGGTCCAGGCGAAGGTGCATATCGCCCGCGGTCAGATCGCCCGTTGGCTTGAGGATAACGGTGACCAGGAACGGGCGGACAAACTTTCGGGCCTTGTCGACTCGGAAAATGATCCCGACCGGATGTTGTTCAAGACCCTCTACACCTTTTTCCCGGAGCTCCCGCTCGTCTGGTATGGAAGAATCGTCGACCGCAGGGCGATTCTGGAGCTTTTCGCCAGGGTCTGCGAGTCCGAGGTCACCCCAGAGGAACAGAAGCTCCTGGACATCCTTTTCACTGGCGATCTCCTCAAGGACCACCAGGCGCTGGCGGGGCAGACCCCTCCCGATCTGGAGGACCTCAACCGGTTTCTCCAGTCGATGGTCAGGACGGAACTGCGGAACTTCCCGACAGTGGAACGTGCGCGGATCCTGCTTTTCGTGCTGCAGAGCAGCTTTCTGCCCGAGAAGGCGTTTCCGTATCTCCAGAACGCCCTCTCGGGGGATCGCGAATTCCAGATGATCCTCCAGTCCGCGGGAGCCAAGGGATTTTCGGATTTCGCGCAAAAATCCGGCATCTGGAAGAAAGGAGACGATGTAGTCTGGAAGCTTGTTTCCGAATTGTATTCCCGCTCGAGTCCGGTCGCCACGCAAGCCCTCGATGTTCTTCCCACAGAGAGCGCGGCTCTCGCGACCGCGGTGGGAAAGGACCGGTCCCTGAGCGATCTGATCATGTCGATCGTCCTGCAGACAGCCATGGATTCAGACATGTTCGACCGGTGGCGGAATCTCCTGAAGAACCATCGGTGGCTCGACGCTCTCGCCCGAGCCGCTTACGGGGTTCCCGACGAGACCACCTCCGAGAACTTCCTCGAAAACAAGCTGGTGGCGAAGTCCCTTCTCGGGAGATGGGACAGGCTGCGTGAATACGTCCTTCCCCAGTTTTTCTATTCGCTCAAGGAGGGACGGATACTGCCTCCGGCGCAGATCCAGGTTGTGAGGCGCCTCCTTCCCCAGCCTTGGGTCCTTCCCCCCAAATTCGGGTCCTTGAGGGTCTGGGAGGACCTCCATGATCACGTTCAGGAGCTACCTCCCAATGGGTTGAGGATTTCCTGCTTCGACGATCTCGTTGCTGTCAAGAGACAGTTTGTACAGTCCGTAAGTCTCTGGTACCAGTCGCAGATCGGGACTCTCGGGGCCTTCCTGTGCTGCATGCTCCTGTACCACTACGAGAGGTTCGACTTCTTCGTCATCCTCGCGGGCTTGTGTTTCCTGATATCGACTTTCTGGCCCTGGGCCAGGGAGATCGACTGGCTTGCCAGGTTCCGTGGTTCGAAGCCCTTCGAGGCCGCGATCGATGACGCGATGGTCACGTCGAGCAAGTCTCCGAAACCCTTCAATCACCTCAACCGGGTCGGCTTCTTCATGCTCGTGTTGAGGCTTTCCTTCCTCCATCCCGATTTTCTCTACTTCGTTTCGGAAGCGTGGAAAATGTATTCGAAGACGTGAGACCCGCCCTCGGCCGGTTGGCGTGCCTGATCCCCGGGGTCAGGTGGCGGAAACCTGCACCAGCATGAAACCGATGTTGTCTTTGCTCGTTTTCAGGGCTTCACGAAACAGCAGCTCAGCCGTTTCCTCCGACTTGGGGAGTCCGAACCCCTCTTCCATCCGCTCCACCGGCACGGCACCCCAGAGCCCGTCGGAACATATAAGAAAACGGTCTCCGGGCCGGGGTTGCAAGGGTCTGACGAAAACCTTCATCGGCTCGGAGTCTCCCCCGACCACGGCGGAGGTCACGATGTTCTGGGGAAGGTTGGCCGCAGGGATTCCTCCAGCCGAGGCTTCCTCCACCAGTGAATGGTCCTTCGTAAGCCTGTTGAGATACCCGCCCGTGACCTTGTAGACCCGGCAGTCACCCACATTGAATACGAAGCTGTTCGGGCCGGCGAGGAAAAGCCCGGAAAGGGTGGTTCCAAGGCGGATATGTTTCGCTTCTGCGATCCGGTCGAGCCGGGCTTTCGCCTTCATGAGCAGGGGTTCGAACTGGGCAGGGGAGGTCAGGCTGCCGAACCCGTCCTTCAGGACCCCGAGGACCTCGCCGCTTGCCTCCTCCCCTGCCTCCTCCCCTCCCATCCCGTCGGCAACGACAAACCAGAGGGGGGAGCCTTCGAACTCCGTTCCTACAACCTTGTCCAGCGAGGTTTGGGAGATCACCTTGTCGAAGACCAGGAGAGAATCCTCGTTGTTCTTGCGGATCGTTCCGACATTCGTCAAAAAAAACGTCTTTACCTTCACGATTCCTCCTTCCGGTTGCTCCCTGCCTCAGGACTCCTCCAAGATCTCGATCGTGACCTGGGCGGAAAGGCTCAAAACGTCACCGGGTTTGATGGCCTCCTTTGAAAGGGGGGCGAGGCGGCGGCCGTTGACGAAAGTCCCGTTGCCGCTTTCCAGGTCCTCCACGAACCAGGTTCCGGCGTCCCACGTGATCTTAAGATGCCTCCTGGAAACGATCTGGAACTGGCCAAAAAGCTCCTGCCCAACGGCGTGACGTCCGAGGATGTCATCGGGCTGGATCTCGAACATCCGGTCGCCGAACTTGCAGGTGAGCTTCCGGGGCTGCTCTCTGACGGTCCTGCCGGAATCGGTGGATCCATCCGCAGGTTCACCTTGGGCGGGAGAAGAGGACGGTTTTCCCTTCTTCCCTTTCTTCTCCGACTGCGCCTCCACGGCTTTCGCCCTGGGCTGGATTCGCGGAGGCATCTGGCCCACCGCGATCCCGCTGATATCTGCCATGCAGAGGGCGCAGAAAAACTCCTCTGGCAGATTCGAATGTCCGCAGGACGGGCAGATTTTTATCGGACTCACGGATTCGGAATCCCTCTGAATTTCCGGGGGGGGCGCCCCCTGTCTTGAGGGAATTCTATCGCGCACCGAAGGAATTTTCCAGTCAACCATCCTGGACAATTGCATCATGACACAGGTCACTCGTCGGCTCTTGACTTCGCCTTCGAATTCGGGCATTTTTCGTTCCATGGCCTTCCTGGAATTGTCTCCGTTCCTCAGGAGGTTCCGATGGATTCTGGTTCCCGATCCACCCTTCCGCCCGGGCCGTCTGGAACGGGGTTGGAGCGTCGGCTTTCCCCGCCCTTCGTCTTCCTGCGCATGGAGTTCGACACGCTCGAAGGCCTCCTAAAGGAGTTGACCACTTCCCCCGACAAATGGAGCAGGGGGAAGGTCCTGATGAACCAGGGCCGGATCCGCGACTGGCTTCGGGAAGCCGGCGACGAGGAAAGAGCCCGGGTCGTCGATGGGGTGGCAGGTGGAGCGGGGGAAGGAGACCGCAAGCTCTTTCGGCTCATCCATTCGCTGAGCCCGTCCGCTCCCTTTTCCTGGCGTGGAAAACCCTTTTCCCGCGGGATGCTGATGGATCTCCTGCGCCGCGGTTCGAGGGCGCAAGCCGGCGAAGATGATCAAGCGCTTCTGGAGCAGGTCTTCGGTGAGGGGATGTTCCGGGAGTATCTGTCCCTGAAGAGCTCACTACCCGATGACATTGGGCCGCTGGTTGGATCCGCCCAGGCCATGAGAGCGTCCGAGATCGGTGGGATGCCCATTGCCGAGCTTTGCAGGCTTGTGCTGGCGATCGGAAACGGGATCCTGGGCCCGGCCGAACCTTTTCGCATACTTCGATCCGCTCTCACTGGGGATCCCGACGCCGCCTGGATCGTAGGCCTGGTGGGGAAGAACGGATTTTCCGCCTTCGCCGCAAAGAACGGGCTTTGGAGTGGAACGGACGACCCGGCGTGGCGGCTGCTGCCCGACCTGGTCATGCCTGCAACGGTCGATCAGAAACTGGTAGGTCTCCTTTGTGAGGCGGGAGAAGCCCCGGTGAAGGCCCTGAGGGAGCTACCCGGATTCGACCGTCTTCTTCGCGGGATCCTTCTTCGCACCCTCGGGGAGGCGGAGATAGCCCGGGATGATTTCCAGCTTCTCCCATCCTCTCCATGGTTCGACGACCTCCTCCGGGCCGCTTTCCAGGTTCCCGAGGGGAAGGGGGTCCGGGAATTCCTCATCGCCTACGTTTGCAGGAAAGAGATTCACCGGGACTGGGAAATCCTTGACCCCTATCTCCTCCCTCCGTTCTTCAACGACTTCCGGAATGGAAAACCCGTAACGGAGAAGCAGGTCGAGATGATACGGGAAGTTCTCAAGAACCCCGGGATCCTCATTCCCACCACGGCGGTGGTTTCCTCCTGGAAAGGGCTTCAGAGCTTTCTCGAGGGGGAATCGGATTCGGCGACGGTTGTTGAATGCTTTGAAGACCTTGCGATCATCAAGAAGGCCTACGCCCGGAAAAGGGAAAGATACTTCCAGGTGATGGCCGCCTCCGTTGGATTGGGTGTCGCGTCCATCTCGGCGATGCTTTTGGGCCCAACTTATCCTCCAATCGTGATCTCGGGTCTTTTGTTTGCTTCTGGGGTCCTGATTCCGGGACTGGTCTGGATCCCCTATTTCCGGAGGCTTTGGGAGCGGTTCCGGCCCAAAGGGGGGACCGAGGCCGGGAATGCCTTCGACCCTCCTCACTCCTCTCCCTGGAACATCTTCACGGTCACGGGTATGGCCTTCTGCATTTCGGGCTTCGTTCTATACGGTGTATTTCTCGGATTCCTGCTCACGATGACTCACGACTCCTCCGTTTTCCTGCTCAGGACAGGTTGTGAGCTCCGGCTCATCGTGCCGGGCATGGATCCGGTTCTTCATTCCTTCCAGCAGCGAAACCCTGAAGCCCTGAGGTATCTTCTCCACCGGTTCGGGGAAAACTCCGCTCTTGCCGGTGAGGAGCGCAAAAGGCAGCTTCTCTCGGAGGCAATTGCGGGAAAGTGGAAACCGGGAATCGAGATCCTTCTTTCCTCGACCAATCTTTCCCAGAAACGGAATGGCGACTGGAGGATTCTTTTCGGTGCCATCCGGTCCAAGGATGTCGAGATCGTCAGGGAGGTCATGAGATGGGGAATCGATCTCAAGCTCGTCAGTCCGGTCGAAGATAGCGCACTCCACGAGGCGGTCATGCAGGGGGCTCCCGAGATGGTTCGGTTCCTGCTCGGGAAAGGCCTCGAGGTGAATGCGGTTAACGTTGAGGGCCAGACCCCCCTTCATTATTGCCTTCCCCTTGCGGGTCGGAACCCCTCCCAGGCGGTCGAGGTTGCCCGGATTCTCCTTGCTGCGGGCGCTGACAAAAGACTCCGGGACCGTAGGGGGCAGACGCTCCTCGGCTGGATCGAGCTGACCCAGCGGAGAGATAACGGAGGAATACTTTTGAAAGTCCTGGAAGAATGACTTCGAAAGGGGCGCCGGGGACGGTTGCAATCGCGGTCGAAATTCCTTATCGTGTCATGGGAGGGTGGTAATGAGCACTGCCATAGTTTTCGTTCCCGCCGCCAGCTCTTTCTTCCCCGGTGCCGCGGCAGCGATGACCGGGGGGGTGGGCTTTCCCATCCTGCTTGGCGCTGCCCTCGGCCTGTTGATTTTGAGCCGCGTCATGGAAGAGGCAGGGAAGGCGGAGTGTTCTTGCGGCAGGCAGAACAGGGACTCCCTGAACGCCATGTTCCGCCAGGTCGAGGCTTCCGTTCAGAAGGTCGTTTCCGAGGTTCTCGAGCGGGCGGGCCGTACTCCGCTGAGCAATCGCAGCCGCGAAGCCCTCCAGCGCGAGATCGAGCTGATCCGTGGGACAATGATTCCCAAGTGCCTTTCCGATCTTCGGGACGGTGTTCTCGGCGAACGCGAGGTCAGGGCGGTCGTTGATAAGCTCGAAGGGCTCGACCTGCTCCTGGTCCAGCACCGCAGCGGGTTCACCCAGTCAAGGTCACGCGCCGATTTCCTGTCCGGGAAAATCGCAAGTCTCCTCCCCGATCTGACCTCGCGTTACTCGGGATCGGGGAAAGAGGATGCGCTGAAGGCCAGATTCGAGGAAATCCGGGGCATTCCGGAAGAGGATATCGAGGAAAGGATCGGTCTTCTCGAAGAGTTCCTTGGCCGGATCGAATGTATCTCCGACGGGAAGGTCCTGAGGAAGGTGGTGGACAGGCTTCTCGCCGGAACGCGGATTCCCGGTGTCGCCGCGACCGGCCCGGGACCGGCCCCCATTCTCCCCCCTGACGAAGGCCTCGACCGGATGACACGGCTGAAGACCCTTCTCAACGACCTTGCCTTCTACCACCAGAAGCTTGGGGCCGAGTTCCCCGAACTGCTCGATGACCAGATGCAGAAGCTGGTTTCCGAGGCAAGCGGTTCCGACCATCTCCAGCGGGTTTCCGCGGTCCGGGACCAGGTGAAGCTGGTCTACCAGAAAGCCCATTCCCGGATGGTCCTTTCATCCTTCTTCAAGGACCGCCTGATCGCCCTTCGCGCAACCCTTTCCCCCGACAATCCCCTCACCGGGAGACTTGGAAGGGCGATCGAGGAAGCCGTGGTCGAGCGCGGGCTTTTCCAGGAGCTTTCCGAAGCGGTGGAAAAGCATCACCTCGGGGAGTTCGATGAGGAGATGAAGCTGGGCATCAGGGAAAAGGTTTCTTCCGCTCTCGATCGTCTTAATTACGTGGTGATCGATGATGACGAGCGGAAGGAGATTGTAGACCGCCTCTCCGAATCGAGGATGGCCCTTCTCAACACCAAATACGATGATTACAAACTGCTTCTTCGCATGGGGAAGGATGATGCCCTTTCGATCCGGTTGGTCAGGGTCGTTCAGAATCTGAAGGAACGGGAGAACATCTCCGAGTTCCAGAAACAGAAGGATACTGACCTCAAGAACGAGTGGTGTCACAACGTCGATCTGCTTCGCGAGCACCTCGAGGCAATGGGAATCATCGTCAACCAGAAACTCCGCCTCGAGGACGATGTCCAGTATCTTACCATCGAGCAGCTTGAACAGCAGAAGGTCGATACCTCCCGGTTGAGAAAAACCACCCCCGATGCGGTCAAGAAGGGCCAGGCGCGACAAAGGAAGCGCGGGGAAAAGAGCGGATGACCCCAGTGGATGACAACGAAAAGACCCGGATACTCGTTGATCCTGCCGCGCCGAGGTCAGGCGACGAGGACCTTCCCGATGAAAGCCACCCCACCGGGCCGGGAACCGGGGCCACGGGTGGTTCCGGCACCGGTGGGACCTTCCGGGGCTGGAGTATTGTCCGGAATTTTCCCGCCCAGGGTGGGGAAGCCGATATTTCCCTCATCGAGAAGGCGGGGGAGCAGCGGATCCTCAAGCTCTACAGGTACGGTATCACACCGAAAAAGGAAGTGTTCGAGGCTGTAGCGTCGCTCGGGGTCAAGCACCCCGCAGGCTTCGTCAGGCTTTTCGAGTTCGGTCTCGACCCCGGAACCAACTGCTTTTTCGAGATCGACGAGTTCGTTTCCGGGGGAACGCTCGCGGACCATCTGGTCTCCGGGCGCCTCTCCGAGGACGAGATCGAAGCCCTCTGCCGGCAACTGGTTCCCTCCCTCGAAGCGCTTCACGAGCATGGAATTCTGCACCTCGACCTGAAACCCGGAAACCTGCTCGTCCGGAACAGGGACCCCCTCGAAGTCGTCCTCTCGGATTTCGGCCTTTCCTCGATCTATGACGCGGCTCTTTCCCAGAAATTCACCCAGACCAAGGGGACCAGCTTGTACCAATCTCCGGAAAGTGTTACTGGAGCGGTGAACCCGAAATCGGACTGGTGGTCGTTCGGGATCATGGTCATGGAACTTCTGATGGGCAGGAACCCCTTCGATGGCTTGCAGGCACAGGTGATCTTGTACCAGCTGACCACCCAGGGGGTGGAGATTCCCCAAACGGTCTCCGGCCGATGGCGGAACCTCCTCATGGGCTTGCTGACCCGGAATCCAGAAAAACGCTGGGGCGGGGAACAGGTCCGCGCCTGGTTGGGCGGAGCGACGGTCGAAACCGGGTATCAGGAGGAGATGTCGCAAGCCAGGGAAAAGCCGTCCGCGTCAACCTTTTCAGCTTCCTCGCAGTACCGGCGTCTGGGAGTGCCCTTTACGTTCCGCGGTGTCGCCTTTAACGCCCTCGAAGACCTGGCTGGGGCGATGATCGCCTCGAGGGATGCATGGGAGGACGGGAAAGCCGATGTGGCGCGGGGAAAGCTCGCCGAGTGGCTCGAGCAGAACGGCGATAGCGATCGCGCGCGGCAGGTCCGGGGGTTGATGGATGAATCCCCAGATCCGGATCAGCTTCTGTTCAGGTTTGCGATCTATTTTCGTGCCGATCTTCCTTTCGTCTGGAGGGGCGTCCCCCTGGACGATGAGCAGTTCCGGGGGCTTCTGAAAAGTTACTCCCGGGACCTCGATCCTGGAGACAAATTCCTCGTGGAAGGGGTTTTTTCCGGGGAGCTCTTCCAGGAGTATGTGAAACTGACCGGAGGCACCCTCGGAAAGGTCGACCCGTTTCTCAGGATCGCCAAGGGCATGAAAGGGACCGACCTCGAGAAGGAGCCCGTTTCGGCGCGGGTGGAGATTCTCCGGCGGGCGATAGACGGGGACTTCGCCGGAAGCAGGGCACTTTCCACACTGAAGGTTGCCCTCGGCGGTGCAGGGCATGCAGCCGAAGAAATCTTCCTGATGATCCAGAAGAAGGGGTTCAACACATTCGCCCAGAAAGCTGCCTTGTGGCAGCCAGGGGACCAGGACCTCTGGAACATGGTCATGAAGGTCTTCCTGAAGAGCGATCATCTCAGGAACCTGAACTTCGCGACCTTCTTCCAACACTCCGAATCGGTTCTCGCCGCTGCCAGGAAAGACCCCACGATCAGGGATTTCATCGTCCGCGTTTTTGGAAGGGCCAACATCGATCTTGGCCTGGTAAAGCAGATCCAGGATTTTTCCGAAATCCAGCCCTGGGTCGAACCTTTGATCCGTTCGGTCTACAATCTTCCATCCGGCGAGAAACTCAAGATCTGTCTTGGCAACCTCATGGTGGCCGCCCCCCTCAACGCCAGGTGGGACGAGATATCGGGCCGATACATCATCCCGCCTTTCCTGAACGACCTCCGGAACGGCAAGGTCATCTCGCAGGGAAACCTGAAACTTGCCCGACAGGTGATCGACCAACCTGATCTCCTTCCCCTCAAGTCGCCCGATTTTTCCAACTGGGCCGAGTTCGTGAGTCTCATTCAAACCCCAGCCGAGATCAACCCCGAGTCGATCGAGTATCTCGATTTCCTTCGCCGGGAAAGGGACCGCCTTTCCATGGGCCAGCGCAGGACATGCTTCGAAAGCATCGTTCGATGGGTGATCTACCTCCTTGCTGGTTTTTTCCTGCTCTCCCTGACCTCTCCCCCCCGTCGATACAGTGGCGATGCACGCGAGAGAAGTTGCTACGCCAATATGCGGACGATTCTCGGGGCGGTCGAGATGTACAACATGGATCATTCCCAGATGATGAGCGGTGTCGAGGATCCCGATACGTTGAACACGCTCCTGAGGTCGAACTACCTTCGTAATCAGATCACGAGGCCTGTTCCCGGGTGCCGATACTCCAATGACGGCGATCTGACCGGCTTGGGGGCGGTAACCTGCGAGATTCACGGGACCGTGGATGACCGTAGCACCAACCGCTGACCGGTTTCCACCATGGATTTCCCATCGGGAAACCACACCCTGATTGACATACGGGGAAATTCTGGTATATTCCCCTTTCGATTCAAAAAAAATCTTTCCCAGGAGGGATCATGAAAAAGCTGTTTTGCCTCGTCCTTTGCGTTGCGGTTCTGGGAGGAATGATCGTAATGAGCGGTTGTGGCGGCGGAAGCGGCGGAGGAATCCTCGGTGCCGTTGCCGGTGTCCTGATCATCGCGGCTGTTGCTTCTTCCGGTGGCGCGGGCGCGGCCGTCTTTGCGGCATCGGTTCGTGAGCGGCCCCAGTCGGCCATCCTCTCGGCCTATCAGACCACGAGATACGTCGCCCGGATCAAGATCGACGGGGACGTCGCCACCATCACCAACGCCGTGAACTACGTCGATGCCAATACACTCCAGGTCAATAACGTCCAGGTCTCCACCACGCAGGGCTCCCACCAGGTTCTCGTCGAGTTCCTTCCCGCCAGTAACACCTCTTCATCCGATCCTTATTTCAAGGGGTATTTCACCGCAGACTTCGGGCTGGCGGCCTCCATCGCGTCTCCCACAATCGGAGCAACGCAGACCGCCCAGGCCCTGGCCTACGAATACTGGCGCAACAAATCGGGGGCAACCGGGAAGACGATCAACGAATTCCTTGCACAGAATCCCGATCTGGCAACTTTGACCGCCCAGGTCATCAACGACCTCCAACCTGCTCTTGGGACGCCCACCGCCACTTTCCAGTGGTCGACCACCACCACCCAGACCGCTTCCGCGGTCGCCAATGCCACCGTCGTCCCCGGCGGCACCGAACAGAAATGGGATTGCTACACCTACGCTCCGGAGAACATGACCGGCGTTTTCAACACCATCAACTTCGCCTGGAACGGGAACACCGGAACCATAAACTATTCCGATACCATGCCGGGCGGGAATACGAACTCCGGTCAGGGGAACGCGACCCGCTCTGGGACAACCTTCACCGGATCCGTCAACGAGACCCACAATTCCAGCCAGGGAATCCTCCTCTGGAAGGGAACTTCCACGATGGCGGGGAGATATGATTCCGATTCACAGATCACCATGAATGCCACCTCGACGTCGGCCAACGATTCCCCCCAACAGGGAACCTGGGGCTATCAATCCAAGATGCTCCTCCAGACCGGAACCGCGGCCAACGTCTCCGGAACGTGGTCATGCAACGCTCCGGTATTCACGATGACCCTTCAGCAGGCTGGAACGACGGTTACCGGCCAGACGACGATCCCCGGGGGCGTCACCGTCCTCGGGTCCGTTTCGAACAACATTCTGACCTTGACCACCTCCTCAACCCAGCAGCCCGATTATCACGAGACCTGGAAGTTCCTCGTCGTGGGAACACAGCTTATGGGGCATTACATCGTTCAGGGAACCAATCCCCCGCAGATGGGGGCCTTGAGGCTCAATCAACCCTGAATCCTGCCGGACAATCGAACCATTCCCCGCGCC
Organism: uncultured bacterium; assembly: GCA_964428355.1. Lineage (GTDB taxonomy): Bacteria > Muiribacteriota > Ozemobacteria > Ozemobacterales > Ozemobacteraceae > CAYRYU01. The sequence continues at coordinate 60,215 of CAYRYU010000010.1, forward strand.
CCCGGGCGCGGGTTTTTTTCGTTTCCCTTTGTCGGATTCTGGGGTAGAATTCTGAGGAAATCCAGGTATGTACAACAAGAATCCATGATTGGGGAATGGCATGAAAGAGCTTATCATCACCGCCCGTTCCATGTCCGCAGAACAGGCCGCTCCGATGGTCGGGGGAAAGGGGGCCAACCTTCTCCGCCTCGTCGAGGCCCAGGCCGACGTCCCGCCCTTCATCATCCTGACCAGCCGGTGCTTCGACGAATTCGTCGGCTCGTTCGGGGGGGAGTTCCAGGACATGCTCTCGAAGATCGACTGTACAAGTCCCTCGACGATCGCCGCGACCGGCCAGGCTTTACGGGATTGCATGTGCCGGCACCCCCTTCCTCCCGCGATCGCGGAAGAAATGTACGCCAGACTGGCTGAAGCCATTCCCCCAGATTCCTTCCTGGCGGTAAGGTCAAGTGCCCTCGGAGAGGATTCGAAGGAATTCTCCTATGCCGGGATGCTCGACACCCTCCTTTTCCAGCGCTCGCACACCGAGATTTCCCGGTCCGTGGTCCAGTGCTGGGCCTCCATCTACTCGGATAGGGCGATCGCGTACCGGCACATGAGGAACATCGCACAGTCTGGAATCTCGATGGCCGTCGTCGTCCAGAAGATGATCGACGGAGTCGCATCTGGCGTGACCTTCACGGTCAATCCCACCACCAGGTATGAGGACGAAATCCTCATCAGCGCAGTCTGGGGACTCGGGGAAGGGCTGGTCTCCGGAGGGGTCGACGCGGACCAGTTCGTTTGCCTTCGCAAGGACGGTTATCCGATCGATTTCCGGCGCATCACCGAGAAGCCCGAACTGATCAAATTCGACGCGGCGCGCGGAGCGGGAACCATCCAGGAAGCTCTTGGGGCGGATCAGGCCGCGAAACCCTGCCTGACCGATCCACAAGTCTGCGAGATCGCTTCGGTCTGTCACCGGATCGAGACCAGGTACCGCGGGGTTCCTCAGGACATCGAATGGACGATCGACCGGGACGACGGCAAGCTCAAGATCCTACAGGCCAGACCGATCACGACCATCGACCGGCCCTGGCCGTCCGAACGGAAGTACATGACCCTCTGGGACAACTCCAACATCGTCGAGAGCTACTCAGGCGTCACCTCCCCGTTGACCTTCTCTTTCGCCATCCACGCCTATCATATGGTCTACGTGCAGTTCTGTCAGGTTCTCGGCGTCCCCGAGGCCGACATCCAGAAGAACGATTTCGCTTTCGCCAACATGCTCGGCCTGATGAACGGCCGGATCTACTACAACCTCAAGAACTGGTACAAGTTGGTTTCCGTGTTGCCGGGGTATTCCTACAATGCCCGGTTCATGGAAGGAATGATGGGGGTGAAGGCCACCTTCGAGGAGCAGGTCGAGAAGCCGCCCGAGGACTTCTTTTCGAAATACTTCGTCGCGCTTCCGAAAGTGATCAAGGTGGGTTTCAACCTCGCCTGGAAGTTCTACAACACCGATGCCGAAGTGAAGCGGTTCATGGAGATCTACAAAAACCAGTACGAAAAGTACAAGGATTTCGATTTCGATTCCGCCCCTGCCCACAAGATCGTCGAGATATACAACGAGCTCGAGAACACGGTCCTTCGGAACTGGAAGGCCCCGATAATCAACGATTTCATGGCCATGATTTTTTACGGGGTCCTTCGCTCTCTCCTGAAGAGCTGGGATCTCGGCGATGATCCCTCGCTTCCCAACGACCTTTGTTCAGGCCAGGGGAACGTGGAAAGCACCCTTCCGATGCGGTCGCTCCAGAAGATGGCCCGGTTCATCTGCCAGACCCCGTCCCTGAAGGAAACCTTCCGGACCCGTGACCCTGTTGCCCTCAAGGGAATGTTCGCACGTCGTCCCGCCGGGAACGAACCCCCCGAGTTCACGGAGATGTGCAACAAGGTGATGGACTATCTCGATGAGTACGGTTATCGGGCGATGAACGAGCTCAAGCTCGAGGAGCCTTCCCTGAGCGAGAAACCCGAGTTCCTGTTCAGCATCCTGAAAAACTACGCCGCGGGCTCCCTTCCTCCCGAAGAGGATTCCGGGCAGGCCGAGGCCGAGAAGCGGAAAGCCGCGGAGCGGAAGGTGGCGGAAAAGCTTGGGCATCAGACCTGTTACGGTTTTTTCCGGAAGATCGACGTGCTGAACTTCGTCACCAGGTATGCCAAGAAGGCGATGGCAGTGCGTGAATACCAACGTTTCGCGCGGACCAAGATGTACGGCCTGGTTCGGAAGATGTACATCGGGATCGGACGGAGGTTCGTTGAGCGTGGGGTCCTGGACCGCCATGAGGACGTCTTCTACCTCACCACCGAGGAGGTCATTTCCTTCGTCGTTGGAACGGCGCGAAGCCAGAAACTCCGTGAGATCGCAGCGCTCCGAAAGGGCGAATTCGACGGTTACCGTGCCCAGGACGAGCTTCCCGACCGTATCGAGACACATGGGATCGTCTATACCAACGACCTGCGGAAGAGCGCAATCCAGATGAAGCAATCCGATGATCCCAACGTCCTTACCGGTCTGGGGGGATGCTCGGGAGTGGTCAAGGGGAAGGTGAAGGTTATCCTCAATCCCAGCGATGACATGAGCCTGAATGGTGAAATCCTGGTCGCGGCAAGGACCGACCCCGGCTGGGTTCCCTTGTTTCCTTCGGCCGCCGGTCTGATCATCGAGCGGGGCAGCATGCTTTCCCATTCCGTCATCGTAGCCCGGGAACTCGGTCTCCCCGCGATCGTGGGGGTAACCGGCGCGACGAAACGCCTCAAAACCGGCGACCTGGTCGAAATGGATGGAACCAGCGGAATTATCCGGATCCTGTCGCAGTAAGGCAAGGAGATGTCATGAGCGAGTCGGGCTCAACTACGGGTATCTACCAGAAAGTGGCGGAATTCCTCGTCCCGCGCCGGAACCTGCTGTTCGGGGTCACGGTCGTTCTTTGCCTCGCCAGCCTGATTTTCGCCGGCAATATCGCGATCGACAACAGCCTGGAGGTCTGGTTCCTGGAATCGGATCCCACACTGGTGGCATATCGTGAATTCAAGAAGATCTACGGGAACGATGAGATCATCCTGGCGATGGTCGATTGTTCCAAGGGTGGCATTTTTCAGAAAGAGACTCTCAATGCCCTTCTCAAAGCCTCGAAAGAGATCGAGGAGGACAAGAAGAACATCAGGCGCGTTCTGAGCGTCGCTCTTTCTCCCTATATCGGGTTGCAGGGGGAAAACGAGCTGATAGTCGAGGATCTGATGACCGGGGAGGCCACCGACGATAAGTCCGTCGAAACGATCCGGGCCCGGTTCATGGAGGATCCCTTCAAGGTAAAGCTCCTGACCGACAAACTCCAGGGGCAGGCGATATTGCTCATCGAACCCGTCGCGGGCAACGATATGGACGTTCGCAGGCCCCTGATCATCCAGGCTGTCCGGGACAAACTGCAGGGGTTCTCGTTCCGCCTTGCAGGAATGGGCGTCATGTACGACGAGCTGAACCGGCTGAGTCTGCGGGATGGAATGGTTTTTTCCGGCCTCTCCTACGTCATCATCGCCCTCGTCATCTTCATCCTGTACCGTTCCTGGGGTTTCCTTCTCGTGGTCATCTGCGTGATGGTTCTCGGAGGAACCAGTTTCATCGGCGTTTACGGCCTCTTCCACCAGAACTTCAACATGGTCACGATCGTTCTTCCCACGTTGATGATGATCCTGGCGATCTCCGACGTGGCGTACGTTTACAATCATTACTGCGTGAACATCGGAAAGGTGAAGGAAGACAAGGAGAAGGCCCTGATCGATATCTACGGACATTGCCTTTCCCCCTGCCTTTTCACCTCGGTCACCAACGCCGTGGGGTTCCTGTCCATCGTATCGAGTCCCATGCTCGTTCTACGGGGCTTCGGCTGGTTTGCCGCCCTCGCCGCGATGATCGAGTATTTCATTTCGATGCTGTCCGCTCTTTTCGTACTCGGCTTCCTCAACCCAGATTCGGTCGGGGAGCTCGCCCGGCCCTTCGCGGGTCTGGTCGAATCCGTCGTTAGGGCAGTTCCCCGTTACCACAAGGCAATTCTCGTGATCCTGCTGGCCTCCACCGCTTTCGGATTCTACGGAATCTTCGGCCTTCTGGAAGTCGATACCTACTCGATGGGTTTCCTGCACGAATCCAATCCGGTCCGCGTCGACAGCGACAACGTTGAAAAGGTTTACGGCAACTACCTTCCCCTCGAGGTCCGGTTGCTTGCCAGCGGGGAACTCGGGATCCAGGACCCCGAGTTCATTTCGCGTCTTTCCCGGACGCACGACGATCTGGAAGCCCTTCCGGGCGTCCAGCGGGCGGCATCCATCGTCGATGTCCTCAAGAAGATCAACCAGGTGATGTCCCAGGGCGGCGCTTCCTCCTCCTACGTCGTTCCCGATTCGGCCAACGGGATCTCCCAGGCGATCATGTTCTATGGTTCCGATCCCGACAACGACCTGGAATACATGACCAATCCCCCTTCCTTCACCGAAGCCAGGCTGACCGTAAGGGTGCCGATGGTCAGCGCTTCCGGTCTGCGAGGATATGAAATGAAGGTCAAGGAGGTTCTCGACCGCAACTTCGCCTCGATGCCCGTTCAGATCATTTTCGGCGGGTATGTCCCCCTCTACTCCAGAATAATCAACTACATCACCTCGAGCCAGGTTTCCAGCTTCGGGCTCGCGCTGATATTCATATTCGGGCCGATGGCCCTCATCTTCAAGCGGTTCAGCGCCCTCTGGCTGGGTGTGATCCCCAATGTCTTCCCGATCATCATGACGCTCGGGATGATGGGATGGCTCGGAATCCGCCTCGACATCGCCTCCGTCACCATCGCGTCAATCGCCCTGGGTGTGGCGGTGGACGATACGATCCACGAGCTTTTCCTGTTTTTCGACCCCGCCAGGAAAAACCTCGATCCGGTCGAGTCGATAAGCGAATGCATCATCGAAGCCGGACCCGCCGTGGTCTCCACTTCCATCATCTATGCCCTCGGATTCTCCGCCCTCATCCTTGCAAGCATCAAGTCCGTCATGCTGTTCGGGGGATTGCTGGCATTGACCCTGGTTTTCGGAATGTTCTGCGAGATAACGATCCTTCCTGCCATCATCTGCTACTTTCGCGGTCACCTCATCCGGGCACGGGAAACCAGCTGGATGTGACTTTCCCGGATCCGCCCGGTACCGATATCCGGGGACGGGAAACAATCTGAGTAGGGGAGAAGAAGAATGTCCAACAAACCTTCTGTCGTTTATGCAAACGTCTGGGAAGACCCTGAACTGAACAGACTTTCGCTTTTTGTCAAACCCGGCGATTCCGTCCTGTCTATAACTTCGGGAGGCTGCAACTCTCTTTGCCTTCTTCTCGACGATCCCGCCCGCGTCGTCTCGATCGATCTCAACCCAGCCCAGCTCGCGATGCTCGAGTTCAAGCGCGCCGCGATCATGGAACTCGACTACGAGGATTTTCTCGAGGCGCTCGGGGTCCCGTTCCTCCACGAGACTCCCCGTCACCCGCCCGAATACAGGGTGGAGCTGTACCGCCGGATCAAGCGGCACATGCCGCCCTATGCCGTCCAGTTCTGGGACGAGAACCAGGACATCATCCGAAAAGGGATCTTCCTGTGTGGCAAGGTGGAGGCGTTTTTCGCCCTCTATCGACGGATCCTGGGATTCCTCTACGATTTCGGGGACATCGAAAAGCTTTGCCATTGTTCCAATCTCGAAGAGCAGAAGAAGATGTACAAAAATCTCCGGAAGCGGCGCTGGCGGTTCCTGAACAGCGTCCTTCTGAACAAGTTCGTTCTGAGCCTGGTCAAAGGGGCCCACTCATTCGCCCAGGTCGAGGATCCAGATCTTGCGGGCAATCTGAGCAGGAAGATCGACAAGGCGATGACCACCTTCTTCAACCCAGAAAACTTCTTCCTCTGCGTAATGCTGCTTGGAGGCCACCATTCCCGCAAGCACATGTCCCCCTACCTGTTGGAGGAAAACTACCCCCGGTTGAAGCGGAACATCGGCCGCCTCGAGATCTTCGAGGGGACCGTCGGCGATGTCCTCAGGAAAAACGGGAAGGGAACGTTCGACAAGTTCAATCTTTCCAACATCTTCGAATGGATGACGAACGAAATTTTCAACGGCGTTATCAGGGAGGTCCTGGATCTCGCGCGACCGGGGTCCCGTCTGTGTTACCGGTATACCCTCGCCAAGCCCAGGCTGCTCAATTCCGAGAACAGTGCCCGGTTGGTTTCGGAGCCCGACCTGGCCCTGAAGCTGTTCAACCAGGATCGCTCATTCATCTACGAGAGCTTCCATGTATTCCATCTTGCCTGAACCGGTGTTCCCGGCCCCCTGGGCCTTTGACCGAGGGAAAAAATCGGCCATTGCCGCATTGATCGCCGGGTTCCTTTTCCTGGTTTCCGCATTTCCATCATCTTCCGGGTTCACTTTGTCCGACGAGGATTCCCGGATGTTGAGCCTCATCCAGAAAAGGACCCTGTCCTACTTCTGGGATTTCGGACACCCCGTTTCCGGTCTCTCCCCCGAACGGAACACCACTCCGGATACCGTTACCTCGGGCGGCTCCGGATTCGGCCTCATGGCCTTGCTCGTCGGGGTCCGGCGCGGGTGGCTGACCCGGGAAGCCGTTCTCGAGCGCTGCCTGAAGATCGCGGATTTTTTGGCGAAAGCCGAGCGGTTTCATGGCGCCTGGCCGCACTGGCTCGACGGAAGGACCGGGGCCGCGATTCCGTTCAGCAAGTATGACGATGGGGGCGACATCGTCGAGACCTCCTACCTCATCCAGGGGCTGTTGACGGTCAGGGCTTTCTTCAATTCTGATGACCCCGCCGAGGGAAGGCTCAGGGAGAGGATCGACAGACTCTGGCGCGAAGTCGAATGGGACTGGTACACTCGCGGGGAAAACGTCATTTATTGGCACTGGTCCCCCAACTACGGATGGAAAATGAACCTTCCCATTCGGGGATACAACGAATGTCTGATAACCTACGTTCTTGCCGCCTCCTCCCCGACTCACCCGATCGGGTCCGCGGTTTACCATGGCGGCTGGGCAACGGGGCCGGTGTTTCTGAACGGAAAGACCTATTTCGGGAAGGTGCGATTGCCGCTCGGCCCCGGCTTCGGGGGTCCGCTTTTCTTCACGCACTATTCGTTTCTCGGGCTCGACCCGAGGGGGCTCAAGGACAGATACGCGAACTACTGGCAGCAGAACACGGGCCACGCGATGATCAACTACCTGTATTGCGCCCGCAACCCTGTTCCGGACCTGGGGTATTCATCCGATTGCTGGGGGCTCACCTCCTGCGACAATCCCTGGGGTTACGATGCCCACAGTCCTTCCAACGATCTTGGTGTGATCGCCCCCACAGCGGCTCTTTCCTCGATCGTCTACACGCCGACGCAGTCTTTGAGAGCCGCGAGATACTTCCTGAATGTCCTGGGGCAAGACCTCTTCGGGCCGTTCGGTTTTTACGACGCATTCTGTCCTCGTGAAGGATGGGTCGCGACCTCCACCCTTGCCATCGACCAGGGTCCGATCATCATCATGGTCGAGAATTTCAGATCCGGCATGCTTTGGAGACTATTCATGGGGGTTCCGGAGGTCCGCTCCGGGCTCCGGAGGCTTGGGTTCACCTTTCCCGGGGGCTCCCGGCACGGTAATTCCACTGGCAACCAAGGAGAAGGACAATGATTCGACGAGGTTTTTTCCAGACCGTTCTGTGCGTGGCGGTTGTCATGGGTGCATTTTCCCCCTTCGACGTTGCCGGTTCCGATACCAAAGCTTTCGTCGAATCGCTCCTCAAAAAGATGACCATCGAGGAGAAGATCGGCCAGATGACACTATTCACCAGCACCTGGGACCAGACGGGCCCGATGGTGAACGCCGATTACCTCGAGCACGTGAAAACGGGAAGATGTGGGGCGATTTTCAACGCCTTTACCGCTTCCTACACACAGTATCTCCAGAACATTGCGATGGGCCAGACAAGGCTCAAGATCCCGCTCCTTTTCGGTTACGACGTGATTCACGGCCATCGGACCATCTTCCCGATCCCTCTCGCGGAATCCTGTTCCTGGGATCTCGAAGCGATCGAGCGGTCTGCCCGCGTGGCCGCCATCGAAGCCTCCGCCGAGGGAATCCACTGGACGTTCGCCCCCATGGTCGATATCGCCCGGGACCCGCGCTGGGGGCGGGTGTCCGAGGGAGCGGGGGAAGATGTGCATCTCGGTTGCCTCATCGCGGCAGCGCGGGTTCGCGGTTTTCAGGGGAAAGACCTTTCCGCGCCCGATTCCGTGATCGCCTGCGCGAAGCATTTCGCGGCATACGGTGCGGCCCAGGCAGGGCGTGATTACCATACCGTCGATGTTTCCAGGCGAACCATCGAGGAGACCTATCTTCCTCCATTCCAGGCTTGTGTCCGCGAGGGGGTCCGGACCTTCATGACCGCGTTCAACGAGATTTCCGGAGTCCCTTGCACCGCCAACCGGTGGTTGATCGAAAGCGTCCTGAGGGAGCGTTGGGAGTTCCCCGGATTCGTTGTAACGGACTACACATCGATGAATGAGATGGTTCCACACGGGATTGCCGCCGACGAGTACGAAGCCGGGAAGCTTTCGGCCCTCGCAGGTGTCGATATGGACATGCAGGGCGCGGTCTACCTGAACCACCTCGCCGCGATGGTCCGGAAGGGGGATATCCCCATCGCCAGTATCGATGCCGCCGTCCGGCGGATCCTCACGGTCAAGGCCGAGCTGGGACTGTTCGAAAACCCCTACAAGGGCTGCGATCAGGCTCGTGAAGCCAGGGTCGTCTTTTGCCCCGAGCATCTGGAGGAAAGCCGGAGGATGGCCCGCAAGTCCTTCGTTCTGCTCAAGAACGAGGGAGGAGTGCTCCCCTTCCGGAAGGATCTTCGCTCGATCGCCGTGATCGGCCCCCTGGCGGAAGCCACTACCGATCTTCTGGGGAACTGGCATGGCGCGGGGAACGGCAACCAGGTCACGCCCCTCCTCAAGGCCGTCCGCGATTCCGTGGGACCAAAGACCGAGGTTCTGTTCGCCAAGGGAGCGGAAGTGAGCGGGACCGATCGCTCGGGTTTCCGGGCCGCCCTGGAAATCGCCCGTGAAGCCGACGTGGTTCTGCTTGCCCTGGGTGAAACCGAGGGGATGAGCGGCGAAGCCTCCTCCCGTTCGGAAATCGACCTTCCCGGTGTCCAGAATGAGCTCGCGGAGCTGGTTGCCCGTTGCGGAAAACCGACCGCGGCGGTCCTGTTCAACGGGAGACCCCTTGCCATCCGGAGACTAGATGCGGCGGTTCCGGCAATCCTCGAAGCCTGGTTTCCCGGGTCGATGGGCGGGAAGGCAGTTTGCGACGTGATTTTCGGGGAATTCGAGCCCTCGGGAAAGCTGACCATGACCTTCCCCCGGTCCGTGGGGCAGATTCCCCTGCACTACGACATGAAGAACACGGGGCGCCCGGAGTCGGAGGGGAAATACACCAGCAAATACCTCGACATCGCCAATTCCCCCTTGTACCCGTTCGGATACGGCCTGACCTACACGACCTTCAAATACTCTGACCTCAGGCTGAATTCGAAGACGATGAAGGATCTGGGGGTGATCGTCGCCACCGTCTGCGTCACGAACGTCGGAAGCCGCGACGGGGACGAGGTCGTCCAGCTATACATCCGGGACCTGGTCGGGAGCGTCACCCGGCCGGTCAAGCAGCTCAAGGGTTTCAGGAGGATCCGGGTCCCGAGAGGGGAAACCCGCACGGTGACATTCGTGATCTCTCCTTCCGACCTGGCCTTCCTTCGTGCAGACATGACCTGGGGAACCGAGCCCGGCACCTTCGGGGTCATGGTCGGCGGCGATTCGGAGCATGTCCTGAAGGATTCCTTCCAACTCCTCGATTGAAGCCCCGTTCCTGGAACGCCCCGTTCCGTGAACGCCCCGTTCCGGGAACGCCCCGTTCAGGGGACCGCTTTCATTCCCCCGTTCGGGTGGCATTTTGCCTTGAAAAGCCCGGTCTGTGCGCGCCAGATGAATTCCGGGAGCTTCTCCCCTGCATGGGTGGACGTCAGGCCGATCGAGACCGAGGTTTTCACCTCCTTGAGGGTGAAGTTCCTGGAAGAGATGTTCTTCCGGAAACGGTTGATGACGATCTTCGCGCCTTCGAGAGGGGTGTGCGGCATGCAGACGATGAACTCGTCGACCCCGAAACACCCGATCAGATCGACACCCCGCAGGATGGTCTTCAGTTCGTCGGCAACCTCGCACCGGAGCTTTCGGGCGGTGGCCAGCCCGTGGAGGTTCGCGACCTGCTTGAAATTGTCGATATCGTAGATCGAAAGGGCCAGAGGGAACTTGTACCGTTCAGCCTTCCGGAACTCCTCCTGGAGTTTCATCTGGAAGAAATCATTGCACAGCAGCCCGGTTTCCTCGTCGTAACGCCGGAGCTGGTTCACTATCCCCAGAAGGCGCTCCTTGTTCATTGCAGCTCCTATGATGTTCGCGCAGGCATGGAAGAAGCACTCCTGAAACCGCGGCAGGGGATAATACTCATTGAAGTGGATCAGCAGGACTCCGACTGCCTGACTGTCAACCGATACCCTAACCGCTACGGCCATCCCGTAAGGTTGTCCCAGGAGAAGTTCCTCGTATTCACCTGCTTCTCTGGGGGTTACAACCACCATTTCCTTCGCGTAGAAGACCTTCCCGAAGACCCCCGTTCCCACGGGGCGACGGAATGTGCGGGAAGTCTGTCCCGAAAGATTCCAGCCATTCTTGATTTCCAGGTAATCCGTTTCGGGGTTCTTCACCAGGAGTGCCGATGAAAGTGCTTCCGGGAGAACCTTCATCCCCTGCATGACCCGGAAAACCGTTCTCGTGGAATCGCACTGGGCCACCACGGAACAAAGATGTTTCGCGATCGCGTCAAAAAGCGCATTTTGCATCCCCTATGAACCTCCCCTACAACTTTTCTCCATAGTTTATCACGAATCAGGAAGGGGGGGCGAGAAGGGCGCGGCCTCACCGCCCGGAACTTTCGATTACCGGACTGAGCAGTTCTCGCCCCAATGGTGCCGGGGTCAGAGACCCCTGCGGACCTTCTCGATCTGGTAGTAGATGACCGGGACCGCGACCCGGGTGAGGCACGTCGATGCAAGTTCGCCGAAAACGATGGCGATGGCCAGCCCCTGGAAGATAGGATCGGAAAGCATCACGGTGGCCCCGATCAGCGTCGACAGAGAGGTCAGCACCATCGGCCGGAACCGGATCACCGCCGCGTTGATGACCGCGTCCTCAAGGCTCTGGCCGCGTTTTTCCAGTTCGATGATGAAGTCCACCAGAAGGAGCGAGTTGCGGACTATGATGCCCGCGCCGCTGATGAAGCCGATCATCGAGGTTGCCGTGAAGAACGCTCCCAATGCCGCATGGCCGGGCAGGACGCCGACGAGGCTGAAGGGGACCGGAAGCATTATTCCGATGGGGGTGAGGAAGTCCTGATACCATCCGACCATCAGTACGTAGATCAGGAGCATAACCGCAGCAAAGGCGAGCCCAAGGTCGCGGAAGACCTCATACGTGATCTGCCATTCTCCGTCGAACTTTACCGCGAATCCACTCGTGGTTTCGAAGGGGATGCGGGTGTGCCACTGGGTAATGGAACCCCCGTCCGGGCCCCGGAGTGCGGCCAGGCGGCCAGTGAGATCGAGGATGGGGTAGACGGGACTTTCCTCGACTCCAGCCACGTCAGCGGTCACGTAGGTCACTGGCTGCAGGTTCTTGTGATACCTGCTCTTGTCCTTGACACGGCGGCGGGGCGTAACCACCTCGCCCAGGGTCACGCTTCGCCCGCTTGCGGGGGAGGTCACCCGCAGTGAAAGGATGGCGTCGTCCCCGGAACGGCTGTGGCGGGGAAGGCGAACCAGAAGGGCAACATCCTCCCGCTCTCGCGGAAGGTCCATCAGACCGACCGATGCCCCCGTAACCCCAAGACGGATGGCCTGGGCGATGTGCTCCGGGCTCAAACCAAGCAGGGCGGCCTTGGTCTGGTCGACCTCGAAGATGGTCTGGGGCTGGTCCTCCTCGGTGTAGGAGTCGACATCGACGACCCCCGGGGTGTTCTGCATGATCGTCTGGACCTGACTGGCCAGCGCTATGCGCCCTTCCTCCGTGGGACCGAACACTTCCACCACCAGGGTCTGAAGGACGGGTGGTCCGGGAGGTACTTCCGCGATCTTGGCGTTGGCTCCGAACCGCCGGGCGATCTCCTGGACCGGCTGGCGAACCGAGAGTGCGATCTCGTGACTCTGACGGGTCCGCTTTGCCTTCGGGGCGAGGTTGACCTGCAGATCCGCCATGTGGGCACTGCGACGCAGGAAGTAATGGCGCACCAGCCCGTTGAAATTGAAGGGGCCTGAGATCCCGGAGTGGAGCTCGATGTCGGTCACTTCGGGCACTGTCTTGAGGTAGTCCGAGATGGCCATGGCCGCTGCGGTCGTTGTCTCAAGCGTTGAACCTTCCGGAAGATCGAGAACGACCTGGAACTCGCTCTTGTTGTCGAAAGGCAGCATCTTTACCTTGACGAAACGCAGGGGTACCAGAAGGATTGCGCCAACCACCAAAATGGCCGCCACCAGGATGAACACCAGACGGGTGCGGGGAACCCGGACGAGGGGGGTGATGATGAGCCGGTAAAATCGCTCGAAGAGCGAATCGGGGATCTTGTCGTCCTTCAGGTCCTCCTCGGAAAGCTCGGGAAACTTGATGAACCTGATTCCCGCCCATGGCGTCACTACGTAGGCAACGAGTAATGACAACATGCCGGCCGCAGCAGTTCCAATCGGGATGGGCTCCATGTAGGGCCCCATCATTCCGCTGACCAGGGCCATGGGCATGACTGCCAGCACGATTGCGATGTTGGCCAGGATCGTGGGATCGCCGATCTCGTTGACCGCTTCCATAGCTATCTCGGCGCGTGGACGTCCACGGTTCTTGGGCATCCCGATGTGGCGGAGCAGGTTTTCGAGGACCACTACCGCGTCGTCGGTTAGAAGGCCGACCGAGAAGATCAGGGCGAACAGGGTGATGCGGTTCATGGTGAACCCGAGGGAATAGAAGGTGAAAAGAGTCAATGCAAGGGTCACCGGAATGCTGATCGAACTCACCAGTGCAACCCGTGCGCTGAGCGTGAGAAAGAGGATAATCATGACCAGCACAACTGCCTGGATCATGCTCGTGAAGAGGTCGTCCGCCTTTTCCTGGGCGGTCGAGCCGTAGTCCCGCGTCGTGGTGACGGTCACTTCGTCTGGAATGACCGTCTTTCGCAGCACTTCAAGCTTGCGCCGGATTTCCCCCCCCAGAGCGATGGCGTTGGTTCCCCTGCGCTTGGCCACGCTCAATGTTACCGCGGGGGCGGGACCTCCCTGAAGGGCCTTGACCGGCACATCGCCCATCACGGTCCGAGCCGCGGGTCCGAAGTCGATGAAAACATGGGAGTCGGGCTCGTCGGTTCCGTCGCGCACCGTCGCCACGTCCGCCACCTTGATGGGTTTTCGGTCACGAACGGCGACCACCAGTTGCTCAACATCCTGACGTTGGCGCAGGAAGCCGCCTGCCAGAAGGGCGACCCGTCGGTTGGACCGGTCATACTCCCCCGCGCCGAACCGGGCATTCGCCCCTTTCAGCGCCTGAAGCAACTCGAAAGGGGAAACTCCGAATCCGGCCAGGCGGACCGGGTCGATTTCCACGACCATTGCACGGGGCATCCCCCCGGTCAGGGTGGTGACCGAGACATCGGGAATGGCTTTGAGGTGGTCCATGACCTGGGCGGCGACCCTCCGGAGGTCGTCGTGGCCGTAGACACGGCTCCAGAAAGTCAGGGAGAGGAATGGAACGTCGTCGATGGTGCGGTTCTTGACCACCGGCCCAACCACGCCGGGCGGGATGCGGTCCTTGTGGTGTTCGAGTTTCTCGTTGATCTTCACCAGGGAGCGTTCGAGATCCTCGCCCACCTTGAACCGGACGATGACCATTGCCTGCTCCTCGGAGCTGGTGCTGTAGATGTATTCGACGCCGGGGATTTCCCAGAGCAGCTTTTCAAGCGGTCGGATGACGCGGTTCTCGACCTGCTCCGCGCCCGCCCCGGGCATGCCCACGAAGATGTCAACCATAGGAACAACGATCTGGGGTTCCTCTTCCCTGGGGATGGCCGAGAAGGCGAAATATCCCAACAGCAGGGAGGCGGCGATGAAGAGGGGCGTGAGCTTGGAGTTGACCCACTTTCCGACGAAGCGACCGCTGAGGTTCAGTTCCATTTGTCTTTGCCTCCGTCAGTATGAGGGGGGGGCGATAGACTCTCCTGCGGAAGCCGCAGCAGAGGGGGCCGTGAGAAGGACCAAGTCTCCCGGTTGCAGCCCTGACAGGATCTCCACCCTGTCGTCCAGGACCCTGCCGGTCTTCACCAGACGGTATACCGGCTTTCCGTCGACCTGGATGAATACGCCGTCCAGTTGTCCACGCGGCTCGATCGCGCTGCGTGGGACCATCAGGAGCGGCTCTTCACCCCGGACCACGATTCCACGGGCGAACATCCCTGATCGCAGGCGCGGATCGGCCGGCAGGGCTATTTTGACCAGGAAGGTGTGGGAAAGGGGGTCCGCTCCAGGAACAATCTCGGTGACCGTTCCGGTGAAAACCGCATCCGCAACCGCGTCGACACGGACGGTGACTGAGGCCCCTTCCGTAATGAAGGAAAGCAGACGTTCGGGAACGATTGCTTCGAACCGGATCATCCCGATGTCCTCGATGACGATCAGAGGAACACCTGGGGCAGCCAACATTCCTGGCTCGATACGGCGCGCGGTCACCCGACCCGCAAAGGGGGCCTTCACCTCCGCAAGTTCCTTGATGGTGGAAACCTTGTTTATTCCCGCCCTGGCTTGTTCCGTCTTGGCTGCAACCTGCGAACGCTTCGCCTGCAACGACAGGATCTGGGATTCGGCCTGCGACACCCGGCTGCGCGCCTGGGTCTGGGCCGCCATCGCCTGGTCGAATTCCTGCTGGGAAACCGATTTCTTCTGAAACAGGTTCTCGATGCGCTTGAAGGTGCTCTCAGCCAGGGTTGCCTGCGCCTTGGCTTCATCGAGGGCGGAACGGGCGGTGGAAAGGTGGCCCTCGATTTCCGCTCCGGCCGCTCCAGCTTCGCTTAGAGCCGCCCTGGCTCCGGCAAGGTCGCTTCCTATGTCCTTGGCATCGATCCGGACAAGGATTTCCCCTGCCTTGACGAAATCCCCCTCGCGCTTGAGCACTTCGAGAACGTTGCCCATGACCTTGCTGGATAGCGTTGTCGTGATATGCGGTTGAAGATTCCCCACTACCTCTTCGGTCAGCGGAACGGGTTGCAAAGAGGTCAGCCACGTTTCATCCTGGCCGGCGAGTGAGGGGAAGACTGCGGTGATGAGAAAGGCCGCTAGCAGTAAAATTCTCCGAGGGGTTCTTCCAGATACTGATCGATGGGGCATGGGTTCCTCCTGAAAGATGGGAAATTGACATCCCAATGTACTATTTTATGGACAAAGGGACAAAGGGGAAAATCCCTCTTCCGGATCGCAGCCAAGGACCCCAGATACCCCAGGCGTCTTGCGCTAATCAGCCTGTGTTATCCCGACCTCCTTGCGGATTCGCGCAAGCAGATCTCGGGAGAGGCTGAAGGTGGTTTCGGGGCACCCCTTCATCGCGATCTTCACCATTGGAAGAAACAGGTTGAAACCGTCATCTGGGGAGATTTCCATTTCCTCCCAGGGAAGGAAGATCGGATCGTGGCCAGCGCTGAACAGGGAGGGCATCGCAAGCGTAAGACCGGTTTCATCCGCTCCGATCGTCAGAACGTTATTGTATCTGGTCCAGCCCCCCATCCTCATGCTGCGGAATCTCCATGTTTTCGGGGGAGGAAAAGGTTTTCCGGGGTATTTCGATGCCAATGTGCTCCACCCCCCGATCCAGGCGACGAAGCGGAGGATCACGCTCAGGGCAAGGAAAACGGTTATCAGGGCAAAAAGAAGATAAAGAATTGCGTGGGAATCCATCTTCCAACTCCTTTGCGAACAATCCTCCTGAAGGGTTCTGCGATCCCATCGGGACCGTGGATTTCCCTAAAAGGGAAAAGGGAGGCTCGCAAGTCCCCAGGATCTTGGGAGCCCCCCGAAACACGACGGCCGGATCAGAATTCCTGATCGAATGAATCGGCCGCTTTTCCCCGTGGCGCGTTCGAAGGTAGGATCGGAACCGAGGGCTGATTGCCATAACCACCGGGTTGTGGCTGGTACGCAGGGACGAGGGAGTTCATATGGTTAACCAACTGATCCCTGATCTGGGCTCCCCGAAGTTGGCTGTCCACGCCCAAACCAGCTCCCCGGGCACGATAGAGCATCTGCATCATCTTCTCGTCAGCCCCCGGAGGAAGCTGCGTCGAGATATAGGCTTCTTGCCCAAGAGGGGTCAGATACACCTGATCGGGGGAACCGGGTAGGAAAGCTCCCGGGGTCATCGGGACCGGACTTATCGCCCCAGGGGGATTCACCAGGGTCGACGGGACGTCGGTCATCTGGCGCCGATGCGCCGCCATCGCCAGATCCCAGGTGTAAACGTCAGGCTCGAGGACCACGGGAAGGTTGGTCCGGGGAATCCCATGGACGAACTTCCTTTTCTCGAATTGGAACGCGTCCGTTTCGTTCCTTTTGTAGAGGGACTCCTTGATCATGTGTTCCGAGTAATGGAGCGTTTCCAGGGTCCGGCGGGTTGGACCATCGGTTACGGCCCTGGCCGGAACGATCGCCCAGATGAAAGTGAAGAACATCAGCAGTGCCAGGCAACCAACAACGATTCGTGATCTCATTGCACCCTCCAAATCAGCCTTGAACAAGTGGCGATTTGGCAAGGAAATGTGTCGCCGTTTTCCTGGTTTGTCAAGGGAAAATCGAAAAACCGGAAAGTCGAGTTTCCACAAGGCCCGCTGAGCTTCCCTTCCAAAATGAAAAACCGGGTCGCCATATGGCGGCCCGGATGAGGAGGGGAGGGAGAGTGACAGGTTCAGGAGACGGAAACTTCGATCTGTCGGGGTTTCATGGCTTCAGAGCGGGGAAGGGACAGGGTCAGGACCCCGTTCTTCAGGTCGGCCGTGATCTTCTCCCGGTCGACGGTGTCGGTGATCTCGAACTGCCGGAAGAAACTCACGGGTTCGAACTCCTTCACCTGATAGCCCTTTTGAGGGGTGCTTTCAACCTTTCCTTCGATCGTGAGAAGATCATCTTCGACCGTGATCTTGAGCCCGGACTTCTCGACTCCGGGGAGATCGGCAACCAGAGACAGTCCATCGGCGGTCTCAAAAATATCGACGTCCGGGGAAGCGAACCGCTCACGGGTTCGCGTCACTTCCCGCTGAACCGCGGGGGCCTCGGTCTTGATCGTGGGAACGTTGTTCTCTGACATGTTCATACCTCCTGTCGTTCAGGGTTGAAGATTGGGGGGCGCAATAGTCGCCGCTTGTCCGGACGGCGGATTTGCCCTTGCCAGTCCGCTTGCTCAGTTGACCTTCACCTGGATCTGGTGGGGTTTTGACTCCTCGGCTTTCGCGAGTTTGATGGTCAGGATCCCGTTCTTGTATTCGGCCGAAACCTTCTCAGGGTTGATTTCCAACGGGAGTTCGAAGGTCCGGGAGAATTTTCCTTCCCCCCTTTCGCACCTATGGAAGCTTTCAGCCGGGATTCCGGATGGGGACTTTTCTCCACTGATGGAAAGCTGGTTTTTCAGCGCGTTGACTTTTAGACTGGAAGACTCGATCCCCGGGACAACCGCTTCGATGAAGAGGTTCTCCTCATCGGCCCACGTGTTCACCAGTGGATAGATCCTGGAGGAGAGCCCGGGAAGGAAAGCCAGGGGGGCTCGTTTCCCGAACCCGAACTCCCTCGAAACCTGGGAGAGCTGGTTCTGAAGGTTTTCCATCTCTTTCAGGAAGTTCCAGACGTTCATATTTTTCCTCCTTGTGGCTTGGAAATTTGGTTCATCGATAGAAAAGCAACATCCGTGCCAATTCGCAAAAGCGGCTTGGAATCAAAGCTTTTGGGGAAAACGTTGCATCGGGACGAAAACTGCTACGTTGCCGCAACGTTGCAATCACCGCGAAAACGACGGTCGCTCGGGCCTCATCTTTTCGCGAGGGATCACTCGAGGAACAGTTCCGGGGTGATGACCGAATTTCCCTGGTACGGATGGGGCGCCTGGAATGAGTGGATCATCCTGAAACGGCACCGGGAGGGGACTCCCACATCACGCATGATCAGCATTCCCGGGTCATACCATCGGCCGGTCTCCCGAAACTGCCGGAATCGCCAGGCAACGATATCGGTCACGTCGATCGTGACCTCGGCGGATCCGGATGCGGGAAGAGTCGCCGTAGAATGGGGTTCATACGAGAAATCCCCCCCGGTCGTTTCCCATGGCATCTCTCTCGTTGCCATGAACCAGGTGCATCCCCGATCGTATGACTGATGGCGTCCCCACTTTCCGTTCCCTTCCTCGAACCGTCGGGCCAGAGGGTATACGACGATAGGAACCGGTTCCCCGCAATCCGGTCCTGGGGCGAGGCGCAGGACGAGTGTCGCCCTTTCGGGGATGAACTCCGTGATCGGGATTCCGGAATCGCGGAAGGCTTTGGGAATATCGAAGCAGATCAGGTAACGAAGGCCGTTCGAGGAATAATAGGAACCGACCGGGCCGGAAGGGTCGGCTCCGGAATTCTGCTCCGCGGCCTGGGAAGGATGTCTGTCGTTGGGGCTCCGGATGAAGGCGTCGATGCCCTCCCTGACAACCACCTGACCTTGATGGGATCGCTCCGGAATTGTCGGCCAGGAAATTCCGCGGAGACAGTTCCAGCAGGTCCTGTCCATTTCGCTTACGGGCGCGGAACAGAAAGAACAAGAGGCTCCCCAGGCAGTCGCGATTCCCAGGTAAAGGAGGAGAACGACGACGATGGGAGCAGCGGAAATCCAGGTTCCGGGTCGTGAGAACCCGCTCTCCGGCTGAGAAAGGGTTTTCGGGAATCCCGGGGTGTTCAAGGGTTTTGCCGGGACTCGGTCTGGATCTTCTCCAGCATCTTCTCGGCATACATGCCTTGCTGGCTCTTCGGGTCCACGAGGGAGAGGATTCCGGAAAACACCTCCGATGCCTCCCTGTAGGCCCGTCGCCGGAAAAAGACCATCCCCAGATTGAGTTTGAGCGTGATGTCGCGGGGTTCAACCGAAGTGGCCATCATGTAAGCCTTGGTTGCGTCTATCAGTTTTCCGGTCTTGTAGTAGATGTTACCCAGCGCCGAGTAGACATAGGGCGCTTTGGAATTGATCTTCAGTGCCGCCTTGAGTTCCCTTTCCGCTTCCGCCATCGCGCCGAGCCGCATTTGCCGCATCCCCTCGTCGAAGTGCTTCTTGAACTCCTCCTGGCGCCTTCTGGCGGTCGTCAGGGTGTCCTCCATCTTGCGGAAATCCTCCGGGGTCATTATCTGCCGGAGGCTCATCAACGCTTCCCGGCTGATGAAAGGATCGGGGTCGCGCAATATTTCGAGAAGCGGAGCCTTGGCTTCCCCGGCCTTGAGGGCGCCCAGGGCCTTGACCGCGGCGCGGCGCTCATCCCAGGGGTGTTTCGCTTTCGTCAGCTCGATCAGGACTGGAATGATGGCAGGGTTTTTCAAGGCGGCGAAAGACTCGATGAAAGCCGCCCGCGATTCGGGGTCGGATTCACGGTCGAACCGCTCCTTGAGGACCTTGTAGCTGTCGATGTGGCCGATTTCCCCCAGGGCGCGAATGACCGGGATCTTGAGATCGAGAGTTTCCTCGTCGAGGATCCGGAGGAGGTCGGGGACGGCACGCCTGACGCGCATCTTTCCCAAAATTCCAATCACGAAATGCTTGAGGGTCCAGGATTCCCGGCCGAGGGCCATGATCAGGCCCGGAACCGCCTTGTCGTCCCCGATCGTCCCGAGGGCTTTGGCGGCGGCAATCGCCAGGTCTTCGTCGTCGTCGTCCAGGGATTCGAGCAGCATATCAACTGCGGCGGGGGAACCCAGGATTCCGAGCGCTTCAGCTGCCGCGATCCTGGCGGGCCAGTGTTCGTCCTTGAGATGTGGGATCAGGACCTCCACGTCCTCCGGGCCCCCTACCTGGGAGACCGCGAGGATCGCCTGCCGCCTGATCTCGTTGGATTTGCTTTCCAGGAGCGGTCTGATTGCCTTGATCGCGAGGGGCTTGAACCCCTCCAGGGTCCGCCGGATCCAGAAACTGTAGTGTTCATCATGCTTCCCAAGCGCCTGGCACAGGCGGGGAACCACGAGTTCGCCGGGCATGTTCCGGAAGGTGCTGACCACGCTTTCCAGAAGCCGCCGCTTGTCGGTCTTGAAAAGGGCGAACAGGTCGTCGAGGATGGCGGGGCCATAGTTGGCAAGAGCTTTCTGCGCGGCATTCCGGATCGCTTCGGAGGGATCCTCGAGCGCGCGGAAAAGGAGGGGCAGAGAAATGTTCGAGCCGATCCTTCCCAGGGCCTGGAGGACCCAGTAGCGAACCTCGTAATCGGCTTCGGTCGCGAGGTTGGTCAGCTCGATGAGCGCATTCTCGCCGAAGGTTCCCAGGATCTCGGCCGTGGTCTTCCGGATGTTCCATGAGCGGTCCTTCAGGAGTTTGACGAGCTGTTGGAATATCCCGGCAGGGCGAATGTCACCAATTGCCCGGAGTGCCCAGTAACGGACATCCTCCTCCCCCGAGTTGAGGGCCTGGAGAAGCGGCTGAACCGCCTGGGGCCCGAACCTCATTACCGCCCGGCATGCTTCCCGCCTGACGACCCAGGATGGGTCGATGAATCGCTCGATCAGGAGTGGAATCGAATCGGGGTTCTGGAAGCTGCCCAGGGACTGGACCGCGGCCATCCGGATCTCGGAATCGGGATCGGACATGAACTTCCTGATCTCTCCATGTGCGCTTTCCTCGTGCATCTGCCCGAGGATCTTGATCGCCCAGAACCGTCGTTCCTTGTCCTGGCCTTCGAGGGCCGTGGTAAGGGGATGGATCGCTTCCGCACCCATTTCCGAGAGTGCCCGCGCCGCCAACGCCCGGCCCATCCAGTATTCGCTGGAAAGGGATTCCATCAGGAAGGGGATCGAATGGTTGCCGAAATCCTTCAGGATGTCGTAGATCAGGTCACGAACCTGCTCCGATGGCTGGGAAAGCGCTTCGAACAGCTGGCCGACGACGTTGGGATCGCCGATTTCCCTGATTGCCCGCAAAGCGGCGATACGGACCCCGGTTTCGGGATCTGAGAGCTTGCCCACGAGATCCTTGGTGTAGGCTTTGTCACGGAGATGGCCCAGGCAAAGGATCGCCCAGAACCGGGTGTTGTTGTCAGGGTCGTCGATTGCGGCCCGCAGGGCTTCCGCCGCCACCTTCCCCATCCGGTTGACGGCCATGGCCGATCGGGAGCGGATCTTCCAGGATTTGTCGCCGAACTGGCGGATGAGAAGTGCAAGGCTCAGCTTGGGAGCTTTCGCGAGCGATTTCGCGGCCATAACCGCGACTCCGTCCTTGGGATCCCTCATGAGGTCGAAAAGACAACGGACGGCTTCCTCGTTTTCGAGGCCCGAAAGCGCATAGGCGACACGGAGCCGGACGTCGGCCGATCTGTCACGGGAAAGAGGGATCAACATTTCGGAAAGATTCGTCGGCCGGATCACGGAAATCGCTTCGATGGTGGCGCACCGGACCTCTTTCGACCGGTCGTTCAGCACTTCCTTCAAGGGATCCACCGCGAGCGGGGTCTTCAGCTTTCCGAGCGACTTGACCGCTTTGAGCCTCTTGGTGATCAGGGTGGATTTCAGATCGGTGACCAGATCCTCGAGCTCGCGCTGCACCTGGCATTCCCCCTTTATTCTGAATGATTCAGCCATCTCGATCGCACCTCTTGTCGAAGTGAAAGTATAGCACATATCCCGAGAGGGGGCACCGCCTTTCCGGTGGGACCTCCCGGGTTCCGCAATGCTTGACCGTTTTCTTCCCGACAGCTAGAATCACCCCATCGATTAACGGGAGGTTTGTCATGAAACTCATCCGCGCCGTCGTCCTCGCCCTTTGCCTGATGGCCCCCGCCCTTTCCCTTGCACTTCCACCCGAACCGGTCGTGGTTCCAGGCAATCCGCCTATCACCTCCGAATCGGTGAATGCCCACATCCGCCTGATCGAGTTCGTGCTGGGGGTTCGCCTGACAACGGTCCAGAAGGATACCTTCCTTGGAATTCTCAAGGAGGATTGCGCGGAGATGGACGAGAACGAGCGGAAGAATTTCCTGGGAGCCCAGGACCTGCTGTCGAAGCTTGGAACGCTCGACCCCGACAAACTCAGAACCATAAGGGACGAGATGATCGCGGATTACGAGGAAGGTGCGAAAGACGGTGATGATGCCGCCGCCCAGCTCTTCCTCTCCATCAAGAACGACGGGACGAAGGTGCTTGCACAGGCTGGATCCTTCACAATGACGCTCCAGGCCATCGAGGCCTTTGACGAGTATCTTGCCTTCTCCCGCGATCCTGGAATACCGGCCGTTCTCGATGACAAGGCAAGGGAACAGGTCCGGCAGGGGATCACGGAAGGCTTCTCCGGTTTCGCCACGGAAACCTCGGAGGCTCTCTCCGGATTCGACCAGAGATGGCACCTGATCAAGGCTGCCTGGGCAAAAGCCGCTCCCGAGAAGAAGCAGGAATGGACCAAGGCTTTCGTGCAGCCATGGGGAACCGCCTCCTCCGCCCCCGTCTTCGATGCAAAGGGAATTCCCGCTTTCGTCAATCTCCCGCTCTGGACAGAGATCTCCAGCTTCTCCATGGATCTGGAGGAGTCCTTTGACGGATGGACCGCGACCCCGAGCGGTCTTGTCTGGTAGGAGGAAGGCCATGGGCAGATTGTACGAACACAAGACCTACATCCTTCGCGAGATCTTCAATCCCCTTGCGATGGAGGAATCCTACGAGATCCTCGAAGGAAACGGGACCGGGGTCCTGGGAACCGCCAACGAGACCGCGTGCCTGGGCGCGAAGATCGAGAAGTTCTTCCTCGACCGCGCGCTCATTTCCCTGAGGGTCGCGGCCGCCTCCCTCGATGGAAAGGAAGGGTTCGAACTGACTCATTCAGGGCGGTCTTTGCGATATGACCTGACCGCGCGTGACAAGGACGGGAAACCTTTCGCCAGATTCCGGCAGGTCCTTTGCTCCCTTTTTCCAGAGTTCGAGGTTTTCGGTCCCGGTGACAACCGGATCGGCCGGATCATCGGGACATTCAACAAGCGGCATTTCGACTTTTCGGATGAATCGGGGAAGGTCATTGCCGTGATCGAGCATATCCACGGCGGTTTCCTCAAGGAGACCTTCAGTACCGCTGACGAGTTCAAGATCGAGATCACCTCCCCGGAGCCCGAGAAGGTTGCTCCGATGGCATTGGCAGCGGCTCTCAGCATCGACCTCGTCTTCCACGAAACCTGAGAGGTCATCCAGGAACCAGTTTCGAGATCATGCCCGAACGGTTCCAGTCGATCTCCCAGCGCTTCGTGGTCAGGGAATCCAGAAAGCGCCGGTCGTGACTCACCACGAGAAGCCCGCCCGGAAACCCGGAAAGTGTCATTTCCAGCAACTCGATGGCGGGCAGGTCCAGGTGGTTTGTCGGCTCGTCGAGGACGAGGAGATAGGGGTCCCGGGCCATTCCCAGAGCCAGGAGGATCTTCCGGAGTTCACCCGGGCTTGGGTCATCCCCCGCCAGGAGCCGCTCTGGTTCTGAACCCAGGCACCCGATGATCGCCATTGTCCGGCCTTTTTTCATCCGGTCCAGGGACCGGAGTTCAGAGATGATCCGAGCGACTTCGCCCGGGTCGATTTCCTGGGGAATCACCACGACGCGTTCCGCTGCGATGTTGAGTCGTTCGAGCAGGAATCGGACGAGCGAACTTTTTCCCGAACCGTTCGGTCCGGACAGCGCTATCCGGTCGCAAGGGCCGATCCATAGGTCGGGATACTCGAGAACCCTGTTTCCGCCCAAAGAAAGCGAGCCCGCCCCGACCTTCAACAGGAAATCCCTGGTCGAGCGCTCTCCGGGAAGATCGAACCTTAGTTCCCTGGATTTCTCCACCTTCGCCTGGTCGAACCGCTCCTGAACCTTCTCCAGCCGGCCTTGCAGTTGACTTGCAAGCCTGCCGGCCCTGCCGTCCTTTCCCGTAACGCGCGCAAGGTCGATTTTCGCGCGTCCATCGGAGTCGTGACGGTCGAGATGCCGTTTTGAACGCTCCTTGTCCGCGTGCCTTGCCTTCTCCTGCCTTTGATGGGCAGTCCGGGCCAGTCTCTGAACCTCCCTGCGGGCTGTTTCCCTCTCCCGCAACTTCTGGGCATCGTTGGAGCGGATGGTTTCCGACGCTGCGGAGTAGCCACCCGGAACGAGGATGGGGCCCGAGGGGCGCAGGAACAGACACTGGGTGCACAGATCGTCCAGAAGTTTCCGGTCATGGCTGACGAGGAGTCCGATTCCCTGGAAATGTGCCAGTGCTGGACGGACGAAAGACTGGGCGTGTTCATCGAGGTAGTTGGTGGGCTCGTCGACAAGAAGAACCGCCGGTTCGTGCCAGAGCGCCGCCGCGACCTGGGCGCGCTTCCGCTCCCCATGGCTGAGCGCTTGCCAACGGGAACCCCAATCCTCTCCGATCCCGAGAATACTGCGCAGTCTCGATGCCGTTGCTTCGGGTGCGGCAAGGAAATCATCCCAACCGGGCGGGGGGAAGTCGGTTCTCTGGGGAATGTACTCAACAAGCCCGGAACTTTGGATAGAACCCTTGGAAGGAAGGAGATCCCCCCAGGCGAGCCGGAGAATCGTGGATTTTCCGGCTCCGTTTGCTCCGAGGATTCCCGTCCATCCTCCGGTGAAATGGAATGAAAGATCGTGAAGAAGATACCCCGGCATATCGGGATATCCGAAAGAAACCTTGTTGAACCTGACCGACATGTCCACATCTCCTTTCGTGGACTCCTGAAGGAATGGGCGTTTCCTTTATCGTATGGCCGCCGGGGGTGCGGGGGCTTTCAAAGCGAATGACGGCTGCGGCTTTCCAGAGAGTTCTGGAACGAGGTGAACGAAAAGGAACGCCCGCGCAAGCCTTGGATACAGGCCGGCGGAAAATTGCGTTCCGGTTTCAGCTCTTCAACCCCGTGCTCCTTCCGCGCCCCACGTCAGGGGAGCTTGTCCTGAATTCTACTGGAGAAACACCCGCCCCGCAACTCCACCCAAGGGATTTTTTGTGGAGGGAAGCGCTGGGGGAAAAGGGATGCAATCTGGGCAGGGCACTTTTTTGTCACAGGATCTGGAGATATTTCGTAAGGATTTGATGACAAGGATGTGAACATGTGGTTAACTGAATCCCCTCATGCGCCTTCCAACACGAATAGAGATGCGCCATTGAAGTGAAAGCCGTATTTCTGCTTTTCCGGCAAGACCTGGGCGAGGTCGCAACGGAATGACCTCGCGAGAAAACCTGGACGACTTTTCGTCACTGGTAAAAATCCACCTCGGAAGCGTCATTCGATATGTGAAGTTCCTCCTCCGGGAATCCGAGGAGGCCAAAGACATTGCCCAGGAGGTTTTTCTAAAGGCCTGGCAGCAGTTCGACCCCCAGAGAAGGAGTTCTTTCCGAAACTGGATCCTCAAGATCACGCGAAACCTGGTGATTGACCGCCACAGGCGGCGGAAACCGATGGTCAGCTATTCGGGAATCCAGATGGAGAACGCGGTTTCCCCTGCGGCGAACCCCGGGAGCGGCATCGCCCCCGAAAGCGATTTCTGCCCGGAAGGGCTTCCAGCATACGCGAAATTGCCTGTGTACATGAGGGAGATCGTTTTCATGAGGTTTGTAGAACGGATTTCCTATGAGGAGATGAGCAAGATTACGGGGAAGTCGGAAGAGGCTCTGCGGAAAATCATCTCCAGGGCTGTCTCGACAATCCGGAAGGAGGTGGCGGATGGAACGATGCAACAAGGTGAATGAATGGCTCGAGCAGGATCCGCCCCCAGACATGGAAAAGATCCCAGGGTTTCTTGCCGAGCACATGAAGGGTTGCCCAGAATGCAACCAGACCGTTGGGTTCATCCGGGGTCTGACCCGGGACAGGGATCTCCCGTCACTCTCCCCCTCCGAAACAGCCGAGTTCGTGGACCAGTTCAGGATGAAAGCCCGTGAGAGCGACCCCGCCCTGTGTCCGGACCGCCTTTCGGATTGGGCCCGCGCGTTCTGGCCACGATTTCACTGGGTTTTGGCTGGTGCCATCTGCTTTTTTCTTCTTGCCATAGGTTTCTCCAGGATTTTCAGACCGGCTTCTCCGCCCGTTTCTGGGGAGTCACCTCCATTTGCCGTTCTCCGTGGGAAGGCAGTCCTTCTTTCCTCCTCCGGAAGCCTGGAAAGCGTTGGTTCAGGGTCGGAACAGGGGATCTTCAAGGAAACCGGAATGAGCTTCGATTCCCCTGCAGATCCCGTCGAGCTGCGGTACCGGAGCGGAGGAGAAGTCCTGCTTTCCGGCCAGGGCAGGATGAAGGTTGCCGATCGGGAGCTCACCGTCGAGGCGGGGAAGTTCCTGGCCAGGTTCCGAAATCTGGGCGGAGTCATGAAGATTCGGGTTCCCTTTGCCGTCATCGGCATACGGGGAACCGAGATCCGGTTCGATATCCACCTTCCTGAAGCCCGCCTCCTCCTTGTGGAAGGGGCCGCGGACCTGATACCCGACAAGGGGGCCGGGAAGTCATGCTCCTTGGAAAAAGGTAGGGAAATCTCCCTTTCCGATGGGGAATGGAAAACACTCCCGCCCGAATTCCATCCTGTTCCGACTCCTGAGCCCACGCCGAATCCGGCATCCGATGATCGTCAGATTTCCCTTGCTACGGGCTCAGCCTTGCCCGATGATCGACGCCAGGCCCCGGTCGAGCTCCCTTCGGCATCGGAAGCTGGTGTCGCGACCGGAACCATGACCGATGTCGGGGAAAACCCGGATCTGGTCGGGGGAGAGGGCTTTCAACACGACTGATTTTGCACGGAAAACCGACCCGACCGGGGAGAAAGGCCAGTGACTGGAAGGTGCAGTAAGCCGCCTTTTGACTCCGAAAAAAGGAGAACGGATTCCCTGCGTGGCCGGCAGGGCTTCCTTCTCGCCCTGGTCTTTGGAACGATGGCGGTGCTGGCAATCTTCTTCATGGTCATGAGCTTTCTTTCGAGCGGTCAAACCCATGCGGCGACCCACTTCGTCGATTCGGCGCGCGCTTTGTCCATCGCAATGGCGGGTGCTGAGTGGGCGATTTCCGAGTATGCGAGCGGATCCTACCACGAGGATGACGAACTGGGCCGAATCCTCTTCGGAAGCGCACTCGATCCGGGCGAGGTTGTCCTTTCACCTCCCAAAGAGCTGGAAGACTATGTTTCCGGCACTCTGAACGGGAAACTCGACGTGAAGGTGAGGGTTTACGATATCGCTCCCTTGCCGATTCCCGAGGGGTTGAAGGGCTTCAACCAGGACCCCGTCGAAAAATCCGGGAGGATGGAGTTTTCCTCGGTGGGAACGGTTGGAAAGGCAAGCCGGAAGGTACTGATCAGGAAGGGGTTCAAGGTCGCAATGATCGTTCACCCCGTCCTGTCCAAATTCACGCTTTTCGTCAGGGAAAAGCTCAGCGGGCAGGATGTGAACGTTCTTGAGCGGAAAACCGGGAGCGCCGGATTCGAAAACGGGTCTCCCATCGTTCTCAACAATCAGGGGTCTGGAAGATCGTTTTCCGTTGTCCAGCCAGACCAAACGTTCGATCTTTCAACCGTCACGGGGGAAAAAGTGAAGGCTGGAAGGGTCGTCGACGGGTTTGAAGATCTAGTCAGGAGCTCCGGCTGGGTGTTCCTCAACTCTTCCAACAGGTCCGCACCCTGGACCCTGAACCTTTCAGGAAGCGGTGAAACCGGCGAGTTCGATGACCGGCTCCTTCTCCGTGTGGGACTCTACCGTAACGAGGGCCTCGAGAAGCTGCTCGCCCCAAAGGAAAAACTCGATTACACCGGGGAAAGGATAGTGCGGTTGCTCGAGAGGTTCCAGGGGATGAAATCCGATTACGAGACACGTGCCCCCGATGGGATCGTCCGGAAGAAACCATGCAATATCCTGTATTTGCGGGGGCTCTTTCCCGGCGATCCCCCGAAAGCCTCATTGATCAGGCCTTTCGGCACGGGAACCCGGTTTTCCCCAACCCTGATGTTCGGGCCGGTCGAGATGCAATACCTGATACTTCGGGGTCTGGACGTCCATTTCCGGAATGCCGGGCCGGATGGGGGGAAACTCTTTTCCAATGTCCTCATTCCGGGTTTCCGGAATGAGATTGATTTCGCCCGGGCCTACGAACCGCGGTATCCGGACGATCCCGATATGGGGGCATTTGCCCGTCTCACGAACATCCCCGACCGTACCGATGCCGCCCCGGAGTTTCCCAGGTATTCCCGGGTCATGACCACGGTCGCCACAAGCCCTTTCATCGACGCCCTCGACTACATTTTCCTCGAGTCCCGTGAACGTGGAACACTGTTGAAGCCGGAATCGGTTGAATACCCCGTTCCGGTTCCCGGTATCATCGACAGGAAGGGCCAGGAGAAGATCCTGCCGTGGATCGCAAGGAACGACTCGCTTCGCGACTCCTTGATCGAAGCCCGGGGAGCTTTCGGAATGGGCAAGACACCGTTGTTCGAGGGGAACCTGTCTGATATCAAGGGCTGCAAGGAGTTCCAGTCGAAGATAACGGCCGTCTTCCCCTCCTTCAGTGAATTGGAAGCTTCTTTCCTGGAGGAAAAGGAAACCTCTTTCCAGTTGCGCCTACCCGGGATCGTATATGTGGGGGCAGACAACCTCAACATCGAGCCCCGCGACAAGGATCTCGTGATCACGAGCCCAGGAATCATTGTCAGCGGGGGCGATATCCACATCAAGGCTGCAGTGAAATCGAGCCATCCCGTCACGCTGGTCTCCCTTCGAAGCATATTCGTGGAAACGACTGAACAAATCGACGCCCATCTGGTTTGCCTGATGGGGACATTCACCGCACCGATCGGGTTCGACGTAAGGGGCGGGCTTGCCGCTTGCTCGATCGATACGTCGAAAATCGGGAACAAAGAAGCCAAGACCATCACCTTCGTACCCGAGCATGATCCCTATTCCGACCCCGACAAATGGCGGATGAAAACGGCCTACAGGTTCTATCTTTCGCAAGAGGAGGAATGCTGTGTTGAAGGCGGGAAATAGTCCCAGGCCTGCGGTCGGTTGCAAAGCCGGTGTGACCCTCGTCGAGGTGACCATCGCTCTCGCCATCATCGGGATCATCGCGGGAGTGATGTACCGGATAATCGACAGGCAAACCAGCCAGATGGGCAGCGATGATGCCTCTTCCCGATACTACATGGATCTCGGGTCCTTCGCCGAGACCCTGAACTCGGATCTTTCCATGGCCCGAGTCGTCCATCCGGAATCCGGCGGCGTCAGTCTCCTCGTCAACCCCGATGGGAATCCCGGTTCGATCACGTATTCCCTGAAGGGAAACACCATCGAGCGAAAGTTCCGTGAATCGGTGAGGGTTTTCGAGTTCACGAACCCGAAGCCCAGGCCCGGTTCCCTCATTTTTCGGATCGAGGAGGTGAACCCATGAGTCGTGGATCTTCCCCGAGTTTTCGAGGCCCGTTTTGTAGCTCGGTCTTCACTTTCACTGGCACCCTTGCGATTTTCACATCGATGCTCGTCCTATTCATGTTAACGGTCTGCGAAGCGAAATCCTTCAAGGCCGTCGTCGGATACGAAGGCGAGGTGATCGAGATCCCCCTTTCCCCGGGACGGATTGCTTCCCAGGCCGGGGAAATGCCCCTGCCGACATCGCCTGAGATGAACGTTGCCTTTCCCATGTCCCGGGACATTCCGACCGTCGTTCCGGGAAAGAATCCTCCCGCCGCGCCCTCTGTGCGCGAGCCGGTGGAAGATTCGGTCCCTCAAATGGACGGGGGGTTCCCCCTTGATAACGGCATTCCGACTGCCCGGAGCCTTCAAACGGCGCTCGATCTGGTGGGAAGGGTCATAGTTGCCGGGGTAAATTTCGAGTTCGATAGCGCGGACCTGACCGCCGATTCAGTCCCTTCACTGAAAGCGGTGCTGGAATACCTGAAGGATAATCCGGGAGTCAAGATCACCATCGAGGGGCACTGCGACACTTCCGGAGATACCTCTCTCAATCCGGTTCTCTCCCAGAACCGCGCGAACTCCGTGAAGAACTGGCTGGTTCAGCAGGGGGCTGACGGTTCCAGACTGTCTTCGGTCGGAATGAGTGATTCCAGGCCGATCGCGGACAATTCGACCCCCGAAGGCCAGGCAAAGAACCGCCGGGTGGAGTTGGTGAAGGAATGAGGGAAAGCCTCGCGGACCCCCGGGACGACGTGGCCCGGATCAGGAATATCCGGGGCTTCACCATCGTGGAAATCGTCATCGCCATGTTCGTCCTGGCGGTTTTCCTCCTTCCGCTCATGCAACACTTCATCAGTGCCCGCAGGGTTTCCCTTGCCGCACGGGATACCGTCATCGTGAACTCCTTCCAGACCGCGTGCGTTGGAGAACTCCGCCGGATCGAATACAATGACCTCGCTTCCGGGAAAGGTGCGACCCTTTCAGAAATCCTCAAAAGGTACAGCGGTGGTAAGACGGTTGGAAACCTCGATATCCAGACGTCGGTCGAAATCAACAGGTGTGTCCGGGCAAGGATGCTTACGATCGATGTGAGCTCGGAATTCAGGTTCCCAGGAACGAACGAAACCCAGGGAAAGCGAAAGATTGGCTTGCGCGGGTTCGCGTTTCCCAAGCCATGAGTCTGGAAGTGAGACCGTTCTCCTCAGAAAAGCGTGGAATGTCCCTCCTGGAACTTTGTCTTTTCACCCTGGTCGGGGGTCTTGTCCTTGGGTTCGTGGTCTTCTTCTTCTGGAGAACCCGCCGGATTCACGAGCAACAGACCCTGGAACTGACCTACCAGAACTCCTTCACCAGGCTTTGCGACAGGATGGAGAAAGACCTGACCGGCTGCAGGAGTTGGGAGATCAAGGCGGTTGCGGGAGCCAGCGATTCTCTTGTCGTAGACCGGATCGAAGGTCCGATCGTCTACGATATCAGGTTCGAGGCCGGGGAAATAGTCAGGGCTCAGGGCGGTGAGGTCTCCTCATTCGAGTTCAGGGGTGAGCGGGAGGGGCTCCTGAAGTATCTCGAGTTCATCGGTTCCCGGGGAGCAAGAACCCTGGGCCTGAGGATCGGACTGAAAACCAGCCCCGCCATCGACTTTTCCCATGACTTCACCGTCCGGATCAGTGCCGACAAGGTTCCGGGCTTCTTCGAAAACCCCCAACTCAAGGAACGATGATGAGGAATCACGGCTTTTCGATGTCCTGGGACTTTCCTGCCGGATTCGGTTGTCACAAAAAGTCCGTTTTTTCGTAGTTTGGTGTGGATCAGGAAAAAGGAGATGAACTATATGAAGACACGCGTCCTTGGTGTCCTCTTGTTGTCCGTGGTCGCGATCACGGTCTTACTGGGACCGACGGGTTCCGCCCAGGTTGCCCCTGGCTCTTCGGGCGCAGAACCCGATGGAACTGAAGGATTCGGGGTGGCAGTGGGTTCCGCCCCCGCCTCTCCCGAGGGCCAGGATCCGTTGACCCCCAAACTGGAAGGGGTGGTCGAGGTCGATACCTACCTGAATATCCGCACCGGCCCCTGGGGAAAGATCATCGGTGGGTTGAACAACGGCGCGAAGGTCAAGATCATCAGCAAGGAAGGCGACTGGTTCAAGATCCTGAACGGCACAGAGATCAGCTACATCCACTCGTACTACGTCTCTGCACCGGGGTATCCGTCACACCAGGGAGTAGAGCCCCCGATACTCGGTTCGGATGAATCTCCCGCCCCGGTCACGGGCGACCCGGGCTCGAGCCCAACCGTCGACAACGGAACGTTCGGAGCCGAGCCCTGTTCCCCGATGCCCGATTCGGTCAGCTCGGACTTCGGGCCCCGGGATATCGACTACGGCAGCAGATACCACGAAGGAATCGACCTTCCCATTTCCAACGGGACGCGGGTCAATGCCCTGGGAAACGGGGTTGTCACCGACGCCGGGTACAGTGAGGGTGGTGGGAACTATGTCTATATCCGGTATGACAACGGGTATACCTCCTTTTACTGTCACCTCGAAAGCGTGAGCGTCTCCAATGGCCAGAGGGTGGCCATCGGCCAGGACGTCGCCCTTTCGGACAACACCGGGACCCAGACCTCGGGGGCACACCTGCACATGGGAATCATGGATTCGAGCGGGGAATACGTCAATCCCCGCGATGTTCCCGGCCTCGAATTTCCACCCCTCGTGGAGTAAGGAAGAAGAATATGATCAAGAAGACTCTTTCGTTCGTGCTTGTCGTTTTCTCTGTCTGTTCCATCGGCATTGCTTCGGAAAAGGGAGCCGGGAATGCCTCCGTCGTTCTGGTGAACCGGCTTCAGTATGACGCCGGCCTCGCCTCTTCCGCCGTCTACCCCACGGACGTCTGCTCGATCCCCTTTGGAACGGACGATGCCAATGTCGGTGGCGATTCCCAGGATTCGAAACGCCAGGCAGGCGGTGCGCCCACGGCATATGTTCCTCTTGCTGACGGCTCGTTCTGGGTCCTCGACACGATCAACCAGAAGGTGAAGCACTTCGGTGCGGATGGAAAGCTCATCTCCTGCTTCCCCTTCCCGGAAAGCGGGCCGAAGAAATTCATCTTCATGAAGGACCTTGCGGTGATACCATCCGGCGGGATGTACTTGTACAATTCCACCCAGGGAATTGTGGTTCGAGTGGATGACAAGGGTGTTTCGCAGGTCCGGATCGAAGGGCTGCCCGATTCCAGGGAGATCGGGGTAGACAGCAAGGGCAACCTGTTGGTGTCGAACCCGCGAATGAGGAGCCTGATGCGCTTCAGCCCAGCGGGGGAACTGTTGGAAAAGTTCTCGGGAAAGGATCTCCTCACGCCGATGGTGGATTCCGCCGACCAACCCCTGGGAATGAAGTTCAACGAGCAGGAAGCGGAGCTGTTCCGGGCTGAGAAAGCTTCTCCGACAGTGATCGTCCCGATCGCGAAGTTTCCCCTCCGGGCTCCGAAGGAGAGGAAAGCCCATTTCGTTGCTGCCAACGTGCTCGGTTCGGATGCCAAGAAGAACGTTTACATCGAGCTGATCGCCTGCGACAAGAGCGGTGTGATCCATCAGCATGGCGTTCTTCGCCTTTCCCAGGATGGAAAAACCCTCGCCCAGGCCGATCTGATTGCCTTTCCATTCCTCTATCCAAGGAAGAAGATGGTAACCCCTGATGGCAGGATTTTCGGCTTCCGATCCGACAACAAATCCTGGATCCCGATTTCGTATTCGCTTCCCTGAGGCTCAACTCCCGGACTCATGGATTTCGAAAATCACGGACTGGCCCGTTATACCGATCTCCCGGTGGATGGACACCTACGTCCTGACGTTCAATTGAATTCCCACCGGGCAGTGGTACTCGATGAAATTCGCCATCAAAAGGCTTGTGAATACCTGGCATTCATTGGGAAAAGGCCACCGGCCTCTCGGTCGGTGGCCCCAGTATCTGCCATCTCCGAAAACCCGATTTAGGATGCATATGTTTTGACGGGTACGAAACAAGTGCGGTTTGGAAAGGAAAGGTGGGAGGATACAAAGGGTTCACCAGGATTGTCTGAGGGAGAGACTACCCGGGCAAGAAAAAGGGTTCAGGAGCCTTCGGTTACGAAATGAAGTCGATTCCGCTCGAAGGGTTTGTTTCGCCAGTGCTCTTCAATGCTTTGGACAAATTGAGCGGAGACGACCTTCGCCCGCTCGATCAACCAATCTCCGGACTCCCTTCGAAGGTAGATGCCTTCCATCGGGCCCTCTGCAAAACCGGAATGCCCAATCAATGACGGGAGGGAATGAGCGAGGAAAACGCCTTGAGCTAGCTTGGGAACCGACCTGAGGCCAAGCTTTTCAAGGAGTTGATCTCTCCTTCTCGTTCCCCAAAATCTCCCCTCGACCCTGTCATAGACGTCGAAGCCAAGGAACCAGTCCGGGAGGAGGTCATAGCGGATGGCATGGCGAGCCAAACACCATTCCCCAAACAACATCAGGTTCGCGCCTAGGTTCTCGACAAGGCCCTCATTTCTTGCCCGTAACCAGTTCCAGAGGCCAGAAAACTGCCTTTCCCCGGGTGGGGTAAGGTAAGTCCCTCGATTTTGAGCCTTCAGGCTGCCGTCCACCCCCACCGAAAAGCCGAGGTTCGCCCCGTCGATTTTTTCCTCAACGACAACTTCCTGGCTGAGAAATCTCTCCACCTCAGATGGGGACAGAACCTTGTCGGCCCGGGGAGGTACCCTCCCAAGCCACAAAAGGTGGGGGGTATGAGGAAACTTGAAAAACTCTACAGACCGGCTCATGGACGTCTCTGGTGATGGGCAAGAAATGAAAGGAACCCATCCAAATCAAGTGTATCCGAGGTTTCCCAAAGAGGCAAGATCTATCAATGAGTTTGGAAGCCAAGGGTCGCAACGGCATACCATCACCGGAAACTGGAGGTTTCTCCTCACATTGACTATGGTGTATAATCCCCCTGGATTTTCCAGGAGACTCCAAGATGGATCCCAACCAGGTCGGACACCGCCAGAGGCTGAGAGACCGGTTTCTTTCCGGCGCAGGCCAGGCATGTACTGACCCGGAGCTCCTCGAAATCCTCCTTGGTTATGCCCTCCCCCGACGGGATGTTGCTCCCCTTGCCCGAGGTCTACTTGAAAAGTTCCGGACCCTGAGGGGGGTCCTGACCGCTGATTTTGGGGCATTGGTGGCCGAGAAGGGCATGACTTCAGCAACCGCCACTCTCCTGAGACTGATCGGCAGCCTCACCGGCCCGTCTCAACCTCCCGTCAAGGGGAAGATAGGGCATCCCAAAGCTCTGCAACGCACCGTCAAAGATTCGGACCCTCCAACCCCGGTTCAGCTGACCCTGAAGCCATCTGAGGGTCAGGTGTCCCACCTCGGGCCGACAGCACCGCAGAAGGAGGAATCTCTCCCTCCCAAGCCGTCCTCCAAGAAGCCTCCCGAGTCTCACCTTTTTGGCAAGTCAGTTCTGGAAGAGGCCATCAAGTTGGCACCCCTGGCCCCGCTCACCGAAGAATTGAATGTGCTCCGAGAGTTCTTCCAGGGAAACCTTCATTTTAGCGCCCAACTGACGCGCCAACGTTACTCCTCTTACATCCTCAAGCGACTTTTCCCGTCTGGACATCCTGATAAGCCCTTGCTCCAGTTCGCGCACCTTTTTTCGGGTTCCCGGGAATGGAGAGAAGTGGCTTTTCATCGATTTCTCAGGGCGGAACCCCTCCTGACACAGATCATCCTCGAGTTGGTCCTTCCATCGGTTGGACGGGGAAAGATCTTAAGACAGGCCTTGCGCGAATATCTCCACAGGAAGTTTCCCGATTCCCGAGCCATTGATGATTGTCTGCAAGCCGCAATCGATGCGGGGAAGTCGGGCGGCATCTGGACAGCGGATCGGCGGGAGGTCTCCTTCTCCTTTCGAGAGCCTCTCCCTCGCTCTTTCGCATTCATCCTGCATGACGAATTCCCCACTCCGGGGATGTATGACATTCCGAGTATTTTGGTCACTCCCCGATTCTCGGCCATGTTGTGGAACCCTGACCGGTTGCTTCCGATGTGCTATGCACTTCGGAATCGGGGGATTTTGGCCAAGGTTTCCGAGATCGATACCGTTCGTCAGGTCAGTACCCGGTTTACCCCTACCCAGCTCATCGACTATCTGGAAAAACCACGGGAAATGGAATGAAAACGACTCAGATCATCGAAACCCTCCGTGAAAAGCTCAATGTTTCCGGCGGGAGGCATTTGTACGGCGTTCTGGGAACCTACCCTTCCCTTGCCGCCTTTGGAGAAAAACTTCATCAAGCCCGGACGGTCGAACGGAAGCGATTTCCCGAACCGATCGATGTGAATCGGGGAATTCTCGACTCCCTTCCCGATGAGGAGTTTTGCACCCTGGCCGGCAACGAAGCTCGGATGCCGGAACCCACGGCCGCCCAGGTGGATCGCGCATTCGAGGCATTCCTTAGGAAATCTCTGGGCAACCATGGGTTGGTGGTATTGCACCACCTCGAGCTGGTGTTCGCCTATGATCTCGAATTCTCCCCTCTGAGGACCCTGGCCACGGATAGGCATCGGATCATCCTCCTGCTCCCGGGTCATCGCCGTGGGGCGCGCATCGTTCTGTATCCTGACCAGAATGACCGCGAATGCAGCCTCCCCGTAAACCTGATCGCAAACAACCACCTGTTTGAAATTACCGATGGAGATGCCTGAAGATGGGCAAGAATGACGACCTTTTCACCCAGAGGAAACCCCTTGCGGATATCTGCAAGGTCCCTGAGACCATCATTTCGGTATATGCCTTGGAAAAACACGTCTGGGAGGATGGCAACTCCCCGAAGGCCCGGCAGAACCGCAAGCCGGAGCTCCAATCCCTGGAGGAATTCCAATTCGACCCGGTCCGGCCGTTCCTGACGGATATCTTCCGCAACATGGCAGCCCCCTGGAAGAAAGACCGCCGGGATGCCACAGTTGGCCAGGGATACTGGATCCAGGCGGAGTTCGGCTCGGGAAAATCCCATCTCCTCTGCGTGCTTTCAGCTCTTGCTCTCGGTGACCCGAAAGCCTGGGAAATCGTCAGGGAAAAGGAAAAGGCGGTAGGAAAAGGCAAGCGCGACAGCCTTTTCCGATTCTGGGAAGAAGGCCTGCAAGCCAAAAGCAGCGGTGGAAGCAAAGGAATCTTCGTCATCGTCAAGACCCTGGTTGGCTCTGGTGGTGGGACGGTCGGCTTGTCCCAGCAGGGCCGCCGCCTCTCAGAGTACATCATTGACGCAGCAAAAGAGCAACTTCAGGCGGAACTGGGGAAAAACCTCTCGCTATATCCCACCGAGCTACTGGCCGATCGTTTCTTCCAGGAGGATCTCGACCGCTATCGTAAGGACCTCAAGAAGTTCCTCCGCGACCCGCAATTCTTTGACGAGGATGCCTTCCAGGACGTCGATGAGTTCCTGCACCAGATCCGCCAGAACAAGTCTCCCGACTACAAGCGGAGCTGCGGGAACAAGCTATGGCGGTTCTATACGGAATTTCTGAAAGTCCAGCCCCATATTGCCGCGGAGACCGAGGATATCCTCAAGCATCTCGTGGAAACCATCCTGAATGAGGGCTATTCCGGAGTGCTATTGGTCCTCGACGAGGTTTCCCTGTTCATGAAGGACCGTTCCGACGAACAGCGAAATGACGATGAGAAAACGTTGGTCGTTTTGGCCAATCGGCTGGCTAAAATCTACAACCTGCCGATCTGGACGGTCTGCTCCGCCCAGCAGGCCATCGAGAGCAAGATGGGCCACAAGAACATCTTCGCCGATGATCGACTGAAGCTCGTGAAGCTCCTCGAAAAGGACACGGATTACTATCAGATCGTCCTATCCCGAGTCCGTGAGATAACGGCCCCAGGGGAGATCGGGCCGTATTTCATCCACTACAGCAAGGGGTTTTCCTGGCCCAAGGCAATCGGCGAAGAGGAATTCAAGCGGTTTTTCCCCTTCCACAAGCCTGCTCTCGAGGTCCTCCGGGACATCACTCATGAATTGACGACCGCGCGCTCCGCCATCCATTTCATGCACCAGACCCTCAAACACCAGATCAAGGTCAGGGGAAATGAGCTTATTCGGCTATGGGAATTATTCGACGAAGCCGTCCGTTATGAAGAGGACCCCAGTGGCGCACATGCCGGGTTGGTCAGCATCAAAACCAAGAAGGACATGGAATACCGATCCTATGAGGCATGCAGGCGGCAGATCGATTCGATGACTCGTGGCCACCTAAAGGTCTATCGTGACCGGGCGGTCAAGGTCGTCCAGACCCTGTTTTTGTGCCATGTAGGGCATGCATTTCTCCAGGGTCTGACCCCCGAGGAACTGGCCACCGCAGTCCTGATCGAGTTGAAACCTGATTCGACCATCGAAGAAAACGTCCAACATTATGAAACCCTGGCGGAAAATCTCCGCAAGGAGTTACGGCAGGTCATCGAGACCATTGATGATGAGAACCGTTGCCGCTACCGATTCGAACCGATCGTCACCGGGATAGATCCGAGACAGGAGTTCGCCAAGGCCAGGGATGAAGCTGAAGCCAACGAGCTGATGCTCCGCCAGGCATGGGACCATCTCTTGTCCCTCGATCATTGGGAGATCCGGACGCGGCAGATGACCCTTGATTTGACCCATGGCTATGAACCCCTTTTCCAGGGGTATGCGCCCCCCATCGATCGGCCCTCCTTGGGCCAGGAGCCTTCACTGGACGTGATCTGGCTGGGACGTCAGGTTACCGGGAAGGTTCGGATGACCGATCTGAGTCACTTGGGTAGCGACAGCCAACTCCTGCCCCCCATCGAAACCGATGCGACCGACCATGACTTTGCGGTCTACATCAGTACCCGACCGGTTTCCGACCTCCACGTGAATAAGCTGCTTAAGGGACGAAAAGACCCCCGCCTGATCATCTGGTCCCCCGCTGAACTAAACGCCGATGAGCGGGACCGCCTTCTCAACTTTGCCGCCTATCGACGCCTGGTGGAACAATTCGGTGGGAAGGACTCTGAAGATTCGGTGACGGTCATCAACTGGGTCTCGACAAACCTGGAAACCGAAATGGGGCGCATCGGAAAGATAGTGCCCGATTGTTACGCCCGGGGCCGGATGGATGCCGAAGACAATTCCCGCATGGAGTTCCACGTCGCCGGGGCCCTGGCGGCAATCCTCACTCCCGTTGTCGAACGGGTTCTGACGACGGGGTATGTCTCCCATGATCTGGTGTTTGAGCCCCCCTTCGTGTTCCGCAAGGAAGAGGCCGTCAAGGTGATCAACGGTATTGTGAAGACCGGGGAGATCCCGAAGAACACCAAGCCAAATCAGAACATCAGCGCCGCCCAGAATTTCGGGTTCGGTCTGAAGATCATGAAGAAGAAAGCCGAGCGTGTTCTCGATATCGACGACAATCCCTACGTGCAAGATATTCTGCAGTTCGTCGAGGACAAGCTGACCGATGCCAACCAGACCATGAAGTTTGATACGTTGTACAAAAATTTCATGGGAAGGGGTGGACCCAAGGATTACGGCTTGACGAGACGAATGGTACAATTGTTCGTTCTGTGCCTTGTCCGGATCGGAAAGCTGAGGATCCTCGCCGGCGGGAAGGCGGGGCTGACAAACCCCCTCATCGATCAGGGGTCGATTGGGGGTATCGATTTCTCGGCGAAAATCCTCGATGGGCTTGCGGAAGTGCAGAAGATCGCCCGCCCGCAGAATTGGGATGTGTTCCGCCCCTTTGCCGAGATCCTCCTCGGAAGGCCCATTCCCCTTTCTGCCGACGAGGCCGCCGTCGCCGCGGCCACTCGGGACGTAGCCACCCTCTTTCGCGCCGAAGCGGAAGGGGTGGGCCGTCTTCAAGAACGGGCCCGGGAGGTGTTCTCGGCTCTCGGAGTCCAGAATCCCTACGGCCCGGATCTCGAAAAGATCGGCAAGTTACTGGGCTCCGACCTTGGCCAGGATCCCATCGCGGGAATCTTGTTCGGATTCCGTGAAAACCTTGGCTACACGGCCTTCGATGACAATGTCGCGCGTCCAGAGGATGTCGATGATCTGGCGACCCGGTGGCGGGCATACCGGGATCTGGCGGTTTTCTTGCGCTACGACCGGGAGATCGTGACCGCCCAAGCCTTCGCGGCTCATCCTGTTCCGAAGGGAAAGGAAACCGAGCATCTACGGGAGCAGCAACGATGGCTTGGGAAACGCCTGGCCGAAATCAAACCCTTCATCGACTCAGAGGTGAAGCTGAAAACCGAGCTATTGGGTACGGACGCCACCGGAAAATCCGAATCCGGCACCTTGTCCGCAACTCGACAGGCTTTCGGGGACGTGTATCTGCCCGTCCACGATCTGGTTGTTACCCGATGTGACAAGGCCCGTGAAGACATCGGGGCCCTCGGAGAAAGCGACGATTTCAAAGTAATCGCCGCTCTGGACCGCATTCCCGCCGCCGGACAGGCAATGGCGGATACGCTTCGTCAGGAACTGGGGAAGGTGACGGCATCCGTGCCTCGATGTTTGGAAGGTTCGCGGGTCGCCGTCGAGGAACAACTGCGGCGTCACCCCGGGCACGACTGCGGCATCACTCTCGCAAACCAAGCCGAACTCCTGGAATGTGCCACCAATTCCGTCGAACAGGCCCGACAACGGGTCCAACAGGTTCTCGGGGTGAAACTCGACGTGTTGCAAAACCCGAAGATTCGCGAGCGTCTGCAACAGGGGGCAAATGATCCTTCCATCGCCGCCATCCTCAAAGCGGAGGACCGGCAGGCATTGGAGGAGGCCATCCGGGGATTGTTGGCGGAGGGAGTCGATCTTGGGAAGCTGGTGAACCGGTTCCTGAAGAAGATCGTCCTCCGGCCGGTGAAACTGGCGGATTTCCATCCCTCTCTTCACACGCTGGAGCGAAACCAGATCCCC
Source organism: uncultured bacterium (assembly GCA_964428355.1). Taxonomy (GTDB): domain Bacteria; phylum Muiribacteriota; class Ozemobacteria; order Ozemobacterales; family Ozemobacteraceae; genus CAYRYU01. The sequence continues at coordinate 101,051 of CAYRYU010000010.1, forward strand.
ATCATCGTCGAGGAGTTTCGCCTGTATCTCGAATCGGAGATGAAAAAGGCGGAAGGGGGCGACCCGCAACACGGCTCCGGGGGGGAGGACGTGCTCCCCATCCTGAAGGTCGAGTGAGGGCGGGATGTCGTTGATTCACGAATGGCTGAAACCGAGGCTGGAAGCCGCTTCTGGCCAGGACCGGATCCTGATCCGGGACCCGTTCCGGCTCCTTTCCGATTCCGACGGATTCCTGCACCAATTCGCAAAAACCCACGGGTTTACCGTGCTGGTGGCCTCCACGAATCTGGTGTTCCGTGACCTGTATGAAAAAGCCCGACAGGACGAAGGCGGGAGTCGTCTCCTGATCGTGGACCGTGCGACGCCGCGACAGCGGTCCCAGGGCGGACGCGTGGCCGCGGTCGCGCCGTTCTATCCCGACCTTCTGGCCGAAACATCCCCCGAAGCCCGGATCGAAATCGGATTGCGCGGGTTTCTCCAGGAGTGGACTCACGATCCGCTTTGGCCCGCCAGGGTCGAGGATCCCCGTTTTTCCCGGCTGATCACAGCGCACTTGAAGGGTGTCCTGGTTGCCCACAGGAACCTGAGGATGGCCTACCCTGATCGCTTCACAGATCGCGATCTCGAAGTCATTATCGCATATGCAGCCATGGGAGTACCCGAATCCGCATTCAGGCATCAGGACGCCGAAGAATATTGGAAAATCGCTCTTCTTGGCCCCCGGGCGTTCGAGGAGCTCGAGAGCATTGCTCCTACCATCACCCGGCCGATCAGGGAGAAACTTCGCCAGGCTGCTCCTCCGTTCTGCCACTTCGCCACCCATGATCCGGAACTCGTGCTGAGGGCTTTCTATCTGGGAGTCATTCTCTCCCAACATGTCGAGAACTGGTCCCCCCTTCTGGCCAACATCGACCCGGACCTTTCCCCGCTTGCCCATCTTTCATCGCAAGCTCTGATGGACGCGGCGGACAAACTCCAAAATCTTGATCCGAAACGTGTCCGAATTGAAATCGCCCAAGTCGAGAACTCCCTGACCGCTGCCCACCTCGAATTCCTCGTGTTTTCCCAATGGAATTGGCATGACCCGAAACGATGGGCTGATGCCTTCAGGCGCGAACGCTCCTCGGGATTGTTGCGAAGTCTCATCCTGTTACTGGCACTGGATGACTCTCTTGGAACCAATCCCGCCGCGGGGTCTCATAAAGAGTTACACCAACTGTTGACCGACCCGGTTGGGGCGGGGTTACCCGCAGGGGAACTCCCGGACGCGGCGGAAGGGGCGATCCGGGAGGCCTACCTGCTGGCCCTTTCCGTTCAGGCCCTCCGTCGTGATCTGGTATTGGGAAACAAAAATCTGGGAATGCTCAAGCCCGCCCAGCTGTCCCTGGCGCCCTTTCTGAAACTGTGGAAGGAGCAGAGGGTCAGCGGTCTCGAATATCGTGTTTCCCTTCTCGAGCGCAAGGTGCATCATGGAAGGATGCTTCCCAGAGCCGAGGCCGACCTTCCTCCCCGTTGCCGGGCCGCCCTGGAGTCGATCCGGTCCCGCCTGGGGGCATTGGAAACCGACGTTGGAAGCCAGTTGCAAAGCCTCGATGCCCGGTTCCAGGACCTGGTCGGGCGAGACTACCCGGGTTGGGTGTCCGGAAAAGGGGAGATCACCACCACCAGCTCTTTTCTGGAGCGGATCCTGAAGCCCCATTGGGATCCCCAGAGGGAAAAAGCCGTCCTGTTCATTTTCGACGGGATGCGGATCGACATCTGGCAGGAACTGGTCTGGCCCGCGTTGGAGGATCGCCTGGAGGCTCTCGTCGATCAGGTCGGGTCATCGCTCCTCCCTTCCGAGACCCACATTTCACGGAAAGCCATCAGCGCGGGAACCACTCCTGATGGGTTCGATTCCCATGCCGCCGAGAGCACGCTCCTGGAGTCCGCGCTGGCCCAGAAGTTCCAGTGGAGGGGGGCTGTCGATACCGTCGCCCCCGACTCAGCCGGAACCGGAGAGACCGTTCGGTATCGGGCAGGCAACCTCGATGTCTACATTCTCGATCTGTGCGACAAGGAACTCCACAAGATCGGGGTGAAGACCCTGGCCGACAGAAGGCAGGTGCCTGAGCGCCCGTTGGTGTTCATCTATCAGCAGTTGATCAAGAACATCATCGACCACGAAGTGATGACGATCGTCCGGGCGCTCACCCCGGGGACGAAGGTCTTCGTCACGGCAGACCACGGCTTCAGCCGAGTCGGTCGGGAGAAGTTGTGGCTGGATGCCGAATGGCTGAATGCGGCTGAGGACTGCAACTACCTCAACGCCCGCCTCCGCCTGCCCTTGTCAGAACTGGGAGTTCCAGGGAAAGTCAGAGCCAACTGCATGGAGTTTTCGATGGTGGAGCTGAAAATGCCCGACAGCGAAAGTGGCTTTGACAAAGCTACTCACACGGCTCTTCAAAAGCGATTTTCCGGAGTGATCTTTCCCCGGGTGGGATACGCTTTCAGCCGGCCCCAGGCTTCGTTCAAGCCCTTTGCCTACACGCATGGGGGAGTTTCCCTGGGGGAGATGCTGGTTCCGATGGTGGTTGCGAAGGTCCGGGAGGCCGATGCCGGCTGGCTGGCGGTGGGTGAAATCGACGGGCCGGATGAACTTCTCGAGGGCCAGGCCGGCACCTTCACCTTGTCTCTCCGGTCGAGAAAAGCTGGAGAGGACCAGGAGGAACTTAAAGTCCAGGTCGAGGGTGGAATTGAAGCTGAAGGCGGCCAGACCAGCGTCCCCCGAGTGGTCGTTTTTCTTGAGGGAGACGAAGTCGCGCCATCCTTTGAGATCACTCCAGACGCGGCTCTCGCCACCGCCGAAGAACGAAAGGCAGGAACGATGGGGGCGGCCGTGGTTTTGACGGTGGGCCGCCGTGAGGGAGGAAAGTGGATTCGGGTTGTCAGGCGAAAGCGGGTGACAGTCCGGCTCAATTCCGAGCGAATCGCTCGCCGCATTCCCCCGCAACTGGGCGCCATCCTCGGGTTGACGCCAAAGAACATGTCCTGACACCTTGGTAGGTGAAGGGGAAATATTCAGGAGGAATCATGGGAAGGAAGAAGAAGGACGAAGGGACCCCGGATTTGTTTGTCCCAGAGCCGCCAACGGTGCCCAAGATGCCCGAAGGGTTCTACTCAGGGGACAAACCGAATCCCAATTTGCGAAACTTTGTCGAGGAGCATGTCAAAGAACGGCCATATGATCCGGAACATGATTCCTATGATGTCCCCGCTTTTGACAAACCCATCGAGACGACCAAGGCGACCGCGATCTACAACATGCACACCTACTGGTCGAAGAAACCCCACGACGCCATCCGACAGTATATCCGCCATTATACGCAACCTGGTGACCTGGTCCTCGACCCCTTCTGCGGCTCCGGCGGAACGGCGCTCGCCGCCCTCATGGAGGGCCGTAAGGCCATCGCCATTGACCGTAGTCCCGCGGCCACCTTCATCACCAAGAATTATTGCACGCCGGTCTCCCCCGAAGGGCTGAAAAAAGCCTTCGAGGAGTTGAAGGCCAGGGTCCAACCGGAAATGGATTGGCTATATGAGACGAAGTGCGACCGTTGCGGGGGGAAAGCGACCACCGGATACACCGTTTACTCCCAGGTTTTCCAATGTCCACGATGCATGGAGAAGGTGCCGTTGTTCGATTGCGAGGAGGTTTCAGGGGAAACCGCGGCAGGTAAACCCAAGAAGATCAGCGCGTGTCCTCATTGCAAAAAACGTGGAGTGATCGAAGAGATCAGTACCAGAGGGCCAAAGTTCGGGGCAATCCCGGTTCTTGTGAGCTACCTGTGCGAATCCGGTTGTAAGCCCACCCGAGGGGAAAGGCGCCACAATGACCCGGATCGAAAGAAACAGGAGTATTTTGAGAAATTTGATCTTGGCAAGCTTCAAGAAATCGATAGAAAAGAGATTCCCTGCTGGTTCCCTAGAGACAGGATGATGCACGCCCCCGAGGACCAGGAATGCTGGGGGGTTAAGTGGAGGGCGGGGACGAGCAATTTTCGAACGGTAGACGAACTCTTCACCAAAAGAAACCTCTGGGCCCTGGCAACAATCAGGGAAAACATCAAGCTCTTTCCAAGCTATATTGGCGATCCAATGCTTTTTTCCCTTTCTGGAATCTTGCTTGGGATGAGTCGAATGAACCGATTTCGCCCAGATGTTTCATACCCGACCAATGTTTTGGAGGGGACATACTACTTGCCACAGATCATGGAAGAAACAAAACCCTTGAAGCACTTCGAGAACAAACTTGGGAAGATTATCAAGGCTTACTCGTGTCTTCCAAAGGATCTATTGGAAAAAAGGTTGGCGATTTCTACTGAAAGCGCTTGCGAAGTTGAAGCCCTTCCTGGAGATTCGGTCGATTTGATTTTCACGGATCCTCCCTATGCCGACAAAGTCCAGTATGGAGAACTCAACTTCATCTGGGAGGCATGGCTGGGGTTTGACACCCACTGGCACGTTGAGGAAATCATCGTCAATGAGGTGCGGGGAAAGACCGAGGCAGATTGGGCGAACATGATGCGAAAGGCGATGGCTGAGTGCTATCGGGTCCTCAAACCCGGCCGCTGGATTTCCCTGTGCTACCACGATACCTCCGAGGGGACCTGGGCGCTGGTGCAGGATATCATGGCGGAAGCAGGGTTTATCGTGGACAAAACCTCGTCCGCGGTGTTTATCGACACGGACCAGAAGTCCTACAACCAGCTCGTTGCCGACAAAGTCACCAAGCGGGACCTGGTCGTGAATTTCCGAAAGCCTAAGCCACAAGAACTCGGCAAGGCAAACCTCCGCTCTGACTCTGCTGGAACGACCTTTTCCGACATGGCGAGAGGAATTTTGACGGCATTTCTTGCCGACAACCCCGGAGCGACCAAGGATCGCATCTATGACCACCTCGTGAGCATGATGGTGCAGGCGGGCCGGATGGAATCCCACGATTTCGAGGGCTTGTTGAGACAGGTCGCCGATGAAGTCCGGGAGCCGGTGAAGAAGAATCTCTTCGAGAATAAAGACCCCGACCTGTTCGGGACCCACGAGATCAGCCGCTGGTATCTCAAAGAAACCGCCCTGAGCGTGAAGGACGAAGCGGAAAGCCGTAAGGAGGATGCCGCCGCCAAGTCCCTCGAAGCATTCATGACCGGCTTCCTCGCCGAGAACCCGGGAGAAGAAGGGGTCCATTACAGCGACATGTTCGAGCATTTCCTGTTTTCCGTACATGAGAAGCCGCGGCGGAGCCTTGCAGACTGGCTCCCGGACTATTTCTTCAAGACCGAATCTGGAACATGGCGCCCTCCAGAAAATGATGACGAGCGAAAACTCAAGCGGGAGGGGCGGGTCCAAGGCCTGAGTCGCCGGATCAGACGCTTCCTGGGTTTCATTTTACAGGGTATGGCGGTTCCAGAGAAGGAACGTCCTTCAAGCCAGACCCTCGCAGAATGGATCCGCCACTGCAAGATGTCCGGGCGATATGAAGAAGGGAAACTCCTCTTTGAAAAGGGTGGGATCGACCTCACTGCGTTGGATGAGCAGCAGGAAGTCGATGTCGAAGCGGATTACAATACCTGCAAGAAGTATTTTCTCCAGGGGCCCATGTCAGGGCCGAAGAAAGCCATTAAACCCGCAAAGGCCGGAACACCCCAGAAAAGTGCTTGACTCCAATCTGGAAGGATGACACATGATCACCGAACTTCACCTCGAAAACTTCAAGGGCTGGAAGAAGGGGACCTTCCCCCTCAATCGGATAAACGTATTTTTCGGTACCAACAGTTCGGGAAAGTCCAGTATCTTCCAGAGTCTCCTGCTACTCAAGCAAACCGCCGAGAATTATGACCGTAGTCGCCCACTTCACTTCGGTGACAGGGGCAAAGACCCGGTTGAGTTGGGCAGTTTTGAGGACCTCGTTTTTAGCCATGATTCCGACTTGGAGATAGGCCTTGGCTTGGTCTGGGAAGTGCCTGGGGTTGAAGTGGGCCCTTCTTTCCCCATCGATCGGATTTCTTACCGGGGAGGATTTTGCTCCATCGAGGATCAGTTGGTTATTTCCAGATTAGGATATGTCGGCCACGGGAGGGAAGACGTTCACTTTTCCATCGAGCGTAAAAAAGACGGGTCTTACCAGGGCTCTCTCGAATCCCCTGGTGACCAGCCCGAGAAACACCCGCTGGTTTGTCCGATGAGTTGTTATGGTATTCCCCACGCCGCTTCTCGAAAGTTCCACCCACTGTATCCCCTTGAGTTTTCAAATCAATTCGAAACCTTGATGGGGAGAATCCGCTACCTAGGCCCCCTGAGACAACCTTCCGACCGTGAATACCGGTGGTCGGGTAGCGCCCCCGAGTCGATAGGTCCTAAGGGCGAGAATGCGGTTCAAGTGATGCTTGCCGGTTTGAAACAGAAAGCCAAGAGAGGACAAAAAGTGAGTCTTGGTCAGGTTTTGCACGAATTGGCCCGAAGGTGGATGGGACGGCTTGGAGTGGCGGATGAATTTAGTCTCGAACCAATCGACAAAGATGGACGGTTCTATCAAGTTAGCTTGAAAATTCGCGGTGCTTCCCATCGCGTATCGATTGCGGATGTAGGGGTTGGAGTGTCCCAGGTTCTTCCCGTAATCGTACATCTGTATTTTGCCCCGCCTGGTTCCATCCTCCTGTTTGAACAACCTGAAATCCACCTTCATCCATCGGTACAGGCCTCTCTGGCAGACCTTTTCCTCGAAGCTGCTGAAGTGATGGGGCATCAGATATTGGTGGAAAGCCACAGCGAGCATTTCTTGGTGAGGATGCAGCGCCGGATTGCGGAGGCCGAGCTCCCCCTGGCCTGTCGGGAGAATGTCAAGCTGTATTCCTGCCGGGTTGGGCCCAATGGTTCGGAGGCGGCAGAACTCGCCCTTGATGAATACGGAAAGATTGACAACTGGGCCCCGGACTTTTTCGGAGATACCCTCGGTGACCGGGAGGCCATCATGCGTGCAACCTTCGCTCGCAAGAAAGCGAAAACCAGACCATGAGCAGTCGAATCGTTGACACCAACGTCTGGGTTGCTGCCTCCGGCGGAGCCCCGCACATGGGGGAAGAGTGTACCGAAACCTGCTTCGAATGGTTCGAGACATTCAAGTCCTCCTGGGACCTCCTCGTCATCGATGCTGATAGCTGGGGAAGCGCGGAACATCATGTTCCTGGCACCAGCGTTATTGGGGAACTGAAGGCGAACCTCGGTCCGGGCAGTTACGGGCTCGACCTGCTCAACCACCATTTCATGCCCTTGAACCTTTTCGACCCCATCCAGCTCGAGTATGGTGGCAAGGGAGCCTATATCCTCGAAGACATGGACGAAAAGGGTGATATCGTCGATCGGGTCGATGAATCCATCCTTCCCGGTTTCGAGCCAAACGATCGGAAGTGGATTGCCCTCCATTTGAAACACCCCCTGCGTCCACCTATCCACAATGCAGCGGATGGCGACTGGATCAAAGCTGAGGAGCATCTCCGGCGAATGGATGTCAAAGTCGTGCAGTTGTGCGAATGCCAACTTCGAAAGATGGTCGAAAAACGAAGGAAGGGCAAGAAATGAGTCTGAACCAACAGGTCCTGGAGGTTTTCCGGGGTAAGGTCGTGAACAAGGCCCACACCCTCAACACTGGTGTTGATGAGTTTCCCCGGTATGTTCTCGAGTATCTGATCGACAATTACTGCGCGGAAGAGACATTCCACCAGGACATGGAGAAGGTCGTCCGGCGCCTCAAGGAGACGTTCGTCCATGGGGCCGAAGCCGAGAAGATCAGACACTTCATCCGCGAGAACCGGCGGCACTCCATCATCGCCAGCCTCGAGGTCCGCCTGGTCGAGACCGAAGACAAATACTGGGCGACGATCACCGCGATCAATGAGACCTTCGTGAACATTCCCGAGCCCATCGTCCGTCAGTATCCGATGCTCCTCGCAGGGGGCATGTGGGGAACCATCGAGTTGACCTATGACGAGACCGAAGTCCATGCGAAGAAGATCCGCCCCTTCAAGGTGACGGCGTTCACTCCCTTCCAGGTCAGTGTCATCAACCTCGATGAGTTCGTGGAGAAACGGCAGGAATTCACGACCGAAGCCTGGATCGACCTCCTGGTCAATTCCTGCGGGTTGAACCCGGGGCGGCTCGACCGCCGGCAGAAACTCCTCTACCTGTGCCGGTGCATTCCACTGGTGGAGAGCAATATCAACCTGGTCGAACTCGCCCCCCGCGAGACGGGGAAGACCTACCTTTATCGCAACATTTCCTACTTCGCCCATGTCCTGTCCGGCGGAAAGGCGACCCCAGCACAGCTTTTCATCAATCTCAACACCGGCAAGATCGGAATGGTGGGATACCGCGACGTGGTCGTTTTCGACGAGATTGCCAACACCGACTTCACCGACCCAAAGGCCATGGTCAGCATCATGCAGGGGTACATGCAGGATGCCCGGTTCAGCCGTGGAAAGAAGGAAATGCTGGCATTCGCAAGCCTCGTCTTCGTCGGAAATCTCGACGTCCAGGGCAAGCTCCCCCACGAAAAGTATTTCCATCTCTTTGAACCCCTGCCTGACTTCCTGCAGGTGATCGCGTTCCTCGACCGCATCCATGCATACCTCCCGGGGTGGGAGATCCCCAAGCTGAGCCCGTCGAGTTACTCCCAGGAGTACGGCTTCATCAGCGATTACTTCTGCGAGATCATGCACGAATTGCGGAAGATCGATGTCCTGGCCGCGGTCCGCTCACGGTTTGAACTGGTCGATCTCGCCGGAACCACCCAGGGACTCTCCGGGCGCGACCAACGGGCGATCACCAAAATGGTCTCCGGGTTCCTCAAACTTCTCTATCCGGACGGAAACTGCACCGACGACGAACTCGAGGAACTGGTCGTTCTTGGGTGTGAATTGCGGCAGCGGGTGAGGGATCAACTCCACCTCATGGCAGCTGGGGAATACGAAAAGATCCGCCTGGGGGGCAAGATCGTTTCCACGGGGAAAACCTCCGCCCCGACCCTTCCCGACAGTGGACGGGTTCAAAAGGTGGGCCTTCCCGAACGCCCCGCTATCGGCGAAGTAGTGGGCTTGGCCGTGGTGGGTGATCGCGGCTGCATTCTGCGCTTCGAAATGCAGGCCACGAAGGGCGGCGGCAGAATCGTTCCCCTTGGTTCGATCCAACGGGTCATGAGGGAGAGTATCGAGGCTGCGGCCCAATACATCAAATCCCATGCCGATGACCTGGGAGTGAACCCGGATTGGCGACAGAACTTCGACGTTGCCGTTCTGGCCACCTTCATGGGGATTCCAAAAGAAGGCCCCTCTGCCGGAATCACCATCGTTACCGGAATCGTTTCAGCCCTGAAAGGAATTCCCGTCCGCAACGACCTGGCGATGACAGGTGAGATAACCATCATGGGCCGTGTCCTTCCCGTGGGTGGAATCCCTCAGAAAATCCGCGCCGCCTTCGACGCCGGCATCAAGGAAGTCCTCATCCCAGGGGAAAACCAGACCGATCTCCTGGTGGTCCCCCCCTATGTCCTTCAGGCCTTAAAAATCACCCCGATTACGACCATCACCGAAGTTCTGACAGCCGCCATGACGGTGACCCCCTCTGGGAAAAAGACCGGGAACAAGACCCCGACCCCATGAAATTCTTCAACTTCAGTCACAACCGAGAGATGCGAAGAGATCCTGATGGAGGATTCTCAGCTCCATTTCTTTCAAACTGAAAAGGAAATCCAGCAACCCCGGTTCGATTCTCGAAAACAGTTCGACCACTTGCAGTTCGTCCGGCAACATGGAGAAGAATTTCGAACAGGAAAACATTCCTGCGAAATCGGGAACATTCTCTGAGATGACCTTTTTCACTTGGGTTTCATCGACTTCGAAGGAGTCGATCGGGCGGGAATACACAACCCGAAATTCATCAAACCATTTCCCTCCGAACACTTTGGACAAGAGGAAATTGCCGACCGTCCCCGCAAAGGTGTAGTACACATATTCGCCGGTCTTGGGGAAAAAGAAAATGCGCTTTCCCTGTCCAAGGGAATTCACCACCGAAACCCAGGATTTTATCCGGTCGCGCAAATTCGGGTGGATACTCGTTCGATCCAGGACTCGAACGTCCATCGTTCGGGTCAACCTGTTGGCTAAAAAGAAACTGACAGGGGCGAAAAGAGATTTGTACTTCAGCTTCTTCACATTTCCGTCCCTATCGGCATCGGATACTAGGACGCGCCCGTACCCCCGTCCCAGTTCAATGTCCTCGATCCGATAATACTTTCCCCCGATCAGAACGGTATCACCAATTTCGATGAGATCCTTGTTCTCCCGGAAGGGAAACTCGGCCACGAGCTTGTCCCCCTTCCGGAAGAAACATAACCTTCCGGCTATTTCCGCTCCGATATTGCCGAAAATCCGACGCTTCTTGATCATGAAATCGGCGGACTCTGAAAGGGCGAATTCATCGATATGAGCCAGGGGCTTGGAAATGAACCTGGCCCGAACAAGAGAATCGAGGATCTTATACATCTCATCGGGCTCGAGCCGAGTTTCCGATGGTAACCTGAGGTTTACATCCGTGACGCGTTTCATGGGCAGCTTCCCGTGCTGTCGCATAAGGGAAAAAAGCTGCTGGATTGCAACGCTATAACATCTGGACTTCACGGGAGGTTCGAACGAATCCTCAAAATACGAAGCCAGAAGGCTCAAAAAAAGGGCAATATCATTTTGGGCCGCATTCCGTTCCCCCATGTTTCGAACCAGACCAACAACTCGAATGATTTTCCGTCTTCGATCGCCTCGGCCGATTTTCTGGACGAATGAGCCGATGCTGCTTGGAGCCCCGAAAAGGAACACTGCATCGATGTCACCGACGTCGATCCCCAATTCAAGAGTTGAGGTCGCGATGCAGATGGCCTTTCCTTTCTTGAATTTCAACTCAGCCTCGGTATCGGACCGTTCTTCAAAACTCAGGGTTGAGTAATGAATGAGGACACTCTCGTTTGGGTCCTGGCAAAGCCCCGTGAGGTTCTCGAAAATGTCGTCGCACTCACGCCGGGAGTTTGCGAAGATCAGGATCTTCCCTGCGTTCCACTTCGTTCTGGCCAAATCGACGGCGTCGGCGAGGTCTTGGAAAGATCCGACTTCACCCAGGTTGAAATTGAGCTCCCGTCTTATCTCGGATGAGCTCACTTCCTGAACTTCCCCACCAAAGTCGGCCAAAAACCGCTTCACATGCCCTGTATCTGGAATCGTGGCTGACATTCCGACCATCTGAAGGTCTTTTTGGGTCAGAAGTTTCAACCGCGATAACAACCAGGCCAATTGGATACCCCGAACGGTGCCGACAAATTGATGAACCTCATCGACAACCACGACTCGGATCGTGGAAAGGCAACCATGGATCTGCAGAAACCTGTCATTGAAATGGTCCACGGGCGTTCCGAGGAGAACGTCAAGGGATTCAGGGGTTGTGATGATGATCTGCGGGGGCGGCTTTCGAAGGACTTCATTGACGTCGCCCGTTTTTCGGCCCAATCTGATTCCAAATGAATCATAGGCCCACTCGAACCTGTGGTACAAATCGTTGATGAGGGCCTTGGTGGGGCAGATGTACAAGATCCTGGAGCAAATCCGGTCCTTACGGAAGTCATGTTCCAGGATGTTCTCGAACAGGGGGATTAGAACAGCTTCAGTCTTGCCGGCCCCGGTAGGAGCACAAATCAGGAGGGTCCTTCCGCTCAGAACGGGTTCAAGGGCTGCGATCTGGAGATTTCTCAGGGTACCGGTATGAAGGGAGTACTTTGCGACTTCAAAGAGATTGGGAATCAGGTTCGAAACCGACTTCACACTGCCCGCATCTCGAACTTCCTGAACTTGGCAAATTGTTGCAGGAAGGACTTGATCTCCCCATTTTGCAGGACCTGAGCATTAATGACCTTCTTTCCATCCGAGGTCGAATCGATCGACAGGACTTTGCATACCCCATAGATTTCGTGCTGAAGATGGTCCCCGGGCTTGATGGAGTCTTCCCTTGCGGTTCCTCGGGCAACCAGGTTGATTTCTGCAGTGAGGAGGTGGGCGGTCTCTTTCGGAAAGATGCTGAAAAAATCAAGAACCTCAACGATGGTTTTAATCACGGACCTTGTCGGGAGACCCCCACTCTCCGAAAGTTCGAAGAACTTCTCCAGGAATTTCTCGTGTTCAGCTCGGAACCGGGCCGTTGGATAGGCCCGTTCGTAAAATCTGAGGATGCTCTTTGAAAGAATCCTGTAGTCATTGGTGGTGAGCGGTTTCAACACGCGAAGAACTGCACCCCGATTCTGGTGCATGAGAAATGGGGGAATTGATACGGATCCCTTGAATCGATTGGCGAGAAAATAGTCATGGATGGAATCCAGGGTTCCCGGGGTCACTCCGAAGACGATGAAAACATTCCTGATGCCGGCAATCAGAGAATTGAGATTGTTGAAAATTTTGGCCCGAGATTGGAGCCCCCTGCTTAGTGCGAAAAAATTTTCGAACTCGTCCACGAGAATCAACCACCCGGAATATCCCAGGTCAACGAGCATCTGACCAAGGGAACGGACAAGATCCATGATTTCATCTTGTACGAACTTCAGGGTGCCCAAGTTGAAGGAGGTTCCAAGGACCTCTCGAAGGATTTTCTTGATGTTCCTGATTTCAACCTTTTCGCAAAGGAGCCAACGAATGATCTCTTTCGAATCTTCGGATGAATTAGGATCCATCAAAGAATTCAGATAAGCCCTGATCCCAACCTTCAACTTCTTCTCGGAATAAACGGAGTTTCCCACGTCATTGCACCATTCTTCGAGGCGGATTCTTTTCGGTGATCGCGAAATCTCCTGAAGAATTCGCTCAAAACCCACAATCGTGGGAAAATCCGGGAGTTCGATTCGCTCGAGGATGAGGTTGAAGGCTTTATCCAATTTGTTGAACAAATTAGTTTGGTCAACGGTCACATTACTTTGGACAAAGTTCTCCCGAAATCCCAGATACTTGGCATAGGAAAGGGCATGGGATTTTCCCGAACCAAACTGCCCTTCAATCAAAAGGCTCCGACCCTCCCGCCTTTTTACCCGTTCGAAGTTCCCCATCAAATCGGCAATGATTTCGTCTCGCCCAACCGTAAGCTGGTGAACCTGCTGCATTGGGACAATTCCGTATCGCATAGAGTTGATGACGACCTGAGAGCTGAAAACCTCCTCATCCATAAAGAATCATTCCCAAAGAGAGGTCTTGATGGTATCTGACTTCAGGACAAATTTTCTCACGTTCAGGCTTTTTAGATGATCGGGGTTGAACTGGCCAATGTCGAGGATTTCGACCATTAACTCCACGGAGGCTCTCAGGGGGGCCTTTTGGGCCCTGAACTCAAATGCCCTTTGGGCAACCTCGTGGATGACATCCGAGTCGAAATACTCGCTGGGCTCCCATTGATATGCAATTCCATGGATCCGGATGATCTTTCGTATGATCTCCTCGAGATCCTCGATTTTCACCTGCGCCAGCTCGTTCTCAAGATCGATGATTATCGCTCGCGGATTGATCAGGTTTCCCAAATACTCTCCAGCCAGCCCGGTCTTGATTCGATCATAAAGGGCAGTGTATGACTGGTACCCGTTTTTCTCCCGAAGCATTTCCACAGTCGATGCAATGAAGATGTAGCAACTCTCGGCATGATTGATTTCCCCACCGCCGTCGACGCTGTCGAGCAAGTGCCTGATATTATTGTAAGCTGCTTGGGCTACAGTTTTAGACTGTGTCAAGATTCGTTCTGCCTCGTCGATGAGGATTATTATTCCTGCGAATCCAAGAGCCCGAACAATGTCGGTGAGGCTCTTGATCGATTCCCGTGCATTATCCTTGTCGTTCAATGCGTAGATTTGAAATAAACGGACCTCTCTGAGGGGGAGTTTCTCCCCATGGAACCATCTTAAGATGGTTTCATTTTCCGCCTCCCAGTCCTTCTGGTTGGAGGCTTCGACAAAGTTGGTCATGTAGTGCTTAATCGCGCTTTGGAAATTCGCAGAGCTTTTTGCAAGGTTTCCAGCAAACTCCTTGATCTTTCTTCGGACTTCCTTGGAAAGCTCAAACTGATTCCTGTCTTCGAAGGCTTCCTTGACCTCCTCTTTGATGGCGAGGGCCTTGTTCTCGATGAGAAATTTAAATACATTCTCCTGGCGGTTCTTAACCTCCAGGTTCTTCATGATCTCCCGGTACAATTCGTCGTATCGGTTCATCCGAACACATTCCGCGGTGACATAGGAAACCGCGTATTGCATTTCCTTGGCCTTTTGTTTGATCATGCTCAGGAGATGTGTTTTTCCATTTCCGTAACTTCCGCTGATAAACCGGACCTTCGATCCTCCGCTCTTGATGTAACTCTCCAGATCCCGTGTAACATCATCGAACCACATTTTCCGGGCAGGGATGTCCACGTTGATGGAGGAAATTGAGTTGATGTTCGGGATTCCCGATTTTAATGACTCGATGATCTTCTGTGCAGGAAACTGGGGCAGTTCCTCTTCTTGCGCCATTTATGCGGCCTCCCTGACGAATTTCACCAGGCCTATGAATACGAAGGCATTTTCGATGGGGGAAAAAACGTGAAGAGCATTCCGTTCGGTATCCCTTACCGGGGTAAACCTGATCTTGTACCCCGCTTTTGTAGAAAAAGAACCGGACAACAAGGAAGACAAAACGGGTTTGAAATGGTCCATTGGAAATGGTTTGAACATCTCCCGCTTGGCGTCCTTCCAGAAGGATGCAAACTGTGAATCAATGTTGATGAACTTGTAGAGTTCAAAAACGGAAACGTCCTCGCCGATGCTTTTTCCCACCGACATGCAAGCCGTCTTGTAGGCCTCGAAAAACTTGTTGATCCCTTCCTTTAGATTTCTAATTTCCGGGTTTGAACTCCAAATTTCCTTATAATATGAACACGCAGCAGCAGCTGTTTCAGTGGCACTCACAGATGGAACAACGAGACAATCGTCGATTTTCGAAATTGATTCGGAAAACCTGAAATCGACCGTCATCCTGTTGTTGATGATGAACTTGGGAAACCGGATCAGCTTGGCCTCCAAAGTCAATTTTTGCTTGTTCTCTCGGACAGCGGTGATAAATTCCTTGGAGAAAAAATCTTGGAACTCAATCAGACGCCCGTCAATCTTCGCCTTCTCTTGGCTCACGACTTCCTGAATCTCCGGTGAAATCAACGCCTTTTCAACATCTGAAAACTTCTTCAGGGAGTAAAAAAGAGGAAGAAGGCTATCCCCCTTTTCCTTCAGTGCCTTTGCGAGCCTTTGTAGGACATCATTGTACTTCTTCAATTGCTTGTTCTTTTGGAGAAGCTTCTTCCTTTCAGCCTCAATCTTGGAAACTGGAGACCCTACCTCGCTCTGTTCATCAATCAACGGCAATTGGTCTGCCATTCACATCTCCCTTCCGAAACTCAAAAAGCAAAATGGATTCCAATTCAACCCTTGTCTCTGCGGCTTAAATTTGCATTCCATTCCGAACCCGATGAAGAGGAAAAGAGCCAGAGGAGAAGAATAGAATAGACAGCAATGAAAATGAGAAACCGCAAGAACAGGGACAATTGCCCAGAAAAGCAAGGGAACCCCTGACGTTTGGATGAGTTCCTTAAATGGGAAAACTCCCATCTCCAAGACCTTTCTCCAATCTTCTCGTCAAAATTCTAACACACCTCCGTGAGGATGTGAAGGATTTCTCATCGGCCTTAACCAATCGAGCAGTCTCCCTTGGGACGCTGGCCCACGGGGCCTATAATTTTTTATAACTCATTCCAGGCTCTCGGTTTCAGGCACTCGAGGCGGAGTCATTCTCTTCGACTCTTACTATTTGCCTGATGCTTTCCCGATCTTGCTGGATCAAGCCTAGCCCCGTGTGTTTGTAACCGTTTTCCGGGCAAGACCATAGAAGCCGGAACTCTTGGAGCAGGTTTTTCTGGTGCCGATCTTGGCGAAGAGGGTTCTTTCAGAAAAACCGAAATCTCCACCCGGGGTTGCTTCGGGTTCATTTGAAAGCGGGGCGTTTCCCTTACTCCCGGGGTTGGGGTATAATGGTTTAAGAACATCGGACAGGAGAAAGATTGATGAAGCGTTGTTTGCTTCCAGTTGTCCTTTTCGTCCTTCTGGTTTCCCCGCTTTTCTCACAATCATTGAAATCAATTCACGTTGCGGGGTCGTTCAACTCCTGGAACCCGGCTGGTTCGGCCGGGGCGATGGAGAAAAAGGGAGATGCCTGGGAGCTCCGCCTTTTCCTTCACGCGGGGCTGACCGAGTACAAGTTCT
>CAYRYU010000011.1:0-1370 GCA_964428355.1 uncultured bacterium
CCGCGGGGAACGACAACACCCCCGCTCCCCAGTTCACCCACCTGGTCACCGGAGCAGACGGTGCCGACGTGACGTTCGACGAGGGTGGGGTCAGTTCGGTCTATGTCCTCGTTCCGAGGATGACCCTTCCAGATGCGACGGTGGTTCCCGCTTTCTACTGTGGGAAATACACGGCCACGGCCGGCGCGGCAAACACCAGCGGGCCGATCTTCAAGCACGATGCGATCTTCCAGGCCAATGGGGACGATGCGCCCCACCAGGCCGCCTCGACCGCAGGCGGTCGTCCGTGGGTCTTCATCACTCAGGTGAACGCGAAGACCGCCTGTTCACTCGCCGGGGGGAGGCTGATCGGCGAGAACCAGTGGCTCGCGATCGCGAACAATTCCCTGGGGGTTACGTCCAACTGGCGGGGGGGAATCATCGGGAGTACGGTGGACTCGGGAGGAGGTTTTTATCGCGGATTGACCGGTTTCCTCGTAAACAAGATCCAACCGGCTTCAGGCGGTGATGCCGGTTCCACCCCCGATGAAGCGAGCATCGAACACCGGGTGAAAACCCTGACAAACGGGGCCAAAATCTGGGACATCGGGGGAAACACCACCCAGTGGATTGACCAACTCCACATGGGAGACATCTGGTACACGGGCGTCGCCGATGATGCCCCGCTCGAAACCAATGATGCCAGGATTACCCGGGTGAACCTCAAGACTCTCTACGACAGCTCGCAGGGGGTGGGCCAGATCCGCCAGGTGTGGGCACCGATCGAATTTGCTTTCACTCGCGGCGGCGCGATTTCCTCAGGAATATATGGCGGAGCATTCTGCCTGGGTATCTCGTCGGGTCCCACCTGGAGTTCCAGCGCAACAGGTTTCCGTTGTGTCCGTCCGTGATTGATCGAGCCCGCTGAGATCATCCGCCGGATTGGTTTCACGAAAGACCTTTCTGACCTCTCTTTGCTTCCCAATCCCCCGGGACAATTTGACTCCGGTTTTTCCCGAACGTAAACTTGGTAGGAACCCTTTCCTGGAGGGAACGACAAGCATGGCCCCCACCCTTGTTCCGCACCCAGAACGGACGTTTTTCCAAGCGGTTTTGCTCTTGGCGGCATTCTTGTTTGCCGGGGCCAACCCCGTTTTTTCCCAAACCGCCTCACCTACTGTCGAGCCACCGGGAATCCCGGTTGAAGCGAAGGTGTTCCAAAACCACCACTATCTGCGGGTGGAAGAAAAGGTAACCGGGGTCAAGGCAAAGTTGGCTTGTACGAAAATGGGCGGCCACCTAGTCAGCATTACCTCCCCGGAGGAAAACGAGTTCGTCTCCTCCCTGACGGACGGCAAGGCTGTCTGGATCGGTGGTTTCCACTATTCGGG
>CAYRYU010000011.1:1470-21793 GCA_964428355.1 uncultured bacterium
TCTCCTCCCTGACGGACGGCAAGGCTGTCTGGATCGGTGGTTTCCACTATTCGGGTGGTTGGAAATGGATTAACGGAGAGGAAATTTCCAACACTTCGGATGGTTCGTTCGTCCAACCGGTGGAAACGATCCAAACCCACCAAAAAGGAGCGAACGATGAAAAACCTTACAACGACCACCCGACCGGGAATGTCCCTTTCCGACCTCGCGCACACACTTCATGCTTCCATGGACCTGCCCGACGAAGGGCCCCGGTGTGGAAGAGTCCTGATCAGCGACCGGCCGTTCCCTGCTCTGTTCCTCTCCGAGACGGGTTTCTGAAATGACGGGGACCATGACATCCCTGCGGTCGGCCCCGGGTGGTTTCTTCGAAGCGGACGCTGTAACATCGGAAAAACCTTGCCGAGAGTGAAAAGCCTTCCATGGATGTCGTCGAACTGTTCGAAACCCATGCGAACCAATTGAGGAAATTCGCCCGAAACCTCTGCCGGAACGATTCCATGTCAGACGATCTTGTCCAGGACACGTTCGTCAAGGCCATGACGAACATCGGCCTTCTTCAGGGAATTCCCGGGCCCAAGGTGAAATCCTGGTTGTTCACCACTCTCAAGAACGGATTCCTGGACTCCTTCCGCAGGCGAAAGAGGTTCGAAACGGCCACCGAGGAGTGGGATGAATTCCCCGATGAAACGGAGTTCGAGACGACGGTGGACAATTCCATTCTGGTCGCGTCCCTTCCTCAACCGACCTCAGACATCGTCTTCAAGAAATTCTGGTTGAACATGAACGCATCCGAGATCGCGCAGGAACTTTCCATGCCCCCCGGAACGGTGCGATACCATCTCCACAACGGGCTCAGGGAGTTGCGAAGGAAGCTCGAGATCGACGGAGAACAGTGATGAGCCATGGCACGTCGGCCAATCGGCCCAGACAGGCGACAAAGAGAGAGAAAGAATGAAAAAGACAATCGGAAACATCGGAACCCTTGACCTAACCGAGACCGCCCCGGAAACGGTCGAAGAGATTGAAAAGATCGGAAATGTCGGCGTGGTCATTGTCAGCAAGGCGACCGCCCCCCTGCTGAACCGCGTCAAGATCGGAAACGTAGGTTCGACGATCGAAATGAACCCTGGATTCAAGGTCGTGAATGGGAAGATGGAGCTGGCACCCAATTTCTCGGCCGGCTCGAAAGCCCCGGTCTCATTTCTGATCCAGGGAAAGCTCGAAGTGAAGCCCGACGTGAAACCCGAAGAAATCGAGCAGGGAATCGACAAGCTGGTCGTCAACGGCAAGATCCTTTGCCCCGAAAGCCTTCTTCCTGTCATCCAGTCGAAACTCGCGAGCCTGAACGGCAAGATCTCGTCGTATCCGGACGGGGCCCGCGTGGTTTCGGGGGATCTGGACCTGGACGACCGCTTCCTGCGCTCCCTGGCACCGGGAGCGAACCTCTACATCCTCGGCAACCTCCGGATGACTACTGATTGCGATCCCGCACTCTTCTCCGGACGGATCGAGAGCATCGGTTTTTCGGGAAAGGCCGTGATCCGCGAAGAATGCGCCGAAGCCTTTTTCCGGAAGCTCGGAAAGCAGAGCCCTCCCCAGGTGGAGATCATCCCCGCCGGGTTCCGGCACTTCGACGATGAATTGGCCCTTTCCCGGTTGAACATCCGGAAGTTCGACCAGTTGGGAATCCAGGCGGAAAAGACGATCCGTATCGAACCGGACGTCACGGAGGAACTGCTCCGGAAGCACATCCGGGCCATCCATGCAAAGGGTTGCATATTCTGTCCCGCCGGCCTCGCGGATGCAGTCATGGACCTCGTCGACGATCCTTCCGCCAGGATTCTCCAGTACGCCGGAAGGCTGGTCCTTGTCGAAGACGAGTATTCCGTTTCGCGGGAGGAACTCGAGGCCTGCGACCAGGTGACGACTTTCGGGGTATCCGGGGAGTTGTCGTTCGAAGCTGACATTCCCGCATCCCTCGCGAAAGAAAAGATCGAGTTCATCGACAATTTCGGAGAGATCGAAGCTCCCAAAGCACTCCTTGGCGTCATCCGGCTGAAGCTTCGAACCCGTGAAGGGGAGGTTTCCGCGTCGGATGAACTCACTGGTGAAGACGACCAGGGAAAGAACGTGAGCCAGAATTTCGGTTTCCTGAAACTATGATGGCATGCCGCCCTGTGGAATTCCCACATTCCACCTGGCGGCCCACCCCGGTCTCTTTCTGAACCCGGGGGGCAACCACTCCTTCCGCGGGTCAGAACTCCCTGCCGGTCACGGGTTCGACTTTCTGGGAATCGGATGCCCCGACGATGGTCGATGAAGTTGCGGGGGGGGTCCCTTCTGCACCGTCGGAGCTCGAGGAAACGCCCGACGAAGTCGTTCCTTCCCTGGCGGATTCTTTCGAAACTATGGGAACCGGCTTCTTGTCTTTCCCCAGGGCATCGGCAATCTTGTGGGCGACTATTTTCCCGATGAATCCTCCCACCATCGAACCAACAATGGTTCCGAACGGAGGAAAGAACAACGACCCGATCGCCCCGCCCACAACCGATCCGATGGTTTGCCCGGTGATTCCGACCCAATCCATTTTCTGGACGGTGTCAGAAAGTGAAACCTTTCCGTCCTTGGCATCCCCCGCCAGACGGCCACCGAATTCACCTCCAACAAGGGATCCGAAGGTAGGAGCCAGGGCCGCAAGGAAGCCTCCAACGTAAGGGACGCTGGCGAGAAACGGCACCGCAGCAGAACCTGCGGCCGCTCCCAGAGTCGAACCCGCAGTGGAACCAAGGAACTCGACGGTGCAAAGGGTTTTCACCGCCTTCAGGACATCGATGTCCTCTCCGTTGATGATCTGGGTCCCAAGTTCGGAACCAACCGTCACCAGAGCCGTGATCCCGAGGTTTTTTGCGCTCAACGAGTCCTTGATCGAGGATTTGGCATTCTTTGCGGCGAGGTCCGTCCGGCTTTGCCCGTCCTTGGGCACGGCACCCTTGATATTATCGGGATCGAACTTGCTCCGGAGCTTGTCGAGTTTCGATTCCGGGGTGGTTGTGGTGGTTTGGGCGGTTTTGGAACCGGCCGACGAAGTCCCGGTCTTCTGCTGGATCTTCTTGACAACGATCTTCACTCCCGCCTTGACGATCACCCTTTTCCCACGGGCAATTTCTTCCGGAGTAAATCCGCCAAGATCTTCGGGGCTCAAAGTAAAATGGCGCCCGAAGATGTCCTCGACGTCATATGAAACAGGCGATTGGGAGTTCGTCTGGAATGGAGATGAAACCGGGGTTACTCCTTTTGCCTCTGCCGGGCGAGTCCCTGAGGCCGTTCCAGTCACGACGGCGCGATACTGTTCCTCAGTTAAGGCCACCGGTTTTCCGTTGACCTCCCGTATGTTGTACGTCACCGAACCGGACTCGGTCGGTACAGTGACCCATTTTCCCGGAGTTACCGAAACGGTCTTTTCCCCGATCTTGACATCGATCGGAGCAGTCTGCGCTCCCAAGGGGACATCGGAGAAAAAGGACGCGATGAGACAGAGAATCAGAACCGAACCGAGGGCTCTTCTGGACGACTTTTTCATTCGTTCCTCCGGGGAGTGAATCCCATCATCTTATTGGAAATCCATTCAGGGAAGGAAATCATTTCGATATACTTTACCTTCCGAGGTATCCGGTTACAAAATTCGGGGTCTCCATTTTGGACGGGAGATCCCAAAGAGCCTCGCGAGTTGACGTCGATTTCACGTTTCGGGTAGGGTACGTCATCTGAATCCGCGAGGTGCAGCCATGCTCCGACGATTTCTTCCCGTGTCCATTATCGTTTACCTACTTTGTCCGTTCAATCCACCGGTTTCCGCGGAAACGATCGTCTTCACGAACGGAGCCTCCCTGACCGCGAAAATCGTGGCGCAGGAGGACGAGTTCATCAAGGTCGACCAGGACAAGTTTTTCCTGTTTTTTCCGATTCCCAGCGTCTCGACGATCGACGGGAAGAAGCTGAAAAAGGACGAGCACAGGAAAATTCCCCCAAAAGCCCGCCCCGAAAAGGAAGCCGCTTTCGTGGACAGGGTCAACAAAGCCTATTTTTCCTATCCCGTAGCGGGAATCAAGTCCTTCGACCTGAAGGTAACGATTCCCGCCGTCGAGAAGATGAAGGAAGAGCTGGCCAGGGATTCCGGGGAAAACGACCCTCGGGTCAAGGTTTTCGACTCGATCAGGATCCGGTTCTTGTATGAGAAAGGGATCTTCTCGATCAGGCAGGAGAAGTTCTCCCCGACCAGGGACGGAAACATGGACCAGGGGCGCGAGCTCCTCGTCGAGGGCATGCGCAACTCGCTCCTGGGGCTTTCCCAGAGCTGGGGCCAGATGCTGGCGGGGCCGTTGTTCACGGACGAGGATACCGACTTCCAGATCGAGAACGCCACCGACGGCGTCCGGGTCCGTTTCAAGGACAAGGACGACAGCAACGTGAAGATGCTTTTCGATGAAAAGTCCCTTCTCAAGAGGGTGGACTTCGGTGGCCTCTTCCCTTTCAGCGTCGATCTTCAGTTCCATCAGGGCACCAAGGGGCTCCTCCCCAAGGAAATGAAGGTCGAGCAGACCACGGGAACGAAAGCCACAACGCAGATCACCTACCAGGAAAGAGATGGGTTCCCCTTTCCCTCGGGGTTTGCATCGAAGATGTCCCTGGCTGGGGAAGAACAGACAACGGGCGATGCCTCGTTCGAGCTACTGGACTTCAAGGTCGCGCCCTGAGGCTGATTCCGACTCCCAAACGAGTTTTAAAATCCGAACGGGGGGTTGGACGTTTTCCTTTCCGTAAGGAGGGCGTTCAAAATGAGAATCTGTCTCCTCGTCCTTGGGTGTTTGTTGCTTTTCCCTGCCACCACGTGCGCGAGGGCCTCGGAAACCGGCGGCAAGGCTTCGGAACCTGTCCGGATCGGTGAACCCCCGGCGGGGGAGACCGATGATGTTCTTCCCCGGTCCTGGTTGAAGAGGAAAACCACGGTCGAGGAGGAGGAGCGGAAACACATGGTGAAGAACGACGAACTCGGGTCGGAACCCGTTCCGTTCGGCTTCATCAACAAACGGTGGTTGGAACTGAAAACGCAGATCCAGGAAGGCGACGAACTCTGGGAGTTTTCCTCTTCGGCCGAAAGCTGGAAACACCTTGCGGGACGAAGCGGGTTGTGCATCGTCCGGAAAGGCCGGATAATCGCCAGTCTCGTTACCCTGATGAACTGACGGAACAGGTTTTCCCGCCGACGGGACAAGGACAACTCAAGGAACCTGGGGAATCACCTTTCCGGGGTTGAGGATCAGGTTCGGATCGAGGGCCTGTTTGATCGCGCGCATCATTCCGATATGAGCGGTGGAGCAGAACAGCGGCATCCATCGAAGCCGCTTGTGACCAATTCCGTGCTCACCTGAAAGAGTCCCGCCCAGGTCGGCGGTCAGTCGGAAGATTTCGTCGAGAATCAAGGGGAGTCGCTCTTTCCACTGGTCTTCAGTCCAGGAAGGGTTCATGACGGGTGTGGCGTGCAGGTTTCCATCGCCCGCATGGCCGTAACAGGGAATCTCGATTCCCCACTTTTCCGCTATCTTCCTGAGCCCCGCGACCATCTTCGGAATCGAGGCAATGGGAACGACGATGTCCTCCAGACTTTGGTGGGGACTCTTCACCTTGAATGCCTCGGCGATATTGCGGCGGATCTTCCAGACCCGCTCGGAAGTGGTGTGGTTGTCCGCGACGAAAACCTCTACGGCCCCGGATTTCAGGCATTGCTCGCCGACGGATTCGTATCCGGCCTCGACCTCGGCGGAGTGGGCGCCATCCACCGTGATCAGCAGCATTGCCCCGGCCTCCCGAACGTCCAGACTTTCGTTGAGGTATTCACAGGCGGCGGAGAAGCTCGTTCTATCCATGAACTCGACGGCGGTGGGAATCACCCCGCCCTTCGCGATGATGAGGGGAACCGCCGCAATGGCGGTTTCGGGATCGGGGAAGAGCACGAGAAGGTCGGCGGAAACCTTCGGAAGAGGCATCAGCTTGAGCGTGATCCTGGTGAAGATCCCGAGGGTTCCCTCCGATCCGATCATGAGTTGGATGAGGTTGTACCCGGTCACGTCCTTCGCGAGCTTCCCGCCCAGGCGGACGATGTCCCCGGAGGGGGTGACGAGTTCGAGACCGGTCACATAGCGTCCGGTGACGCCGTACTTCACGGCTTTTCCACCCCCCGCGTTTTCCGCGACGTTTCCACCGATGAAACAGCTCTCCAGGCTCATGGGATACCCGGCGAAAAACAGACCCGCCTCCCGGACAAGCGGGTTGATCTCGTTGGTCACGAGGCCAGGTTCAACCGTTATCGTCAGGTTGTCCGGGTCGAATTCCAGAACCTTGTTCATCCTGTCGCACAAAAGGACGATCCCGCCGAAGACGGGAACGGCCCCACCCGAAAGTCCGCTTCCGGCACCGCGCGGAGTGACGGGAATCAGCTCCCTGTTGGCGAGTTTCATGACGGCCGAGATCTCCTCGGCGGAACCCGGCCGCACGACACAGCCGGGCATTGCGGCGTATTCTTTTTCCGCCACTTCGTCGTGGGAAAAAGCTTCGAGCCGCTCGGGATCGCCATGAATCACGTTTCCGGTGCCGACAATCCCGCCAAGCTCTTCGATAACCGCGGGAGTGAGGTTTTTGTAACGGCTCATTTCAGCGTCCCTCCAGTTTCCGCGTAAGGACCGGAACGACCTCGAACAGATCGCCCACGATGCCGAAATCCGCGACCTTGAAGATCTGGGCATCCGGATCCTGGTTGACGGCAACGATGGTCTCCGCTGTCTGCATTCCGGCCAGATGCTGGATCGTTCCGGAAACCCCGATTCCGAGGTAGAGACGCGGGGTGACCGTCTTTCCGGACAGGCCGATCTGGCAGGGGTAGTCGAGCCAGCCCCGGTCGACTACGTCACGGGTTCCGCCCAGAGCGGCATCGAGAGATGTCGCAAGCTTTCTGGCGAGAGCCACGTTATCCCCCTTCTTGATTCCCCTTCCTATGCAAACTACGCGTGGGGCCTCAGCCAGGGTCGAGCCTTCGGCACCCCTGGAAAACCCGAGCATGCGAACCCTGGACTTCAAAGCATCCGCGGGAACCGGGATTCTCCGGATTTCGCCCTTTCGTCCGGGAAGACGCTCCGCCGGTCGGGTGCTGTGGGGCCTTACCGTCGCCATCTGGGGCCTGCTTGTGGGAGTCTTGATCGTGGCCATGATGTTTCCCCCGATGGCGGGACGGGTCTGCAACAGGAGCCCCGAGGAAGGTTCGATATCCAGCTCGGTGCAGTCGGCCGTCAGTCCGGTTTCCGACTTGATCGCAACATAAGGCATCAGTGTCCGTCCTGTCGAGGAAGCCGCCGCGATGAGGATCTCGGGCCGTTCGTCACCGATCAGCTTCATGAGGCAAGCCGAATAGGGTTCGGGAAGGAAGTTCTCGAGTTCTGGAGCTTCCATAACCAGAACCCTGTCGGCCCCGCGCTCGATCGTCTCGAGCAAACAGTCCTCTTCGAGACGATGGCCGAAAATCACTGCGGTGAGAGATGTTCCCCGCTTGTCGGCTAGGAGACGGCCACGGGTCAGCAACTCGAAAGTCAGGGGAAGGACCTTCCCCCGATGTTGTTCTCCGAAAATCCAGACTCCGTCATGCTTCATGGCCCGACTCCTTGCTTCCGATGCGGGGAAGGACGTTCGCCCTCTCCAGGAAAACGGCCAACTCATCGACGGCGGCTGCGATCGTGACGGGATCCTTCGCGTGGATGATCGTCGCCTTCCGCGTGATCTTGGGCCGGAAGATCTTCACGACCCGGGTGGGTGACCCTTCGAGTCCGCGTTGGGCAGGGGGTATTCCGAGGTCGTCGGGACCCCAGACAGGGATCGCCAAACCCCGGGCTTTCTGTTTCCCCCGCAAAGTCGGAAGCCGTGGAGCCGCGGCTTCCTTGACCACGGTTATCAACCCTGGAAGGTCCATTTCCAGGCTCTCATACCCCTCTTCCACGAGACGCCGGCCACGCAGGCGAGGCGTTCGCCGGGAGCGGGAATCGAGATCGTCCACCCCGGCGACGTAACTGATCAACGGAAGGTCGAGCCACGCGGCAATTCCCGGGCCCACCTGGCCCGTGTCACCGTCCGTGGCACGTTCTCCGCAAATCACCAGGTCGAAGGGAGCCAGTTTTCTGATGGCGGCCGCGAGAGCGAGGCTGGTGGCCCAGGTATCTGAACCCGCGAACGCCTTGTGGCTGAGGAGGACCGCTTCGTCGGCTCCCATTGCGGCGGCTTCCCTCAGGGCTTCCATGGCCTTCGGGGGCCCCATCGAGATGACGGTGACCGTCCCCCCGGTCTTTTCGCGCATCCGGAGTCCAAGCTCGAGCGCGTAGAGATCAAGTGGGTTGATGATGGCGTCAATTCCATCCCGGACCATAGTCCCGGTGGCCTCGTCCATCTTGACCGCGTTCGTTTCAGGCACCTGTTTGATAGGGATTATGTATCTCATTGCCTGAGCATGCACCAGACAGAAGGAAAATTCAATCCGAAGAAGATTTGGAGGAGCTCCAAAATGACATATTCCGCGGATCGGGGAATCATGATTCTCAACTCAACCATCACCAGGCCGGGAGGTTCCGGGGTTCAATCCGAATTCTACGATTATGGAAAATGATGAAACATCAGAGGTAAAATCCAGGTATTAGGGATTGAGAGAACGAAAACGAGGGGGTGTTCAGATGGTCTCGTCGGAACGAATTACAAGTCTTGCGTGTAGCGTCCTGATCCTCTTCCTGCTCCTCTTCCTTCCGTCCACAGGTTTCTCCCAGGTCGTGGCAACGGGAACCGGAATCGCTTCCGGAACCGCCTCAGGAACTGCCTCAGGAACCGCGGTCGCCAGTGACTCGGAGAAAATAGACAGGGTTATCAGAAAGGGAACTGAGTTCATAAAGGGAATCGTGGGCGGGCTGATGGAGACCCCCCTCAAGGGCTTCATCGAACGGATCCTGGGCTTTCTGGACAATTTCCTTCCCGGCGACAAGACCCCGGCGGGGGGAAACATGCTCGACAACGTCCTGAAAAAGGCCGCAGCCTGGCTGAAACCGAAGATCGAAGGATGGCTCCAGGGCCCCTTTGGAGCGGGGGTCACGAAGATCCTCGACACGATCGACAAACTGCCCGATCCAGCCGCTCCCCCGACGGGAACGGCCTCCGGAACGCCTCCTGTGGGTACGGCAAGTGGAACGGCAACTCCGCCGCCGCCCCCCGACGGAACCGCAAGCGGAACAGCCGCTCCTCCGCCCCCGCCCCCTCCGGGAGGTGTCGCAAGCGGAACCGCAGCTCCTCCGCCGCCACCGCCTCCGGGCGGGACCGCAAGCGGACCGGCTTCCGACCAGATGCCCCCCCCGGGAACCATTCTTTCCGACCCCATCCCTCCGGGAGATACGAGGGTCCTTCCCCCACCGGATGGGGAGTAAGTTCCCAAGCACTCGAGGCTTTGATCTGACCTCTGAATTGAGCCCTGCCGACGGCCGGGACCTTCGGGTTCCGGCCGCCGCCTTTCCCCAATGATCCCGATTGCATCCACCCCGCTGGAAGGGGCACCATGGTCGAGCCAGGTTCCGACCGCGGATTTGCGGAAGGGTTGACTTCTGGTACTGAAGGTGGCAATAAGGAGAGGTTCTAAACCGCCGCCCAAAAACCAGCTGGGGCGGGCTGGCCAGTCAGGAGGAACCGACTCTCCGTGTCCCAGGGAAGAATCTACACCGCGACGGCAGTCATTTCAGCCGCATCGCTGATGTTGGAGATCCTTCTGACAAGGATCACGAGCGTTACCGCTTGGTATCACCTTTCTTTCTTCGTCATTTCCCTCGCGATGCTCGGGATGACCGTCGGAGCGATGGCGGTTGCCATGAAGCAGAAACTTTTCGAGGAAACCACCCCCGAGCAACTCATGGCAAACGGATGCCGGAACTTCGCCTTAAGCACACCTGTCGTAGTCGCCATCTCGTTCCACCTCCCCCTGGTCGAGCAGAACTTCGTCACGCCGTTTTCCTCGATGCTGTTCTTCGGAATTCTCCTCGCAGTCCCCTTCTTTTTCAGCGGCTTCACGCTATCCATCGCGCTCACCCGGGCGGGATTGCATCCCAGTTTTGCCTATGCCGCAGATCTGGTCGGAGCTTCGATCGGATGTGCGTTGGTGATACCCCTCTTCTGGGTTCTCGATGCCCCGAGCGGGATCCTTTTCGCATCAGCCCTCGGGTTGCTTGCCTGGGGCCTTTTCAGCTGGACGAAATCGGGGGAAAGGACAGTAGCTTTCGCCCTTTGCGTAACACTGACATGCCTTTCGGTTACCAACGCAAGAATGATCCCTCCTCCGTTCCGGCCTCTTTGGGTCAAAGGTAACTCGGAAGAGGAGCCCCACTTCCTTTTCTGCGGTTGGAACTCCTTTTCCCGCATCACGGTGGACCCGACCGTCCAGGAGTCCCCAAGTTGCTGGTCCGTGAGCTTCCTGGCTCCACCGGAGGCAACGGCACCGATTTCCCAGCGGCGTATCAGGATCGACGGCGAAGCCGCCACCTGGATGGCGCAAGACAGCGGTCTGCTGGAAAAGCACTCCTGGAGCGACTGGGACCTTTGCAGCCTCGGAAACCGGTTCCGCCCGGACGGTTCCGCCCTGATAATCGGTTTCGGAGGAGGACGGGACATCATCGCGGCACTGCGGGCTGGAAACCGTCCTGTAGTCGGGCTCGAACTCAATCCACTCATCGTGAACCTTCACACCGACCGGATGAGGGATTTTTCCCATCTCGCCGATCTTCCACAGGTAGAGCTGGTCTCAGGTGAAGCCAGGTCTTTCCTGACCTGCGACCGGAGAAGGCACAAGGTTATCCTGATGTCCCTGATCGACACCTGGGCGTCCCAGGGGGCGGGAGCGTTCAGTCTTGCCGAGAATGGGCTCTACACGGCTGAAGCCTGGGATCTCTTCCTCTCCCGACTCGAACCCGACGGGGTGTTCTCGGTTTCGCGATGGTATTTCCCTCCCTCTCCTCATGAAACTGCCAGAATGATCGGCCTTGCGTGCGAGACCCTGTATCGTCGCGGAATCCAACGCCCCCGTGACCACATCGCAGTTCTTGGCCACAAGATGGTAGCCACGCTGCTCGTCTCCCCCGCACCTTTTACGGAAAAGGACATTTCCCGACTCGATGGGGAGGCCAAACGGCTCGGAGCACTCGTTCTCGCACTTCCTGGAAGGGACTCCCCCAACCCGCTCCTTCAGGCAATCCTTTCCTCATCCGACCGGGGGGCACTATGGAACCTGACCTCGACACACGAACTGGACCTCTCCCCTCCAACTGATGACCGGCCTTTCTTCTTCAATGTCCTGAGGCCCAGCGGGTGGTTCAGGAACCGGAACTCCCTGAACCAGATGGACTATCATTTCCTGGCCAACCACGAGGCGACGCAGACCCTTCTTTACTCTCTTGCGGTAAGCCTGATCCTGACGGTCGTGCTCATCGGGATTCCCCTTCTCAGGCTCAAATCGGATCTTGGCACCTGGCCGACAACGGCACTCGGGATGTCGTCCCTTTTCTTCGCCCTGATCGGAGCCGGGTTCATGTTCATCGAGATCGGTCTCCTTTCCCGGCTTAACGTTTTCCTGGGGAATCCCACTTTGAGCCTGGTCATTCTTCTGGGGGGTCTGATCTGCTCAGCCGGGATCGGGAGCTTCCTGTCCGCGCGGTTCAAGGTTCCGGACGGAAAGTGGTCGAGGTTGTTTCCACTCATTCCCGCCCTCCTGTCCGCCTTGGCAGGTGGAGCGTCCGGCCCCATTCAGACACATTTTTCGGGGGCACCCCTCGAAACCCGGGTGGCGATTGCCCTGATTCTGGTGGTTCTTCCAGCCCTCGGGATGGGAATCTGTTTTCCCATGGGCCTTCGGCTCGTTTCATCCCTCCGCGAGCGGCTCGAGAAAGCGATTGACCTGGGCCCCTGGCTTTGGGGAATCAACGGAGCTTGCGGAGTATGCGCCAGTTCCCTCGCACTGGCATGTTCCATGGTATGGGGCATTTCCGCCACCCTGGCGATCGGGTCGGCAGCCTATCTTCTGCTGCTTCCCTGCACCTTTTATCTGGGGGGAAAGACCGAAACCGGAATCCTGGAAAACGGTTCCCCGAAGGGGACCTGATACCCTCCTGCGACCGCAGGATATCACCAGGGAACTGACCCGAGGGGGATTGACCAGTCCGTCACAAATGGGTATACTTCCCTCGCCCCTTCAAAATGCAGCACTTCGGGCAATTTCAGACAGGGCCTGGAGGAAAAGAATGATCAAGAAAATAGGCATTCGACGAGAGGAAAAGAACCGCTGGGAGAGGCGGGTTCCCCTTACACCCGAACATATCAGGGACTTGACCGGGAAGAGCGGATTCGAGTTCGTTGTCCAACCATTTCCCAAGAGAGCATTCCCTGACGAGGCTTATTCCGCCTCGGGAGCCAAAGTTGCAGAAGAGATCAAAGATTGCGACCTTGTGATGGGGGTCAAGGAAATCCCGATCCCGGTCTTCCGGAAGAACGGGATGTACATGTTCTTTTCCCACACCATCAAGGGACAGCCGCACAACATGGCGATGTTGAGGAAACTTCGCGAACTGAAGTGCACCCTGATCGATTACGAGCGGATCGTCGATTCCAAGGGACGGAGGCTCGTTTTCTTCGGCCGGTATGCAGGTCTTGCGGGAATGATCGACACCCTTTGGGCTTTGGGTCAGCGCCTGTCGAAAGAAGGGATGGAAACCCCCTTCAAACAGGTGAAGATGACCTACGAATACCGCGATCTCGCTGAAGCCAAAGACGCGATCGGCAAGATCGGAAGGGAGATCGAGGCGAAAGGCCTGCCGAAAGCGATCCTTCCCTTGGTGATCGGCTTCACGGGCTATGGGAACGTGTCCCGAGGCGCCCAGGAGATTTTCGATCTGCTCCCGCACAAAGTCGTCAATCCCGAAGATCTCGCCAAGGTTAAGACCCCGGAAGAGAACACTTTGTACAAGACGGTTTTTCACGAAGAACACACGGTCCGGCCGAAGGACCCAAGTGCAACCTTTGACCAGACCGAGTTTTTCAGCCACCCCGAACGTTACTGCAGCACGTTCCGCTCGCACGTGGACCACCTGAGCGTACTTGTCAACTGCATCTTCTGGTCCCCCGATTCCCCCCGCCTCATCTCGAAGGCCCAGGCCGCCCAAATCTGGGGCGCGGGAAAGACCCCCAAGCTGAAGGTGGTGGGGGACATCTCGTGCGACATTCTTGGCGGAATCGAGTTCACCGTCAAAGACACCCAACCCGACTTCCCCGTTTTCGTCTACGATCCTTCGAAGGATGAAGCGACGATGGGGGTCGAGGGAAGAGGCCCGGTCGTGATGGCGGTGGACAACCTTCCCTGTGAACTTCCGGCGGAAGCCTCCCAGGAGTTTTCGACCGCACTCATACCCTTCATGCCGAGCTTGCGGGCAATTCGAAGGGATGTTCCCCTTGAAGACAGCGGCCTTCCCGACTCGCTCAAACGAGGCGTTTTACTCTGGAATGGGGAGTTCCCCGCGGAGTACGCGTTCATGAAGAAGTTCCTGGAATGATCCAGTCATTACACGGCCCTCGTCTGGGCTGAAGTCTCGGGAAATTCCATCCCGTCAACTGAAAGGAGCCTACAAAGGTGGGAAAGAAAGTTCTGGTTCTTGGTGCGGGCCTCGTCGCCAGGCCCCTCGTTCATTACCTCCTCGAAAAGACCGATCACGAAGTCATCTGTGCAAGCCGCACGGTTTCGAAGGCTGAAGAGCTGGTCAAGGGTTTCAAGCGCGGTTCCGCCAAAGCCCTGAACGTCACGGACGGGCCTTCCCTCGATGCCCTGATCAAGAACTGTGACGTGGCGATCAGCCTGGTTCCATACACCCATCACGTGACCATCGCCGAGCTTTGTATCAAGCACCGGAAGCACATGGTCACCACCAGCTATGTCAGTGACGCGATGAAGGCACTGGACGGGCGCGCGAAGGAAGCGGGGATCCTGATCCTGAACGAGATCGGCCTCGATCCCGGAATCGATCACATGTCCGCGATGCGGATCATCGACCACGTAACCAAGAGCGGGGGAAAGGTCACATCCTTCCGGTCGTTCTGCGGTGGCCTTCCCGCCCCCGAGGCCAACGACAATCCAATGGGTTACAAATTCAGCTGGAGCCCCCGCGGGGTGCTCATGGCGGGTCGGAATGCGGCCAAGTATCTCGACAAAGGCAAAACCATCGATATCCCCGGCCCTGAGCTTTTCAAGAACAACTGGGCGCAGAAGGTTCCCGACCAGGGGACTTTCGAGGCCTATCCCAACCGGAACTCGCTTCCCTACATCGACCTCTACGGGTTGAAGGACGCGAAGACGATGTTCAGGGGAACCCTCCGGTACCCCGGCTGGTGCAAGTTCTGGTATCAGATGGCCCACATCGGCTGGCTGGTCGACACCGCGAGGACCGACCTGGAAGGCAAGACGTGGAGCCAGGTCATGAGATTGCTCGTTCCCGGAAAGGGCGATCTGAAAGCCGACATCTGCGCCGCCTGGGAGGTCAAACCGGACTCCGACGAGATCAAGCGTCTCGAGTGGCTGGGCCTTTTGGGGAACGAAAAGATCCCCAGCGGAATCAACAACCTTCTCGACGTCCTTTGCGCCCACCTGCAAAAGAAGCTCGAGTTCAAGCCCCGTGAAAGGGACATGATCGTGCTCTACCACGAGTTCATCGGAACCTACATGAACAAGACGGAGCACATCACCTCCACCCTCGTGGATTTCGGAATCCCCGACGGCGACTCCGCGATGAGCCGCACGGTCAGTCTGCCCGCCGCGATCGCCACCCGCTACATCCTCGACGGAAAGTTCGCAAACCTCACGGGAGTCCACATCCCCGTCCTCCCCGAGATCTACAACCCCGTGCTCGACGAACTCGAGACACTGAAGATCAAGTGCGTCGAAAAGTTCGAGATCGCCAAATCCTGACCGGAGACGGAAAAAGGTAGCCACAGAGGCCGCAGAGGCACAGAGTTTTTTCGTGATCCTCATTACGAATGGCTCTGTGCCTCGGTGTCTCCGTGGCTATCCGAAAGCGAAATGATGGGGAAAAGGCGGCGGAAGATCGCGGTTGTGACCGGGACGAGGGCTGACTACGGCCTTCTTTACTGGTTGATGCACGAGATCCGGGCCGACCCCGCTCTCGAGCTTCAGGTACTTGTCACAGGGACCCACCTATCCCCCGCCTTCGGTGACACCCGGAAGATAATCGCCAGGGACGGTTTTCCGATCACGGCCGAAATCGACCTTCGGCTGGGAACAGATACCCCGCTCGACCTGACCAGGTCATTGGGCCTGGGGGTGATCGGTTTCGGAGAAGCCCTCGCGAAGCACCGGCCGGACGTCCTGGCCGTCCTGGGGGACCGTTACGAGATCCTTTCCGCGGTCCAGGCGGCCATGATGGCCCGGATTCCCATCGCCCACCTGTGCGGGGGCGAGGCAACGGAAGGTGTTATCGACGAGGCCATCCGTCACGCGATTACCAAGATGGCCCATTTCCATTTCACCGCCGCGGAACCTTACCGCCGGCGCGTGATCCAGATGGGAGAAGATCCTGATCTGGTGATGAACTTCGGGGATCCGGGCGTGGAAAACATCCGGCGGCTGGCCATCCCTTCGCGGTCAGAGCTGGAGGAGGCGATCGGGTTCCCCCTCGGGAACCCGAATTTCCTCGTTACCTATCATCCTGCCACGCTCGACAAAACCGGCCCGGAAAGAGCGATCGGGGAGCTGTTGAAAGCTCTCGAAGCATTTCCGGAAGCACGGATCATCATCACCCATCCAAACGCCGAGGTTGGGAGCGACACCGTCGCCCTCGCCATCACGAGGTTCGGAAAGCGCCATCCGAAGCGGGTTCTGGTCGCCATGACCCTGGGCCAGAGAAATTACCTTGCAGCGATGAAGTATTCGGATGTCGTGATCGGAAACTCCTCGAGCGGGATAATCGAAGCCCCGGCAATGGGGATTCCCACGGTGAACCTCGGGGAGCGCCAGAAGGGGCGGTTGAGAGCGTTTTCCGTCATCGACTGCCCCGAAACCGTCCTGGCGATTACCAGAGCGGTGAAAAAAGCGCTTTCACCACGTTTCCGGCGGGAAATGAAAAACCACCCCGAAAACCCTCATGGTGACGGTGATACCAGCATCCTGATACGTGACTTCCTCAAATCCGTCGACCTCCGGGGTGTTTTGTACAAGACTTTCCATTCGCTTCCGGCCAACGTTTCCGGACAAGCCCCCGTAAGCAAGGATCGAAACCGCCTTATGAGAAGAACAGGGACTTGAACCGCCGCAACCGCTGGAGGATGGGAAACGCGTAGTAGAGCTTTCGGGCGAGGTATTCGACGAAGGCTTTTGGGGAACCCTCGTTCCGCGCCATCCTTTTCATCAGGTAGTCCAGGAATTCCGCGAGGGTGGAGTAAGGCTGTTCGCATGTGTAATGGATCATCCCATCCTGTACAAGCCATTGATCGTCGTTGATGAACCCCGTCTCCTTCGCCTTGGCATAAAGTGCCGTGTCGGGAAGCACCCACATTATCTGTGCATGATTCGAATCATACGGGTGGATTCGTTTCATGAGCCGGACGGTTTCTCGGATCGAATCCCAGGTCTCCCCGGGGTTTCCCACGACCAGGTATGCCTGGGGCTTGATTCCCGCTTCGTGGCAGAGCTTGAAAGCCTGTTCCACCTGTTCGACCGTCTGGCTCTTGTCGATGTTCTTCAAAACTCGTGGGCTGCCCGTCTCAACCCCGAAGCCGATCAGGAAACAACCGCTCCGCTTCATCCATGACAGCAGTCCGGGATTGATGTGGGTGACGTGGGAGGAGGCCACATAGCGGATCTGCAGCCCCCGATCGATGATCCCCCGGCAGATCTCGATCGCCCGCGAAGTGCGGACGGTGAAGTTGTCATCGAAAAAGTTGAAGTTCCTGACACCCTTCTCGCGGTAGAGCATCTCGATCTCGTCCACGACGAGCCGGGGGGAGCGGGAGCGCCATCTTCGCTGCCAGAATCTCGATGCCGAGCAGAAAACGCACTGGTGAGGGCACCCCCTGGAGGTCATTATCGCCGCGGCGGGGCCTGGCAGATAAGGTATTCCAAGATACTCGCCCGGGTCGAAATCGGAAAAATCGGGCAGCGGAAGGGAATCGAGATCGGCAATGAGCGGTCGGGGAGGCGTTCTTACGAAACGCTCTCCGTCCCGATAGACGATGCCCCTGATTCCCCCCAGGGAGGTTCCGTCGATGAGGGCGCGGACGAGTTCCGGGAAGGTCTGGTCCCCCTCACCCACCACAACCGCGTCGGCGGCCGCCTTGATGAACATGTGCTCGGGGAAGGCGGTGGCATGATGCCCCCCGTAGACGATCCGGGCTTGGGGCAGGACCTCCCGGGCGAGGAGCCCGGTCCGGTAGGCCTGCGCCCGTTCCAGGGTCCAGCAGCTGATTCCGACGATCCGGGGAGAGGCCCGGCGAAGGAAATCCGCCAGTTGGTCCCAATTCATGGCGGCGGCATCCAAAACCCGCGCCGAAAATCCAGTCTTCTTCAACATCGCCGAAAGCGCGGCAAGACCGATGGGGGGAAAATCGGCCTTTTGGGGAACCTCCCGGGGATGGCTGATCAAAACCACGTCGAAGGGTCCAAGACTCATGGCTTTTGCTCCTTCAGCCCCGAAAAGGAAGCCAGATCTGCCTCCCCCCGAATGAGAAGGTCGATCATCCGGTCGAAGGAAACCCGTGGAGACCAATCCAGGAGCTTCTTTGCGTCTTCAGGGTTCCCGCACGCGAACGAGACGTCGGTCGGACGAAACAAACCGGGATCCGTCTCGACGTGCTCCCGCCACTGGAGTCCGAAATGGGAAAAAACCCGCGCCACGAACTCTTCCAGGGAGTGGGTTTCCCCGGTGGCAATGACGAAATCCCTGGGTGCCGGCTGCTGGAGCATGGCCCACATCGCCTCCACGTAATCCGGGGCCCATCCCCAGTCCCGCTGGATGTCCAGACGGCCCAGACGCAATTTCTCCTTCGCCCCGGCCACGATGCGGGACGCGCCCGAGACGATCTTTCGGGTGACGAAATGTTCCGTCCGAAGCGGGGATTCGTGGCTGAAGAGGATCCCGGAGCAGGCGAAAAGCCCGTAGGAAGAACGGTAGGTGGCGGTATTCCAGAATGCCGCGGCTTTCGCGGCGGCGTATGGGCTCAACGGCCGAAAGGGGGTTTCGATCACCGCTCCCGACAGTTCCGAAACCTGTCCGAAACATTCACCCGAGGCGGCGTTGAAGAACCGTGTTCCCCCCTTGTACTGCCGGACTGCCTCCAACACGTTGAGGGTTCCCAGGACGATATCCTCGAACGTTTCTTTCGGCTGCTGGAAGGACTGCCCCACCGAACTCTGCCCGGCAAGATGATAGATTTC
Source organism: uncultured bacterium (assembly GCA_964428355.1). Lineage (GTDB taxonomy): Bacteria > Muiribacteriota > Ozemobacteria > Ozemobacterales > Ozemobacteraceae > CAYRYU01. The sequence continues at coordinate 20,021 of CAYRYU010000011.1, forward strand.
GTCGGGCTTGACTTCTCCTATCAACTTCCGAACCAGTTCCGAGTCACGAAGGGAGATGCTTTCGAGCCTTACCCTTTCGGAGATCCCGAGACGGATGTGGTTCCGACAACCTTCGCGGGGGATCGCGCGGCTTGTTCCCACGACTTCGTAGCCTTTCCCGAGCAGGAACCTGGAAAGATACGATCCATCCTGACCGGATGCTCCAAGAATCAATGCCCTTGGACTCATTGGCAATTCTTCCCGCTTTTCTGCTCGACCACGGAGCGCACCAACCCCAACATCGCATCCGCGGTTCTCTCCCAGGTGAACGGACATGCAGGCCCTGAATGGCGGAACCCCATTTTCTTGAGGGAGGCTGCCAGAGCACTGTCGGTCAGAATCCGGCGAATGGCGGAGGCCATCTGTGGCACATCGGTCGGCTCGAACAGCAGTGCCGCATCTCCTACCACCTCGGTAATCGACGAGGACCGCGCGGCGATGACGGGGACCCCCCTTGCCATAGCCTCGAGGGGGGGGAAGCCGAAACCCTCGTAACGGGAGGGAAAGACAAACGCCGCCGCGTCCCGGTAGAGGCGATCCAGGGTCGCTTTGGGAACTACTCCGATGGTGACGATATCCACGCTGTTCGCAACGCGGATCCTTTCCTGGAGGAGCGGGGTTCCGGAGGCGGCCATTCCCGCGATAACCAATTGATGGGGAAGCCCCGTGCTCCTCTTGAACTCGGAAAATGCGTCCACGAGGGTGTGGAGATTCTTGTGAAGATGCTGGTTTCCGACGTTGAGAAGGAAGGGGGGACGCACCCCGTCAGGCAGTTTCCCTTCCGCATCCGTTCCGGGCGGGGGTAATCCCGGTTGCGGGTCGGCCGAATGCCGGAACCCCAGGTGAACAACCTCCACTTTGGAAGACGGCAGCCGGAAGAACCTTATGATTTCGCTTTTCGTGAAGTGGGAACTGGCCGAGATCCTGGTCGCCCTTCGGGCGGAAACCCGAACGACCTGGGGAAGGACTTTCCCGGTGAAAGGATCGAGGACTCCGGGGAAAGTCTCCTTGTAGAACCAGGTCCAGAGATCATGGATCGTCAGGATGGACGGACAGGGGCAGAAGACGCTTGCGATGTTCCCGAGGAAGAGCATGCAGTCGATTCCGAGCCTTTTGACAGCTCCGGGAAGCCTCGTCTGCTCGTAGATCATCCTCCCGGCGAGCTGGGCTTTCTCGGGCCCGGGAAAGGAAACCGTGCGAAACGCCATGTTCGGAGCGGTGATCCCGCATAGTTCCCGCACCCCGCCGAGGCAGAAAATCTCGAAATGGTGCCCGGCATCGGATCGGGAGAGGGCTTTCAGCAGATTGACTATGTAGGTTTCCCCGCCCCCGGTACGACCGGGCTTCAGGGAAAGAGCGTCGATTCCGATTCGCACGGAAACCTCCGGTAATGTGGAACCATGTTAATCGTTTTCTCTCCCCCATACAAGGGTAATCAGAAACGTATAAAAACGTCCTTCCGGCTTGATGGAGATCTCTTTCGACGGATGCCGAAGCTGGGGGACCGTTGGGAATCCTTGAACCCGGTTCTTCCGAAGAAGAATTGCCCGGCAAGTTCGCCCTGTCAGCCTGCTCTCCTCGAGTTTGTCCGGCGGCCCAAAGGGTGATAGAATGATACCGGCAGGCAGGAGTGCCCTCAAGGACTGCGCCATCCCGGCTTTTCGGGCACATTCACCCCCTCGTTGGGCTCGTGACCCCGAAAAGAGGTTGAAATCAACGATTTTGGAGGCTTTC
>CAYRYU010000011.1:21893-111850 GCA_964428355.1 uncultured bacterium
TCGTTGGGCTCGTGACCCCGAAAAGAGGTTGAAATCAACGATTTTGGAGGCTTTCCGATGCGAAGAGTCCCGATTCTTCTGGCCCTGATCCTTTCCATGGCTTTGGCCCTTCCGGGTTTCGTCGAAGCCGGAGACCCCCAAGTTCCGGGAACGAACCCGGTTGGAATGAATCGACGTTCGCAGAATCCGACCGATTTGATGCAAAGTCGGGTAACACAGATGAAGGCCCTTGTCGGACAACTCGGCAGGTCGCTTTCCCAATCAGAAACCCCCGGCGGCCGCCCCGTGACCGCGGCTGACCTCGGAAGGCGCCAGGAGCAACTCCGCACCGTCAGAGCTATCAGGGAGAAGCTCGTTGCGGTCCAGCCCCAACTTCCCCCGGGAAGCCGGGGTCTTGCGGAACCCCTTCGCCTCGAACTGGAGCGGCTTTCCTTTCTTCTCGCATCCGGGGAAGACTCCGCCGAAGTCACCCGCCGACTGGGAAACGCGGAAACCCTGGTGGGAGTGCTTTTCACCCGCATGAGCATGGCTTGCGGAGCTTGCAGCGGAAAAGGAAGGGATTCCTGGGGAAACCTCTGCAAAGTCTGCGGCGGCGACGGCTATGTGGTCACCCCCAACCAGCCGAAGCCCTGCGCCGCCTGCAACGGGAAAGGACGGGATTCCTGGGGAAACCTCTGCAATGGTTGCAAAGGGACAGGGTGGGCAGGGTCCGGAACCGGACACGGAACGCTCAGCTCCTGCGCTTTTTGCCAGGGAAAAGGGAGGGATTCCTGGGGAACCCTTTGCACCGTTTGCGGTGGCGACGGATTCGTGATTACCGGACAAAACCCCAACAAGTGCGCAGCCTGCAACGGTAGTGGCCGTGATTCCTGGGGATCGAAATGTGGGGCCTGCAAGGGATGCGGTTGGGCGGATTACCTTGGGGAAGAGGGCGAAAATGGAGGACATCACCACCATCATGGCGATTGGAGTCTGAAAACCTGCGGCACCTGCAGCGGAGCAGGCAGAGACTCCTGGGGGAATCTCTGCAAACCCTGCGGTGGAGACGGTTATGTGGCGATTTCGGGACAACCGCTTTCCTGTGCTGCCTGCAGCGGAAAGGGCAAGAACTCCTGGGGCAACACCTGCCCCGCCTGCCAGGGAACAGGTTGGGCCAACACCGGTTCCAATCCGACCTGGGAGGGGCCAACCACCTCCACCCGCTGTGGAATGTGCAGCGGAACGGGAAGGGATTCCTGGGGAAATCTCTGCAAAGTATGCGGGGGAGACGGATACATCTCGGCCCCGGAGGACAAGAAGACCTGCGCTGCCTGCGGCGGAAGAGGCCGGGATTCCTGGGGAAACCTCTGCTCCGCGTGCAAGGGGGAAGGCTGTGCCCGGTCGGCAAGGAAAATTCGGGATTTCAACCGTTAGATCGACGCGATCCCTGATCAGTGAGCGGGGATCCGGGTTGAAACCTTCATGATATCGGAATAGAATGACCCGGTGCACCGCATTCAGAAACGTGTGAACAGGACTTCCCGGCAGCTCGCCGCGCTGGAGGCCGGCGGGTGAGGGGTGAATCCATCGCCTCAGGTGACCAGTATCATACCCACCTGATTTTCGAGATTCTTCAGGGCCAGACCCGGAAGTTCGAAACGATCATGGAACTCTACCAGGAGTTCGTGGCAAGCCTGGTTTTCAAGCATATCTCCCACCAAAACGTTCTCGAAGTGGCCCATTCTGCGTTCATCCGTGTTTTCCAGTCCCTGCGGAACTACAAGGAAATCCAGCCATTCAAGCATTGGTTGTCCCGCATCGTCCTCAATACATGCTACGACTTCTGGAGAGAAAGATACCGGGTTCGCGAGGTGCAGATCGGATCGCTCTCCGATGAATCGAAGAAATGGCTTCGGGAGGCCATGTCGGAGAGGGCGGAGGAAGCCCAGGCCGAGCGGGATCGAAGACGGGAAATCTCGGAACTCCTCGACTGGGCTTTGGACAAACTCGGCCCCGAAGACCGGATGGTCCTTACGATGACGTATTTCGAAGACCGGACCGTTGCCGAGGTCGCGGATTTCATGGGTTGGAGTGAATCCAACGTGAAGACCCGCGCCCATCGCGCCCGGCGGAAGCTGCGAATGGTGATTCTCTCGGCCCTTGCCCAGGAAGGAAAGGACTCAAATGACCCCTGAAGAAAAACAACTGGACCGTGTCGATCCGCCGGATCGTGTCGATCCCCCGGATCGGGGCGATTCGCCGGATCGGGGCGATCCGCTGGATCGGGGCGATCCGCTGGATCGTGTCGAGAAAAAACTCAAGGATGAGTTCAATTCCCGCGGAGAAGAGCGTCTTCCCGAAGGCTGGTACAAACCGGTCATGGAGAAGATCGAGGCCGAAGCACCTTCCACCGTTTCCACCACCACCCCCAATCCTGAGACCCCGGCCGTTTCCACCGAAAGCGTGACTCCCATTCCCCGCGAGGCGGCCAAGACGGAAACGGAGGACTTTTCCTGTTCCGCAACTCCGATTTTCTGGTTCACGGTGTGCGCGATCATCCTCGCGCTGATATCCCTTGCGATCCGCTTCGCCGGCGGAGGCGGTGAAACCCCAGCGGAAATCCCAAGCGAAACCGCACGGATCCTGCAAACCATTTTCGGCCGGTGAAGGAGGGAAACATGAGAAGGAGCCAACTGGCAATCTGCCTGTTTCTGATCCTGATTTCGGGGATTATCATCGGGCTCTGCATCGGAACGATGCTCCCGGGGGAACCGCCAAAACCCGTTCTCCCTCTGGGTGGGCAGTTTCTGAAAGCCTTCGAGAGTTCCCCTCTCAACACGGGCGGAGCATTGACCCCGGACGACCGGAAGAAGATCCAGAGCCTGGCCACCACGATCAGTTTCGATCTGGACCAGAGCGAGCGCCGGCACCTGTCGGAAGTCCTTTCGATAATGGAAAAAGGCTTCCGGGAGATGGGGGAATCGATTCCGGTTGGCCAGAAAAGCCTCCTGGATTCATTATCCGAGAGACTCCGGAATATCCGGAGCGAAAAAGGGACGGAAACCCCCAACCCCGCCTTTCCAAAACCCAACTTTCACTGATTTCGCGCTCTGACTTGCGGAAACAGCGAAACGTGCTATCATGACCGCTCCGAAATCCCTTGGAAGGTCTTCATGAAAAAGATTCTGGAGGGTGTCATGAACCGGTCGGTCATACTTGTCATTTCAACCGTCATTCTTTTTGGGGTTCTTGCAGGATGCAGGTCCGGCAGCCACGATCCAGTCGGACCACAGACATTTTCCCATCCTACGGGGGACTCCGCTCCGCAGTTGACTCAGAACATCACCTTCCGGATCATCAGGGCCGGTTCCCCCAGGACCTCTCTCATGCCGTCGATCCGGGCTTCCTCCACGGCATCCCCGACCGTCACAGTGAAGCTGAGCCTGGTCAACGAGGGGGTGGCAACGCAACCCACAACCGACCTCATCCAGACTTTTCCGGTCGATCCGGAAGGGGTTGCCACGATCACTTTCAGCAGCCTTCCTGCAAAGACAGTCATTGGGGAGTTCGACATCTCGGGGGGAAACATCGATGGAGCGACCGGATTTCACGGAGCCACCGATCTTCTTCCGAGCGTCGACAACGTGATCGAGGTATCTTCGAGGTCCTCGAAACTTCTTCCCGACGTCGTGGCGGTGACTCTCAAGAAGGTCCTGACGGATCACTTCTCGAAGGCCCATTCCAGACCGGCGGCCAGGGTTTCGATGGCTTCGGCCAAGTTCGCGACGGATTCGGCGACGTTGTATGCAGATGCCCTTGCGGAATTCCTGAGATTGTGTGAAACCATCCCGGGAATCACCACTCAGGGCGACCAGCCAGGGGCCAAGGTTACGGTGGGCATCTCGGGGGGAAAGGTCCGGATCGACGACCCCGCCAGTCCCCTCAAGGGATTCGAGATCCAGGTTCCCGCGGGGGCGTTTCCCGGGGCGACCGAGGTGATAGTCCGGTATGCCCAGATCTCCACCCATACCCTCGCTGCTGATATCAAGCCGCTTTCACCGCTCATCTCAATAGATACGGGAGGGCGGACGGCAAGCGGGGGCCTTTCAGTCTTCGTGCCTATCGCTTCTTCCCAAGCGCAGTTCCCGGTCGTGTTCTTCTTCGACGCTTCGACGGGTGAGTTGGAGGTGCTTCCGGCAATAGCCATTGCCGCGAGCGGCGTAACGGTCCTCACCTACGACCCTTCCGGGGTGAATTTCGCCCAGAGTCACGTCCGGATGGCGGTCCGGCCTTCCATCCTGGGGTCGTGGCTTCCGACCTCGACGGGGATGTTCGCCGCCGATCTTGCTCTGGGGCTCCTCCCCTCCGATCTCGACACCGAGTTCAGGCCCGGGGTGCATACCTGGAAGAACCCGAACAAGGGATCGATTCTGTCGTACCAGGGGCACTGCGCCGGTCAGAGCATCTCCAGCATGTGGTGCTTCAACCGGAAGATCAAGCCCAACATCTACGGGAATCATGATCGGAACGAAACCAAGACGATCTGGCAGGATGACGCTGATGCCATCCGATGGGGGTCGATGGTCCAGGAAAAGGATATCGACTGGACTTCCTTCATGGAACAGCTTGGAACCTGGATGGCGAATCTGACCGACGAGACGACCTTCAAGTTGTTGCAGGCCGCCCTCTACACCACGAAGAATCCCCAATTCATCGCCGCCTGGGGTCCGGTGGGGGGGCATGCTCTCGTCGTCTATCGGATAGAGGGAAACCGGGTCTATCTGGCAGATCCGAATTTTCCGACCGCCACCAGGTTCATCGAACTGGTCAACGGGAAGTTCACCCCCCTTTCCACCCGCTTGAACGCAGATGATGCGGATTCCGATTTCACCAAGTTCCGCTACTTCGGCATGAGCACGCTCGTCCTCGAATCCAAGATGGAGCAACGCTGGCAGGAGTTCAAGGCGGGGACGGTGGGAAATGGTTACTTCCCCAAGTTCGTCATGAGCATTTTCAACAACGGAAAGGATCTACAATACCTGGCGAAGCTTGAAAATGGGTATTCCACATCTTCCCCGTCGATCTGGATAGGCCTTCGGCCCTATGGGTCGCTTATATACCAGGAATGGTGGGGTCTTTACCTGCATTCGAAGGCACAGGGTGTTAACGATCCTCCCAGGCTTCCGGACGACTGGGCAGGCAAACCCCAGGATTCCGGCGTGAATGGCACCATCTATGAGGTCAAACTCCAGCCCGGTGAAAACGTATTGGGACTTGAAATCACCCGGATTCCGAACGGAATGCTCAGTCGCTACAAGACAATCGGAGGGCTCCAATACCGGCAGGATACGAATCACGGGTTCGCGAGCGCTCCCTGGGCGGATTTCCAATGGGTCACGGTCTATTGCCGGGAGTTGGCGAGCTTGACGATCAATCCGACGGGGATGGATATGATCACGGGTTCCAACTACGATCTTTCCAGGGTCGCGGTCACCGCCAACTATTCCGACAAGACCTCGAAAGCCCTTGCGGGCGGTTTCCAATGGCTCATACAGAGTGGGGGAGGAAGCCTGAACGGGACCGTCTTCACTGCCCCTTCGCAGGCGGGGGTGACCACCCTGATCTGCTCCTACACGGAAGGGGGAATCAACAAGACCACGCCCCTTTCCGCCACCGTCCGGGATGGAATGGTCCTGGACCTGGGGGATGGGGTAACGATGGAGTTCCTGAAAATTCCCGCGGGGACCTTTTCGATGGGAGGGGACTATTCGACGGAAAAACCGGTTCGCTCCGTAACGATATCCAGGCCGTTCTACATGTCCCGCACGGAAGTGACCCTGGAGCAGGAAATGGTGCTTCCTGGCGCGCTTCCAAAGGACTATACGGCCTACCAAAGAAAGCTTCCCTATAGCACCAATTGGGGTGGGGCACTGGGCATCTGCAACAAGTTGAACCTGAAGTTCGGTTTTCCGACCTCACCGAGCATCGGGTCGCCAGGATACCGGCTTCCGACAGAGGCCGAGTGGGAATATGCCTGCCGGGCGGGAACCACCTCCTTCTTCCATTGGGGTGGAACCACACAGGATGAGCCAAACGGTGACTATTGTTGGTGGGGGGGAAACTCCGCTCCGTGGGGGGGGAGCAACGAAGCTCACCAGGTCGGATTGAAGCTGCCAAACCCCTGGGGGTTGTACGACATGAGCGGGAACCTCGGTGAGTGGGTTCACGATTGGTATGATGTCTATGATCCGTCCAAAACGGTCGATCCGACCGGACCAGCCTCCTATTACGGCCTCGAATATGGTGATTGCCACGTATTCCGCGGAGGGAACTTCAACGGTGGGGACTCGTTGGGAAGCCCCCGAAGGGGGATCGAGAAACTACATACCGACGACGTCTACAAGAATGGAGCCCGGATCGTCCGGACGATCCTGGAGTAGGTGAAAGGCCGAAACCCGGCGGGGTGCTTCCCAGTTCAAACCCCGATGTGGCCGATTTCCAGAAGTCTGCGATCCTCGGGGTGGTGGTTCGTTTTCCGCGCGGGGGAAGTCAGTATTCCTTGCCGAAAACGTTCTTCTTCAGGAAGTCGTATCGTTCGGAATGACCGAACTTCATTTCCTTGGGATGAAACACATACCACCGGCAGGCTTCGGAAAAATCCTCGTAGGGGCTGTCGAAGCCGTATTCAGAGACGGGGTGACCGGTGACCGGCTTGAGATAGTTCCTTTTCCCTTCGCGTCTCCAGAAAGAATCGTAGTATTTCTTCATCACTTCATTGTTCTTGATCGCGTACGTATGGCCCATCTCGTGAACGAGGGTCTCGGTGACCGTCCCCTTGTCCGATGAAGCCTGGGTAATGTGAACCGCAGACCAGTCCGAGGCATCGACCCAGCCAAGCGTCGTCCCCTTCCGACCATCTTTCTGGATGATCGTGGTGGGGGTGCGGAAATCTTCGGGAAGCGTCTTCAGGGTTTCATTGATCGCTTTGACCTCGGAGGTGCTCCACTTGCCGGTTTTCCCCTGGTAGACATCGATATTGTAATCATTCTTGATCGTATTGATGGTCTTCTGGAAGGGGAAAAAGGAGATACCGGAAGATGGCTCCCCCACAGTGTTCTCAATTTTGGGAGGGGCCTTTTTCCCGGACTTTTCGTCCTGATCGAGGGAGGTGGGAACCTCAGGTCCTTCGACTCCGGAGCCAGAAACCCCAGCATCTGCTGCGCCAGCCCCTTTCCCAGACCCTTCGCCGGATCCTCCGGAACCCTGCTCCGGTCCAGAGCCCGAGCCCACTCCTGAGCCGGCTGAACCGCCATCTCCAAGGCCCCCGAGTTTGACCGCCTCCAGGGATTTCTCCACGGCTTGGGGAACGGCTTTTTCCACCTCACCGGATCCCGAGGAAGTACCGGTATCTGACCCATTCTCAGAGCCCGACTCTGAACCGGTCCCCGACCCGGCTCCTTCCCCGTCAGCCGTTTCCGTTTCGGAAACGGATTCGGATTCAGCGCCGCTCCCGGTCGATTCTGTGGTGCCCGCTTCGGTTCCTTCATCCTCATCTTCCGCATACAGAACGGCTCCGGAAAAAGAAACCCAACCCAGCGGGTTTCCAGACAACAGGAAACAGCCGATTCCCAGGGCCAGGCCCAGGAACAATCGCTTTCCAGGTTTCATTCTGTGGTCCTCCTTCGTGGTTCCCCGAATGACGGTCCGGGACATCACTCCATTCCCTAATATCTTCCCCAGGACAGAAACGTTTCACCTGTCGCCCACGGATGACGGTGTGTCGGGGACGCCTGAGTCCCGTTTTCGCCCGGATGGCGAAGCCTTTCGGGACCTCCCCCAGGTTTTCCGGAAGAACCGTTCCGGGAAAAGCCACCATCATCTGGAAGCTGGTGTTTTCTCGGAAAGGGCTCTCGTTTCGGGGGCGGTCTCAGAAAAGGCGGCATGGGTTTCGAAGAGCAGGGCATTTTCCTCCCGGCTGATGAAAAAATCCAGTCGTCTCAGCCTGAGAAGCTGATCGGGAAGGTTCTTCAACGATTCGGAATAGGGCGAGGTATAACTGAGATTTCCCACGAAATCCGGATTCCCGAACTCCCCCCTTTCGCGGGGAATCTGCTCCAACAGACCTTTGTGAACGATCGGCATGGACGGGAAAACGTGATTCCGCCCCAGATTCTCCAGCCCATCAGGAAGGGGAAGGCCCAGCAACCGGCCGATCCTCCGCAGACGGTTGTCCCTGCGCCATGATTCGATTCCACGATCCTGGACAGCCAGATGCAACAGGAACCTCCGGAACATGGGCCCAGAATCGAAATCCATATAAGCCCTGACATCAGTCGGCTGTTCGTGAACAGGAGGGGGGGCAACCCCCGCCACGCGGGCCTCGGTTCCCGAGGCAACCAACCTTTTGATCGTGGAAAGATCCAACGCGAACGCTTCCCCAAGGTTTCTTCCGAGCTTGGCCCCCCAAAAGGTAATGAAAGCCGGATCGGCGGCGCGGGGAGGATACTCGTCGATTCCCTTGAACATCGATGGCCGCACCCCACCGAACAGGAACATCCTGGCCATTGCGATGAAACCGGGATGGGTGAGGGAAACCGCTACCGGCGTCCGAAGAAGGGAGATCTGGTCTTCAGTCCACCGTCTTTCGAGCCAGTATTCCGGAGGGAAGGTTGTCGGAGCGGCGTCGAACACGAAAAACCGGATGAAGTTCAGATCGGGGTCCGAAGGGGAGCCCCCGTGGGAAAAGCTTATCCCGGCAAGCTGCCCCTCCTTCTGGATCGGATCATGCAGACTTCTGAACGGAGAAAGGAACTGGTTCGAACTGAAAAGGGAGGTCCAGGCAACGGGACTCACGTAAAGGCGTGAAACCCACCTCTTTTCGTCGGGAACCTCAAGAAGCTGAAGGCCGACCGGATCCATCTTCCTCCACCGGCCAAGGTAGTCACTCCGGAACTTCTCGTAGTACCCGGCTTCTTCCTCAGTAACACCATCGAAGGGGAGAGAATCGATCGGAAAATGATCCTCGAGCCCGCCGGAAGTTCTCGATCGGACCCCCCTGGGGCCATCCTCGAGGTCCGCCAACAGCCAGTCCGCCCAATCCCCGGGAAGGAGTGGATCGGCCCTGACCTGGGAAAGAGAAGGCGGGAAACCGAGGCCACGTTCCCGCATCCAGACCAGTTTCAGGAGTTCCGCCAGCCGGATCCGCGAATCCGTGCGGTTCAAACGAAGATTCTGGATCATCCACCGGGGGCCAAGGATGTTTGCAAACCATGGATCGCTGAGATAAAGGAAAAACCTTTCCCGGTTTCCAGGGGGAACTTCGGAAAGCCGCTTTCGCGTATACCGGAAAGCCCGCAGACTCCTCAGACTTCCTCCACCACGCGCTTTCAAGGAATCGTTGAAAAGGTTTTGATCGTTGGAAAGCATCAGAACCTGTCGGGAACCCGAATGGAAAATCCTCGACTTCTGGTTTCCCGGAGGGACCGGAAGCAATCCTTTTCCGCTTCCGATGAGCATGAGGACACCGGTCCCCGCCGCGAAGAAGGGATCCCTTCCCGCGATCACCACCGGTCCCGAATGGGGATCCAGGTTCTCCCGGACGTACTTTTCCGTGCATCCCAGCTTCGCGAGATACCGGTCAAAAATCGTCCCGAGCGGTGTGGAATAGAAATCCGGAGCCCACTTCTGACCCAGATCGGCAAAGAAATCGCGGCTTTTCCGGAAATCCTCCCAGGTGGGCCACTCCAGGTAATAACAGTCGGCGGGAACGAACGAAGCCGAAAACGATGTATCGTCGCCAAGTTCGGTCGGTGGAACCTCCACCGACGGAAGTTGCAGTGGAAGCGGAATCCCTTTGGCGGGCTTTGACAGGTCGGGAAGACTCCGGGGGGAGGCCGGAGGAAGTGCCCCCCGGACGTCGTTAACCCCGCAAAAATCCCAAATCAGTTGGGCCACCCGGTCATTTGTCCAGGAGGAAAAGGATGCGGTGGGAAGCCGCCCTCCCCATCGGAGGAAAAGCAAAAGCTCCAATTCATGGTCTTCGTGTGAACGGATATCCGATTCCAGGACACCCAGGAACATTTCCCGCCACTTCTCGTACAACGTGGAAAACTCCAGGCCTCCTGCCCCGATGACTGGAACACCCCTTCCGGTAATCTTCCTTTTCCCATCCGCGGGGCGCTCCAGGGTGATTTCAACCGTTTCAGGGAGTTTTCGGGCCTGCATTGCCTCCCAGTGCGCTTTGGGCATACGAAAAAGCACCCGAACGGTTTTCCCGAAATCATCCGGATCGGACAACGCCACTGGATAGACGGCAGATTGCGGAAGCGGGACCCCCGGGAAGGAAAAAGAAAGCCGCAGGTTCCCCGATGGCTGGAAACGGGAAACCATTTCAGCGTCGGCACCACTACCCGCATTCCTGAGAAAGCATTCTCCCACAACCATTGGGTCGAGCGGTGAAACGGTTACATGAACCGTCGTTCTTCCCGGAAGCTCGGAAAAACCGGCAACGGGGATCGACAAGAAGAGAACCGCGCCAACGGCCAGAGCAAGACTCGAAGACCACCTACGAGGGGCGCGCCACGAGATCCCGGGAAAATTCCTGCTTCCTGTCATTTCGTTCTCTCCCACTTGATCAGATGGAAACACATGATCTTCAATGATACCACCTTGTCTGCCCTGGACCCAGTTCCTGAAAAGCCCACGCAAGCCCACACCAGACCTTTGTCGGAATCCCAATACTTGACCGGGGAACCCTGTACGTGCGATGTTGACGACGGAATCCGCGGAGAAAAGGGAAAAATGTTCGACACTATCATGATTTTCGGATTTCCCATGGTGGCGGCCTTTCTGGACATCGTTTTCGAACTGAGCCCTTTTCGGGTCCAGACCCACCGGAGGATTTTGCGAGGGGCGGCGATTTTCAACCTCTGCCTGGGAATCCCGGTTTTCATCGCGGCCACGATGTTTCTTTTTCCCGCCCTTCGTGGCCATATCTATGAAGCCCTTCCCAAGAGCAACCCGGTCCTTGCCAAACAGATTCAGGAAAGCCCGGCTTTCAAGCTTATCGAGGGGGGGATGGCCTTTTCCGACCTTCTGGTCTCCCGGTGGTTCATCGTGCTTCCGGTCTTCGCGTTTTCGATGTATCTCGCCAACAAAATTATCATGCGCGCATACCCCCCAGGTTCGACCCCACTTTCCCGGGAAAGACCCCCTCCTCCGGATGGGCCCCGGCCTCCGGAGATAAGCCCTTTCTACTTCCAACCCCCCTTCCAGAACTTCCTGTTCGGTCTCTCGGTCCTGGTTCTCTTTTCGAGTCTGTTTTACATCTGTCTTTCGACGTGGCTCATGCTGGAGTATCTGTGAACGAAACCATCGGAAACGGACCTGCAACGCCCAAACCAGAAGCTACCGGTGAACCGGTGTCTTTCATGGGCCGATATCTCCCCAGCCTGGTCAATTTCACCGTTTTCTCTGCGATCCTGATCTTTTGCACCTTGTACGCGACGGAGAAGGTCGAGAAGAAAAGGGACGGGTATTTCCGCCAGATCATCGCCTCCCAACCACAGGCCGCCACTGTCCTTCCCGAAAGGACGGTTTTCAAGATCTTCGGGCAGGTCCGCGGGGGAATGAATATTCTTGGAAGTTTCGGATATCTTCCACTGGTTTCGGTTCTCGGCCTCGGGTTGGTTCTCATCCTTCTTCCCCAACGCCTTCCAGGAAGCCGGACGGAGAAATTCGGCTACTTTTCCTCCCTTGGGGCGATGATCGCGGCGATACTGATCCTTCTTTTCCACGCCCTGGTTACCCTGCTCGTAACCTAGGAATGTCCCCCGAAAATGCCCCGAAGAAGGGCAGCCCGGGTCGGAAAAGGGAGTGCTACTTTTCGTGCATGGTCCAGACCCCGTCCCAGGATGCGGGGGGAGGGGTCAGGAGGAAATGCCGGCAACGCTCGAGATAGACCCGGGAAAGAGTGTCTCCGGGCATCGCGTTGGCGGCGTCCTGAAACCGGGATGAGGCCTCCGTCCATTGCCGCCTTCGGTAAAGCTGCAGACCTTCGTGGAAAAGCGCGAAAGGTTTCTCGGCGTCATGGGGATCGTCGCCTTTGCGCCCGACGATCTCGTAGATGGCGATCGGTCGGTCCTTTCCCTTGACCCGCAGCAGATCGGCTTCGCGGGCGACATACCGGTATTTCAGCTTTTTGAAGGTGTTGGAGCTCACCAGAAGGCTTGTACCATAGAATTTGTTTGCACTTTCAAGACGGGAAGCCAGATTGACCCCGTCACCGATGACGGTGTAATCCATCCGTTTCGGGGAGCCGATGTTTCCTACCAGGACAACGTCCGAGTTGATCCCGACCCCTATTGCGATCGGTTCCTGCTTCTTCTCGATCCGCTGGGAATTGAACTTCTCGAGGGCACGGAGCATCTCGATGGCTGCGGTGACCGCGCGGTCAGGGTCTTCCCCGGTCGAAAAAGGGGCACCGAACACCCCGAGCATGGCGTCCCCGATAAACTTGTCGAGAATCCCGCCCTGCTGGAAGATGATATCCACCATCGTGGTGAAGTACTCGTTCAGCATCGCAACCGTCTCGGCGGGACCGAGTCGCTCGGAAAAGTTCGTGAAGTTCCGGATGTCGGCGAAAAGGACGGTCAGTTCCTGCATCTGCCCTCCGAGCAGGCCTTCGGAGTTCATCAACTGGTCGGCCACTTCCTTGGTCATGTAACGGGAAAGTGTGCCCTTGAGCCGCTTCTCCCCGGTCAGGTCCTCGAACACCAGGAGCCCCCCCATCGGCTTCTGTTCGGCATCCCGGAGAGGGGCGATGACCATGTTCATCGAGATCTTCTTCCCGGAAGAACTTACCACCTCTGCATCGATGAAGGTGTCGGGCTCATTGGTGGCGATGACCCGGCGGAGGCTGTCGACGATCCAGTGGTTTTCGCCGGTGAAAAAGATGTCGGCGAACTTTCCGATCATCTGGGGTCCTTCTGCTTCGAAGATCTTGAGAGCGGCGGCATTGCACTTCTCGATGCGCCGGATATGGTTCAGGCTTATAACGCCGTTACTGAGACTTTCGAGGATGCTCTCGTTGTAGTTCTTCATCTTCAGGACTTCGTCGAACAGCTTCGCATTTTCGATTGCGATCGAAGCCTGGGAGGAAAAACTCCTCAGCTTCTTCTCGTCACCCCTGTTGAAAGCCCCGTCCCGCTTGTTGAGGACCTGGGAAACCCCGATCGCTTTTCCCTCCCTGTTGATCACGGGCATGGTCAGGATGTTGCGGGTACGGTATCCCGTTTTCTTGTCGATCTCCTTGTTGAAGCGGGAATCGGCGTAAGCGTCGGGAATGTTGATCGTTTCACGATTGGTGAAGACCTTTCCGGCGATTCCGAGGTTTGCTGGAAAACGGATCTCGCCGCTCTGCAACCCCTGGGCAACCTGCGACCAGAGCTCGTTGGACTTCTCGTCGTGGAGAAAAAGCGTGCTCCTGTCGCAGCCCAGGATCATCGTTATCGCTTCCATGATCTTTTCGAGAAGCGGTTTGAGCTTCAGCTCGGAGGAGATGGCGGCGGAGACCTCGAGAAGGTGGGATTCGCTTTCCCTCGCCTGCTGGGCCTTCTCGTGATTGAGGGCACTCTCCAAAGCCTGGGAGGCTTGCGAACAAATCCGTTTCAGGAGGTCGAAATCGCTCTCGGAGATGTCATCCCGTTTCCAGTTGAGAAGCTCCAGTACCCCGATGGTTTGCGGGCCTCCCCCGGGATGCTGGATCGGAAGTGCGAGGAGGTTTCGCGTCTTGTACCCGGTTCTCAGGTCAATCTCCTTGTTGAACCGTGGATCCGCATAGGCATCCTTTATGATCATCGCTTCCCGTGATTTGATCACCGCCCCCGCGATCCCCTGGTCGAGAGGGAATCTGATTTCCTGGATCTCCCCGCCCTGGAGAACGCGCGAAAACAGCTCCTTGTTCTCGTAATCCGCGAGGAAGAGGGTTCCCCTATCGGCTTGAACGGCATCGGTCGCGATGTCGACGAGCAGCATGAGAAGATTGTCCAGAAGGCGGCTTGAAACCTGGAGCAGTTCGGCGACGTTTCCCAGTATGTCGGAAACGCTTCCCAGATACTGGTCCCGTGGTTGAAGCTGGAGGGAAGCCAGAATCGCCCGGATATCCTGTGGCTGGAGGCGGTTGGTGAGGATCTGCCGGATGATATCCAGATTCGATCTCAACCCCGTAACTCCCAAGGCACTCCCCCTCCGGACGGCTGCTGGAGCCGTTCCCAACAAATCAAGAGCGGCGGGAAACCTCGCCCGGTTTCCCGGGGGGTCCGACACCGCCCCGCCTAATGATAATTCAAACGGTGAAAAGAATAAACCGGGTCTTCTGGAGGAAGAGATGCCCAGAGAGGTATTCAGGACCGGGGGAAAAATTGGTATAATTGAAATGGAAAGCCGGGATCTTTCATGGAAAGCCGGGATCTTTCATGGAAAGCCGGGATCTTTCGAGGTGAAGGAAATGAAAAGAAGTATCGTTATTGGAATCGTTCTTTTCGTCAGCGCCCTCTTGTTTTGCACGGTCGAAACACGTTCGGCCGACAACTTCATTGAATCCCTGATCGGGTCGGAGGATGGGGTAGGCGCAGTGCCAGATCGGGGTGACCCCTCCGGAGAGGTGAAGACCTCCACGGAAACCGATTCCTCCTCAGAAGGATTGAACCCACCGGAGACCCTCAACAAGATCTCGGCGTCGGCGCAAAGCGCTTATTCCGCCGCCTACAGCGCCTATGTCCAGGCAGTGATGAACGGGGAAAGCGCTTCCAAGATCGCTTCCGCCCTTACAGCCTATCTTCAGGCATACCAGACATTCGTCAACCAGCTTCGAAGCGGTTCGGGAATCGATCCCGACCCGATCACCGACACGTCCACGACGACCGTCACGGACACGAACACCAACACGAATACGAACACCAATACCAACACCGGGACCGGCACTTCAACTATAACGGCCACCGGTACTTCCACCGTCACCGGAACCGGGACATCGACGATTACCGCCACGGATACTTCCACGATAACGGCAACCTCGACCAGCACCGTCACGGACACCGGCACTGGAACGTCCACGATCACCAACACGGGAACCAACACCGTCACGATCACGGACACGGGCACCAACACCGGCACCGCCACTGGAACGGCGACGACAACGACGGTTCTGACCTTCAACAACACCGGAAACGCAAAGCCCGTGGTCTTTCCCCACGAAGGCCATGGAACGAAGTGCGGATGCAACTCCTGTCATGATCCCGTCAGTCCGACATTCCCCAAATCGCACGGGACGGCTTCCTACACGATGTCGGACATGAACGCGGGGAAATCCTGCGGCATGTGCCACAACGACACTATCGCCTTTTCCACCCAGGGCAGTTGCGGAAAATGCCATAATTCGAACTGATCAACCCCACCCGATGGCGTCCAGTAAAAATCGGGTCTGAACACCTGGGGAAAGCCGAGATCATGTAGATCGCGGGCAAAAAAAAACGGGCCTTCGGGCCCGTTTTTTCTGCCGGAAATTCGGTTCAGGGAAGCTTGACCTCGGTGAGAACCAGGGAGGTTTTTCCGGCAGCCGGAGCGGTCAGTTCGGTTTCGCTCTTGACCAGGGTCCCTGGAATGGTGTCGCAGCTCCAGATCTTTGAGGTACCAGTGGTTCCCTGCTGGTCGATCTTGGTTTCGATCGTTTTGCACTTGTACTTGGTTCCGGCGACGTCGACTTCTTCCTCTCCCTGCTTGACATCAGGCTTGGGCTGGTCTTTCACGAGAACGGGGTCACCGGCATCGACCTTGGCGGGGTATTCCATCTTGGTTTTGGGCATTTCCATCTTCTGGCCCGCGACATTCATCTCGCCCGACATCTCCACCACGACCTTCTCGGGGGTGATCTCCAAAAGGGTATAGATGATGTCGGATTCGGTCTTGGCCCCCGCCATATCGTTCACCTGATGGTATTTGGCAAGGGTTCCGACCTTGAACTTGGCCCATTGCTGGTAGACGGGACTGTCAACCTTGTCCGCAGCTGAAACGGCAACCGCGGAAATCAAGGCAACCATAAGGATCGCGGAGAAGAGAAAAAACCTGCTTTTCATTCGGAATACTCCTTTGGAAACGTTTTTGCCCTGGGAGAAACCTCCAACAGGGCGAGGGTACATTATCACATGGTTCGGGAAATGGAAAGCACGCCTTTCCTGCCAGGATTCTCTTGAGAGATTTCCCCCATCAGGGTAGAATTTCTCAACCCCCACAGAAGGATCTTCACCCAGCATGGCCAAGCCCCCCCCGGAGCCCCTCACCTCCGCATCAGCGGGGGGAGTGTTTCGGGAACCCCTCACCTCCGCATCAGCGGGGGGAGTGTTTCGGGAACCCCTCCTTCCAGAAGGTCCTGGGACTTTCCGACATTCCGTTTTCGGGCGGGTTTCTTTCCTGATCGGCCTTCTCCTGGCATCATTCCTGATTTCCTTCCTTGGGGAAACCCTTGTTACGGGGATTTCCGCAGAGCAGGAAATCCGGACGCTCCAGGAGGCGGATGACGATCTGGTCCAGATCCTGACGCACCTCGCCTTTCTTTCCCAACCCGAAACCAGATTCCAGGATTTCATGGAGCGTTTGTCGCACAATCTCTCTTCCGGAGGCGCGGGATTTGGACCGGGATTCCGTCTTCCCCCGGGAGTGCTCGATGTCAGTTATTTCAGTCCAGAGGGAAAGAGGATTCCCCTCCTTGGTTTCCCAATCCGGGCCCGAACGATGTCCGAACGGGGAATGAAGCTCTTCCTCGAATGCCTTCAGAGCCGCTCCGGGGCACAGGGAACCCAGGATTCATCCACGGCGAGAGCCCTTTTCGGATCAGAACAAGCCCCGGAGTTCGTAACCCGATGCCCGGGAAAGCTCATGGACCTTCTCCCTTCGGGAGTCAACCGCCTGGGCGGCTGGTTCCCGGTGAGGGCATCCACCCGTGAGCTTCCGTGGCCTGATCCGGACCCTTCGAGAATGAGCCAGAGTCCTGCACCGGCAGGTTCGCCCCCTCCGGTTCCGCTGAAGGGACACCTTCTGGCCCAGGTTCACCTCAATCATCTCGACCCGACCGTCCTTCCCGGGGAAGCGATCAAACGGATGCAGAAACTTGCCCGGGGTTCTTTCGGCTTCGGATGGATCGACCTCCGGCAACCTTCGAAAAGGGGTTGGAGCCGATCGACCCCCCTTGCAGATCGTTGGTGGAAATGGCTTTCGGAGGATCATCCGAACCGGCTTTTCCAGTTTGGAACCCGCCTAGTCCGTTTCATCGACCTCCCGCAACATATCCGTCTTTTCGGCTTCCGGGAGCTGTCCGCAAGGGAGGGGGGGGCATCGCTCTTTCGACGCAATGGGCGAGGTTCTTCCAGCCACCCCTTCGGAAGTGGGCAACCGGACCTGCGATGGGTTTTCCGTTTCCTTGTCTTCATACTTGTCTTCCTGTCAGGGACCTGGGTGTCCCGAAGGCGGGAGGTACCTCTTCGGTGGCAATTGATCGTTTTCTTTTCGATGGCCAGCTTCGCGGGGGGAGCCGCGCTCTGGGCGACCGGCAAAACCTTCCGGGAAACGCGGGAGAAAATCCTCGTCCAAGGCCTCCAGGAAGAAGCGCTCCAGATCCTTCGGAAGGCCGACGATTCGTTCATTCCCTCTTTCAACAGGTTGAAAGAAATGTATAAGGAGGTTGTTCTCACCCAGGATCGGAAAAACGTTCCCCGGGAAACATTCCTGGATCCCTTCCGCACAGCCACCCGGGATGTCCCGTTTTTCATGGCCTTCCTGCTCGACCCCGAAGGGGTAGTCCTGGATTCGATAATCCGGGACTGGGAATCGCTCCAGGTGATTCCCTTGAGCCTTCGGAGAGGATGGTTCCAGGCCTTCACCCCTCAGGTTTTTTCACGATTGAGGGGGGAAACCCGCACTCCTCCGGTGGCAAATCCCTTCTTCACCGCTTTGAAAGCCCCCAGGGTAATCGACACCTATGTCCTGGGGATGGGAGGTTGGGTCCAGACCGCGTTCGCGGAGTCCAAGAATTTGAACCTGAGCGAGCTGGTCTTTTCCCCAGAAAAGGGGTACACCGGGTTCGTGGCGTTCTGTCATGATTTCTACCGGATGGAATCATTTTACCTGGAGAAGGTCGTACGGAGCTTCGCCGACCAAGGTGATCTGCGTTTCGTCGCCATCCCGAAATCCCCCATTTCGCCAATACGCGCCATTCCAGATGGTTCGGACCGCATCGATGCGTTCAAGCTGGTGAGCACCCGGTTGAATCAGACGGGAATCGTTCAGCAGAAGATCCGCCTTCTCGATGACCGTCAGGTTCTGGTAACGGCCTTCCCCGGCAACAACATCCAGGATTTCAATCTGGTCCTCGTCTCACCGTACGAGCCCATTGCCCGTAAGATCAACCTTCTCAGTTCCAGATTCGCCTTTTTCTCCTCCGCCCTGATGGTTTTCATTCTCGGACTGGGGTGGGTTATGGTGGAAGCTCTTCTACATCCTGTCGCCGAGTTGGGCCGGGGGCTCAACGCCCTTCAGAGACTGGGTTCGCATGCCCCGTTGGACACACGGTCGGATGACGAGCTGTCGGAAATCGCCGCGGGGATAAACTCGATCATGGGTGAACTTCAAGAACTCAAGCTCGCCCAACGGGTCCAGGAGCAACTGCATCCAAGGGGGGCGATCAGATGGAAAAGCATCGAGGGCCAGGGGTTCATCGAAGCGTCCGGAACGGTTTCCGGGGCGTTCTTCGACCTGATCCCGATCCCGGGTGAACGCCTTGCAATACTCTTGGGCGAGTTCCCTGGAAGGACCGTCATGGCTTCCCTCTATATGGCAATGGCGAAAATGACCCTCCGCATATTTTTGGAAGAACCTGACAAAGGGCCTGGAGAAATCCTTCGGAAGTTCCATGAGTTCCTCGCAAAAGGTTCCGCTCCCGGAATGGGTCATGACCTTTTCATCGGGGTTCTCGGCAGTGACTCCCGGAGGCTTCACTTCGGCCGCATCGGGCGCGCGGGGCTTTTCGCACTCGGCTCCGAAGGAGAGCTGATTCCCTGCCCGGATGAGGGGGCACCCATCCAACCCGCACACGAGATCGAGGAAGGATGCTTCGATCTCGTGGAAGGCACCCCGCTTCTGATCGGAAATGCCGGGGTCCTTTGCAGGGCCGGTATCAGGGAGCCCCTGAATCTGCCGGCGGAAAACCGGGGGGAGATCAAGGGCGAGCCCCTCGAATACATAGGAAACCTGGTATTGTCAAGGTTGAACAGCCTGCAACAGGTTCCGGGAACCGATTCCGAGCCCGCCATTCTTCTTTTCCGGGTTGCCGGAAGCCCCGGAGACGATGAAAAGGAGCGGGGAAAGCGGTGAAGCAGATCCACCGTTCCATTCTTCCCGCGATTTGGGGTTGGATCATCCTGGCAATTGCACTGTGGGGGCTTCCCGCAGTCATTTTCTGGAGCGCGGTCGGCTTCTCCTGGACTGCCTTGACCGACCAGATGCGCGAAGAGAAGTTCGTCGGAATCGAACGAAAACTGGAGGAAGCGGCCGGCCGGATCGAGCCGTCCAGGTTTCTGGAAGGAATCCTCCAGAAGGAATGGGGTCCGCCCGGTTGGCAAGGATTGCTCCCCAAGGAGAACAACCTTTCGACTTTCCTCGGGGAGTTCGAAAAGCGTTTTCCGAAAGGACTTTTCGAGGTCAGCCTGTTCGACGGCTCGGGAAAGGCCGTCAGGACGCCCCTTCCGAAGGAAGAGGCGGAAGCCTTGTTTTCCATGATCCGGAAACCCCTCACGGAAAAGTTGACCCTCTCCCCTGAAGAGGAGGAGCGGTTGGGACGGGTCTTTCCCTTCCCGAAAATGCTTGCGGCCAGAATGAAGGGAAGACCGGGCCGGGTGGTTTTTCTTGGAATCAGGGGCCGGTTCTCTTTCGGGTTCTTCCAGTGGAACCCGGAAGTCCTCAAGCAGACAGTCGCGGGAGTCATGGTTTTCATCAGGCGGGAACTCCTTCCGGACAAGTTCATCCTCGATCAGGTTCTCAAAGAAGTGCCCGAAGACGGGGTAAGCCTGTCCTACGATCTCGACGTCTCCTCCGGGCCGGCCCGCCCTGATTTTGGGGATGCCGGGTTTCTTGACCGGCTTCGGAAGAGATTCCAACAGGAGCCGGGAAACCGGTTCTCGGAAGGTTCACGTATCGCCGCGTTCCGCCGGGTGGACGACACCATCCTCCTTTTCGGGGCAGGGGATCTCCCCAAACCGCCTGTCGGTATCCTCATCGCATTGTTTGCACTCTATTTCTTCCCCAGCCTGCTTTTCCTGAGGATGTCCTACCGGCTTCAGGTCCTCGGGACTCCGCCAAAAGTGGCTATCAGAACCAAGCTATGGTTCTTCATGGCGCTGGCCTTTGGCCTCCCCTGCGGGCTTGCAATATGGGTGGGGAAGATGTACCTGGATGATTTCCGGAAGGTTCTTCTCCAGAATCACCAGGAAAAGTCACTTGCACGTCTTGCGGAGATCGACGGGGGGTTCGCTGGTTTCCCGCGCGCCCAGGAGGGAAAGCTCCACAAGTTCCTTCGGAATCTGGACCCGATCTCCGACCGCCCGGAGGAGTTGAAGCGGGAAGTGAACCGCCTTCTCTTCGAGAACCGGGCCGACCACGTCATGCTGATATCTTCCGAATCGGTGCTCGTCAACCCCGAGGTGCTGACGATCTGCGATCTTTCGCAGTTCCGGAAGAGTTTCTCTCTTCCCCTCGACAAGCGGTTGGCTTTGCTCGAGCATTGGAAGATCGGCCGGTATGCTTTCTACGAAACCGATTCCAACCTTGTAAAGTTCATGACGAGACCCGACGACGATCCGGAAAAGTTGCAGGCGGAAAGGGAGGGAATCTGCGAAAGGTTCATGTCCCCCGACACCGGGCAAAAGGATCTGGGAATGCTCATCTCCAGGGTTACCTTCGCCGATTTCTTCCATCGGGAAGCCCAGCGTCGCAACGATCCTTCACTCGAGAGGCCCAGGGAGATGGTAACCAACCTCCTGGCGGAAGAAGCAGGTTTCCTTCTCAACCATCTGCGCGAGAGACGTGGCCAGTTTTCGGAAATCCTTCTGGGCCAGGAATCTCTTCTCTTCTTTTTCGATTTCATCCTGAATTCATCCGGGCTGGCTGATTATTGCCTTCTCGTGAGATCGCGTCAGGAGATGTTCGAAAGAGAGTTTCTCGAGCCGGTAATGGCCGCGAACGGGGGGTTCGGATCCGAAACCAGGCTCCTGGCGTTGAGCGGGTACTTCCTCGCGGGGGACTATCCCGATTCGCAAACCTGCGCCCGGGTTTCACCCTTTTTCCGGAAAATGGAAGCCGGGCAGAGAGAGGTTCTGGAA
Organism: uncultured bacterium; assembly: GCA_964428355.1. Lineage (GTDB taxonomy): Bacteria > Muiribacteriota > Ozemobacteria > Ozemobacterales > Ozemobacteraceae > CAYRYU01. The sequence goes on from CAYRYU010000011.1 coordinate 43,298, forward strand.
AAGACGCGGGAAGGGGGGGAAGATTTGTTCCTCGTAGGGCGGCGCTGCAGGCATCTGCGGCATTACGGGCTCTTCACCCTCACGAGCGCAAGGGAGGTATTCCAGCCGGCCCGGGTCCTGCAGTTCCGTTTCCTGCTCGTTCTGGCGGCCCTCTCTCTTGGCGTGATCGTGTTCTTCGGACTTTTGCAAAGGCGGTTCCTGACCTCGGTGGGGCTACTGTCCGAAGGGCTCTCGGCGATGAAGGAAAAGAGGTTCGGGTTCCGGATCAAACCATCCTCCGATGACGAGTTGGGCAACCTTTGCCGTGAGTTCAACCAGGCGCTCCATTGGCTCGAGGAAATGGAAGTCGCGCACAGCGTCCAGAGAGCGATCATGCCACATGGAACCGCCCGGGCAGGGCCCTGGGAGGTCGTGGGAAAGAACCTGATGGTCCAGGCCATAGGAGGGGACTTCTTCGATTTCATCCCGGTTTCTGGGGGAAGAATCGCGGTCGTGTTCGGAGACGTTGCAGGACACGGGATCTCGGCGGCCCTGGTCGCGGTCATGGCGAAATCGGCGTTCTCGCTTCTCTGTCCGCAGTATCCCGACCGGCCGGACGAGGTCCTTTCCCGCGTGAATCGTCTGCTCCTCGAACAGCTTCACAAGATCAAGATGATGACCTGTTTCCTTGCAATCCTGGACCCCGAAAAGGGTTCGATCACCTATTCGAACGCTGGGCAGAACTACCCGATCCATCTTCTTCCAGACGGAAACGGCGATTACGTCAAGATTCCGCCTTCGAAGCCGCTCGGGGTCTCCCAGAAATGCCAGTTTTCGAGGTTCTCGCTCACCATCGGGGAAGGTTGTCTCGTACTTTACTCGGACGGTGTGATCGAGTGCGCAAACAAGCTCAACGAGCTTTTGAACTACGACGGATTCCTCAAGGTAGCCTCGGAAACGTTGAGCCGGGATGAGCAGAATGCCGAGGAAAGGATTGAAAGCCTTTTCGCCAGGGTCCGGAAGTTCACCGGGGCCGTTCCGTGGCCCGATGATGTCTCGGTAGTGATCATCCACCGCCCAAAGCTGGTCTGAAACCGACCCTGTGGTCTGAAACCGACCCTGTGGTCTGAAACCGACCCTGTGGTCTGAAACCGACCCTGTCACCCGCCGCCAACGGTCGGGCTTCGTTCAGTCTTCGAAGGCTTGTTCAGGGTTTTCGACGGGTTTTGGGGAAACCGGGGTGATCCGATCGGCATCAATGGATGAGGCCGGCGGTCCCGGGGGCAACTCGGGAACCAGGGAACCCCGGCTTTCTCCAAGGCTTGAAGGGAGAGGACCGGTTCCGGTCGCCTTCAGAGCAGGCGGCGGTGCAACCGGACGGGGAGGTACGGAAGAGGAAGCTGGAGCGACCATGAAAAGGGATTCCAGGGAAAGAGGGGAAAGCCCCAAAGAGCCTGAGGCCGGGGGATAGATTTTTGCGGCCCCACCGGGCTTGACCAGGCAGGAAAACCCCGGCTCGAGTTGCGTAACACCGCTCGCCACAGACAATTCGATCAGCCCTTCCCTGAGCCAGACAAACGAGAAGCCGGGGTGGGAAACGAGAGAGAACTCGGTCCCCGTGATAAGGAGGCGGGTGGTGGGAGTCACGATCCGGAAGCCTTTCCCCGAGTGCTCGAAGGTGAACTTTCCCGCCCCTTCGAACTTCATGCCGTCAGGCAGGATTTCGAAAGACGAGTCGGGTTGGATAATGGCGTTACCCCGGCCGCCAAGGTCGATCGAGGCGAAATCGAGGGCCTGGAGTTTCACCCCGTGGAGAAGACCGGTTCCGGGAAGTGGGCCGCTTCCGGGTTTCGGGCCTCCGAGGGAGCCCTCGACCAACACCCAGGAACCCGCTGCCGGAACCGGGGTCGAAAAAGGGTTGAAACTGGAAGGGAGGAAGGGAAGGGAGATCCCGAGCAATAGAAGCGCGACTGCAGCCCACGCCAGGGGACGTCCGAAAGTGGGAAAGAACCTTTCGACCCAGGAAAGCGCCTCCTCTTTGCTGGTACAGCCCGGGGACGAGAGCGGGCCAAGGGTGCGCGAGCCGGAAGCCTCGGGTGGAACCGCCAGGTTTTCGGGAAACCTGAAGGTAAACGGTCCCCCGCTCCCGTGGAACGAAACGTTCCCAAGGAGCGGTCCTCCGCTCCCGGGGTCGAAGTCCCGGAAGAAAGAACGGATCGAATCTATCATCAGGTCGTTTTTTTCGAGTTCCTGACGGCAGGCGGAGCATTGGCGGAGGTGGCTCTCCGCTTCCTTCCTTGTTTCGGAAGGAAGATCGGAATCCCCAAGGGAGTCGAGGAGATCCTTGAATTCGTGGCAGTTCATGGTCTGAAACGCTCCCTAAGTGACTTCATCGCCCGGGATGCTCTTTTGCGGATGGCCGTCCCGTTGGCTCCGACCATCGTCGCGATATCCTCATACCCATATCCTTCCACGTACTTGAGCCAGATGATTATCCCATCCGCCGGCGAAAGGGACGAAAGAAGACTCTTCACCTCCGCCGCGGCGAAATGTTCCACAGCTCCGGGATCTTCAGGAACCCAGGCTTCCTGGAAATCGAAGACCAACTCCTCACCCGGATGCAACCGCCGCTTCACATCTATACAGGTCCGGCAGGCGATCCGAAGCAACCAAGGCCGGAATCTTCCCGGGTCGACAAGCTCGGAAAGGTTGAGAAAAGCCTTCAGGAAAACCTCCTGACAGACGTCATCCGAATGGGAAGCCGACCTGAAAAAGTTCCAGACCGCAACCCGAACCAGCCGTTCGTACCGGCGGACAAGATGGTGGTACGATTCCCGGCGACCGCCAAGGACCTCGCCGATCAGTTCGGAGTCCGAAGGACCGTTTCCGTTCGAGATTTTCGCTGGCAGATCGAGGGGTCCTCCCATGAGGCGTTTCTTTTCCAACGCAAACGATTCTACCATTCGGAGATCCTGGGAACCAGAAGTCCTTCTTTGATCCGACAAACCTCCTGCATGATTCTCCTTTCTCTCTTGATGACGAGTCCAAGGGGCCATTTCGTGACAGGTTTCGATGTCTTGTCGCCCGAACGGCGGGATTGGGTTATAATGGGTCACGGGGTCTCGGGCAGAGACCCGATTCGGTTCCAAACCAGAAAAGGGGGAAAATCGTGAAAAGAGTGGAGCGGCATATCATCGGGATTCTTGGGGTGGCATTGTTGATCATGCCCTGCGTTGGATGGGCTGCGGATCAACCCTCCGCCCAGATGAAAAAGTACTCCGAAAAGGTCGGGGAGATGCTCCTGAAGCCAAAACTGGTCACCGACTCGAAAAGTATCTTCTATTCCCTGCGGTTGGCTCCGCAGTATCTTTCGAACAACATCCCCACCGACTATGAGGACGCCTCGGGGTTGCGGATACCTCTTGAAAGCAACTTCCTGAGCTTGATCGAGGCAATCGAACGACATGCATTCCTAGGACTTTCGGGAAAGAAACAGAAGGATGTCCTCGAAAAAGCGGGGGCGGCGCGCCAGGCTCTGTATCGCTATATCGTCGCCTACCGGGGGTTGAACGAGCTCGAAAGCATCGAGGAACGAAAAGCCGCCTTCGAGGGAGTCGAACTTCTCGAACAAGGATACCAGGCTGCGCTCAAAGCCCTTCAGGAAACCTTCGACAAGTAGCGGAACCGTCCCCGCGATCAGTTACTTCGCCCATTCGGTGGCCTGGACCTCCTGGCCCGCCTTTTTCGGGTTGGGTTTGGTGAATTGGTCGATCTCGGTCGCGATCTTTTCGACTTCCTTCTTCGCCTTTTCAAGGTCCTTCTTCTTCTCGTCGAGAGATTTCTCGGCAGCTTCTTCTTTGCGCTTGTAACGCCTGTCGTTGCTCGTCAGATACCGGCGGTGGTTCTGGTCGATCTCCTCCTCCAGACGTTTGATCTCCTCCTCGATCTGGGAAACTTTCGATTCCGCCTGCTCTTTCGCCTGGTTCATCCCGGCAAGTTTCTCCTCGGCCTGCGCGATCAGTTCGGCATTCGCCGCGTCGTCTGGAGGGGGAGCAGGATCGGCTGGCTTGTTCGGACCATACCCGGGAGGAATGGGGGCCGGGCCGTCATCAACGGCCTTTTTTGCCGCGAGTTCGGCTTTGAGAGTGTCGATGAAGCTCTGGAGCCGCTTTTTCGATCCCTCATCGGATGCCGCGCTCAATGCCTGCGAATAGTATTCAATTCCCTTCCGGCTGTCCCCGTCGCAAACCGTCGCCACGAACCCCAGCCCCTCCATTGCGGCGGGGTCTTTTGGGTTCCTGTCGAGCTGGGACTGGTAGCCGTTACGAAGAAGGGCAATGAGCCCCTGGTCATCCTCTTTCAGGATTCCCCGGTCCAGTCGGACCGCCGTTGCGAAGCTCTGGGCAGCATTCCAGTTCTTCCCCGCCTTCTTGAACTCGATCGCTTCCTTGAAAGCCTTCATCGCCTTGGCGAAGGAATCGGCGTCCGCCCCTGCGAGGGGTGGAAATGCGAAAAACAACCCGAACAGGAGCGGAGCTGCCAGGAAACTGACTCCCCACCTTCTCCCGGAAGGCTCCCGATTCCCCAGATAGCGGCTCATCATTCCTCACCTCCAAGAATTTCCCCTCCATTATAACTCCTGTCGCCACGGATGGCGACGTGCACCGTTCTCGCCCGGATGGCGAAGCTTTCGGGGCCTGTCGCCACTGATGGCGACGGGACTCTGGAGGCAGATGCCGGGGGCGGCTGGCCGGGGGGCCTACTCCCGGTTGCGGGGTTTTGAACCCGGGGCTTTCTTCACGCTCTTTTTCGCGGACCGGGGGCGGACCCGGTATTCGGTTCCGGGATCGGAAACATGAGGAATGGCGAGTTCCGCCACTTTCTCCAAAGGAAGTCCGGTCATTTGGGCGACCTGCTCCTTGGAAAAACCACTTGCCAGCATTCTCCTGGCGACAACGCTCCGCTCCTCCTCCCGCCCTTCTTCGCGTCCCTCTGCGCGTCCCTCTGCGCGCCCCTCTGCACGTCCCTCTGCACGGCCTTCGTCGCGGCCGGCACCCCGTATTGAAGCAAGATCGCGAAGGCCTTTTTCCCGCAATTCGTAACGGTGTTGCTCTTTCTTGCTCTGGGAAAAGATCTCCTCGATGGTTAGGGCTTTCTTGATGGCCGGTTCGGTCATGGCAATCTTCTCCAGCTCTTTTCCCTGGACGTTGCTCAGGTAGGTCAGCCAACGGTCCAGCTTGGTTTTGGGATACCGCCTCTGCCTTCTGAACTTCGGCAGCTCCAGGAAATGGATTTCGCAATCCCGCGTCAGGGAAACGTGAGTGGTGTTTTCCAGGAGAAGGAAGGTTTGGTGGAACTGATCGGAACCTGGAAGGAACTCGAAGTTCACGACGTTGACGGCGATCACCGGCAGAAGGGCCTTGTATTCGATCCCGGAAACCAACTGCCCCCCGTAGAGACGCGACCAGTAGAAAAGAGTGCGGCGTTCCGGTCCGCCTATGTTGACTATCTGGACCTCAATGTTGATCTTGGTGCCATTCTGCGAGGTAGCGAGGATGTCGAGCCGCGATGCTTTGTCTCCAAGGAACTCCGGATCGAGTTCCCGATCCTCCAGCTCGATATCGATCAGCGGCCCGGAAACGTCAGTAAGAATGATCGAGTTGAGAAAATCGATGAGGATATCCTTGTTCTCCTCAACCCCGAAAATCCTCTTGAAGGCATAATCGTTCAACCGGTTGATCATTTCGCTGCCTTGATCCCCTTTCGGCACCGTCCGACACGACAAGGATAACCTATCCGGCCTTGAAAGGTAAACCCTGCGAACCAGCTGCTCCCGACGGTTCCCTGAAGAACAATGCCCCCCCCTTTCCGAACGATTCAATAAACAGCCTTGGATTGGTTCACGGGGTTGACCAGGATAGGATACTGGACTATTTTCGTCTGAATGACCGCGGGACGCCGGTGATGGCGAAAATGCCCGGGAGGTGGATTTTGTGGATATCCTTTGGATTCGCAAGAAGGAAATGAAGACCGCCCTGGGATTTGGGATCCTCCTGGCATTGATCCTGGGTGGATTGGTGATGGGCGTTCCCTTTCCCGTGTTCGGTCGTGAGCCCGCCCTCCAATGGATTTCCCCGTCCCAGCAGGAGGAGGTGGCGAAAGCACTTGTCGGAAGCAAAGGAGCTTCGCTCACTTCGCGCATCGAAGCAGGGGTAAGACAAGCAGCCTTCTTCTGGCGAGAAGAGGATGGGTCACCCGAAGAATTCGCCTCCTTCTGCCAGGAACGTTTCATCGTTGACCCGGAACTCCTCAAGAGGCTCGTGAAACTTACCGGACAGAGTCTCCAGGTCGTTACAAGCCATTTCGAGGCAATTCGATTGGAGCTCCAGGATGTGAACACATCGGAACCCTTCGATGACCTTCCAGGCTACGACCTTTTCGCCGCCTTCAACGTTTTCACCCACTTATTCGAAGACTGCTTCCGCCAGAAGATCGCGTTCCTCCTGCTCCTGAACATACCGCGGACAAGCCTGACAGAGAGATTGGAGGAGGGGCCCCGCTGGGACGAGGACACCTGGGCAACGACCCGCCTGGTGGACATGTTCGTTTCGCGGTTTCCCCCTGGGTGTCTGGAGAGCTTCACGAAAGTTAACATTGCGGCTCAAGAATACATTGCCGGTTTCCAGCTCTTTCCGGGAATGTTCCTGGACGAAAAAGGGAATCATCTGTTCCCGTCCGATCTGACGTTGTCAACCCATTGGGGAATGCGCGACGAGATCAAAGCCCAGTATTCGCGGCCAGACGGCCTCGCGCGGCAGGAGTTGCTTTTCAAAGCGATGGAGAGGATCGTTGACGGGTCCATTCCCCGGGATGTCATCGGAAACCCCGACACGATCTGGGACCCCAATGCAAACAAGACCTTCGGGAGTGGTACCCTCCCGCTCGAGGTGCTTCCGGCAGATTCGGATGGTTCGAGGCGGTTCGAGTTTTTGAAGAAATCATTCGAAGGGATGCGGGAAATGGATCCCTTCAACATTGCAGGGAAAACCAACCTCGACGTTCTTTTCGAGTTCGATCTGCAGATTCCCGAAAAGCGGGTTATCGAAATCCTCGAGTCGGTCGCAGGTTCACCTCTCGCCCTCCGTGTTGCCAGGGTCATCTCGAGGCGGCTGGGCCGGCCGCTCCGACCCTTCGACATCTGGTATCAAGGATTTCGGCCGGGCAGGAACACTCCTGAGACCGATTTTGACAAGAGGTTGGCGCGGCTGTTTCCCGACGTGGGAAGTTTCCAGAAGGCGATCCCAGGACTCCTTGTCCAACTCGGATTCACCCGCCGTCAAGCCGCTTTCCTGGGGAAAGCGATTCGCGTGGAGTCGACAGGTGGATGGGCGATCGCCTTTGCTCCACCATCTCCCGGTTCCCAGGCCCGTCTGAGGACACGGTTCACTCCCGACGGGATGGACTTCAAAGGGTTCGACGCCGCCATCCACGAGCTCGGACACAATGTGGAGCAGATATTCACAACCTATCTGAACAAGCGATACTGCTTCCGGTTCCTGCCGAACATGGCTTTCAGTGAGGCTTTCGCATTCTTCCTCCAGGAGCGGGTTCCCGACCTCCTGGGAGCTCCGCCCCCAACCCGTCGGGATACCGCAGCAAGGACGCTGGACACATTCTGGAACATTTGGGAGAGCTGCGGGGCGGCTCTCGTCGAGATAGAACTCTGGCGCTGGATGCACGAACACCCCGAATCCGATGTGGAATCCATCCGGAAAGCGGCCATGGAAATTGCCAGATCCGTCTGGAACCGGTATTTCCAGCCCGTGATCGGAGAGTCCGACGTGCCGATCTTCCTCATCTATTCCCACTTTTTGAACAATCCTCTCTATTTCCCCAACTATCCGCTCGGAAACCTGATCCGGTTCCAGATCGGAAGATATCTGATGGGGAGAAAACCGGGTCCGGAAATCGAAAGGATGTGCCAGATCGGTATGGTGACTCCGCGGTTATGGATGGAACGGGCGGTGGGATCGGATGTTTCCTCCGCGCCTCTTCTGGAGGCGACCGCGGAAGCCCTGGAACGGTTCGAGGAACCCTGACTCCCGCAACAGGGCAGGTGTGCTAGAATCCGAGGAAACCAACCTGGGGGGGGAAGGGTGATCAGGATCGATCTGAGGCCTCCAGTTCCGGGAAAGGCGGAGGTCATTTTCCGGACCGTGCGGGAGGTTCTCTTCGTGAAGGCCGTTGCGGAGCTCGTCCCGGAAGTATTCATGGCAGCGTTTTCCATGTTTCTCCGGAATCCCGTCCTCCAGCTTCTCCCCTGGGGCCGGCCCAAAAGGGTTTTCCAGATGGTTCTGGATATCGGCCGGTCGGATCCGAAATGGGACGACAGAAAGATCCATGAAGCCCTCGAACTCGCGATCCGCGGGCTGAAAAGATGGCAGAAGAGGGAGATCACGCTGGCGGAGGTTCCCAGACTCTCGGGAACCTTCCGGGAATCCCTTAAAGTCGGGTTGATGGGGGAAAGCCTGGGAGTCCTCTCGGAAGGCCCGGAATGGCAGGATCAGTTGAAGTACTGGGGTCTCCAATCCCCCAGCGTGAACGAGGGCCTGGTCAACCTGCTTGATGACCGGCTGTACCGGATTCCCACCATCTGGACCATGATACTGACCCGGGGCCAATGGCATCTGCACAAGGTGCAGGAAGTCCCCTCCTTTTTCCAGAGGGTGGGCATCGAGATCTTCAGCTTTCGTCATCTTTGAAGGTTGCCATCGGGTGGACCCTGCCTTATACTCGAAGTGAGGTCTTAACCCGAATGTTTCTTCCCCTTCACGACCAGAACAATGCGAAGGTTACGCTCGTTCCCCTCGTCTCCTATGCCATCATCGCCCTGACCGTCCTCGTCTTTTTCTACCAGACCCTTCTGGAGATCGGAACAACGAACGAGGATCGGAACTTTGTCTTTCGCCATGGGCTGGTTCCTGCCCCGCTCCTGACAGGAAATCCAAATTACGATTGCGAGATCGTCCGGACCAAACCGAAAGATCCCAAGGAGCTCAGGAGACCATTCGCCGAAGCCCCCGACAATTCCGACCCTTCGCCGTTCAGTTTTTCCTTTCCCATCCGGAATTCGCTTCTTGGCCTCTATCTGATGCCCATCTCGTACATTTTCCTGCACGCGAGCTGGATGCACCTGATAGGAAACCTGTGGTTCTTCTGGATATTCGCCGACAACGTCGAGGAGCGGCTGGGTCACTTGTTTTTCGCGGGTTTCTACCTGTTCACGGGCATTGCCGCGGGACTCCTCCACGTAATCCTGAACACATCCTCCACCGTTCCCCTGATCGGTGCCAGCGGCGCAGTTTCAGGGTTGATGGGAGCCTACATCATCCTGTTTCCCGGAAACAGGATCACGTCGTATTTCTGTCCGGTCTGGTTCTACATCCGGCGAATTGACGTTCCAGCCTGGATGGTCCTTGGCTTCTACATCCTCTTCAATCTGGTCGCGATGGCAAAGGCCGACTCTCTTGGATTGAACGTGGCTTTCGACGCCCATATCGGAGGGTTTATCGCGGGGACCCTGCTCTGCCTTCCTCTCAGAAAGCAGTTTGGCCCTTCTTCTGCCTGATCACGAGCAGAAAGATCACCAGATTCGAAAACACCACCGGGGTCAGGAAGATTTCCGACATCGCGGCGATGACCGTCAGCAAAAACTCCCCTGAAGGGACGATCGAAAGGAAGAGGAGAATCTGGGTCGTCGTCCCCCCGATCAGGCTCATCATTATCGATGCAAAGATGTACATGAGGACGATCCTGTAGGGGTCCTTGGAAAAATACTGGACGGACCGGAAGAAGGGATCCCGGCCGGGGATGTTTCCTTCGATGATGAAGGTGGGCTCGACCAGCAGATAGGAGAAATACATCCGACCGAAAACCCCTATGAATGCCAACATTCCCGCCAGCTTGAACAGCGAGCTGAGATGGATATCCTGGATATCCGTGCCGATGCCGGCAAGGAATCCCGCCGGAATCAGTGCGATAAGGGCCCACCCGAACAGGAAGAGACATTTCTGGGCTTGAAGTGAAAGCAGCTGCCAGACAAGGGGTTTGGCCCGGTCGAATATCGTCCAGAAGGCTGGATCCTCGCCAATCACGTACTGCTTGATCTTCAGGGCGATGATGATCTTCCACATGGAATAGGCCCCAAGAACGAATACACCGTATCCGATCCCGAAAACCAGCACCGCAAACCCACCGATGATTTTGTTGATCCCCATGAGAATTCCACAACAGAAGGCGGTGACGAACAATCCTGCCACGGCAGCCAACACGGAACCTGCGGTGAAAAGCGTGAAGAAAACGACATGCTTCTGGTACAACCGGAGGGTGAGATCGAAGATCTCGGGAACCTCCGCGTCTTCGGACGGAAGGATCGAGAAATCCTGGCCCGGAAGCTGGAAGAACCTGTTCTTTTCAGCGTTGTCCAGCTCAGGCTGGAGGAGGATCCGCTGGTCGGGGGGAAGACGGCCCTGGAATTTGAGGATCCCTCCCCCCGCCTCCGAAAGGATATCCTCCCTTCGGGAAATGGCCTTCCTCTGCTGAAGCCGCAACAGTTCTGCCGAGGACATCTCCCTGGTTCCTTCGGCAAGGTTGCCAGAATCGACTTTCTGCCCTGACTCCTTCACGCTCGAGCGGGCGATCTGGTCCAGCCTCTCGATTTCCGCGTCGACGACTGCCAGAGCTTTCTTCACCTCCGGACTGAGGAGGTTCCGGCTTTCGGCTTTCCTGGCAAGCTGGATGAAAGCCGCGCGTTCCTTCTGCTGCGTCGGAATGCCGGGGCCCCGCGCCAAAGGCTGGTCCGACCTGATGTTCTGGAGGATCCCGGAGAAGAGCTGATCGAAGGTGTTCTCGAAGAATCTGTCCCGGCCCTTTTCGAGCCGTATCCGGGATTCGATCTTCGCCTTGAGGGGCTTGGCTTCTGCGATTCCGGCCTTGTCATATTCGGAAAGGACATCGAAGGCAAGAGACCTCACCATTCCGTCCGGGTCGGCCAGAAGTTTGCCCAGCAAGGGGACGAACGAGGACTTGCGAAGGTTCGAGACGATGTATAGAGCCGAGCGGCGATAGGAATCTCGCGCATCCTCGGCAAGGCGGGTGACCGATTCCACTGGGTCGAGAATCCCGTCGTTGGTGAGGGCCATGATCGTGTTGGCCCGCACGCGGTTGTTCGGATCCTCGAGCAGCGGCATGAGGTGCTGGGAGGCTTCCTGCGGGTTTATCGCCGCGAGGGCTTCGGCGGCATTCGCCCGTATTCGGTCGTCGGTCGAACCCAGGAAGGGGAGGATCGCCCCGAAGGCGGATTCCGTCTTGATATTCTTCAGGATGGCCAGGATCATCCCGATCAGGAAGGGCTCCTGCTCCTGAGAAAGTACCTCAACCAGCATACTCCCATCCTCCACGGAAGCTTTCTGATTGAGGCGGATCAACGCCCAGTGACGGTCGGAAACTTCCGCGCTGCGCAGAAGGGCGGGAATGCTTCCCGGTGTTTCCTCCCGGGGCGAAAGAGCTGGAGGGGGACCCGACGTTTCGATGGGAGACGGAACCGGCACCGGAGGGGCAGGCCCGAAAGCCGGGTAAGGCTCCTCTTGGGAAGGCATCGATTGGGCAGGAGGCGGGGGGACGCGCGGAGGTTGGGCCTGAAGCGCTGGTGGAGCGTCACGGGGCTGAGAATCGATCTGAGAAAGCACTTCGCGGGCCGCTTCATTCCCTGCCTCGGCAAGGCCCTTCACGATTTCTCGCGCTTTCTCCCTGATTCTTTCGAGAGGATCGGACTGGGCGATTCGCCCAATCACGGCAAGTGCGTGGGGGGTCTTGAAGCGGCTCAGGGCAAAGAGAGCTGAATCGCGCATCCAGACTTCGCCTTCAATTGCCATCTTCTTGAGAAGTTCGAAAAGCGGAGCTCCTCCGTAAGCCTGGAGAGCCTTGATGACGTTGGCCTTTACCCGGTTGTCCTCGTCCTGCATGACCGGAATGAGGTACTTGTAGCATTCTTCGGTCCCGATCGTGGCAAGAGCCTCGACCGCATTCGCCCTGACGCGCGAGTCGGCGTGTTGAAGGTGCTCGGCAAGGAGATCGATATCCCCGTGATCTCCGAACCGGCCAAGGGCGATAACGAAACTCGCCTGGAGCTGCGGCACGGTTTCACGCTTCAATCCTTCGCGAACGAGGATGTGAGCATCGCGTGTTCCCGCCTTCAACGCCCCCTTGAGCCCCTCGAACCGGAGTTTCGGGTCGTCGGAGGAGAAGAGGGTCGGAAGGTCGGCGACCTGTTCCACACCCGACTCAGGGGATTTTTCGACCTGGCTCCTCAGGGAATCGAGTGCACGACGGGCATAATACCGGATCTCGACGCTGGGATCCTCGTTGGCGAGCTTGTTGAGTATGGGAATCGTCAGCTGATCGCCGCTCTGGATCAGGTCGATGATCCCCTGTCTCCTGTCGTTCTCATCCGCCGACTGGAGAAGGGGAAGTATCGCAGCGAGATTGTCGTTCATTCCGAAATGATCGTCTTTACAGGGAGTTTCGGTGCTTTCCGTCTCTTCCGGCCATTTGAGGCCTTTTTCAGGTTAGCACAGGCACTCACCACAGACAAGGCCGGCAGCCGGAAATGCCAGTATCGGGAAACTGCCAGCATCGGGAAACTGCCAACATCGGGAAAGCATCCGAAAACGATCCCGGTCGGATTCACCGATGTGGGGGAATTTCCCCGGAGTCCCGGGACCAGGCAACCACTTGAACCGGTACAGGAAAAATGACATGATTGGTCATCGGAAGATCCTTTTTCAGGGGAATGACCATGAATGATTCCAACATCCAACGAGTTCCCACCAACCTACCCGGCCAATCCTGCCGGAAAGCCTTTTTCGGGCTCATTTTGAGCCTCGGCCTGGTCCTTCTTCCTGCCCCCCGCGGCCATGGAGAGGGGCTCCCGGGTTGGTTCGAGAAAGCCTGGTTCGACCATGCTTCGCAAAGCGTTATGCTGAACGCGGGGAAACAGATGCGAGATTCCGACTGCCCGTCGGTCCTGTCAGCCTTGCAGCATCTGCGTTTCCCCGAAAGACCCGGAAGCGATTTCAGGCTGGCTTATCTGCGGGGACGCGACGGGAAATCCCGCCCGTATTTCGTCGCCACACCCCCGGACTACGATTGCCGGAAACCCACCCCCGCCATAGTTTTCATGCATGGCGGGATCGATTGGAAGGACCTTGCCGCCCCGGTCGATTTCGCGCGGGAAGCAAGAGCCTGCCCTCTTCTTCGACCCACGTTGGAGCGGGGTTGGCTGTTCATCTACCCTTTCGGTCAGGAAGGTGCAAGCTGGTGGGACAACGTCGGAATGGACACCATCCGTGCCGTCCTTCGCGAAACGAAGAGGGATTACTGCGTCGACGACGACAAGGTCTGGGTCGGAGGGTTCTCCGACGGGGGATCGGGCGCACTCATCCAGGCGATGCTCCGCCCTTCCGATTTCGCTGCGGTCTTTTCCCTGAACGGCCATTTCGGAGCGGGAAACCTGGAAGGGCAGCTTCCGACCTTTTTCGCCTCCCTGGCTGGAACGCCGCTCTACGTCGTGAACACGACCGAAGACGAGATTTTCGCGATCTGGAAGATGCGCGCGCTTGCGAAAGCGGCCCGGGAGGCCGCGGGCGGAGACTTCATTTTCCGTGAACTGCCTGGGGGACACGGTCCTGGATATCTTGCCTCCGAAGCCCCCAGGCTTTTCGAGTTCCTCGAAGCGCACCCCCGAAACCCGTTCCCCCCCCAAATCCAGTTTCAATCGGCCAATACGGAATTCGGTTCGCGAAGTTGGGTTTCCATCGACCGACTGAAAAACGAGCCCCCCGCGCCGTGGCACGTGGAGATCAACCCTGTCCTGATCCGGGACCGGATCAACCTGCACTTCATCACCGACGAGGATTTCCATGGCCCCGGAGTGCGTGTCAGGAGGGTGTTTCCCCAGAGCGTGGCCGAGGACTTCGGGCTGGTCAAAGGGGACATCCTGACATCCATAGGATCATCCGCGATCTGCGACTTCCGGGATTTCGCCTCGGCGGGAAAGGATCTCCCGTGCGACTCCGACCTCGAAGTCGGAATCCTCAGGAACGGAAAGGCATTGAAGCTGAAAGGACGACTCCCCCAACCTGAATTCACCTACATCTTTTCCTATGCGGGCCCCTCGGGGATGATCCGGGCCCGGGCAAAGGGGAACGAGGTTACGGTCGAGACTTCCAGGGTGGGAGTCTTCCGGCTCCAGATTCCGCCGGCTCTTTTCGACCTCCGATTGCCGTTGAAAGTGACCGTGAACGGCCGCCTCCGTTTTGAAGGAATCATTCGGCCAGACCCCGTTTTCATGTTCCGTCGCCTCCTGGAAACCCGTGACCGGAAAGCGGTCTGCGTTGCGGAACTCCGGTTCGATCTCACCTCAAACGGAATCGGCGAGCAGATCGAGAGCCTCCCCAGGTAGCGGAATCAGACCCCGGACCTCGGGTGAGTGAAGAGCCTGGATGATCATGGCCGCATGGTTCGCGAAAAGGGTCCGGGAGAAATCCCCTCCGGGAGTGATCCAATCGGCGTCCGAAAACCTTTCGGTTGACCGGACGGAGAGGGTTTTCGACGCCCGTTGCGACAGGAGAATGAACAGGACGACCGATTCGAACCAGGAGTTGTCGGTGTTCCGATAATCCTCCACCACCATTCTTGTAACGGTTGTCCAGGCCGGTTTCTTGAGAACAAGACCGATTTTGTCCTTCAGGGACCGCCCCGCGGCCTCCTCGGGGGATTCCCAGGAGTTCACGATCCCTCCCGGAAGCGCCCACTGGCCGGTTTCGATCCGCTTTACGAATGCCACCTGCAGTTCACCCGACCTGGGGTGGAGACGGGCCACGATCGGGTCCACCGCATGGTTGGGGCCCCACCTCCCGAAAAATCCGCGCCCGGCCACCCCGGTGCGGCCGAGAGGAAAGAGCGGAAACCCCTTCTCATCGAGGCGAAGAGGTCCCGAGAAGCTCTGCCGACGGGAAAGGTCAGGGATACTCCGGTGATCGTCAGGGTCGACCCATCCGGCGGACATGTCACGTGACCTTTCCAGGATCAATGGTTCGACGAACCGGGGAGGGTTGTACTCCGGCCACGAGATCTGCCATGATTTCCGTTCCATGGGAACCGGAATCCTTTGTGGATAACTGTCAGGAGCATCACGGTAATAGAACCGATGGATTGGATGTTCCCCGAGAATCCGGACGAGACGGGCCACGGTAAGGAGGGCATGCTTGAGCTGCGGGAGGTCGCATTCCCCCCGACCTCGCCTTCGATCGAAACTCAAGGTATGAACCGCGAATTTGAGAAGTGCAAGTTGGTACCAGGGAACCCGATCATCCCTGTCGAGACTCCCGAGAATCTTCCTGTGGACCTGGAGAGCAAGATACAGCTTTCCGAACCTCGCATCGTCCCGAACGAAGGCGAGTTCATCAGGCAGGGCGGGAAGATCCGGAAGCACGGTCCGTTCGAGCAGAAAGCGTTCGAAAAGGTCGAGATGGGGAAGGTCCTTTTCCGAAAAACACTTTGGGACGACGAACTTCAGGTCGTTCTCGAGCTTGGCGAAATCGTGCTCCAGCGGCCGTTCCTCGGCGAAAAACCAGTCGATGATCCAGATGTTCCGGTTGCCGTCGCTGAGGATGTTCGCCAGGTTCAGATCTCCATGGCACAGGGAAAACTCCCCGGGCAGCCGATCCACGTGTCCAACGAGCTTGTCGAAAGCCGAAACGAAGTTGGGGATCCTGATTCCCTCCCCCACCATGAGCTCGGTCTCCTCCTCCCGGAACCCGCCCAGGATGTGGCCGATGTTTTCCCTGAGCCATCTTTTCTGCTGCGCCAGCTGGAGACCGAACTCACGATAGGGGCATGCTTTCGAGCTCCGGCGCAGATTCTGGAATAAGGCGCGACGGAGGATCCCGAGGCATTTCTCGAGTTGCGCAAGGAACCGACCGAAACCTTCGGAGGTTTCCCCGAGCTCGAAAAGCTCTTGAAGCGTTTCGGGATGACCTTCCATACTTGCCAGGTCCATCCTGATCGCGGAGGCGGAACCGAACGACACGGGAAGATCGCATGTCGGGATATGCTGTCCGAGAAATGGTTTGGCCTCGGAGTATCCCTTCAACTCACGCCTGATCGCTTCGCCGGTACCGAGCTTAACAATCACGTGGGCTGTGGCTGCACCCCGCTTTTCCCCATCGACAAGGAACAGGAAACTTCCGCTGTATCCCCCCGACAATGTCTTGAGACGTATCCGCGAATGGAAGAGGAACATGTGGCGTAGGACCCTCTGCTGATCGGCCCTGAGGGACTCGAAGAATTCCGCGGGCTCGAAGATGCAATCACCGGTTTCGAACCGGGCCAATATCTCGGGCGGAAAACCCACGAGACGGGCGACCTGTTCCAGCTGCGACACTACCTCCACGAGCGCGTCGGGAAAAAACACCTGGAGCGCTTTCTCATGAACTGGAACATTTCGGCTCCCGATCAGTTGGGGACACACGAAAACATTCTGGAACCCGTAATGGTTCCTGATGAGAGATGCGTTCTGAAGAACCCTGATTTCGGTGTGAACCCCCACGAGGATGAAAGACACCGACTGCTTTTCTTCGAACGTGAGCCGGAAAGGGTCCTTCCCGAGAACGCTCCGGAGAAAGGAAACGAGAGCCTCAGCGGGAAGCGAAAGAGCGGGCGTGTCGACGACGGTCACGTCAGGCACGAGGTCGCGGAGGTGTTCGAGAAACTCCGCCCCCGGGGTTCCGATGACATCGTGGGGACCGAACCGCAGCATTTCCGGCATCTGGGCAGGATCGGCGGGATCGTGAAGATCCCGGAGGAACAGGAGGTGGACCGGAGCCCCGCCCCGCCTCATCCTGACCGCGGAACGCAGGAAAGTCGGAAGGGGACCGCGGCCGAACTCGTCTTCCCTCCCCATCAGGCGGTTGATCTCTGCAACTCCCACGTTGACCTTTGTCTTGAGGAACTGTTCCGCCGGGGACAGGAAATCGTTGGTGAGGCTGTCGGCGATGATAATGACCGTTCCGCCCATTCTCATTTTTCCTTTCTGGAAAGCCCGATCGCGATGCACGAGATCATCGACCGGAGGTTCAGCTCGACGAACTGGGTGACGATCTCGTGCGTGACCAGTTCGATACCCGACAGATCGTCGGTGAAGACCATCCCATCGCCATCGGTCTCCTTCAATCCGGAATCGATCTTTTTGAGAACCGGCTGGAGGGTGTAGCGGGAATCGTGGCGGGCAGGGTTGGCCGCAAGGGCTCCCACCGCACCGGGGTCGGAGGAAGCGAACACCACCGCGTTCGTGATTCCCGAAACGGGACAGGCCCAGACTCCGGGAAAGACCGTGCGGGCGGTAGCGCAGACGGAGTTCACGATCCGCTCGTTCCCCTTGAAATGAAGATTGATGTTGACTGCCAGGATTCCCCCCGGATTGATGTGATCCTTAACCAGTCGGAAGAACTCGGTCGTGGCAAGGTGGAATGGGATGGTGACGTCCTGGAATGCGTCGAGAAAGACGAGATCGTACTTCCGGTCCGGGAAACGCGTCAGGAAGGCCCTGCCGTCCTCGGTGAAGACATTCGCCTGGGCCGATGCCAGCCCGAAAAACCGGTATCCCAGATCGACGATTCCCGGATCTATCTCGACCCCGTCAATGGACGAGGAGGGGAAGTGCAGACGGCACAGGCGCGCGTATGTTCCTGCTCCGAAACCGATCACCAGTATCCTGAAGGGGTCTTCGCGGTTGAAACCCCGCCGGAAGAAGGGTGCGGCAAGCGCGTAATCGTAGTATGTCCCTGTCAGAGCCTCTCCGGGCTTGAGGATCGATTGGCGTCCGATTTCGACGTGGGTGGAAAGGACTGTCTCACCGCCCGACTGCGAGACCTGCAGGTAGTTGTACATCGATTCGCCCTCGAAGACGGTATCCTTCCAGAAAGCATAGCTTCCGGAATACGGCATCAGCAGCAGGATGGTCATGAGTGCAACGGAAACGCCCTGGACCTTTCCCCCTCCCGGACGACCCAAGAAATAGCAGAGAGACAGCGTGCCGAGGAGCCCTCCGAAGAGAAGGAAGGTCCGGGATGTTCCGATCAGAGGTATGGTCAGGAAGGTGGGCAGGAGCGTGCCGAGAATGCTGCCCACGGTGGAAAGTGCGTAGAGCTCCCCCGCCAACCGGCCGGAGTGTTCCAGATCGCGGATTCCAAGACGAATCAGGCATGGAGTGACGGTTCCAAGCACAATGCAGGGCACCGCGAAGATGGAACAGGCCGAAAACAGCATTCCTGCTTCGAGGACCGAACCCGGGAAAGCCATCATCAGGACGAGAAAGGAAATCGAGACGATATATTTCCCGATGAAGGGAGTCAGGGCGATCCACATCGCCGAGATCCCGATCAATCTGTACATCTTGTCGCGGGCGGGAGGGGTATCTGCGATCATCCCCCCGATGATGTTCCCGATGCTGAGCGAGGTCATGATGACGCCTATCAGGATCGTCCATGTGACCATCGAGGAGCCGAAATAGGGCGCAAGATAGCGGGCGGCCGCGATTTCGATACCCATCACCGCGGTTCCGCAGACGAAGGTTGTCAGGTAGAGAAACCAATCCCTTTGCATGAGTTTTCTCCCAGGTCTCGCTTCCGGTTTGGGTCATGATATCCGCAAAGGATCCGGCCAGGCCACAAAAAAGCGCGAAAATCCAGTTTTCCGAAACTGGCTCCGAATTCTCTTGGGCGGCCCCAGCTGGAAACGGGGCTTCCCTTCTGCTCCATGGAAAAGATGGTGGAATTTGGGGAATTTGGGTAGAATGGCGCGAATCAAACGCGGAGGTACCCCCATGGCCCTCGACGAAATCGAAATTCCCGGAAGTTCCATCTCCTTCAAGGTCTGGACCTCCAAGATCGAATCGATTCCAAAGTTGTTCGACAAGATGATGAAGGAAGGTGATGTCTTCTGCATCGATCCTGAAAGTCTTGGATACCATGACTGTGACAGCGACGGGAAACTGATCCGAGGCTTCTATTCCGGGGTGGTTCCGTTCGAGGTGGAGCATCTGGTCGATGGGATAGTGACCAAAAGCTCCTTCAAGAGGATCGAAACCACCGAGTTCTTCGCGCTTGGGGAGTTCGTCCTGACAACGGGGAAAAGCGGACCCCAAAAAGCCCTTTCAAACTCACTCTCGGCCCTTTCAGGGTACGGAGTCACACTCATCGAGTTCGAATTCAACCAACTCAGCCAACTCCATGATCGCATGAGCCAGTGCAAGGCCATCGTCCTTACAAACCCCAAGGACAAGGAAGTCCGGCGAGCCCGCCTGGCGGGAACGATCGAAAGTTATACCGACTACAATGTGATAGACGCGCGCAACCACGGGATCGAGAGCGTCGCTGGGCTGACCCAGACTCCGCTCGGCCCAATGACTCTCACCGTCGGCCGCAAAGGAAGCCTGCGACTCGGAGTTAAGAAGGGTTTCATCCTGACCATGGACTGCCTCCTCTGGATCTTGCGCCTGATCCGCGAAGAGAAGCCCCCCGAAATCGAAATCCGGTGACACGTACCAATTTTTCCCTTCCGCCTTTGATGAGGTTTTAAAAGGGATAACCTGTCCCTCTTTTTCCTTTGAGTCGTTGTTTTCGCCGAAGACCCCTTTCGGGGAAAGCCCATAACACCAAGCTTTCTGGCACTCAAGAATGACAACTTCTTGCCTGGGAATCCTTTCAAGATTCCCATAGTTGAAGCCCTGGGGTGAAAACAGGGACAGGTTATCTTTGGCAACCTGCACCAGGAGTGGGGGGGAAAAAATGGGTTCCTGGCACCGTTTTTTGGAGAACGGATGCAAGTTGCCTGACCTGGTAGGGTTTCTGGATGAAACCCGCCATTTCCTCTTTCAGCAAGTTCTTTCGAATGTCCTGTTCGTCGAATCCGCTGGATAGAATAATTGGTACGTCGCTTCGAAGCATGCGAATCCCGCGAAGGGCTTCCTTTCCATCGAGCCGGGGCATGGTTAGATCCAGAAGGACCGCCACGACATGTTTTCCCTCCACGAGCTCGGTTCGGTGAAAGATCTCGACTGCTTCCCTTCCATCTGAGGCAAGGAGCACCTGGAACCCCAGGAATTTCAACATCTCCGCCGCAGTGAAACGAACGTTTTCCTCGTCATCTGCAAGAAGGATGATACCTGTTCCCTTCCAGTCAACTTTTTCCTTCTGTATTGGGGAAGACACCGTTGCCCCGCAGGCGTTGGCGGGGAAGAATACCCTGAACCGCGTTCCTTTGCCCTTCTCACTCGAAACGCGGATGAAACCGTGATGTCCCCTGATTATTCCCTGAACCGCCGCAAGGCCCAATCCCCTCCCGGGGAACTTTGTCGAAAAGAAGGGATCGAAGATTTGTGACAATGTCGCTTCGTCCATCCCGCACCCCGTATCGGCCACTTCCAACGAAACGAACTCTCCGGGAACAGGGGTTTCCCCCGCAAAGCCATCCCCCGGGGAAAAGCTGTCGAACTTTTCCGCCGTGAGGCCAACGGTAATGGTTCCCGCGTTCTCCCCGATCGCCTCGGCCGAGTTGATTATCAGGTTCATCAACACTTGCCGAACCTGGGAGAGATCGGCTTCGATGGGGGGAAGGTCGGCCTGGAATGAGTAACCCACAGAAATTTTCTTGGAGACGGTTACCTCCAGGATTTTCCCCATTTCGCGTACCAGATTCCCCAAATCGAATTTCTGAAGAATGAATCTTCCCCTCCCCGAATATGCAAGGAGCTGCCCGCAAAGATCGGCCGCCTGACGGGAGGCCTTTAGGATGTTGGCAAGAAGGGGCCGGGCCGGGGATTCCTCTGGGATCATCATCAAAGCCAGATCAGAATTCCCGAGCACGGCGGTGAGCAGGTTGTTGAAATCGTGGGCGATTCCGCCCGCGAGAAGTCCCAGACTCTCGAGTTTCTGTACATGCAACATCTGTGTTTCCATCTGACGTCTCTGCTCCTGGGCACGTTTCCTTTCCGAGATATCGCGGCACAAGGTCACTATTTTGGGACCATTTGCGCTGGGAAGGACCGTGGCGTTGATCTCGATCGGGGTAAACCTGTTCCTTTGATCGACATAATCCACCTCGAGATGGCGCACAGCTCCTTCCGCCAGGCACTTCCTAACCTCAAAGTCGTTCCTCTCACGGTCATGGGGAGCGGTCCACTCGGTGACTTTTCGACCAAGGATTTCGGACAATTCGGAATGTCCCGTCAGACGGACATATTCCTGATTTGCATCGAAAACCGAACCATCCTCGCCGAGGATCACGTATCCCGTTCCAGTCGTTTCGACCAGCGCTCGATGCTTTTCCTCGCTGTCCCTAAGCGCGGTTTCGACCCGAACCCGCTCTGTGACCTCCTTTTCCAAGCGCTGGGCCTTCTCTTTGATCTCAATCTGGGATAGCCCAATTTCCGAGATGAGTGTGGCAAGAGATCCCAGGAAGGAGGTCATACTCCGCACCTGATCTTGGGAAACAATGGGGACCTCGGAAAGGGCTTTCAAATACAACCCTTCGGAGTAACCGAAACGACACGCCTGGCGTCTGAACCTCTCGGTGTCAGGAGGTTCAAGAAGCAACTGCCCGGTAGCAAGACTGGCGATGTGCTTTCCCCGGGTGATTATCGGAGTAGCGCAGTCAATGAGCCCGTTTTCACAGGGTTCGATCACGAGTTGTCCCGGTTCGTGGAGGGAGTCAAGAAGTCTGTGGTTGCTTTCCCTACATACTTCCTGGGAAGATGGACAAATGCGGTGGAACTTGGTGCAGATATCCCGCCATCCCGTGGAGATAAGAACATTCAGGCCAGGGTGGTCCAGAAAACCGATCGAAAACCCCGTAGCCCTGGAAAACCGTTCCATGATGTCCTGAAGCCGGACCAGATCGACCAGATCCCGAATGTTGTATCTTCCATCGACAAGGTAGGAATCGATTTCAACGCCCATAATCCTCCCTCTCGGTGACAGGTACCAATTTTTCTGATGCGCATGGAATGGAAACTTCGGAAGGGTAACCTGTCCCTTTTTTCAACATAACATGGGTGATCAACCCAGGAAAAACGGGTTCACGAGGAAATCCTGATTCTTTTTGGAAAGGCATTCTCAAGAAAACCAGGGACAGGTATCTCTTGGAAAGCCCGATTGGAAGAGGGGCAGAAAAATGGGAATGTGTCACCAAAAGAAGCGGATCGAGTTGGTTTGGAGGGATTGGGCCTTCTGGTTTTGGGAGATGGCGAAAAGGAGGCGGGCATGTTCGAGGGGATCGGGATACTCCGAGGTATCCGAGGCGACCGACGATGCCATGGCCTGATAGTCGGGGAGGTAGACCATCCTCATTCGGAGCCATGAACCGCCGGAATCAGGTTTTCCTTTTCCGCGGATGACGGCAATCCGATGTTCCCTTTTTTCGCCGCATCTCAGCGAGGGGAGGAAATCCTTCGACGGGGTTGCTAGGAAATCGGGGGATGTCTCGAAAAAAAGCATCACGTTGGTGGGATCTCCCACCAAGACCTCGGTCTTTCCCGAGAAGACGAATGGAGGAGTCTCGGGGGGCCCAATGATTGGTTCGAGCGAGAAATCGAGGGATTCCGGGGGCACGTAGAAGACCTTGTCCCCCATGGCCTCGCATAGGGTCCCGGGCTCTCGGGCAATCGCGGACCATGACAGGAAATGCAGCACAATCGAGACCAGAAAAATCACCGAACTAAGGCTTTTCACGCGCCCGTAAACGGAGTTGATGATCGCTTGCAAGAAAGAGACTTCATTCCCCGAAGGGAGTCCGCCCATCCATCTGGACGGAAACCGGGCTGGCACCCTTGACCGTGGTGTTAAGTCCCTGATCCACGACGGTCGGGGTGACGGTGGCAACTGGGGCGTCACCGGATTTGTCTTTCCGGAACAAATCGAGAAGCGCATTCCAACCCTTGGCGAAGAAGTCCCTGACCGAGGATCCAAGGCCCCGAAGTTTTGCCCAGAGCGACTTCCGACCACCCTGGATGTATTGATCCACGGCATCGTTGTTGCCGATGATCGAGTTGAAATCCGACTCGGACAACTTTCCCTTGGTTTCCTGATCGAGAATCTTCAACACCTTTTGCGCCTGGTCAGGGTTCGCAGCAACGAAGGCCCTCAAAAAGGTGGTCATATCGCGACATCCGGTGTTGGTGGCCAGGAAGGCGGCCTTCACCCTGTCACGGCCGCCAGGGATTTCTTTTGAGAGTCGGT
Source organism: uncultured bacterium (assembly GCA_964428355.1). Lineage (GTDB taxonomy): Bacteria > Muiribacteriota > Ozemobacteria > Ozemobacterales > Ozemobacteraceae > CAYRYU01. Next base: position 66,631 of record CAYRYU010000011.1, read on the forward strand.
ACAGGATGACGGCATCGACAGCTTCAACGGAAAGGAGGTCCTGGCCCGACATCTTCGAAAGGCTGGGAATCGAGTAGCTGTACTTTCCGGATTTCTCGTCGCTTTCGTCCTTGACCAGGGTCGTATCCATCCTTCGATTCAGGACTTCCATTCCGAAAGAGAGCATCTCGTTGTATTCGGCCCACCCTTCGACAAATGCGGTCTGGCCGTTGGTTTTTTCGTTCCCGAAATGGGTTCCGTCCAGTCCGTAGTCGAGGTCTGTCCGCGTTGCTCCGTCGATGCAGTGGGAAAACTCGTGAATCAAGGTGGCCTTGGGATTTCCCATGGAAAGGAAGCCTGAATCATAGGCCGAACCGATGAAGATCGAAGTTCCATAGGACAAGGCCCAGAAATCCTTCCTGAGATCGATTCCGTAGTCTTTTTTCACCTTTCCCTTGGAAAAAGCGCTGCAGTCAAGATTAACGGTCACGCAACCAGGGGGCCGGCAGTTCGGTAGTCTTCCTTCAGCCGCCATTCCAGCAAGATAGCTTTTCATGGAATCGCTCTTCGCGAACCGGAAAGTTTCGAGAAGGGATTTCTGCCCCCCGGAAAGCTTCCAGGTGTTTCCATCGGCCGCGCCGAGGAGTTCGAGAAGGTGCTTTTCATCCCGAACTGCAACCTTCTCGGAAACCCAGGCTTGCTTGGGATTGCTCCGGGAAACGCGAACGGAAAGGTTGGGATCCTTCGCCGCGTCTTTATAAGCCTGGCTTTCGACGGAAACGACCTTTACCGACCTTTCGTAGACGAACGACAGCTGGGCATCAGTCGCGAACGCGCAGCAGGCGCACCAAAGCACAAGCGACACAGCATATATGAACTTCTTCCAGCCTGGCATATGGAGTCCCCCCTTCGAGCGTCCCTATAGGGTAATTATTCCCGGGGGGAAGGATTTCGCCAACCGGACCTTGTCCGAGCGCAAAGGAGCCTCTCTCCTGGTCCCTCAATCTCCGAAAGGGGTAGTTCCGGCCATCCGCACGGGAACGGGGCTGGAATGGTTTCCGCAGGCGTTCTGAGCGGGATCAGCCATTATGGGAGGAACCGCGGCCACGGAAGGGGAATTCGCCTCATCGTTCCGAAAAAGGTTCTTGAGGGAATCCCAACCTTTGGCAAGCAAGGCTCCGATCGAAGAACGGAATCCCTTGATCTTGGCCCAAAGAGACTTCCGGCCGTTTTCGAAATAGGAATCCGAGGCGGCTTCGCTCCCAAGAAGGATGGTGAAATCGGACCTATTCAGCTTTCCCTTGGTTTCCTGATCGAGGATTTTTGCCACGGTCCCTTCATATCCGGGATTGGCCGCAACAAAGGCCCTCAGGAAAACCGCCATGTCACGATTTCCCTGGTTAGTGGCAATGAAGGCCGCCTTCACCCGCTCCTGGCCCTGGGGAATCTCTTTCGCAAGACGGTAAAGAATAACGGCATCCACGGCTTCGACAGACAGGAGGTCCAGCCCGGAGATCTTGGAGATGCCCGGGATCGAGTATCGATAGGTTCCGGTTGCCTGCCCGCTCTCCTCTTTGATGAGAGAGGTATCCAATCGCCGGTTCAGTGCTTCCATTCCGAAAGAGAGCATCTCGTTGTATTCGGCCCATCCCTCGATGAGCGCGGTCTGGCCATTTGTTTTCTCATTTCCGAAATGGGTCCCATCCAAGCCGTATTCCAAGCCTGACCGGGAAGCGGCATCGACACAATGGGAGAACTCGTGAATCAGGGTCGCTTTGGGATTTCCGAGAGAAAGCCCCGAATCGTAGGCGGAACCGATGAAAACACCGGTACCGGTGGACCAGGCCCAGAAATCCCTGCGAAGCTGAATTCCATAGTCCTTCTTCACCTGGTCCTTGGAGAACGCACTGGCGTCGGCAAGCGTGACAGTAACGCAGCCGGGAGGTTGGCAGTTGGGAAGATTACCTTCCTCACCCATTCCCGCCAGGTAGCTTTTCATGGTATCGGTTTTCGAAAAGCGGAATAGTTCGAGAAGAGATTTCTTGTCATTTGAGAGGTTCCGGACGTCGCCGTCAGCGGCACCGAGAAGTTCCAGCAGGTGCTTCTCGTCCTTGACAGCGGTTTTCTCGGAGACCCAGGCCCACTGAGGGTTGCTGCGAGAGTAACGAAGGGTCAGATTGCGGTCTTTGGCCGCCTCTGAAAATTCCTGAGACCGCACTGGAACCAACCGGACGGCTTTTTCGTAGACGAAGGAAAGCTCGGCGTCGGTTCCGGAGGCGCTGCAGGTGCACAACATCGCAAACACCAAACCCCAGAGGACACTTCTGTTTCCAAACATATCGAATCCCCCTTTCCGATTTTTCATGGGCGGCTTTCCCCTGGAAAGGCCCATGGATTAGCGGGACCACCTTACCTTCATCACCGGAGCCATCTCGATTTCCGTTCGGGGTGAATTACGGACGGAAGTAACCAGTTGTGACAGGAATGCAAAAAAAGCCATTTCCAGGAAACTCCCTTGCCCAAATTGGGCCTGGCACTTCCCCTCCCCCCAAACCTCAAAAAACAAAAATCCGATCTTTCGGCAGTCGGGTTGCGACGGATACGGCCGATGAATTAAGATTTTGTTAGGAAGAAGCATGGAAAAGGATCAAGTTATCTCCCGGCTCCAGTCGGCTTCCGCCGCCGACCGGTTCGAAGCTCTCGAGATACTCGTTGAGCGGTTTCCGGACCACCTTGCGGAAGAACTGCCCCGGTTCCTAGTTTCCGAGGATCCCCGGATGAGAATTCTTGCAATCCGGGGGCTTGCCCAGGTCGACCGGGAAGAAGCGTTGCTCCATCTCGAGTCCATGCTGGTTACCGGAAGCCCGACGGAACGAAAAGCCGCGTTCCAGATGGCATTCCAGTTGCCTTTCTCCGAGATTAAGCCGATCCTCCTGAAGTTCCTCGCAGTCGAGAACGATCCCGAGATGCTTGGGAACGCGGGAGTGCTTTTCAAGATCAACCCGGACATCGAAGTTCCGTTCCGACTCTGGGAACTTGCGGAAATCAGCCCACGGCAAAAACTCCCCATCCTGGACCAGATAATAAAAGGGGCATGCCAGGCCATTTTCGCTTCGGGCCAGTTCGAAGACGGCGGAAGAGAATATTCCTCACGCCTCCGGGAATGGACCCAAAAACGGGCGGCCCTTCGTTTTGTCCAGCGACAGATCGATCAGGCTTCAGCCGGGGAAGACTCATGGGACCAGGAGATTCAGGCCGCATTGAAAAGGGAGGACCGGCGGCCTCATCTCCGGTGGGCACTTGAATCGGCCCTGGAATGGCCAATTCCCGAAGCCGTTAAGGGAATCATCCGAAAGCAGCTCGAGATCGGGGAAACTGGTGACTCGGGCCGGGCAGGCGGCCCGGAAGGCGGGCGGGAAGGCCAATCGCCTGCAGAAACAAAGGAATCCCCGGTCCGGCAAAGCTCAGCCGCACCCCCGACGTCAGTGGAAAGCTCTCCCCAAGAGCAGCTGCGTATGCTTGCAGGGCTCGACCAGGAAAGAGGCAATGAAGCGAAGCCGATGCTCGAGCACCTCCTTTCCGGGAAGGAGGTCCAGGAGGACATCCTCGCCGGAGCTCTCAGAGCGGGCTTCCATTTCCAGCTCACGGGTTTCCAGGAGACTGCGAAAGCGGCTTTGAAGCACCCGAATACATCCGTGGTCAGCGCGGCACTGGAGTATCTTTCCTTCGCGGACAAGGATCTGGTCTTCCCTTTGCTTGGCCAGTTCCTGAAAAGCACCAATCCCCGGGTCAAGACCACGGCTTTGAGGATCCTGCAGAGTGCCGACCCTCCCCGGGCACTCTCCGTCCTGAAGATGATGCTCCGATCGACGATTACTGCAGAGAGACAAGCCGCAATGAGCAGCTTGGTCCATTTCGACTTTTCCCTCATCCGGGACGACCTGTGCGACCTTGCAGCAGCAGGAGCGGACACAGATCTGCTCAAGCCGCTTCTCTGCCTTTTCGAGGCCAATATCGCCAACGATCATCTGTATCCCTTGTTCAGGTTTGGGAAAATGGTTTCTGCTGAACAAGCCCGACTCGTCCAGGACACACTTTCCCGTGGGGTGCGCATCCTGGAAAAGCTGAACCGGCTTCCCAAGGGGGAGTTCGAATCCCGGCGCAAATCATTCGAAGAGCGGTTCCGGTCCGAGTCGGAAAAAAGCGCAAAACCTCCAAAACCATATGCGCTGAAAGTAACCCGTCCCATCAGCGCACCTTCCCAGCTCGAGGAGTCCGTGGAGAAGGCCGCCGGCTTCGTCGCACGCTACTGGTGGCAAGCCGCAGCGGGAGCGGGAGTGGTGGTTGTCATCTTCCTGATGAGCCTGGTTCCGGCTTCACGACTGATCACCGGGGTAGAGATCAACAAGGTGATACCGGTCAAAGGAACGATCAAAGACATAGTCCCCAGACGGAACGAATGGCGCTTGGAAACGAAGGATGGAAAGGTTTACCTGCTCCCATTGGACGCGGTTCCTTCCAAGAAGATAAGGATCGGGAAAAAGGTGGCCTGCAAACTGCTTCCCACATTCGTTTCCCGTGAGGGGCACATCACGGCAAAGCTGAAATCCTCGGTCAAGGAGTATCTGAATGAGTGAGAAGAATTTCTCGATCAAGGTCGAAGAGGCCGAACCGGTCGTTTCCCTTCGTGTGACCGGATATTGCAACGAAACGGTCGGAAGGGAGATGGTCACCGCGCTCAAGGCTCCTTTGAAAGAGGGAAAGGTCAACGTGGTGGTTGATTTCTCAAAATGCGACCTGATCAACAGCCAAGGGGTCTCCGCCCTTTTCGACCTGACCATTTCCGTAAGGGAAGACCATCTGGGACGGGTCATCTTTTCCGGGCTGTCCCCGTTGATGATCGAGGTTTTTTCCCTGTCCGGACTGCTTCCCCTCGTCGAAGTGGTCAATGACGTCGGTGCCGCACTGGCGTCCACCAGGGAAAAAACCTGACCTCGCCGAATAGGGGATTACCGTCCCTGGAAATCGCCCTGGTCAAGCCGTGGAACCCACATCATTTCGTGATTGCCTTGTGGGGGTTCCGGGAAAACAGGTTGAAATCGACCTCTTCGATGGGGCGGATGTTGAGCATCCTGGCGATTTGCGGCAGCGTGGCGTTCGGCCCGGGAAGAGGTTTTCCTTTGAATGGTCGGGCGGTTGCCGAAACGATTGCCACACCTTTGCCTTCCTCTATCCGGAGTGCACGTTCGCGTTCGATCTGCTCGTGGATGAAATCCTCGTACATCGCGTGCATCATCTGCTCCGAATCCTCGAACCGCCGGATTCCCCCCTCACGGTTCTGGGCAAGGCGGGCTTGGACTTCGCTTTGGCTCCCTTGTCCCCTGAATACCTTGAATCCGATGAAGAGGAACACCAGAAGAACGAGAAGGATTCCCAGGATCCCAATCGCAATGAGCAGCCAATAGAGCAACCTTGCACCCCCCTTCCCCGATCAGGTTACCAGAGGGCACGAAGAGGAACAAGATGTCGGGCAGCAATGGAAGACAAAAAAGCCGGTCACATTTTCCCGCTTTCCGACGTTTTCACCTTTGGAGCACCATTTCATCATTCCCTGCCCCTCCCGGTCACGGTGGGAGAAGGGGGTTGCGGAACACTCTCGCAGTGGCTCAGGAGATACTCTCCAGGTCGAAATTGAAATGGGTGAAGGTTCGAAGTAGTATTGGGAGGTGAAAAATCGGTTCCAGAAAGCTCTCGATCCCTTTCGTGCCCGGAGATAACCCCCGATGAATCCTCCACCTGACCCGCTCAACGAAAACCCCACCGGCCAGTCCCCCGATGATCTCCTGATGCTCGGTCTGAAAAACGGAAACATGGAGGATTTCCGGAAGCTCTATTCCAAGTATATCCAGACCATTTTCCGGTACGTCTATTCGCTGTGCGGAAATCGGGCACTGGCGGAGGAGATTGCCCAGGAGGCTTTTTTGAAGGTTTACCGGGCCAGAGATGGATATCGCCCGCAGAACCAGTTCAAGAGCTGGATCTTCAAGATCGCGGGAAACCTTTTCCGGGATTCGATCCGGAAGAAACGGCTCAAGGAAGTCCCTTTCGACAAGGTAGCCCAGTTCCGGGCGGAATGTGCCACCGACCCTGAGGCATACTTCGACCCGGAGGAAAAAGCTGAGATTCCGGATTGTCCCCTCATGAACTCGGTTCCCCCGAAGTATCGGGAGCTTTTCCTGCTGAGGGTCGTTGAAGGACTTTCATACGCAGAGTTGAGCGACATAACCGGCACCACGGAGCAGAACGTCCGCAAGGCGATTTCGAGGATTCTCCAGAAACTCCGGGAGGAGGCCAAAAGCGATGGAATGTAGGAAGATCCAGGAATGGCTCGAGGAATCTGGAGACCATCCCCTTTCGGAACTCCCGCAAGCCCTTGCGGACCATTCCTCCCGATGTCCCGAATGTTCCCGGCAACTGGCTTTCATGAAAGGTTTCCAAAAGGAATCCCAGGGAATCTCCCTCTCGCAGAACCGGGCGGATTCGATCTTCGAAAACATCACCAGCGAGATTCGAAAACCATCTTCCCATCCCGCTACGCCCCAATCGGCCGAAGAATTCGATTGGGCAGGCCTGTTCAGCTGGCTCACACCTACACTTGCATTGGCCATCGCGGTCGTTTTTGCCCTTTTTTCCCCCACCGGGGGAAATCGCCCCAAGACGCCGGAGGGTGGAAAGGGATCGGTCACGATCGGAGCGTCATTGGCATCGGTTTCCGGTTCGGGCGGGGAGATCGAGTTCAAGAAGCAGCCTTTTCTTCCCCTCAATGCTACCCCGGTTCCGCTCGAAGAAGGCGAAACGCTTTCTTTGAAGGGCCCCGGAGCAACCTGCGAGGTCGGGTTCAGGGATGGCGGGAAAATACGGATCTTTGGTTCCGGCCGGTTCACCCTCCGAAAAGAGGGCTTCTCCGCCCGGGAAAATGCGGACTGCCGCGTCTCTTTCGACCGCTCTTCCAAGGGTTACATGGTTGAGGTTCCAGGGGTTCTCCTGAAAGTGGCCGGAACCGAGATCGCGCTCCATCTGATCAATGGTTCGGGAACCGCCCTCCTTCTCAGCGGAAAGGTCGAGGTCGTTCCGGATTCGGGAGGAACCCCTTTCGGATGGACGGCTTCAGTCACCCTGCGGATAGGGCCATTCGGAGTGTCGGTACAGGCTGGTGCGGGTGTGGATTCGGCCATCCAGGCTTCGTCTACTGCTGTAGTGACCACATCATCAACCGTAACAGCCATCGCCTCGGCAACCACCAATCCAGGAGCGGCACCGGGCGAGTCGACCGCAACGTCAGCTTCGCCCGGAAATGGACCGCAGCCGAGGCCGGAGCCCCAACCTGAGCCTGCGACCGAACCCCAGCTCATCCCCCTTTCCCCTCTGGGGTCCGACACGGTGTCGCCCATGGATGACGACGTGTCCGACGGACTTGGCCAGTAATACCGCATTTCTGGAGCACCCATGACCAGAACCAACAGGGGCTTCATCTTTCCACTTGTAGTCGGGGTGGTCGTCATCCTTTCCATCTTCTTCCTTACTATGAGCAACCTGACCCAGGGCCAGATGAAAGGCACCTCCTTCTATCTCCTCTCGACCCGGACCCTCGACATTGCCGAGTGGGGTTCCCGATGGGGAATGATGTTGGTGGAGAAGCAGGCCGAAGAAGACCCTTTCGAACCCAGCGATTTCCTGCAAGAGGGTGATGTGCCTTTCTTCCGAAGCATTCTCGAGAACAAGGTTGGAAAGACGAGGTGGGAAATCGCGTTCAAGGACCCTCTATCGGATTTCGATCAGGGTTACCCCGAGTTTTCGAAATTCTTCTCGGATGTGTCGGAAGCGTTTTCCGGGGATGCCGGGCTGGAGGTTTCGCTCCAGGTGACGGATTTGCAGGCCATCCCCGGCGGATTCCCCAAAGAGCGGGAGGGAAAGATCAGGATTGTCTCGAAAGCCCACATAGGGAATCATTTCCGGACCGTAACCCTCACGAAGGGAGTCCGTTTTTTCCTGATGGTCCATCCGATCCTCTCCAAGTTTACCTTTTTCGTGAAGCAATCGCCGGGTGACAGGCACCTGAACGTGCTTCGGAAAAGAACCGCGGAGAAAGGCTATCTTGATGGTATGCCCCTGACCCTTGAAAACCAGGGAGCAACATTGGGGGCTGAAAACGGTGGGGAATTCCCGGTAATCAAGAGCGGGGTTCTGGATTTCTCCGTTTTGCCCCAGAGTTTCCCTGACATTGCAAGGAAATCCGGATGGATCTATATGGGCGGGCCGAACTGGACTCTAAACCTGTGCGGCTCCGAAAGCGGGACTTCAGGACCGGACGCATTCAGGTTCGATGATCGGGTGTTCCTCAGGTTCGCCTTCTACGGGCACAACGATGTGTCGCAAACCGACCAGGCATCGACAACGAGAATAACATCGCTGGTCAGTGAATTCGACGGTTACAAGGAGGACTACCTCACCCTGAAAGGGACAAAAGTGGAACCGGCCCCCCCCAACCAATGTTTCAAGATCAGGGGGTTGTTGTCCACCCCTTCCCCAAGCAGCATATTAAGACCATTCGGGGATGGGCATCGGCTTTCTCCAACCCTCATTTTCGGATCAGTCTGGCGGAAGTATCTCCTGATGAAGAGAATCCTCTGGGATTTGATGGGGACCCCGAAGAAACTGGGGGATTTCCCACTTTTCCGGGACGAAGCAGCGTTTCTGAGAACCTTCAACCATCCCCACGGGTGGCCCGACTCCCCCCCCAATCCCTTGAGATCATACGCCCAGGATATCTACCTGTACAAAACCATGATGGGTGTCACGGGAAACCCCGGGGATTTCCATCTGAAGTGGCGCAAGATTGGCGGGGGAGAAGTGGTCGAACCATATCTCTCTTCCCTTGATTTTCTTTTCGCCACCGGAACGAAGGAAATAGGGGCCTTGCCGAAGGTTTCCCCGGGCCAGGGGTTCGCAATACCGTTTCCGCCCCAATGTTCCGGGACGGACCAGATCGACTTCCTTCGACTCACCCCGCGTTCCTCCTCGTACGATATCTTGCAGGCTTCGGGCGTTGAACTGATTCCACCGGGGGAAACGAGCCCTTTCTTTTCTGGCGATCTGGGCGGAATTGCGGGAATCCCGGAACTCAAGCGCAAAATCATCCGCGAGTACGAGACCCCGGTGCAGTTTCTCAAGATGACACTCAACCCCCAGACCCGGAAAATCATCGTTCCCGGGATCGCCTTCGTCAGGAAAGGTGACCTTTCCCTTCCCGGAATCGAGGATGTGGCCAGGGGAGGAATCATCATCGTCAACGGAAACATCCGGATCTCCGGGCCAATCAAGGCGACGGGGGATCCACTGACCCTTGTCGCGAAGGGCAACATCACGATGGAGGCCGGAGCGACCCTGGTCCAGGCTCACCTGATCTGTCTGAACGGGGTCTTTTCCGCCGAGGGCCAGATCAAGATGACTGGCGGACTTGCGGCAAAGGAAGTCGTAATCTCCCAAAGATCGAAAGAGGCGGAAAAAGTCATCTCCTTCGAACCAAGGCACGACCCGTTCAACAACACCGGGATCGACCTGTACGGGTTCGGATTGTCCGCCAGCGAAACGATCAAGATCGAGTCGGGCGAGTGAAGAAGATGCAGGTTGGAAGCTCTTCCAAAAAGGCACGGCGCGGGGTCACACTTGCGGAACTTCTTTCCGTTCTCGGAATCTGCGCGGTTCTCACCGGAGTCTATCTCGGTTTCTTCCGGGAGAGGCTCCGCTCGGGAAGGAACGAGATCGAGATGACGGGGGACGAAATCACCCTTGCAAACCTCCTGAGCACGATGCATTTGGACATGCAGATGGCGGCGGGCGCGCGGGAAATCGCCTCCGGATGCGAGCTGACGGTCTTTCTGGATGGAAGGGCGGAGAAGATCTCCTACGTCCAGGACGGAACGGTCGTGGAGCGCCGGCAGGGAGACAAGAGACACAAGTTCACCTTTTCCCGCCCGAAAGGCAGGGATGGAAGTTTCATCTTCCGTTTCAGGGAGGAGACCAAATGAGCGCGAATGGAACCTCATCGACATTTCCCCGGCCCTGGTTCTTCATGTTTCTTGCCGTTCTGGAGCTTCTTTCGGCCGTCGGAAATGCGGGTGGCGGGAATGATTTCTCCCTATCAATCGGTTTCGAGGGTTCCGAGAGGCGTTACATGTTCCACATTCCCTCACGCTCCCTTTCCCTCAACGCGGATTTTGCCACCCCCACGATCGACCCCGGCGACGAGATCCCGGTTTCCGTTTCCCCCCCGGTCGTCCCCTCGCCCCCCCAAGCTGTCCAGCCGGCCGAACCGACCGAGATGAGACCTATCACCGAAGCCGAAATGAAGGGCCTCCGGGTTTCCGACGGCCTGCGTTCGGGAGATGAGGGAATCATCGCCAGCGGAGTGGGGGCGGAGCAGGAAGGGCCGGGGGCAATGATAGAAAAAGTTGCGGAGATCTCGGTGAAGCTGGCCAAGGACGGAAAGATCGATCTCCCCGAGATCAACTTTCCCGAAGACAGCGCCGAGTTGCCCGAGGGGGCCGCGGCGACCCTCGAGGTCCTGCTCGGGGTCCTGAAAACGAATCCGAAGCTCAAGATCCGTATCGAAGGCCATACCGACTCGTCAGGTGATCCCGCACGCAGTCAACCACTCTCCGAGGAACGTGCCTCCGCAGTAAAAGCCTGGCTTGTCCTTCACGGGGCGGTCGAGATCCAGATCCGGGCAGTTGGGTTTGGGGAATCACAGCCGAAAGGTGACAACGCCACCATCGAAGGCCGCGCACTCAACCGTCGGGTGACGATCGTAGTTGAATGATGTCCAGGAAAAGGAAAACGGGCCATGGGTTCTCGCTTGTCGAGGTTGCGATAGCCCTCTGCGTGATCGCCATCTTCCTCCTCCCCTATCTAAACCAATCGATCTCGATCCGTCGGCAGTCAATCGCGGCACATGAAACCGTTGTTGCCAACTCGCTCCTCTTTGCCTGTCTGGAAACCGTGAAGGGACTTCCCTTCGAGGCGGTTCCCGGGAACGACCCGATTCCCGCCCCTTTTCAGACACTCTTCCAAGAGGTCCGAAAGAGTTTCTCCAACCGACAGATCGGAAGCACGATCTATCTGACCGAAATCCAGGCCACCCCCGCAAAAGACCCGGACATGAAGATCATCTCACTCGAAACGCGTTACATGTTGCCCGGAACCTCACGAGACAAAATGGAACGAACCCTCAAACTGACCAGTTTCATTTTCCGGAAGCGACCATGATCCAGATTCCATTCGTTCGTCGGGGCCTTTCCCTTCCCGAGGTCCTGCTCTATTCCCTGATCGGCCTTTTCTTCCTTTCCCTTTTCATTTCCCTGTTGAGACAAACCGGAACGTTGCACAAATTCCTCACATCCAGCAACATCTCCGAAACGACGTATGTTCTGCTGAAGGAATCCCTGGCCCGGGACATGACGGGCTGCCAGACGGCTTCGGTAACGGGCCAGGTTCTTTCTTTGACTTCCACCGATGGGAAGCCGATCGAATACGAGTTCCGGGTGGCGGGGAAGTGCGTCATCAGGCGAGAAAACCGGCTCGAACACTCGTTCCCCCTTCCGGAGGATACGGCCGGCGTCTCAATTTCAATTGAAAGCAGGATGGAAATCCCCTCCGCCCCCCCCGTCCGCAGTTTCGTGATGAGTTTTCGGTCCGGGCCCCCGACAAATCGGGAGTATGAGGAGCCGATTCCCCTCAAACCTTCGACCGCGTCCAGTTCAGCTGGCGGAACTGGTTTCTTTCCGACCGGTGAGTGAGAGAACATTCCGGTCACGTTTCCCGACACACGCACGTTTCAGTTTCAAGATCGTTTCGAAAGACAGGAGAACCCACATGAGCAGGCAGGCCAGATCAGACCGGGCGACCCGCTTTTTCGCTCCCGTTCTCATGATCGTCGCCATCCTGAGTTTCGGGGTCATGGCGCAGGACTCGGAAGAAGTCTCCCCTTCCACCGATGAAACCGCGATGCCGGCTGAAAGCCAGACCGGCACGGAAACTGGAACGTCAACCGAGGCGTCCCCGGGGGGACCTCCCCCTGAGGAAACATTCCCAACCGAAAGCGCCCCGATTCCCAATCTCGACGGGGAAAGCGTTGGGGACGGTCTCCTTCCCGAGGGGGTTGCCTCCGAGGGCCAGGAGGTCGCGAGCGGAGTCGAGATGGTCCCCGACCCGGGCCGGGACGACGGGCTTGTGTGCATGATGCCGGCGACTGCAGCGGAGAGGATCATATCTCTTGGAAAAGACTGGGACAGACTCATGAAAAAGCTCGATCTCGATTCCGTCCTCGAGTTGCACAAGGAAGCCGACAAGGTCAGGGTTTCGGTTGGGGTTCCGGAATTCGACGCCGAAGCCTCGATCGAATTTGTTCGCCAGCTCGTCGAAAACTACGAAACGGCGAAGGAACAGAACGATTCCGCAGCCATGGAAAGCGCCCTGAACGACATCATCAACGCGAGAGGAGGGGAAAGCGGTCTGGACCCGGATCTCCTGGCCAAAATGAGGAAGGAGGTCCAGGGCTGCAAGGAAAGGTACCCCCCTGGGGATTCCTCCCCGACCGCTACCACACCCAACGGCGAAAATTACCCGCCCACCGAAGCCTCCACGAATGCCGGGGCCCCGACCGGGAAAACGCCTCCGGGTGCCGGCGATCCCCGCGAGGTTCAGGCCACAGGATATTTCCCACCTCCCCCCGAAGGATATGCCAGCGAGGAGGAAGCCCAGATGGAAGGGGGAGCCAACGACCGGAATGGAAATCCCCTTCGAACGCTCCAGGACTACGACCCCGATGACCCGGATGATTACGTGAGCTGCGCCACGGACCCAAGGGAGTTCCCGACAGGCACCTTTTTCACGCTGGACCAGTTCCCGGGTGTCAGATTCCTGGCCTGTGACGTGGGTGACATGATAAAGGGAGACCATATCGACATCTGCTGCAAGACCGAAGCGGACTGTTACAAGCTCCCCTCCACGGTCACTTTGCGAACCATCGAATGACCCTCTTCCGAATCGAAAGGAAACGAACATGAAAAGCATGAAATCGAGACTCCCGATGGCAATCATTCTTGGAACGGCCTGGTTTCTTGCCGTCGCCTTTCCAACCGGCTCCCTGGCCGCCTCTGACGGAACGATCGCGCTGAAGAAGCTGTTGTCCTGGAATCTATCCGCCACGGATTCCATTGCACTGGAAATTGGGGGGGAAAAGGTCCGGTTCTTTCCCCAGAGTTTCGCGATCGAGGGGAACCGCCTGATTTTCCTGAACCGCCACGATCCCTCCATGGTTTCCTATTCCCTCGAAACCCTCGCCCCCGAAAGGCTCCTGAGACTGAAGCACGAGAAGGACAAGAAGTTCAGCGCATCCTTTTTCATCGATCTTGCACTGACGCCCGAGGGCCTCTTCGGCCTGGAGCAGTCAACCGGCACCTTGCGCCGGATCGGTGAAGACGGTGCAATCACCGATGTCTTCCGCGCGACGAAAACTATCGGGGCGATCATCGTCCGGACATGGAGAATCGGGGAAAACCGTTTTGCCTTCCTGGACAAGGGAAAGAAGAGGCTGCTTCTACGTGATATCTCCGACAGGAACCTCAACAAGAATCCCGATAGAAACGGCCGGGCAATCGATATTGGAAAGGCTCTTCCCGCATGCAACACGCATGGATTCACGGGGCTGGTGAAAAAATCCGATGGTTCCTGGGAGGTATTCTTCCAGTCATTAACGGAGCAACGCCGCGTCGCGATCGCGAACTGGAGTGCGGCGAGCGTGTTTCCCCTCGACTGCGACGACAGCGGTTTCTATTTCTACCTGGATGACGACAAGCGGCCCCGGGTCGTCCGGATCACGGAAAAAGCAGGCCAATTCTCGTGCAGGGCTTATTCCTCCCCACGCATGTCCTTTTCCGGCCGAGTCACCCGGCTCGCCCGGATCGGAGGCGAAGACAGATTGTTGGTTCTTTTGTACAAGGACAAGGAACTTTCTCTTCAGGAAGCGCTGTTGAAAGACTGAATTCACTTGAACAGGAGATAAGGGATGAAAGCGCGGAAAATTGGGACGTTGACAATCCCACCGTGGTTCCTCGCAACTTTTTTCCTGATCGCGCTCGCGATCTGTGTGACCGGAGAGGAACCTTCGGACACCTCCACCGGCAACGCCCCCGCTGTGGGAATGGGCCCGACCGGCCAGGCCGGCGAGGGGGAAACCCTGACGCCGCTCGATCCTTCCACCTATTCCGATGACGGGGTTGGGGACGGACTTCTTCCTGTTGATTCCGTCTCGTCGGCAACGTTGGTGGCCAGCGGGACGGATCTCGTCCCCGACCCCGGCCGTGATGACGGACTGGTCTGCCTGATGCCAGCCACGGCAGCGGAGAAGATCATATCCCTTGGAAAGGACTGGGATAAGCTGATTAAGAAGCTCGATCTCGATGCCATTCTCGAGTTGCACAAGGAGGCCGACAAAGTCAGGGTTTCCGTCGGAGTACCTGAATTCGACGCCGAGGCCGTGATCGAGTATCTCAGGCAACTCCTCGACAACTACGAGGTTGCCAAGACGGGCTCGGACTCGGCCGCGCTCGAGGCCGCACTGGATGACATCATCAACGCCAGGGGCGGGGAGAGCGGACTTGCCCCTGAGGTCCTCGCGAAGTTCCGCAAGGAAGTAGAGGACTTCAAGGCAAGATATCCTCCCGGGAAGGCCCAGGAGATAGTGAATGCCGCGAGCGACCTGGTCGAAAGATATTCCGAAAGCGGCTCCTTTCCCTACGCAGACGGCACCGATGGGGGCCGGCTGGGCTGCGCCAACGTTGTCACGACCGCCCTCCAAAATGCAGGAGTAGATATCGATATCGATCTCAGCGTTCAGAGTACCAGAGACAAGTTGAACGGCCTCGGCTGGAAGGAGTTCCAGCCGCCTCCTTTCAAGAAGGGTGATGTCGTGGTCTGGGGCGTCCGGGAGGGCCGTAACGACCAACACATCGGGATCATCATGGAGGACAACGACGGGTCGGCGGCCTATTGCATGAGTAACTCGACCTACGAGCTGAGACCGACGTATCACGAAACCGATTACATGAGCGACTACTATGTCGTCTGCGTCCTGCGCGAATCCTGATTATCGGAGGAGAAAGATGGGTAAGTCCCGTGGAGCTTTTTTCATGGTCATGTTCTGTCTTTCATGCGCCGTCCTTTCGGCGGAAGTGTCCGTCCCTTACGGTGAAGGGGCCGGAAAGGTAGGGTTCTACAACGACAAGAACCACCCCAAGTCCCAACAGTTCCCCCCGCTGGGGCCTCTTTCCTTCCGTTTTTCCGGAGGGGAATTCTGGATCGCCGACAGCCTGGGGGGAAAGCTCATCCGTATGGACGGGAAGGGGAAAATTCTATCCGAGACCCCGGTGGCCCTGGAAAAGGGCGAGAAGCTAAAAATCGAGGATTTCGCGATCTCAGTAGACGAGTCTGGGAAACCGAGGTCGTTCTTCGCGCTGAACTCCATGAAGGACGAGGTGATCGAGATCTCCCCCGCAGGAAAGGTCCTCCAACGGTTCGGAAAACGTGGAAAGGAACAGGGTTCCTTCATCCAGGTCAACCGGATCGAGATCGGCCCTTCGGGAAAGGTCTACGTGAGCGACGTCGGCCGCAGGATGATCCTGGTTTTCTCGGCGAAGGGGGAGTTCATCTGGGAAAAAACCTGGGAGAGGAGCGGGTTTGCCATTGACGGTAGGGACAACCTGTGTTTCCTGAGCTGGAACCGGAAAAAGAAGCACCAGAGCCTGGTTCGGATGAACCACAAAAGGGAAGCGAGAGCTTTCGTGGGTCTATCAATCCTTCCCGAACATATGAATGCCCGCCTCTGGTGGATCGACCAGAACGGAAATGCCCTCATCACGTTCACGGCTAAGAAGCCCGGAAAGCCCGAGTTCATGATGGTCCTCGTCGATCCCGCGGGAAAGATCCTTCACAAGAGGGGTTTCGCCCCTCCGTTCGCCATGACGCGGTTCCTCGAGCCGACGGGCGACGGGAAATCCGCATGGCTGGCAGCCGCGGATTTTTCGAAGGCTCCCGAGGGGACTTTCCGGATCGGCCGTCTCGACCTCGAGGGAAAGGGGAACTAGAACGAACGCGGCCTCTTCGACAACCATTCTTTTCAGGGCCGATCTCTCCCCGCGACACCCACCCGGGCGGGGAGGCTATCTTCTTCTGGTCGCTTCGGGCTTCATACTCATTCTGGGAATCCTCTCGGTCTATTCAATCTTCCGGATGCGAAGCCACTCGAATTTCGCCAAGATCATAGACCGGACCAACACCGCCCGTTTCTTCCTCGAATCCTACGTCGCCGACGTGATGCGCCAGCTCCAGGCGGCACTGAACGACCCGACATCCTCCGCTTCCAATGCCTATCAGGCATCCCGAAAGAGCGCGGCCGGAACAACGATCTCACTCCCGTATTCCCCGTGCGATCTTCTTGGGTCGATGGCAAAAGAGCTCGAGATCGACCTCCTCCCGCCGGAGATTTCCCTGGAAGATATCGCGACCATGAGTTATCCACCGATGATGAGCGTTCCAAACCCCGTCGAGCGGGAAGGGCGTTTCAGGATCAGATGCGAAATAGAACTCGATGGGTCAGGGTTCGAGACGATTGTACATTTCCGGGAAAAGACTGTCATGGCGGTCTCTCCCCTTCTCCGGGAATTCGTTTTCTATTCCGACCAGATTTCCCTCGAACAACCGGAACCCGCGGGGCCGCGGGACATGCTGAATGTCATCCGGGTCAAGGGCAGCAAGGCCATGGACGGGAAAAGCTGCTGGGAGTTTCCCTGGAGAATGTTTCCCGGAAGATTCCGGGAACCGAACCCTGACGGAAGAGTTTTTCTCGGGAAGGATTCCTCGAAGATCTTCCTGAACATGGCTGGGGAGTATCTTTCCCGGCTGGGACAACCACTTGGGTATCCTTGCGACCAGGGAGAAATGTGTGACCTGAGATTGGTGAAACCCGTTTTCCTGATTCCTTCTGCGGAAAAGGGGTTCGTTTCGCTGACTCCCCCGAACAGCTCACCTTTCTCGAAGGAGGACGGAACGGGACTCCTGGCGAGAGAATTCGTGGTGGACCGTAATTTCCACCTCGTATTCCTCGGGTTTTCCGACGAGATTTCGAAAAGAGGTGGAGGCATCTTCACGAAGTCCCCATACCAGCTCGACGACTACCTCAAGGATGATCCCCTGTTCCGAGGCTACTTTTCCAATCTTGGGTCCCTTGCTTTCAGCACCTCCCTGAAATTCAAGGGCCGGAACGAGCTCCCCAAATCGGGTCGGGGCGGTGAACTCTATGACGGTGCGTCCTCACGCGTGGTTTTCGGAAACGTCTATCACCGATTCATTATACTCGGATTGATCGAGATCGCCTCCGCCAACCTCCTTCCGATTCCCTATTCCGACCGGAAGGTGGACCTTTTCCAGGCCCCGAGAAAGTCGGGGTTGAGGGCAAACTTCACGATTCCACCCCCTTCGGGGGAATCTTCTTTCGATCTGATGTCCAGGATCATTTCCGGGGGAGGCCCGGGAAACAGGTTCGTCAGCGTCAACCAATGCCTACCCGACCGGGCGGGGGGCCAGCCGGTTTCCTCCCAAGAGAAGCAGGGTGACCGGATCATGGATTTCAGGAGGTTTTCCGGAACCGACGGATTGAGATTGTCCCGACCGTTTTCGGATTTCGCCAAGGAATGGTTCGGGGCTCCGTCAGCCCAGAGCTCGGTATTCGCAAGGATCTGCAGGTTTTTCCCTTCACAGGACGAGTTCAAGAGGTATTCCTGCGTGATGAAGGACGGAAAGATGGTCGGTTTCAGACTTGGCGGGGTTTTCTATGTCGAGGGCGATGTGGACCTCGATCCGATCGATTTTCCGTCGGACCGGATCCTGGGAGGAACCTTGATTGCGGGAGGCAAGATTACGTTCAGGGGAAATGTTTCCCGGGGAATCACCCTTCCCGAATCGGCGGAAACCGGTCCCGAGATCGACAGGATCACGCAGGACACTTTCCTCACCTTTGTCAGTCTGAAGCCCAGTTTGGGAGGCGGGAGGGGGGAATGTTTCGTCCTTCAGGGAGACCGATTTTATGGGATTCAACTTGTTGCTCTTTCAAAAGACGAACTGGAAGCCCCGGAAAAGATGGTCGTCTTCGGCGAGAACGGGAAAAAGGTGGTCCTCTGGGGGGGGCTCGCAGTCAGCACTCCGAACATGTCGGAACAGGTTAGGAGATCCGAACCGGTGGTATTCCAATATGTCCCGAAGATGTCGGGAGAGGCCCGGACCTTTGTCTATGTTTCCCGGATTCCGGATGCTTTCGAATTCTCGGCGCTGGACTGACCAGCCCAAGATGCGTGGAAAGGGAGAAAGAATGTTGAGAAAACGGATTGTCGCTTCCCTGTCGGTCCTCTTCCTGGGGATCTTCCTGGCCGCCGTTCCGGCAGTCGCTTCCGGGAGTCCTCCTGCTGTCGGCAGTGAAGGTCTTTCAGAGCAGGAGCAGGTCGCACTGGCGAACAAGCTTTTCAAGAGTATCCTTCAAAGACGGCCGGAGAATCGAAAGGAACTTTCAGATATCTACGAAGAGGTGGTCACCAAATGCCCGTTGACAAAGCATTCGGCGGAGGCAGCATGGAGGCTGTCGAACATCTACACCTATTCCGCCGACACGAGATACGAAGATGCCGAAAGGGTATTGGAGTTCCTGACCTCGAAGCATCCGAAATCGCGATGGCGGACACCCGCACTGAACCGGTTGTCATATCTGTACAATCTCACGAAGGATTTTTCCCGGTTGGCCGACCTCTACTCCCGCCTTTTCAACGAAAAGGGGTCTTTCGTCCACCACGACCTTGCCGCACACGCTGTTCTCTATGCTGATGCCCTCGTCGCGCTGGGAAAGACACAGGAGGCCAGGCGAATCCTTTATGAGGTTTTTTCAGGGCTCGAGGACCAGACGACGTATTCCGCTTCCGCGATCAGAAAACGCCTTGAAACCCTGAAGTAGATTCCCGTCACGGAACGGGAACTTCGGTCGTTCTTCTTTGCATCTGGGAAATCAATGGAACGATGAAGGGAATCCCCCGAAGGCGGGTTCCCGAATGGAGGTCAAGTTGATGAATGGAAAAATCCTCCGGGGAAGGATCGTCTGGCTCCTGGTCGCTTGTCTGGTAATAGAACCCCTGGCATTGCCGGTATTCTCCGAAGGGAGCTCTCAATATACCGTTGATGAGAATGCCAGGTTCGAGTTCAGGCCGGTACCGGTCGAGGACGGTGCGGTAGACTTGTCGAATTACACCTTCGTTTCCCCGACTCAGCTCCAGAACTCCCTCCTTGCCAGCATGGGCGGAGAACCCGCATCCAGTACGACCCGGATAGTCGAAGAATATGGCAAGGCGGAGTTCTTCCGCTGGGTTCTCTCGGCCTATTCACAGATGAACGAAGGGGACTCCGACGTGAGCACCCTCCTGGGGCTGATAAAGTGGACATGGGACCAAAGAGATCTTTGGGTGGGGAAGATCGATCCCGCAGCAAATTTTGCAGACGGGGTGATCCATGGTTTGGGAGGAGCCGGCACCCTCCTTTTCACGAATCCCTCGGCACGCCCTCCCGACCCCTCCTCGCTCCGGGTTGGGTGCGAAAGGGCTTTCAGTTGGCTTTCCCGGGTAGACCTCGCAACAAAATGGAACGGTTGTTTGGCCAACAAGTTCCTCCAGGGGATCAGCATTGAAAAAGATGGGCAGGAACTGCTCCGTTACTTCGTCAAGGACCCCAGTGCCCCCCCTTCGGCATTGACGGGTTCCCAAGCCGCATTGAAATGCGGCGGGCTGGCCCTCGCGGCTCTCGGCCTCGTCAACGCATTCCAAAGCTATGACGACACGAAAGGCCAGAATACCTGGAATAACATGCAGTCGAGGCTGAATGGGGCAAGTTCGGTCTTCTCGATCATCGGCTTCTTCACCATTCTCGGACCCGCCGCCTCGGTTTTTGGAATCGCCGTGACCCTTTTCATCATCATCGGGGACGAGCTGGGAAAGATGAACAAAGCCCGAAAGGAAGCATACAAGAGGTCTTTCGACTGGTTGAGCGAAATGGACCCCAATTTCCGCGTCGTCTACAACGAGCTCAAGAACCCTCCGGAAGGCTTCCAGGAGTGGGTTTCCTCGGGATATCCGCCCGCCGACGCCTCATTCCAGTATCTCTCCTCGTCCCTTATCAAAGCCTTCGAGGAAAAGTACCGGATCGAGAAGTATCTTTCCCCGGAGTCCGCCAAGGCATACGAGCCCGTGCTGGAGGAAAACATCAAGAGGGGAGTGATGGCTTCCTATTACGACAACGCAAACTGGCTCGATCCCTGGCCAAGTCTTGGAAGGCTGGAATCCATGTGGAAGTCGAAAGCCGCGATGCTGGGGGATTGCCCTGCGATAACGGATTTCAACGCCGACGGAAGCCCGTCCTACGAAAAACCTGGGTTCTGGGAAGGCCTGTGGAACGATATGGTGAACCAGACCGCCACTGAGGAGGCAATGGACGACCAGAACCTGTCCAAGGTCGAGCCTTCGAATTCCGCAACCGACACCCCGGATTTTGTGAGGCAGGACGTCCCCTCGGAGGAAAATGATGTGTATGAAGAGATCGTGTATCCCGCTGCATACTACAATCCGGATTTCTTCGTGCAGAAGATGTTCGACAGTTTCAAGCAAGATCCCCCCTATAAGAATGCCACGGATGTCGAGTTTCTCGATGTCCGGATCGAACAGGCTCCGATGAATTTCTTCTGGCTGCTTTCCCCCAAAAAGGTGGACATCAGGGATTCAGTGGACAAATCGAAAATCCAGCTTCCCGAATTGCTTAAGGACTGGGATCAGGCCACGGTTAATGATGCGATCCTGGCCGACATGTTCTGCTCAGGCAGCAAGGAGTTCCAGTATGCCTACGACCTGCTCGTGAACTGCACCCTCCCCGAACTCCAGAAGAATTTCGTCGAGAAATACTGCGAATACCGGAATCTTCTGAGACTTTTCCCCAAAGGAAGATTGGAGGGACTGGAGGGCCTGATAGCGGACGAAAGTGCAGATGCCCTTTCCGGAAAGTACGGTTTTCCCAAGATCCAAAAGGGCACGGACTGGAAGAAGTTTCTCGGTGAAAACCAAGAGGCCGTTCAGAAGGAAGTCCTGAAGGTTTATCACACCCTCGTCCTGATGCGACATTCCCTTCAGCAGTTCATGGTGGTGATCAAGATGATGGCCGATCAGAAAGCTTTTCTGAAGAGATATGCGAAGGAGAAGCAGTGGGTCCGAAACGAAATCCTCCTCGTGGAGGAGGAGATTGACGAGCCCGGAACCAGGTTCAGGGAGCTCGTCAAGTGGGGCGTCTGCACGGAAGAAGACCGTGACAAGTTCCGCATCAGGAATGTCACCTGCCGACAGTTCCTCACCGATTGGGCCTTTTGCGGAAACGAGGGAGTTGTTGACGAGGCATTGAACTTCTTCAGCGATATCCTCTCTCCCAGCGAGAGCGTGAAATCGAACTACCTTGGGTTCAATTCCGTCCTGGACGAGAAATCCGATTCGATCTGGGGCAAGTCCTTCGCGGAAGGCTACTCCAAGATTGTCCAGGAGAGGTTCGAGGCCCCGGAATGCGCGGTGAGGGCACACGGAGAAGGGGGCGAGGAATGGAACACCGCCGCCGATTGCATCTCCCTGGTGGAGTCTCCGGAGCCAATTCCCTTCGATTTCAAGGGAAGCCTTCCGCTGAAAGATTCCTGGGAAAAGGTCCAGGATGCCATGGACACTCTCGAAAAAATCGTGAAGAAACTTCAGGACAACGGGGTCCAGGTCGACCTCCAGATAGGTGATGAAAACCCCTTTCCCATAATCGAACCGATCTTCAAGGGCTGTGTGGTCCCGGAAATCAACCTGGACCAGCAAGTGGACAATTCCCCCCAGGAAAGCGACGCACCTCGGGAGACGCCTGCCTCGCAATGAGGTTGCATAACCAAGGAAGACTATCCACGGCCTCCGCCGCCATTCCAGGACGGTTTCCAGTGCGGCGGAAGGCCGCCTTCCACCTGATCGAGGTTCTCATCGCCACCATCGTTCTTTCCGTCTGCCTCTTTCCGCTCTACATGTTCTCCGTCCGGTCGGCGGTCAGCTCCAACTTGATCTCGAAGCATCAGGCCGCGAGCCACATCGCTTCCTCCATCCTCGACAAACTGATGGCCCTTCCTTACGCGAGGGTGAAAAGGATGCTGATCGACGGCCCGGAGCCGCTGGCGGACAAGATCGTACCCGTCGGAGTTCCCGACGACCGGAACCTTTTCCTGAATCCGGATGATGCGCAGACCTTGTCCAAGGTACAAACCGATCCGGGTACCGGGGGCGGAGATCTCCTGAAAGAACTCACGACGAACTTCCGGAACTTCGAGTATGATATCGAGACCGAGGAAGACGAGACAGCGAAGGATGCGATGATGAGGATCAAGGTCCGGACTACCTGGCTGGTCAACGACGCCGACGAATCGAGCCGCCAGGAGATCACCCACCAGGCGGTCAAGTTCAATGAGGAACTGTGAGAAAAACGTGAGGTCCTTCTCAAACCGACGCGTTTCAGGGATCACCCTGACCGAACTGGTGGTCGCCATCTCGCTCGCAGCCCTCATCTCCACCGCAATATTCCGGATCGTGAACCGTTCGGGCCGCCTTTTCGGAAGGGCGGAGAACACACTCAACACGCAGTTCTTCCTCTCCAACATGTTCCAGAGGATCCGTCTCGACGTCTCCTCCCTCGTCGAGGCGAAAAGTCCCTCGCAAGATGGCAGGTCGTTTTCCTTCATCGCAAACCTCAGGGGCGAAAAGCATTCCCTCACCTACACCTTCGATCCTGCTGCGAAAACCCTTTCCCGGGAGGATGAAACGGCCGGGGTTATAACCGATTTCCGGGCAGATGGAAAGGTGATGAACGCTTTCTTCCAGTGGTTTGGACCCTCGATGAAAGCCGGAGAACCTGAACCGGGGCACCTTCTCGTTCTTCTGAAAGTGAATTCGCAGGAGGCGGTCCCTGACCCCACCAGCAACATTCAGCAGACGATCGCGTGCAATTTCTACCCGCGACTGATGGCGGAGTTCCAACCCGGTTTCATGAAGGTCACGCAAAAGTGACCACCCCGGCCTTCCTTGACACCCTTCCGGACCCGTTCTAGAATTCGACGGGCGGGGGCCGGAGTGCGGTTTTCCCAGCCCAAAAGAACGCGGCGAAACGAGGGAAACACGATGTTCGTATCCCCCCGATCACAGTTCCCGGGCCTGTCGCCCACGGATGGCGCCGTGTCCCGTTTTCGCCCGGATGGGGGCGCCTCAGCCGGCGAAGCTTTTCGGGACCTATCCGCCATCGGGAACCACAGAGGGGTTGTCCTGCCGGCCGTTTTCCTGGTTCTCATCATGCTCGGTGCCCTGATCTTCGCATACCACTCCTTTTCCCGGAGCCAGGCGTTCAGACTCCATCATGGCGAGATCTCCGAATCGGCGGGCGCGCTTTCCCTCAGCGGGGCAAGGTTCCTCGCGAACGTCCTCCAGGCGGGCAGCCGGGAAATCCGGTCATCGTTCAGGAATGATGTTTCCCGGCTTTTCGGGCTGGGAGCCGATCTTCCCGAGACGGTATCCATCGATTCCGGTTCCAGCGGTTCCCTGCGAAAAGTGCGGGATGAGTTCCAGAGGTCATTCCTGGATCCACTTCCGCTCGATGTGCGACCGGTCTGCGAGGAGATGCGGGCCACATTCCGGGAAGTTTCGCCCCTCCATCCAACCCTGGTTAGCGAAGCCACCCTCCGGAGGATTCTCCAGAGCGGTCGGGACGGTGTGGAGAAGAAGGGCCGGATCGAGCTGAGCTGTTCGATCAGGTTTCCAAGAGGATTCGCGAGATCCTCCCGGGGAATCGCGAGAAAGGCATCGATCGTGCGTGAATTCCGCATCGTCAGCATGATTCCCGGCCCCTACGCACGGTTCACGCTTTTTGCCCCTTACACTCCACACGAAGACGCTTTCAACGTCGTATCATCGGACATCCGCGGCGTTTACTCGGCCCAGTCCCCCAGACGGCTGATCCTCATCAACGGTCCGGATCCACTCGACACGTCACTATCCCCGTCCGAAATGCAGAAACGGAACGACCCCAGCCTCCAACTCGCCCGGAACGGCTGGGTTTTTCTGGGCCCTCCGGGAGACCGGACCGCGACGACCGAACGGAACCGGCCGGTTTTCCTGAAGGTTCCCTCCGGATATGATCCGCCGGGCGACCAGTCCTTGGTGACCACCGACCCGTTCCACTCATATCCGAACTGGCGTGATCCTAAGTCCGACCAGGGGCTGGAGAACGCCCTGGGGGGGAACATCTACCTCTCCTGGCCGGCCAACATCGGTGGTACCCTGGTCCCCGCTGCGAACGACTTCGATTGTCCCGGGCTCCGGAGCAGCTTCCAGGCCAAAAGCCTCCATTTCGGCTGGTTCTCCACCGCTCATTCTCCCGGGATCTGGTTCAAGCCGGTTCCCGATTCCACCGGAGGAGCCTTGCCGGCGCCCCTGGAGAGCGGTGATTGCCTCTCCTCCTGGATCATGCCCTTCGGAACCCGCCAGTTCATTTCGAGAACACTCGTTTTCGGGAAGGTTCTTGCCGACTTCCTGCGTTACGTCCAGATCATTTCACGCGCGGGGGATTTTCAAGGGGTTTTGACCTGGGACCGTTTTTCCAACCGGGAAGCCTTTGACCCCGGAAACTCCCCGAAGTTCGTCTACAAGAGCAACTCCTTCGGTCCCCAAAGCTACGCATCGTTGCTGACCCCACCTTACTGGAACGCTTATCTTTCCCTTCTTCCGACACGCGGAAACTTCCCGGTTCAGAAGATGCTCGCGGGGATTCCTTTCAACCTTCTTTTCGACATGATGAACTTCGGCGGGGAGCTTCCCTCCTTTCTCGAATGGAAAAGCCGCGAAGGAGGCATCGGGACTATCCGCGACCGGGAACTTGTTCCCGGAGTCTACGATCCCACGCGGGGGGTCTACCTGGGATCGATGAACGAAGGGGATCTCCCCGAAAAGGCGGGGGGGCCGGGACGACCATGGAGGAACATCCTTCCCACAGCGGGCGTCCAGTTCTGGCTTTCCTCGGCCGAATCACCCCAGAGCGGCCGCATGGATCCATCCACCTACTTTTCCGGCAACCTCCTGGAATGCCGTTTCAAAAGAGTCACCCCCAAGCGGTTCGATTCCTTCGTCGAAGAAGGCCTTCTTTCGAGGGTTACCCACAGGATCACGATCCGGGAAACTCCCGGGTCCCAGCGAGGGGAGATAACCAGCCTCCTGGAACAGGGCGTGCTCGACCTTTCCGACGACGGTTCCGTCTTCGTTTTCCGCAGACCGGGGATCTACCTCCTGGAACGGGCTTCCACAACGGATTTCGACATTCCCAAGCCGATCCTGCTCGAGGGGTCGGGAATCCTCATCCTCGAGAACGGCAACTTCCGGATCGGAGGCGTCGACGTGGATGAAAGGCACCTCAACTCCGACGGCACATCCCCCTTTCTTTTTTCCCTGGTGGCTTTGGACGGACATATCAAACTTCCACCGGCGGGTTCCACGCGCGGAACGAAGCCCGTTCACGCATTCCTGGCCGCATTGAACCCTCTTCCCAACGGTGGATCCGGTTACGAAGGGGGAGGAATCCTTGCACTGAAGGATTCGGGGCGGAACATTTCCTCGCGGCTCTTCGTCAGCGGGGGCGTGGCGGCCTTCGAAGTGGCCGACTCCTCGAGATCCGGTATGGTTCCATACCGAACCATGTTCCGGGATTTCGCCGGAGGGGGGATCATCAGATACAACCCGGTTTTCAACCCTTCCGCACCTCCGACGACCGAGCGTTACCAGCTCGTAACAAGCCCATGTGACTCCGTCATCTCGATCTCGGGAGACGAAAAGTGAGCGTGCGAAAGGGGTTTTCCCTGATCGAGCTGGTCCTGGCCATCCTCATTTTTTCGTTGGCGGTGATTCCGATCATTGGAGTTCTCTCTGGAGGAGACCGTGGGGCGGTCAGGGGGGGAAACGAGGTCGTGGCGGTCAGGCTCGCATGGGAAATCGGAGAGCAGCTGATGATGTTGGATTCCTTCCCCGGGTTCGACCGCATAGCTGGAAGGGAGAACCTCGCCGATGTCCTGAACAATCTCAATGAAGGTCTCGGGGAAGGGAATCGGCGTCAACCCTATTCGGTTCCGCTTGCAGCCACGGGAATCCGGCTCCTCGTCGCCCCGCTCCCGGAAAATTTCATCGAGCGACGGGTCGAAGCACAGAGTTTCCAGGGACCGGAGTGCCTTCCCGGCGAATGGGCAAGGGTCCGCGTCAGGATCGGGTGGAAGCTCCCCGGCCAATCCAAGACAGGTTTGGGTGGATTGCACACACACGATTCCTATTTCTTCGTTCGCCGCGGAGCCGCGCGAAAATGAGCAGTCGTGCAAAGTTTCGCCTTTTCCCGGAAATCCGCCATCGAAAGCAGATGAAAAAGACCGGCTCACCCGAAAGCGGGTTTTCCATCGTCGAAGTGCTGGTAATGGTAGGCATCGGCACCCTGCTACTGGCGTTTGCTTATGGCCTGCTGGGCGGGGGGGCGCGCCAGGCGGCACACGGCGAAACGCTCCTTCTTTTCGGCAAAGAACTGAACTCCCTTTCGTCGCAGATCCACCAGGATCTACGTGCCTGTCGCTCCTTTGGAACCTTCGATTCGACAGGGCGGCCGACGCTGGTCCAGGATTTTCGCGACGAAACTCCCGGTGGCGAAAGTCCACCGGCATCGTCATCGCTTCGAATCGACCTTTTCGACGGGGGGAAGATTACTTACCGCCGAACCGGGGGATTAACATCCCGGGGATTCACATCCCGGGGATTGACATCCCGGGAATCGGGATCTCCGGGAGCGGTCTCGAGACTCCTGGAAGTCCCCGGAAAACCGGGCAGCGAAACTTTATACGGCTCGGAAATGGTGGAAGATTTCGGGGTAATCGAGGTCCGGAAGGTACATCGAGCGGATTCCGGGACCTTCGGTTCCAGGTTCCTTCTACTCGGGGTGACTCTCGCGTCCGATGGCAAACGGGCCCCTCGTCAGGAATCTCGTTTGATGACATTTTTTTCCCCGGGTACCCTCGCCACCTCGACATGGAAACCCCTTTGATTTTGGGATTTCAACCCAACCTTTTGGTTTTTTCCCCGGTAGGAGTAGAATAAGGAAAAGGGAATTTTGATTCGCCTCCCCGGAACCGGGAGAAGGGAGAAGGGCATGAAACGGACAAACAGGTGGATCGCCCTCATTTTCACATTCCTCTTCGGTGTGAGTCTTCCATTCTTCCAGGAAGGGACCGGGTCTTTTGCCGGCAGGGCTCTCGCCTCGAACGTCTCCGCGCAACAGACCGCCTATGCCCAGGCATTGAGCGCCTATATCAACGTGGTGACCCAGACCGGGGGATCGAGCACCAAGATCGCGCAGGCTCTCGCAACCTATCTCGAGGCATACTCATCCTATGTCTCCGCCTTGCGGAACCAGGGCGATACCGCCACCGGAACGGAAACCACGACGAAAACCGACACGTCCACCGGTACGGCAACGGGAACATCGACAATCACCGCGACCGGCACGTCCACGATCACGGCAACGGGAACAACGACCATAACCGGGACCGGCACATCTACCATCACTGCAACGGGAACCTCGACCATCACCGGAACCGACACTTCGACGATCACAGGCACAGGCACCTCGACGATCACGGGAACCGATACATCCACGATCACGGCGACCGGAACATCGACTATCACGGCAACGGGAACCGCCACGGCCACGGGAACGGCAACCTGGTCGTGCTCCCCCAAGGCTCTGGTGATCATCTACAACCCCCGTCTGACGACCGACGGAAACAAATCGGTTATCGAGCACTTCGGCTGGAAGGATCCCGCCACCCTCGCCCAGGAGTTCATCCGGGACATCAAGGAGGGAACGAACGGCCAGGTCAACTTCACGATCGCCGACACGAAACTGGTCGAGGAGTGGCCGCCTTTCACCAAAGCTCCGTATTACAACGAGACCACCTACCTCGCCGACTGGGAGAACGGCCAGTTCAAGGGAAGCGCATGGAATTTCAACTGCGATTACGTGTCGATCCTGACCAGATTCGGGGTCAAGGACCTGGTTGAAAGCAAACAGGTCGACGAAGTCTGGATCTTCGGCTTCCTTGGGATGGGAATGGCCGAAAGTTGCATGGCGGGTACCGGGGCGATCTGGTGCAACGGAAACGTCGTCGATTATCCCTGCTCCCGTTCCTTCGTGATCTACGGGTTCAACTACGAGCGGGGTGTCGACTGCATGCTGGAAGACCTCGGCCACAGAAGCGAGTTCATGCTCAAGGATGTCTATGGTTCCTGGGAACCCCAGGATACCCACCTATGGGGGAGATTCACGCGTCACGACATCCAGAACCCCGGGGAAGCGGCCTGCGGAAACGTGCATTTCGCCCCCAACTCGACCAAGGATTACGAATGGGGGAACCCGCGCGTGGTGCAATCGACCTGCGATGACTGGCTCGAGAACTTCCCCAACCTCAAGGGAACAAAAAAGGACGTGACCTGCGCGGATTGGGGCTCCGGGGACATGAGACTCCATCATCTCTGGTGGTTCAAGCGGTTTCCCCACCACGACGGAACCATCGAGGGAAAGCTTGCGAACTGGTGGAAGTACATCTTTGCCTGGAACGAGAACCGGAACCCCCCGGTGGTTTCAATGGAAGGCCCACCCGAGGCTTCCGTCGAGACGAGCGCCCCTCCTTCCCAGATCGATGGGCAGGCCCCGTCCGGCGATCAGCTCTTCCAGGACCGCTAGACCTCCCCCCCCGACCTTTCCCTTCACACGTCTTCCGCGGTCGGAAACCTGCGGAACGGAATCTTTATGTCACAATTTTGCATAATCTCGCATTGAAAGAAGTGAAGGGAACTGGTAACACTGTTTCGATTCGAGATCGATCCCGGGGCCCAACCCCGGGTCGGTGAAAGGGGGGGAAACATGTCGGAAGAAAGACGGGTAGCCCTTTCCGCTCTTCTGGTTCTATTCATGGCCCTCGGATTGGTCGGGGTGACCCCCCAGACCGGAACCGCCGTGGAGCCCGCACCCGCGACCGAAGCCAACGCCGCCGGGAACACAAGCGGTGAACTGACGGGGATTTCCCCCGACGGCGATTCCGTTTCGGACGGGCTGCTTGGGACCTCGGATGGAACCGTATCCTCCGATACCGTTGACCCGAAGGCCGGGTGGGTACTCGATCCGGGCCGGGACGACGGACTCAAGGTCTACATCCCCGCCACCGCGGCGGAACGGATCAAGGAGCTCGGGCAGGATTGGAACGACCTTTTCCAGAAGCTGAAGTTCGACGACCTCCTCATACTTCACGGAGAGGCCGACAAGGTGCGCATCTCGGTAGGAGCACCCGAATTCGATGCCGAAACCTTCCTCAACCAGCTGAAAGGTTTCGTTTCGGATTTCCAAGCCGCAAAGAGTGCCGGCGACCCAACTGCCATGGAGAAGGCATTCAACGATCTTTGCGCGGCATATCCCGGTACCGACCCCGATGGCCCTCCCGACATGGATCCGGCAATCTACGACGACATGAAGAAAGCCCTGGACAAATGCAAGGCCGAGCATGGGGGGGATTTCGGAGCAGACGTGGTCGTTCCGATGCCCACCTATTACACATCACCTTATGGCCCCAGGAACTTCATGGGAGGAACCTTCCACCACGGGATCGATCTCCCTGTCGAGTCGGGGACATCGTTGAAGTCTCTCGGTTCGGGAGTCGTGACCGGGTCCGGATGGGAGGATATAGGAGGCTTTTTCATAACGATCCAGTACGACAACGGGTATTCCTCCACCTATTGCCACCTCGACCATTCCGTCGCGGCAGAGGGGGACAGGGTCACCGCAGGCCAGGAAGTGGCCATTTCCGACAATACCGGAGGTCGGACATCCGGCCCACACCTTCACCTGGGCATGAGAGACGCGAACGGGGAGTGGGTGGACCCGCAAACCGTCCCGGGTTTGAACCTTCCGAAGCAGGAAGGTTGAGGGGGAAACCAATGAAAAAGACATTCTTCCTTCTTCCTTTGGCACTGTTCTTCGCACCTCTGGTTCAGGCTCAAACCGCTTCGGAAGCGATCGAAATAGGAGGGTTTCTCTATTCCCCCGGGATCGCCTCGGATGTTCTCCCTCCCGCCACGCTCCTTTCCATCCCTTTCGGGAAGGACGACGGAAACCTTGGCGGAACGGCCCAGGATACGAAACACAGGACCTACGGCGTGCCCCCGTCGTTCAGGCTCGGGCCGGAGGGTTCCCTCTGGATCCTCGATCTTTTGAACCAGAAATTGAAGAGTTTTTCCATCGGTGGGAAGTTCCTTCAGGGGGTGAAACTCCCCCCCCTCGGGAAAAAGGAATGGACAGATTATTCCGACTTCTGCATCCTCCCGGATGGAGATTTCTGGCTGCTTTCCGGCGCGGCGGGGGTTGCCGTCCGGATCGACGGGGAAGGCAAGGTGAAGGTTTCGCTCAAGGGGTTGCGGCACGCGAACGAAATCGGACTGGATCACCGCGGGGAAATCCTTATCAGGAACCCATTCACGAATGGAATCTCGAGGTATTCCGCCGAGGGGGTGTTCCGGGTGAAACTTCCCGGCCAGGCTCAGCATTCGCTGGTGACAGACGCGACGGGGAACCTGTACGGTTTCGCCGGAAGTGATAGGGAGCCGATCCTGAAGATCTCCCCGTCCACGGGGACGATCAAGGAAGAACGAACCCTGGTGGGGTTCGGGCTCGAGGGCATCACCGATCCGAACGTTCGGTTCACGAACCGGAAAGTCCTCGGAACCGACGCAAAGGGGAACGTCTACGTACAGCTTGGCGCATGCGACCGAAAAGGGGTGGTCTTCCGGAACAGGATCGCAAGGATTTCCCCCGAAGGCAAGATCATTTCCCAGGCAGAATTCCTTATGGGGGGAGTGTTCGCCCCCGGCACAGCCCGGACGAGAATCGTCATGCCCGATGGACGAATCCTGTTCATCGCCTCAGCCGGAGAAAGAGCACTCTTCATGACATATTCCCTTCCGTGAGTACCATTGTTTTCCGGCCCTCGAGGAAATGAAGAAGGCACATGAAAGGGATATCCAACTCCTTCCGATAAAAGCTGTCTGATCAACGCGCACAGGAGGAAATGGAATGGGTTCACAACGTTATCCCCAGATTCCCGTTTTCCAATGGGCTCTTCCGCTCTTTTTCATCGCAGCCCTCCTTCCCGCCTGGTCGCTTTCCCTGAGCGATGCCGCGGCTCTCGGGCGGGCCGCTTATTTCATCGAGGACGAGAGCTACCTCCTTCCCCCGGGCTTTTCACTGGTGAAGAAAACCGTGGATAAAGCTTCCGGATTCAGGGGAGCGATCTTCCGGAACGGGACGGCCTCGGAAACAGTCATCGTCTTCGCGGGAACCGAGTTCGGCAAGGATCCGAAGGATATCCTGGCGGACATCGGAATCGTCGTGGGTGAAGTGAACGACGTGGTGGAGAAGATCGTGATGCTCCTGGCGGAGAAGGCGAAGGGAGTATTCTCCGATGTCGAGCCGAAACGCGTGGAACGGATCCAGCAAAAGCTTCAAATCACGAAGCCCAGGGAGATCGATGGCCAGCTGCAGTTTGCGAGAAAACTGGCCAGGGAGGCACGGCAAAGCCCCGGAGGAAGGACTTCCACCCTTTTCGTTGTCGGTCACTCCCTTGGAGGATTCCTCGCCCAGCTCGTGGGGTTTGAATCCCGCCTGCCGACGATCACCTTCAATGCCCCCGGAGCCGCCAATTACGAAGGCGCCGGGGGAATGGCCGCCAGGAGGGATGAAATCGCGACTGCGGCTCTCGAAGGGGTGAGCGACGGGCTTCTGAGTTTGGAAGACGAACTGGTTGGGAACCACATCCGGGCTCATGACCTGGTGGGAATGTTCGGGGACCACATCGGCCCGAAGGTCGAGTATCCCGATATCGAAAAGTCCTGGGGCCTCGATTTCCTTCTCGAAAATCACAGCATAGACGCTTTCATCAATTTCCTGGAAAAAGCACGGAAGTGAAGACCCCCCTGAAGAGGTTGGCATTCAGAGAAGGGAATCTCGAGATGGCAATCTTGAAATTGGGAACGTCGAGATCGGGGATCGGAGGTTGGGGATCGGAGGTTCCGGAAAGAGCCAAGAATTGGTATACTGGGATTCGATACCGATTTTCTTGGAGGTAGGGTCATGAGATTTTCCGGAATCGTATTGGGAATGTTCCTGATCGCGTTTCTCGCGGGCCTTCCCGCTCAGTCATACGCAGGTTCGGCAGTCGATGATCTGCTCGCGAGCCAGAAAGTTATCAGAGTCTACTTCCCCGACCCTTTCGAAGCTGAACTGGCTCTCCTGGCGCATTGGGAAGACCGGCTCGTTTTCCTGCACCGCGCGATGTTTCAGGCTGAAACCTCTTCCGGCCTGGGAGGAGCCCTTGCATCCTATCTCAAGAAAGCTCTTGTAGACCTCCACAAGGTGACTTCGGCAGCCACAAAGGCATGGATGTCAGGCAACCAGGAAAGGATCGACAGGGTCAAGGAATACGCGTCGGGCCTCAAGATCGAAGGTGACCGGGCAGCATTCGCCCAGATGTTCAGCATCCTTTCGCCAGCCGACCGCGCGAAGTTCCGTGACCTGGCTGAAGAGTGCAAGAAGCTCGCAACCGGACTGGCCGATGCCGCCACTCTCAAAAGCTACCTTGCAGCGATAGCGAAAGACCCCGACTTCGCGAAGCATTCCCCGATCGCGACCGCCTGGCGGAAGATCAAGGACGATTTCCGTCGTCTTGCAGCCGGAATCTCCGAGAAGTTCGCCATCGAGCGCGTGCTGCGGTTCGTCGAGAAAGCCCGCAAAGCCGCGGGAACCGGCCCGCTTGCGAACGCTCTTTCCCAGCTGGGCCTGCGCCTCCGAACGAACCTTGTCGAAAGGATCAACGAGGAGCTGACCGGCCAGGTCGAAAACGATCTTTGCGCGAAGACCATCACGAAGCTCGCCCTGGTCGATAACGGTGGAAGCCAGGGTTTCATGATCAAGGAAAGCCTCCTTCGCGGACGGCTTCACACGATCACGGCCCTTTGCGTCAGGGGAGACCAGCTCGACCGGGATCTGTTCCGCCCCCTTCTCGGACGCAACATCCTGGAAACCGTCAACAAGCTGAAAGCCAAGGCATCCAAACCCGACCAGCAGGAGTACCTCACCAAGGTGGCCCAGACGATCGAAGACGTCGTGAGATACGCGGCGCGGCCGGTGCCGACCGATCAGGAAACCCAGGCTCCCTCGAATGATGACAAGGTCGAGCAGAAGGCAATCCGTGCCTGGCTCTGCGAAGAGGACAAAGCGGGTCTCTTCCCCGGCCTCGATGCCCTGACCCTACCCTGAAAAACTGGGATCAGCCACTCCCCGCCCCTGGTGACCCGTTTATCGACCATCGTCCCCTCTCCTCCGGAGATCCGGGGCGAGTGTTTCGGGAACCCCTCTCCTCCGGAAACAATTTCCGGAGGAGGAGTTCGGTGATCCAAAGGGCCGCGGCACCCACGATCACGAGCCCGACCCAGTAGGCGAAGAAGCTTCCCAACCGGACGGGTGTCGCAGGGTGGATCTGGAAGGCCAGGTTGACGTTCATTTCAGGGGGAGTGACCCAGCGGCAAACGAGCTGGAGAAACAGGAAAATCCCCACCGAATGTGCCCAGGTCCCCGGAACGGCCCTGACGGAGCGGAGCGCAAGAATCCCCGTCACGGCATTGCCCAGGTGGGAGCAGGTCGAAGCAAGGCTTCCCTCCTCGACCGTCAGAAGGCCGATGACCCACCAGGGAATTCCGAAAACCGTGAACAAGGCCCCGACCCTGATCAGATGTGCATTGAGCGTCAGCATCCCGGTCCCCAGGATCAGGACCGCGACATGACAGATCCAAAGGCTGTCCGCGGGACGTCCGAGATGAAGGTTGTTCGAAAAGATCCAACCGAACAGGAAAAAGGGGACCAGCGCTCCTCCCCTCAAAACGCGTGCGTATGGAGGCGGCAGGGGGTTTCCCGAAGCAGGGGGAATCATTGCCTGTTTTGCTCCCTGTCCATCGCGATGCAAGGATATCACATTTCACTTCCACCCTCTCCAGACGGTCTTTCCTTGAAGTGCCGCAAACAGCCGCAAACAGCTTTTTGCGCCCACCTTCACGCGGATATATAATCCGGAGGGAGGTTTTCGATGAGGCTGTTCAGGGTTCCGCTGATCGATCGGTTCGTCTTGAGCGAACTCCTGCAGCCATTTCTCTTCGGGCTCCTCTTCTTCGTTTCGATCATGCTGATCGATTTCCTGATGGACCTGATCAACCTGATCTTCTCGAAAGGAGTCCCGCTGAGGATCGTTTTCCTTTTCTTCGTATATTACCTTCCTCCGGCACTCGTTCTTTGCTTTCCCATGGCATTGCTTCTGGCTTGCCTGATCGGCTTCAGCCGCATGAGCGGGGATTCCGAAATGATCGCCCTGAAGGCGGGCGGGTACAGCTTCTTCCGGATCGTCTTCCCCGCCCTGGCTTTCGGCGGATTCATCACTCTTCTGACCTTCTTCTTCAACGAGAAGGTGGTGCCGACGGCCAGCGAAAAGTTCGCCAAGCTTTTTCGCAACGAGGTTTCCTTGAAAAGACCTCTGCCGAAGGTCGCCGAAAACCGGTTCTTCGACCTCGGACCGAACCAGAAATTTTACGCCCGCAAGGTCATCCGGAAGAAGGGAGAGATGTTGGGGGTGATCCTTTACGAAGGGCAACACAATGACTTTCCCAGGGTCATAGAGGCTGAAAGAGCCCGCCTTTCACCCACCTCGTGCGTCTTTTTCAACGGCCGGATATCACGGATCGACTCTTCCGGAGGGGATCGCAACTACACCTATTTCCGGGAAATGAACTATCCGATCGACAATTTCTACGTCACCCCCGGATCGGTTCCGTCCCAGAAGACCCCCCAGCAAATGGGAATCGTCGACCTCTACCGACACAACCGCGAACTCGAGACCAGAGGATCGCCGCCCAAGGTTCTGGTTACCAACTGGGTGGAGTTCTGGGCGAAGACGTCGATCCCTTTCGCATGCGTGATCTTCGTGCTGCTCGGAACCTCGTTGGGAACCCAGACCCAGAGATCCGGGAAGAGCATCGGGATCGGCCTTTCGGTGATCATCATCTTCGTCTACTACTTTTTCCTCGCCCTGGGGAAAGCCTTCGCCGCGGGAAACCTGGTTTCCCCTTTTTTTGGCGCCTGGCTTGCAAACTTCGCGGTGGGATCACTTGGACTTTTCTTCGCCTTCCGGTCCAGGGCCTGACGAAAGCGCCAAAGGAACGGCCTTTCCCTGGACTATCAGTATCGTCACATCGTCTGGGAAGTTGGTTCCCCCAACGAAGAGCTCGAGTTCCGACATCACGCGTGAAATGAGCGCGCCGTTCCTTCCCTCACCCGCCAGATTGCCCAATAACGAAGCCCAGCGAGGGAATCCGAACAACTTGTCGGCCGGGTCGCGGGCTTCGATGACTCCGTCGGAACACAGTATCAAACGCTCTCCGGGCCCGATGGGAATCTCGACCGTGGCGATCACGGGGTCCCGCTTTCGGCCGGCACCGAGTGGAAACGATGGTTTCCCGAATTCCCTAACCTTCCCGCCACGATCAATGTGGTAGATCGCAAGATGGCCAGCGAAATGGCATGTTGCGCAATTTCTCACCGTGTCGAGGTATCCGAAAACCCCGGTCATGAACTTCTGGCCCTTCAAAACGGCTTTCAGCAGGCGATCGGTGGTTCTTATCAGAAGCATGGGTTCGGTGCGCCCCTTCCGAAGACAATGGGCGAACGAGGATTTGATCATGATAGTGGTCATCGCCGCGGCAAACCCGTGTCCCGAGACATCGCCCAGGAAGAAAAAGGGGGTATTCCCCACCCGGTGGAAGTCGAAAAAATCCCCACCCGCATCGGAGAACGGTCTGCAATAACCGGTAAGCAAGAACCCCTCGGGAACATCCCACTCCTCTTCCGGGAACAACAACCTCTGGATATCACCGACCGCTTCGGCCTCATTCTGGACGTTGAAAAAGTCTGCGAAACCGACCAGGTTCTCTGCAACTGAGACCGCACACGCAGTGAATATCCAGGAGACGCAGAACCCCCCGACCGGGATGTACCACCCCGTGAGAAAGAACGAAGCCAGAAGCACCGTTGCCGACACGGCCAGAATGGAAAGAAGAGCCGTTAGGCCAGGAAACACGCCTAGGAAGCAGATGAAAAGACTTGCACCCATCCCCTGGATGCCGGCAGCAATCCGGGCAAGACTAGAATCAACGAACTGGACGGATCTCCCGGTCAGAAGAGTGTCGATTGCCGTCGACAGCAGCTTGACGCCCGAAACGAGCCCAAGGGGTGACATCAGGAAATCACCCGCTGCGCGGGCGGTCACACCGACGACCACGATCTTGTCCCTGAGGAATCCGGGGGGAAGCTTTCCCCCCAACAGCCGGGAAGCCCCGACCTCGGGAATCGGCCGGCCTCCCCCCGAAAAAGCAAGGAAACTGCTCCGGACCCCACGAGCCCCGGAAAGGACCGTTGAACTCCCCACTCCCTGCGCCCGGTTGACCAAAAAGGCCATGCTTTCCAGTTCCCGGCCGGGATCCCGGATGAGGAAGGAACGATGGATCTGGTCCGAATCCTGGATGTTCCAGACGAGGCCGGAAAATCGCGCCGCGCCCCGGAACCTCGGGAGACTGTGATACTCCCGGAACCTCCTTCCTCTCGAGTCGGTCGTTTCCTCGCCGATCGAGATGAGTGCGACGTTACCGGCCGTCCTGATGGCTCCTTCCAGAGCCTCATCGCTCCGGTCCCGCTCGTCGTTTGTCGAATTCTGGAGAAGAATGTCGAGAACGATCAGCCTGGGTTGCCCCGATGCAACCGCCCCCACGAGGCCGCCCAGGACCGAACGGTCGAGGGGCCATGAATTACCCGTCGCCTCGAGAAAATCGTCGTCGATCACGACCGTCACGAGCCTTTCGGAGGGGTTCAAAAACTCCACCGACAATCGCTGTACAAGGTCCACTGCAAGATGGTCGATCCATTCGGTCAACCAAGGTATCGACCAGACCGCGAGATTGACGACGATGAAAACCGCCAGGATCGCCTTGGCGCCACTCTTTCCCAGGAGCAGGTTCAGACGGTTCCAGAGGATCGCGGCTCGCTTCAGCATCCGTTCAAGGCTGCGTTCCGAGGATTTTCAGCTTCAGGTCGAGTTCCTTGATGACCTTCATGGTTTCGGAGAACCTTCGCAGGTTCGGGTACTTTTCGAGGAGCTGGTCACGGCTCACGAAACCCTCCTCCTGGCCGACGAACCTCTCGAGGCAGGGATTCCTGGCCGTGCTCGACGATTTCAGGAACTCGAAGAACCGGAAATCGGTCCTCTGAAGCGGGGAATCCGGAATGATGTAGAATATCTTGTACAAATCGACCAACTTCAGGACCGTCCTGTGTATCGAAAGGAGATCCTGGAAAGGAACGAGCTCTTTTGCAAGAAGCCTCTCCCCAGCCCACTTCACCTTCTTCATCGACCAGAAGAACGACTGCCAGATTCCGATCAGTTCGGACAACCAGCCTTCCCTTCGCTCGGGGTCCTGCCACAGGTAGGTTCCGACCTTTTCCTCGCGGTAATTCCGGAGGATGAAGGCAAGGTCCTCCTTCATCTGGAAGAGCAGGTGAAAACTGGCCCGGCCCGTTTCGAAACAGCAGTCCTCTAGATTTTTCAGCAAACGGACCTTGTCGAAACCATCAGGCTTTCCCGAAATCTCGGTTTCCAGGGTGGAAATCTTCTCGTCCATCTGCTTCAGGAAGTTCACCCGGAGCGTCCGTGAGAGGAAAAGCACCCGTCCCATGGCCAAAACCACATCCTTGTCGCCATGATCCGCGGCGATGAGTTGGGCAAGTGGTGTGACCTGGTCGAAGTAGAAACTCCTGCCGACGGCTTTCTCGAAGGCAGCCTGGTCATCGATCGGCCGGACGACAGGAGCGATGATCTTTTCAGAGACCAGTGAAGCGAAATCCGTCTCGGAGGAGTAGATTCCCTTACCGGTTTTGGCGGGCCATTGGATAAAGGCTTCGGAGTGGCAGAGCCCCTTGTCGTTGGCAGCAACCCCTCTGACGGTCTTCAGGTCGAGGGTGAAACCGCGCATCTGATCGTAGATCGGAACCATTGCGGGGTTGATCCCCGAGGGATCGATCTTCCCGTCCCTCGGGTTCCGGTCTTCGATCAGGACGAACAAGGGGGAGTTCCCGTCGTTGACCGTGACCGGTTTTCCCTGTGGGGAGTTGCCGAGGAAATCCAGTCCGTAGGGATTGACCGCGATTTCCTGGGCGCAATCCTCGAAGACCTTCTGGGAAACCTGGAGCGCGGCGAAATGCTCCGCTCCGAAGTCGCTCTCCCGGGAAGCGGAACGGACGATCGAGATGAACATCGTTCCGATGAGGGCGAAGATGAAGAGGACTACAAGCACCTCCACGAGGGAGAACCCCGGTTTCCCGAACCGCTTCATTCAAGTTCCCCCATTGTCATGAAACCTACTGTCGTGATGAACTGGGACTCCTGCTTCTCGTTTGCCAGGGTCGCAGCAACCTGGATGCTCATCGGGCTAAGCGGGGTGAACGAAAGCCGCGAGATAGATTCAACCAGGATCTTCCCGTTCTTGGGATTGAAGGACCCGGAGTAGTCATCGTTGTAATACCGCAGACGGTACAATACCCGGTTGTACTTTTTAGAGTGGAGTACATCATTCTCGAGGAACAGGAACGACATGCGGTTCAGGAGATCTCTGAAAACCAGATAGGGAGCCGTTTCTCCCACTCCGGGCTTGACGATGTTCGTTCCTTTCCGGATCTCCCCGAGAAGCACGTCGGCCGCCTTCCGGACCTCCATCTGGAGGGTGAACTTCTCCGCAACCGATTTCATGCCGGATTTCTGTGACCCGCGCCAGAAAGCCACTCCGAAGGCCATCACCGTCCCCACCAGGGCGATCACAACGATCATCTCGATCATGCTGAAGGCCGACCTGTGCCCGCCTGAAGCGGGCTTTCCCCCACACGAGGTGGGCGGGCGAACACAGTCCATCGTCATAAGCCCTCGATCTCCTGGAGCATCTCGAGGAAAGACTTGTCGACTCCATCGTTGGGAACGGGTTTGGTCAACCCGGGGAGGTCCGGGTTGAAACCCTTGATTCCATCGCTGTTCCGCTGGTAGATCTCCTTCATCCGGGCCAGGTCCGCCCCCGCGCCCTTCTTGTATTCCTCGATGAAAGTCTTCCGGTCATTGTCGAACGTCGTCGGGTATGCGTAATAGATTTCGGGCCTCTGGTATCTGACACGGAGTTCGTTCGCCTTGAGGTGGGCATCGTTCATCTCGACCGCGTTCAGCTCCTGCCATTTGCTCAGCCACAGCTTCGCGAGCCGGTCGAGCTCCTCGAAGAAGAACTGGGGGTTGAGGTCGGTTCCGTTCTCGGGAGCGGGAATCAAGGGCGGGCGGGGAGAAGCCGGAAAACCCGTGATCGAATCAGCCTGGGGAAAGGTCAGGACACCGACCGGCATTCCCTGGTCGGGGCGGGGTTCGATACCACCCGGGTTCAGGGGAAGGGCGGGGATCTCGCCGGGCGGAGCGGCGGTGAGTTCGTTCGCGATTGCCCGGACATCGGATATGGGAGCGAGCTTCCGGGACTCCTCGAGAGCCTTCTGGAGGTTCTGACGCCGCTGGTCGAGTATCTTCGCCAGCTCGGTCTGGAAGGCGTCGCTGGTTGCCCGGGCCGAAGCGCCTTCAGGGAACTTCTCCTGGTCGAGCTCCGAAAAGAACACGGAGAAGATCCGGTTCGAGATGTCGAAGATGTCCTCCTCGTAAACCACCCGCCAGAAGAAGGTCTGCTTCCTTTCCTGGAAACGGGCACGGATGTAGATGTCGATCGGGTGGCGCAGCCCGTTCGAGGTGGGGGCCGCGGGAGCCTCTTCGACGAAGCTGTCGTAATGACCATCGAACATGGGGACGTTGTTCTCCGGAACCGAACCTGCACTGAAGTACCTTTCGTCCCAGGATTTTTCGTGGATCCGGGCGATGATCCGGGAGAAGCCGGAGTAAGCGATGTTGAAAAGGCACTGCCGCTGACCCACGATCTTGACCTGGGAAAGATATCCCGATTTCATCGTGGAAACCGTGAAAACGAAGAAAATGACCGCCACGAGAGCGAACAGGGCCAGAGGAATGAGGAAACCGCTTCGTGAAAGCCCGCCCACACTCCCTTCCGTGGCCGCGGGGAAGGCCCGGGGCCGGTAGTTCACGGGTGGAAATGCACCGAGGGTGCGGTGATCGCGGTTCACAGCGCACCTCCTGCTTCGGCTGCCGGTCGCTCCAAGGCTGGACCGCCAGCGCTTTTGACGGAGCCGGGACAAGTCGCCTTCACCGGATCCCGGGTAAGGAGAACCATTGTCAGATCGTCCGAGAAAGCTCTTCCGGAGGCGAACTTCCGCATTTCACCAAGGACATCCCCGTAGAAGTCTTGGTGATCACGAATGCCCGACTTACCGGAAAGGAACTGCTGCAGGGTGGCGTATCCATACTGCCGGTTGTCCCAGTTGAGCGTCTCGTTGAGACCATCGGTGAACAGGAAAAGGGAATCCCCTTCCCCGAATTCTGTCCGGGTCTCCATTACCATGCCAGGTTTCAGGTCACGGAAGCAACCGAGGGGTGGAGCGATTTTTCCAACCTGTTGGACAGTCCCATCCTTTTTCAGGATGAAGGGCGGGGGATGCCCCGCGAGGGCAATCGAGACGACGTGGGCCCTCGGGTCCAGGATTCCTGCTGCGGCAGTCATCTTGCGGGATTTCTTCATCAGATCGAAGATCACCCCGTTGAGATCCGAAAGAACCTGAACGGGGCGGCAAGCACCCTCCTGGCATGAAAGCGAGAGAACCGATTTCGCGATCGTGGTTACCATGCCCGCGGGAAACCCGTGTCCGGTCACGTCCCCCAGGAAGAACAGGAAGGTTCCGTCGGGTTGAGGAAAGAAATCGTAGAAATCCCCGCCGGCATCTTCGCAGGGAAGGCAGTATCCCGAACACCGGTAGCCTTCGGGGGAGTCCCAGGGACCACTGGGGTGGATCTTTCTCTGCAGTTCGGCAACCGCATGTCCCTCAGCCCGAATGCCCTGTGTCCGGATGAATGCCATGAAAAGCCGCCCCAGGAAAGTGGTCCCCCCGACGAAAGCCCAGGAAAGCAGGAAAACCCCGATGGGAAAATGATACCCCGACATCATGCACAGCCATTTCAAGCCCAGCGAAACCGCCGCGAGTATGAGGAGCGAAACGAACCCGCATGCCGGAAGTCCCCCGGCAAGGGAGGTGACCGCGCCTCCCAGGGCTCCGAGAAGCCCGAAGGGGATGCGAAAACGCAGGTCCCAGAGCCGCAACGATCTCCTCCCCGAAAGAAGGTTTTCCCAAGCTGTCGCAAGGATTTCCACGCCGGAAAGGAATCCCCGGGGGGTATTCCATCGGTCATGAAGAACGTTGGCGGTGGGCCCGACGAAAACGGTTTTTCCGAGGAAGGCTCCCGATGAGGCAATTCCTGCGAGGAAATCCCCCGCACTCGAGAAGGGAATTCCCCGATCACCCTCCAGGAAGGAAAGAAAGATGTCGGCGGAAGCTCCCCCCTGTTTCAGGGCCACTTCCACCCCACCGGGGGCACAGCAGCAATCCTTACCGGGATCGACCCGGACCGCCCGCAGGAACCCGTCGCGGTCGGGGCCAAAGGAAATGGGAATCCTGTTCGGGTGCAGACTTTCGAGACGGCGTTTTTCGTTCTCCGAGAATGCATGGTCGTAGGAATCCAATGCAAGGAACCCGCAACCTGCCCCAGTCGCGATTTCATCGATGGGGTCGTTCTCGTTCCCCGTCCTAGAGGGTCGGAGAAACCCTCGTTCCATCTGAGGAGTCAGAATCACCGTCTTCCCTCCAGCCTGCTTCAATTTCGAAACGAGCTCATCGAGGAATTCCCCGGGCCATGGCCAGCGGATCGGAACCTGGTCAAGGCTCTCCGTATCCACCGCGAGGATCACGACGTCGGGATGGCCGGTTCGTCCCGGGATTGCCCAGGATTCGAAGGAATCATGGATGATCTGGTCGAACCGGAAAGAGACCCCGGGCACCATGACGATCGCGGCTCCCAGGGCAATCCACATCGACAGGAGGAGCCAGGACCATCTCCTTCCGAGATACTGGGGAAGCGCCCGAAACACGACCCTCGCCGCACCAGGGTCGGGGGAAAAACCTGCGGTCAGAAAACGGAAGGCCGCGCCGGCACGCTCCAGAAAACCTGACTGCATTATCTCTGGTTGATCAGGGGAAACCCTGTCCCGGAGGGGTCGAACAGGGAATCCCTGGCGACCGGGGTCAGGTTTTCCAAAGGGGGGAACTTCTTGTTCGGGGTCGCCTGGAGCTTCTGTCCCTCGGTCAGTTCGACTCTCTCGCCCGTGGATGAGCTGGTGAAGGCAACCCTTCCCTCCTCGACGGCCACCCCCACCTTGTCCTTCCGTGTTTCCACCAGGAAAACCGTTCCAAGAACTGCCGCAACTCCATGGGGGGTCTGGACTTCGAGTCCGGATTTCTGCTTCTGGATCCGGAAAATGGCCGTTCCCTCCGATTCCTTGCCCAACTGCGAACCGGACCCGATTTCGAAAACCGTGTCGGGTTTCAGCGATACCTCGCTCTCATCGGGAAACCTCAGCTTGGCAAAACCATCTTCCGCGGTCTTGATCGCTCCGCCCGGGGGTATGGCCTCGTTCGCGGAAGCATCGTGGAACTCGCCTGAACCGGTCGACCGGGCCCGCACCTTTCCCTTGATCTCGGTGATCCGGGCCCCGGCCCCGCCCGTGGCAGCTCCACCCCCACATCCGAGAACGAGAAAGAAAAGGGCGGCCAGGATGACGGGGACGAACTCCCGAAGGAAATGATTCCTTTCCCAGGACTCCATAACCCCTCCCTTCCGGGTTCCATTCCTGAACAGACAATGAAACGAGGCAATTCCCGGAAACGTGACAGGAAAATCCAACGATCCCAACCATCCCCAAGACCCTGGGAACGTCAGAGCCGCGGATCCCTCATATTATACCCAAGTCCGCCCCGGCTTCAAAACGTTCTCTCAGGCTCTCAGGGCCGGGATCCGTCCGGAGCAAACGGTCACCTGTCGAACCAGGAGGGGACCCGCCGTTTCCCGGACGGGTTCTGGGGTTGCCGGGACGGGCTGGAAGGGGCCGCCGGGCGCGGTTTTCCCTGCGAACCGCGGTCATTTCCCTGCGAGGGTCTGGGCCGACGGTCGGAACCCGACGGACTGGCATTCGCATGGGCTTGGGCAGGTCTCCGATCCTGGCGGGGTGGATTCTGCCGGA
This sequence comes from uncultured bacterium, assembly GCA_964428355.1. GTDB lineage: Bacteria > Muiribacteriota > Ozemobacteria > Ozemobacterales > Ozemobacteraceae > CAYRYU01. The sequence continues at coordinate 110,298 of CAYRYU010000011.1, forward strand.
CAACCGGACGGGGAGCGCGAACCGGAGTCGTTGTCTTCCTGGCCGCTTCGGCTTCCTGCCTGGCGGCTCTCGAGGCGACCTTTGCGGCCGCGCGGGCGCGGTCTTCCGCGCGCTTGGCCCGGATCGCCGCGATCCTCTGGGCGATCGGGATCTCCAGAGCCTCCTCGGCCCGGCCACGATAGTCGAACCCCTCGATCATGCGGCGGGGAACCTTGCGGCCCACCCTCCGTTCGATCTCCCGGAAATCGGGTTCCTCGTCCGGGGAAACGAAAGTGAACGCCTCCCCCTGAAGGCTTGCGCGGGCGGTCCGGCCGACCCGGTGGATGTAATCGTCGGCGAGATGGGGAACGTCGAAGTTGATCACGTGGGAAAGAGCTTCGATGTCGATTCCTCGCGCGGCGATATCTGTGGCGACGAGAACCTGGAACTTCCCGGCCTTGAAATCCCCGAGGGCGGCGGTGCGCTGGAGCTGGCTGCGGTTACCGTGGATGCAGGCGCACTGGATGCCGTTCTTCGTGAGCATCTGGGAAAGCCGGTTCGCGCGGTGCTTGGTACGCGTGAATGCGATGGCATTCCGGATCCCTTCCCTCTTGAGGATCTCGATCAGCAGCTTGGTCTTCAGCGATTCGGGAACCGGGAAGGCGGTCTGGGAAATCCCCGTGGCGGGGGCGGAAACCCGCTCGATGTTGATCGCCACCGGGTTTTTGAGCATATCTCTTGAAAGCTCGACGATCGGCTGCGGCATGGTTGCCGAGAAGAAAAGGGTCTGCCTGGGCCGGGATGGAAGGTGGGCAAGCACCTTCCGGACATCGGGCAGGAAGCCCATGTCGAGCATGCGGTCGGCTTCGTCCAACACCAGGTATTCGAGGTCGGAAAGCGCCGCGTAGGCGTTCTGGAAATGGTCGAGGAGGCGGCCCGGAGTGGCGATGATGATGTCCACGCCGTGCCGGAAGGCCGCGATCTGGGGTTCCATTCCCACTCCGCCGAAAACCGCAGCGGCCTGGATCGAAGTTCCAGGGGCGAGTTCGAGAGCGTGATCCCGGATCTGGGCCGCCAGCTCGCGGGTGGGGGAGAGAACCAGGGCGCGGGTAACGTGCCGGTTGCGCCCCTGCCTGCTTTCTTCCCGGCGGGTACCCATGATCCGGTGCATGATGGGCAGAAGAAAAGCCGCAGTCTTCCCGCTCCCGGTCATCGCGCAGGCCAGGAGGTCACGGCCATGGAGTGCGGGCGGAATCGAACTGGACTGGATGGGAGTGGGGATCTCGAAACCCATCCGCTCGACCGATTTGAGAAGCTCGGGGTGGAGCTGGAACGACTGGAACGATTTGATCGTCTGGGGAGGTTGGACGGGTGGGGTGGTTTTCTGGGATGTCGGGATCGATGCTTGGGGCATTGGTGAAATACTCTTTCCCGGCTGGACCTCGAAGGGTCGAGCCGAACGATCCGGCGAAAGGGGAGTGACGGTGGATTTGCCGGTGAGGCCGCCGTACGGACGAAACTGTCCTGGGAGTTACTGTGTGCGCTGAATCAGGCGAAATGCCGAATCGGCAACT